>NZ_CP045488.1:0-670598 GCF_009392895.1 Natronorubrum aibiense | reverse complement strand
GATACGCTCTGGTCGAGAACCTGGTTCGGTCAATTCCGTGAACTTGTCATGAAATCCGCCGTCCGCAACATCGAACGCGCAATAGAGGACTTACACCCGTGAAATCACGCGTTCAAACAAGGCCCAGAGTATCTATTCAGGAGAGGACAAGCACAGGCCTCCGTTCACCAACAGCATAAGACGGACGTACTGTTGGAACCATCTCAATAATTCTATAATTCAATGATTTTCTCGTAGTAACTATCAGTTCCTCGTGAGAAACAGTCGTCATTGGTTATATAGACGTCCGTGGCACCCTCA
This sequence comes from Natronorubrum aibiense, assembly GCF_009392895.1. Taxonomy (GTDB): domain Archaea; phylum Halobacteriota; class Halobacteria; order Halobacteriales; family Natrialbaceae; genus Natronorubrum; species Natronorubrum aibiense. The sequence goes on along the minus strand of NZ_CP045488.1, from coordinate 670,298 downwards.
CCTGGATAAGGGAAACCACCTATCCAGTGAAAAGACATGAGAACCACTAAAATACTCATCGCGCTCGTAGTACTCGTTGCGCTTACGGGCGGTACCGCTGGCGTGGTATCAGCAGACGCGAACAACTGCGGTGAAAACAAAGGAATACCAAGTCTTACAGACCGTGACCCAGGAGAGCAAGGAGAAGCTGCATCCAACTATGCAAAAAACGTAGGTCCACCGGGTGAAAATGTTCCTAAGCTTTGTAACGGCGTTAATCCGCCCGGCCACTCAAATTAGTTACTGAGATATTGTATTCCAACGACCGATGCGTGAAAGGGCTACAATTTTTACAAGCCCGATACATTCATTCTCTGTATTCAGCACTCTCTTTCTAACAGATTCTGAGGATTTCAACAAATCCTGGTAAATAAGAACTCCGTCGATCGCGAACCGAGAGACGCTTTCACAGGCTTCGAAGATTCCCGTTTTTAGCTGTTCGTTGGTAGATGTGCGAAAATTGTTAGCGTGTAGAAAGAATTTGATACCCTACCGTACTGTTAGAAGTGACACGTAGTGGTGAACACCCCTTCGTGCCCGATCGGTGTCCGGCAGGATCGGGAGAAAAGCTTCTTCTTGCGAGAAGGGCGCCAGACTACTATAGCCATTCCCAGTAACGCCGAGTAGCTCAGTGTGTATCTCACCGGGAAGCTTACTGGTTACACTTGGTCTGCCGCCTTCTCGAACTAATCTTCGACACCGACAACCCACTAAGTAGTGTCACTACCGCCGTTCGCCGCTTCTCTACCCCTATTAATACAAAATTCTTTATAACCCCCTATTCGATCTGTCGAGTTTTGGGAGATAATGATATGTTCAAGCCGGTGAGCAGACCTGTCCATAAGGCCACCATTCTCCACCCTGCGGGACGACTACTGCTTCATCAAGATCAGGAGCAGGAAGGGGTTTCCGCAGATCCTGTTCAAACCGCCCATAGACTTTCCCGAAGTAGTTCATCGGTATCTCAAAGTCTGCAAACAGTTGCTCAAACAGCTCGTCTTTGTCTTTATGATTCGGGTGGCAACGTCGACCATCCTCATGGCAGTAATACGCGCAGATAGCGATAATTCCCGTCAGTGTTGGCAACATACCCGAGTTAGGGCGGTTGAACCGGCGGAAGTCTTGCTTTTCAACGTGACGTCTTGCTTCCTCTTTTTGAAGTGCAGTCAGTTCGAGGAACCCAGAGATCGCGTCGAATAGATACAACGTATCGAGTCTGTTCATTTTCTTTTCATCTCGCCACATTCCGTTATAGAGGCCGAGATGCTGCTTCCAAAGACGCCGATAGTGAGCGTGGTAACTATCTTTTCTCCCACCGAGACGGTAACCCTGTGCGCATTCCCACGAACGGAATACCGTCGCATTCTCTGTCGTTGAACAACTAATTGGATCTTCGCTCTCTGATTGCTCGATCGATACTCTACTGTTTTCAATTTCGGTAGTAGTTGACATGAATATTTCACCGGCCGGGGTTATGCATTAGCTCAGACGTCCAAAAACTCGGATTTGAAGCCCGCTAAGTCGACTTTCCCCTTTAGCGTCTCAACCAGTGGTATTAACCTTGTCGCTTCCACTATACTCAGTAATACTATCCAGAAATATTGGGGTGGCACATTTTCGCGAGTCTGTCTGTAATTCAAGTTTATACCACGGCCTTATAATAGGTTAAATTTTAAAAAATTCTGAGACAGTCACCTCTCTGTAGAGGCCCCACCCCTCCCCTGATGGTGTCGCAACCGACCCATTGCCCACAATACGTTGCACACTCGCTAATACAAGAAGGCCGCCCGAGATCGGTGGGTTGTGCTCGTTCTCGCACGCCAGCATGCATCGCATCCTTATCGCTTGAGTTAGCGATTATATAGTGCACACCAACTACAATGAACTAAAAAAGTGGAGTTCAATAACTGGTAGTAATCCCTCAAGGCTGTTGGTCCTCGAGATCGCTTAAGTGCAGAAATTGGCGGTCTGAGCAACTTCTGCAATCTGCTCCTGGTGGACCCTGCCATCGGCCCCAGATTCGCCCAGGAGCGACTTTTGATGTTCTGCGATGAATGAATTCAGATAGATGGAAAACTCGACCACGAGGGCGATAGACGCGTCAGATTGGCTGGTAGCGGGTATGATCCGGTGTATCTCCTACCTACATCCTCGAACCTGCCTGACGGATCGTCAAAGGGGGATATAGGGGGTTCAGTAATGAGTGACCTGGCACTAACTGGTGCACTACTGCGTGGCCCGATTCAGTGATAAGAAGTGTATCTGGGAGTGGTTCTACACTACTTGTTACAAGAACGGCACCACACTACTACAACAGTACCAGTAACTTGTTACAGTAACTGAGAAGCTTATTGGTTGTACTTGGTGACCCCGTTCTCGAACCAGTCTATGGGACACTTCCCACCACCTTACACTAATTAGTTTAGACAGGGACAGTTGCTCGTACTGTTCCTTCTTCCCACTACAGCTTCGCTGTACAACATATTAAATATTTTGTATAAATATACCTATATCTACAGTCTGCGTTAATATAGCATAAGTCGACGTGCGCCAGCTGGCCATGATATACGAAGCCAGTCGCGACATCATGGAGGACGAAGAAGCCCACCACAGCGAGCGTCAGACCGCTGCGCGACTTAACGAAGAGTGTGCCGACCTTCTCGAACAGAAGAGATAGGTGACGAGAATTATCCAGAAATAACTGTGTCCGGTACCTTGTCTTCTGGAACCTCAAAGCTGTAAGATCCCAGTTCCTCTTCAGCGGTTCTCATCATCGGACCAAACCAACCCTCGTACAATTTCAGATCGAAGTTATATGATGGGTAGTCATCGTCCCCGATTTCTCGTATAAGATCTAACGTCAGTGGCCCGGTGAAATCAGGCGATTCGCCGCTCATAATGGCGTCATCAATAGAGCTGTGATGCTCATGTAGAATTGCCCAGCCGTCAGTATCATGATCCTCTTGGAATACGATTACCAGTTCATCGTCCTCGTTCCAACGATGCTCGTCAATATACTGGTTCCCCATAGCCGTTTCAACTGCCGAACAGCCCGCAACTGAGCTGAGACTTGCGGCAGCAACCCCCGTAATCACCGATCGGCGTTTCATGATTCAGGTAACACATGAAGATGAAATAGAACTTTTGGTAATACGGAATGACAAGTACATTGATCTATACGGAGGTGGATAGCTCGTCAAAAATATTTTATAAAAGTCTGTCGTATTTTCAACCGTAATGAGTGGAACAGACCGTGGAGCAGTCATTGCTGTAGTTGGTGGAGCAATGGTAGTTGTCGCTGGACTGCTTTCTCTTTCGACTGCAAGGGACCTACTCAATGGAGACATGATGGCACTGAAGCCTGGCTGGATCGACTTCGCTGTAGCGTATCCAACAGTCTTCGCCGTACTGATCGTACTCTTAACCCTGGTATTCGGTGGATCGTTCGTTGCACTGCTTGACGCGGCATGAATGAGTGACCACCAACAACTGTCTCTCTTTTCCCAGTAAGTAGTGATCTGGAAGTGGTAGTGAATAGTGACTACACTTTCTGTTTCGAGAAGGCGGCAGACCACATACAGCAACCGTTCCCAGCACCGCCAGTCACTCTCTGGATATAGTCACCGATCACTTATTGAGTACTGTTTGTGGTGGTAGTAAGAGTTGGCAGCCTTCTCGATCGATAGCCTGTAGAACACCGAGTATCAGTGCACTGTGTCACTGGTTAGTTCCGTTTGTTCATCTGTCTCTTTTCCCTATCAGTGTCACAGAGGCACTGCAGAATACATTGAACGGCATTTGGGCTATGACCACCCTCGTTGGGATTTATATAGATTTAGTACATTCTAACTACCAAGGACGCCCGAAATCGCTGCGAGGACCCAAAACGAGGCACGCTTTGCCGGAATGTCTGAATTTCGGTAACGAAGCGGTGCCAGGGCTTAAGACCCGCTCCCGTAGGGGTCCCTGGGTTCAAATCCCAGCCCTCGCATGTTGACGCGAACACACCGTGAGCGTCGACTGCGGTATCTGGATTTGAAGTAGAGAAGTCGAAGCACCGAGCGAAGCGAGGTGATCGTCTTCGCGTAGTTCAAATCCCAGCCCTCGCCTACCAACTCGAACGACCGTGAGCATCGACTGCAGCATCTGGATTTGAATCAGAGCCCTCACAGTGCTGACTCGAGTCCCAGTCCTTGCCTCACGCTCCCGTTCGAAACGAAAGATCGAGCGACGGCGCCGAATGCGTGAGCGACCCCATCGAGATCACGTCGACGTCCGTCGCGGCGTAGTCGGGAACGTCTGCGAGAGTGATCCCACCACTGGCCTCCGCGAGGACGTTGTGTTCTTCGAGTTCGTCGACAGCCGCCGCGACGTCGTCGGGGGTCATGTTGTCGAGTAGGACGATATCGGCTCCCGCTGCGGCCGCTCGCGGGGCGTCGTCGACGGTTTCGACTTCGACCTCGAGTTTCGTCGCGAAGGAGACGCGCTCGCGGAAGTGCTCGATTGCGCCCTCGAGCCCCAGTTCGGCGACGTGGTTGTCCTTGATCATCACCATATGCGAAAGGTCGAGTCGGTGTGTGTCGCCACCACCGGCGACGACAGCACGTTTCTCGAGCCCGCGCAGGCCGGGCGTCGTTTTGCGGGTCCCGGCGATCCGAACGTCGTCGGATTCGGATCGGGCCGCCTCGACTGCCTCGTGCGTTGCGGTTGCGATGCCCGAAGCGTGACCGGCGAGGTTGACCGCGACGCGTTCACCGCGGAGCACGTCGCGGGCCGGCCCCTCGACGCGGAGGAGTTCGTCGCCGGGATCGACGGCAGCGCCGTCCTCGAGCGCGTCGACCACGCCGACGCCAAGGTAGTCGAAAACAGATTGAGCGGCCTCGAGGCCCGCCACGACACCGGATGCTTTGGCGACGAGTCGGCCGGTCGTCTCGCCCGGCACCTCGTTGGTGACATCGTGGTGGCCGAGGTCCTCGCGGAGCCAGCCCTCGATCTGTGTGTCGGGAATCATGTCTCGTCTGCGGATGCGACCGCGGCGAAAATAAGCGATCCGTTTCGGGTGACTGACAGTCGATCGAACGCGTCTCACAGCAGCCCCGGAATTGGCTCGAAATTCTGATTTTCTGCCCGCAGAAACGGTTAACTCACTCTTTACCGTGAGTCTGTCATGGTCGAGGTAGTTACCAGTGTTCTAACACGGGTGTTCGAGGGGGTTCCGGCCTGGCAGGCCACGCTGTTGTTGATCGGCACCTCGGTCGGTCTCGCTGTCTTGCTCGAGGTCCTCGTGCTTCGGACGCTGTTGCGATACACCAGTCGAACGAAAACCGAGTACGATTACATCCTCGTCGGGGAGCTTCGCGCACCCGTCGTTCTGACAGCGGCGCTGACGGGCGTTTATCTACTCACGCAGCTGCCGTCGGTGAGCCAGAACGTCCTCCTGACGTCCGCACAACTCGAGACGTTCTTCGGGAGGCCGTCGCTGTCGATCATCATCGTCGCGTGGGCGTTCGCCTCGAACCGGATCGTCAACCGGTTCGTCGAGGAAGTCAAGGACAAGGGGTCGCGGTTCGACTTCGCACCCGTCTTCTCGAACGTCTGGACGCTCGTCGTCGTCATCGGCACGATTGGCGTCTTGCTGTCGCTGTGGGAGTACAGCATCTCGCCGCTGCTCGGTGCGGCCGGCGTCGCGGGGATCGCCGTCGGCTTCGCCGCTCGAGACACCGTCGCGAACTTCTTCGGCGGGATCGCGCTCTATTTCGACGACACGTACAAGCTCGGCGACTACATCGAATTGGATTCGGGCGAGGCGGGAACGGTCGTCAAGGTCGGGGTGCGGTCGACGACGCTCATGATGCGCGACGAGGTGCTCGTCACAGTGCCGAACGCGTCGCTGAACGCCGCGAAGGTGATCAACCAGTCGGCCCCACAGCGAAGAAGACGGCTCAAGGTGCCGATCGGCGTCGCCTACGGCACCGACATCGACGTGTTCGAGGAACTCGTCACGGAGATCGCCATCGACGAACCGCTCGTGCTCGACTCGCCGAAACCGCGGATGCGGTTTCGAGCCTTTGGCGACTCCGCACTCGAGTACGAACTCCTCTGTTGGGTCGGCTCGCCGACCCGTGCCAACAAGACCAGACACGAACTCAACCGGTCGATCTACACGGAACTGCTCGCAGCCGATATCGAGATCCCATTCCCACAGCGTGACGTTCGAGTCGTCACCGAAGCTGACCGGTCACCGCAGACGTCCCTGCTGGAGGACGATTCCGAGAAAATCGCGACGGGACGGCAGTAGGGTTACCGTGTCGGGGCCGGTCGCTCGGTCGTCTCGGACGAGACGTAGTGACAGCCCTTCGAGTCCGGATTTTCCGCGGCCGCGCGGGCAGTCAACAGTGCGGTGACGGTGGCGTTACGCAGTTCGTAGAGGCTCCGGGAGGTTCGCGTGCGGGTGTAGGCGTCGACCTCGCCCTTGAGCCGCCGGAGAACGGCTCCCGCACGGGCGACGTCGTCGGGATCGCGCTCCAAGCCGAGGTATTCGTCCATCGTCTGCTGGAGACGGGTGAACTTCTCGGCGGCGAAGCGCTCGGGCAGCTCAGGGTCGCTGTTTCGGAGGTCGGGTGCCTCGACGACGTCCGGTTCGAACCGCTCCGTGGTGTCACCGCTCCGACTCGAGGTGCGTTGCACCTCGCTGACCGCGTCGTCGCCCGCTCGCAGGCCCCAGACGAGTCCCTCGAGCAGGCTCGTACTCGCCAGTCGATTCGCGCCGTGGACACCCGTGCGAGCGCACTCGCCGACGGCGTAGAGTCGGTCGAGCGAGGTTCGTCCGACCGCGTCGACGTCGATCCCCCCACAGAGGAAGTGCTCGCAGGGAGCGACGGGGATTTCCTCGTCTTGGATACCCCGGTCGCGACACATCCGTGCGATCGCGGGGAACTCGGATTCGAACTCGCCCTCGAGCGTGCGCACGTCGAGAACGACCTCACCGGTCGCCTCGCGTTCGCGGTCGACCGCGCGGGCGACGACGTCCCGCGGTGCGAGTTCGGCGTCGGGGTGGTAGTCGTGCATAAACCGATCGCCCTCGCCGTTTCGCAACACTGCGCCTTCGCCGCGCAGCGCTTCGGAGAGCAGAAACGGATCGTCCTGCTCCGCGTCTCCGCCGCTCCGCTTCGAGTCGCGTTGTGCCTCGCGACCCGCGTACGCGGTCGGATGGAACTGGACGTACTCGAGGTCGGCCACCTCGGCCCCGGCCAGCGCGGCCATGGCGATGCCGTCGCCCGTCGCGTCGGCGGGGTTCGTCGATCGGGAGTACAGTTCGCCGATCCCACCCGTCGCGAGGATCGTCGCGCCGGCGAAGATCGGGTGGCCGTCGGCAGCCTCGTCGGTCAGCACGCCGTGGACCCGTCCCTCGTGAGTGATGAGGTCGAGGGCTGCCGTGTCCTGTCGAATCTCGACGCGCTCGTGGTCGTCGAGATAGTTGAGGAAGGGCCGGAGGATGTGCGTCCCCGTCATCGCGTCGACGTGGAGGATCCGCCGGCTCGAGTGGCCGGCCTCACGGGTGTAATCGAACCCATCGTCGGCCTCGTCGAACTCGATCTCGAGGGTCTCGAGCAACACGTCCTCGATGGCGTCGTCGGCCTCGGCGAGCAAGACGTCGATCGCATCTTCATCTGCAGTGTCGCCGCTGGCCGCCAGAATGTCTTCTTTCAGGCTCTCGGGATCGTCGCGAGTGGTCGAGATTCCCCCCTGGGCCCAGTCGGTACTCGCGTCATCTGGCCGCCGCGCTTTCGTCACGAGACAGACGTCAGCGCCCGCCCGCGCCGCCGCGAGCGCCGCCGCACAGCCGGCGATACCGGAGCCGACGATCAGCACGCCTGCGGTGTCGTGGTCTGGTGTGTCAGTCATGATCAAATCTCGAGCATGCGCTCGAGGGCGAGTCCGGCCAGTTCTTTCTCCTCGGGGGCGACTTCGATCACGTTGCGTTCGCGTCCAGCGACGAGTTCCTCCAAGACCCAGGTGAGATAGTTCGGGTCGATCTGGCGCATCGCGTTGCAGTCCATGCAGGCGTCCCCACACAGCGGGAGGACGTTCATCTCGGGATGCCAGCGCTTCAGATGTTCGGTGAGGTGGATCTCGGTGCCGATCGCCCACGTGTCGCCGGGGTCGGCTTCCTCGACGGTGCGACAGATCTCGGCGGTCGAACCGGCTTTGTCGGCGGCTTCGACGACTTCGCGTCGGCATTCAGGGTGGACGATGACCTGTGCGTCCGGGTTCGCATCTCGAACCTGCTCGATATGGTCGGTCGTGAACCGCTCGTGGACTTGGCAGTACCCGTCCCAGAGGATGATGTCGCTCTCGGCGACCGCCTCGGCATCCTTGCCCTCGGGGTCCCACGGGTCCCACTCGACAATTTCGTCTTCCATGCCGAGTCGGTGCGCCGTGTTCTCCCCGAGGTGTTTGTCGGGCAAAAAGAGGACTTTGTCACCCCGATCGAACGCGTACTCGAAGGCCTTGTGCGCGTTCGAGGAGGTACAGACGAGTCCGCCCTGACTCGCACAGAACGCCTTCAGATCCGCGTAGGAGTTCATGTACGTGATGGGGATGATGTCCGTGTCGGGCGCCGCGGCCGTGATCTCGGCCCACGCGGCGTCGACCTGCAGGGCCTCGGCCATGCCCGCCATCGGACAGGAGGCCTCCATGCTCGGGAGGATCACCGTCTGGTCGTCGTCGGTGATGATGTCCGCGCTCTCGGCCATGAACGTCACCCCACCGAAGATCACGTACTCGGCGTCGGTCTCGGCGGCGCGTTTCGAGAGTTCGTAGGAGTCCCCGATGAAATCGGCGTGTTCGACGATCTCCCGGCGCTGATAGTTGTGGCCGAGGATTACGACGTCGTCGCCGAGTTCCTCGAGCGCCGCTTCGATGCGTTCGGTCCGTTCGTCGGCCTCGAGGTCCCGGTACCGGGGCGGTAACTGCTCGAGGGAGTCGTATTTGAACAGACTTAAGTCGGTTTCCAGCTCTGCCGTTTCCATTTTTACCATGTCACGTCACCGGTGGTTGCTAGACATCGCAGGGCGCTATTGAATAACTTTTTCCTTCGATAAGGGTAAATGAGTGAGTACCACCGACTGATACGGCAGTCGAAAACGCACTACTCGTCATTCGTGTTGGAGAACAGTTTCGAAATCGGAACTGCCGATCGGCGGGTCGAACGCGCCTGAACAAAGCAGGAGACACTACGGCGTCGTCGCGAAACCGTCGTGACTGCTCACTGTGCCTGCTCTCAGGGTTGGCTCTCAGCGTCGACCAGTTCGAACAACGAACGAGAAATCGCGATCCTCGAACGCGACCGGCGGTGACGCGTTATCGGCGACGACCGTCGAAGACGACCTCGCCGTCGACCAGCGTCATCGCCACCCCAATCTCGTCGATTCGATCCGCCTGCGCCCACGGTGACTCCTCGAGCACCACGAGATCCGCCCGCTTCCCGACTTCGACGGTCCCGAGTCGGTCCTCGTCGAAGCCAGCGTAGGCTGCACCGTGTGTATAGGCCCGCAGCGCTTCGGTGACCGACAGTCGCTGCGCCTCGGTCGGCGCGGTGACCGCGTGGTGGATGCCGAGCAACGGATCGAGCGGCATGCAGTCCGAGCCGAATGCAAGCGGAACGCCGGCCTCGAGCACCCGTCGAAACCGATTCGTCCGACGCCGTCGCTCGTCACCGAGTCGCTGGTCGTAGAGGCCGCCCTCGTCGGCCCAGCGGTGGAAGTTCGGCTGCATCGACGCGACGATGCCGGCGTCGGCCAGTCGCGCTATGTGGTCGTCGGTCGCGAGTTCGACGTGTTCGATCCGGTGGCGTCGTGCGCCCGGGTCGTCGGTGGCCTCGAGCGCCGACAGCGTCTCCTCGACGGCGTCGTCGCCGATGGCGTGAACGCAGAGCTGGTACCCCTCGTCGTCGGCGTGGTCGACGAGCGCCCGGAGGTCGTCGGGATCGACGACCCACTGGCCGCGCTCGGGGCCCGAGTCGGACGCGTCCGCGTCCACATCGCCGTCCGCGTACGGCTCTTGCAGCTTCGCCGTCCGACTGCCGATGCTCCCGTCGGAGAAGGACTTGATCGCACCCGTCTCCACGCGGTCGGTACCGGCGTTCGTCATCAAACCGACGTCGACGAGGTTCTCGAGGTGGTCGCTCCAGTAATCGATTCGGACGCGAACCGGGAGGTCGCCGTGGGCCGCCAGGTCGCGGTAGACGCGTGGCGCTTGCGACCCCCGAACCTTGTCGTGGACGCCGGTGACGCCGCGTTCGACCGCGTGCTGTGTCGCCGCTTCGAGTACGTCCTGTAGCTCCTCGCGGTCTGCAGTCAACTCGCGCCTGACGGCTTCGGCGGCGTCCTCGACGGCCACGCCCGTCGGTTCGCCGTCGGCCGTGTGGAGGTCGTCATCGGGCACCACGTCTGCGAACCGCTCGAGCGCGACCGAGTTCAGCGAGGCGGTGTGGAGGTCGACGCGCATCGCGACGACGGGCCGATCCTCGCTGACCGCATCGAGGTCAGCTCGAGTGAGCGGCTCGCCGTCTGCCCCGCCCCACGCGCTATCGTCGTAGCCGAAGCCGAGAACCCACTCACGGTCCGGGTCGGCCTCGGCTTGCGCCGAGAGCGACTCGAGACAGTCGTCGGCGCTGTCGGCCGTCGATAGATCGGCGTGGACCAGATGCTGGCCGAGTTGCTCCATGTGCGTGTGGGCGTCGATAAAGCCCGGCAGGACCACCCGACCGTCGCAGTCGATCACGTCGGTCTCGACGCCCTCAAGGAACTCGATCTCGTAGCTGTCGCCGAGACGGACGAGTTCGCCGTTGCGGATCGCGGCTGCCTCGAAGACGGTATCTGGGTCCGAAAGCGAGTGGATCTCCGCGTTCACGAGCAGGCGGTCGGCGGCGTCGGTCATAGCTGAGAGGCGATTGGCGAGCGACAAAACAGTTTGGTCCGGCGGCGTCTCTCGATTTCGGGCTGCGAGAGTGAATCGGCGGCTCTCATCGTTCAGTTGGTTTACACGGATCGGCAGCGACTGCCGACGTGGTCGCCTCTGAAACTGCATCTGAGCACAAGTTTGACCACCTCTCGTGTGGATGCCTCGGTATGATCGATCGCAACAGCCGTGTCGTCTTCGGCTCACTCCTGGTGTTCGTGCTCGTCCTCTCCGGGTCGATCATCGTCGAGTTCCAGTTCGGCCTCGAGCTTCGGGACTACCCAGTCGTGTCGTTTCTCCTGTTTGCCGGGGTCGCCGTCGCCGCGCCGCAACTGTATCTCGCCGCGACCGACGACACGGTTCCGTCGCGAACGCGCATCCAGTTCGCGGCCGTCGCTACGGCCGTGCTGTCGATCGCGTTCGCCGGCACGACAGCCGGCGCTCGCTCCCTGCTGATTACCACGATTGGCGCGGGAGCGGTCTTCGGCCTCGTCTGTTACGAGCTGCTGGCGAGCTATCGCGGCGCAGGCGACGAGTCACCGTCGAACGTGTGACCGTCGCTGTCGCTTGCGACTGGTGGCCGCGCGACGAAATCAGCAATCCTTAGGGCCGGCCGCTGTCTTGGCCAACCCATGACAGACCCCGAGGACCTCGTCGCGCAGGTGCGCGAGGGCGACATTCGGCTTCACGAACTCGAGGACCACGCCGACGCCGACACGGCAGCCACGGCCCGCCGGCTGTTCGTCGAACGCGAGACAGAGACGGATCTCGAGACGATCGGTGAGTACACGTTCCCGGCCGCGGCCGCGGAGCCGAACATCGAGAACATGATCGGCGCGGCCCAGATTCCGATGGGCGTCGTCGGACCCGTCGACGTCGATGGCGGCGCAGCGGACGGCGAACACTACCTGCCACTGGCGACGACAGAGGGCGCGCTGCTGGCGTCGGTCAACCGCGGTCTCGGCGTGATCCGCTCCGCCGGTGGCGCTGACGCTCGGGTGACGAAAAACGGGATGACCCGCGCCCCGGTGTTTCGGGTCGCCGGCGTCGCAGAAGCCGCCGAGACGGTCGAATGGGTCGCCGACAACGTCGAGACGCTGCGCGAGGCTGCCGAGTCGACGACGAGCCACGGCGAACTGATCGACATCGAACCCTACGTCGTCGGCGACTCCGTCTACCTCCGATTCGCCTACGACACCAAAGACGCGATGGGGATGAACATGGCCACCATCGCGACCGGCGAGGCTTGTGAGATCGTCGAGGATGAGACGCCCGCGTCGCTCGTCGCGCTCTCGGGCAACCTCTGTTCGGACAAGAAACCCGCCGCCATCAACGCCGTCGAGGGCCGCGGACGCTCCGTCACGGCCGACGTCCTGATCCCCGGCGAACTCGTCGAGCAGCGACTGCACACGACCGCCGACGCCATCGCCGAAGCGAACACGCGCAAGAACCTCACCGGCAGCGCCAAAGCCGGCAGTCTCGGCTTCAACGCCCACGCGGCGAACGTCGTTGCGGCCGCCTTCCTCGCGACCGGGCAGGACGAAGCGCAGGTCGTCGAAGCCGCGAACACGATCACGACCATGGACGCGCGCGAGCGCGAGGACGGCACCACCGACCTCTACGCCAGCGTCTCGCTCGCCTCCCTCGAGGTCGGCACCGTCGGCGGCGGGACGAAACTGCCGACCCAGGCCGAAGCGCTCGAGATCCTCGGCCTCCGTGGTGGCGGCGAGCCGGCGGGGTCGAACGCCGACGCGCTGGCCGAAATCATCGCCGTCGGCGCGCTCGCGGGCGAACTCTCCTTGCTCGCGGCACTGGCTTCCCGGCATCTGGCCAGCGCACACGAAGACCTCGGCCGCTAACGCTGCGGGTCGCCAGCCGAGTCGGCGGCGTCACGCGCTGCGTCTCGTGTCCGGACCGTGACGAGTGCGATGTACGCCCCGCTCGCGGCGAGCAGTCCCAACCCGATCAGCGCCTGCGGGCCGCTCGCGGCGAACGTAAAAAGCCCCAGTCCGGCTGCGGCGAGACCGTGGGCGAGTGCGAGGTCGCGCCGGCCGTATGCGCCATGAAGAAGTGCAAGGGCGACGAACGTCGCGGCGAGCGCAGCCATCGCCAGTGTCGTCGTCTCGACGCCGACGATCGTCTCGTCGAGATACCTGCCGTACGCGAAGAACGCGAGCGCGACGACCGTCCCGATACCGATCGCCGTCCCCTGTGCGTCCGCCGTCTCGTCCATGTCCCCATCGTTGGGCCCGCGCTCGAAAGCTGTGCCGTTCTTCGCGCCACACCACTTGATTACTATCTGACAATCACTGTGCGATCGTCCGCTGGGACGTGTACACATAAGACCGAACGTCGGTTTTAGGTGGCACGAAAAATTGTTTGTTTGCTGAAAAGATATAAGAACGTGCAACGCGAAGTGAAAGTCGTAATGAGCACCCAAAAGACCATCCGTCAATCCGCCGGCACCGTCGAAGAGAACGCGCTGCGCCTCGAGAAAGAGAAGGCCGAGCAGATCATCGATGCGCTGAACACGGACCTCGCGGATGCGTACGTCCTCTACCACCAGCTTCACAAACACCACTGGAACGTCGAGGGCGCGGAGTTCCTCGAGATCCACGTGTTCCTCCAGGAGGTCTACGAGGACGTCGAGGACGCCGCGGACGACCTCGCCGAACGACTGCAGGCACTCGGCGGCGTTCCCCACGCCAGCATGACGACGCTCGCCGAGAACGCGACAGTCGAGCCCGAAGACGAGGACGTCTACGACGTTCGAACGTCGCTTGCGAACGACCTCGAGATGATGGGCGACGTCATCGAGAGCTACCGCGACCACATCGAACTCGCCGACAGCCTCGGCGACTACGCCACGGGCGAGATGCTGCGCGAACAACTCGAGACGATCGAAGAACACGCTCACCACATCGAACACTACCTCGAAGACGACACGCTCGTCCTCGAGTCCGCGACGAAGTAGCCTGAACGTCACTGCACACCGCATCGCACGACGGCTGTGGGATAGGTGTGGAGTTCGGTTCCGCTGTGACTACTGCCGTTTCGGCGTCGGCTCACTCGACGTCCGGCGCTTTCTCGTCCGTCCGTCCCGGTAGCTCGAGTTCGAGTTCGAGTTCCGGCTCGCCGACGCCGTCGAAATCGACCTCGAGTCCCACGGGCTCGCCGAAGGCGAACGGAAGCTCCCACTCGTCGGTGGAAATGGTGAGTTCGTCGTTCTCACGGAGTTGTTCGCCCAGTTTGATCAGAAACGCTCCCGCTTCAGCCGCGTCGAGGCGAAACTCCTGTTCGAACTTGCGCCCCTGGCGAATCGTCGTTCGGTCGTCTTCGTCTGTATCAGATGTCATGATTCGGTTACGTGTGTTGGTGTGATCAGCGAACGGCAGTCACGGTCGTTCCGCGCCATCTGGCAGTGTTCCGACTCGAGAACGATTTCTCGGATCCGCGTCACGGACCGGTATGTCGTGCCCGCCGCTCGGTGCTGGTTCTCGGTCAGTTTCGACTGTGGCGAGAGACCATCTGCCGCGATATCGGTTTAGGCCACCCTAAAGCAAAAACCGTCCGGTTGCACTCGGTGTGATCCGTCGCCGAATCGCGTACACGGTGGGACGGGGCCTACTGTGTCGACTCGTCGGCTCCGGGCGAACCGCCTGACTGAGTCGGGGCCAGAAGGGTCGCTTCGAGCCGCGTCACGACGGCCGGACTCACGGTACCGACCACCGCCGCGGCTTCCCGGCGGTGGTCGTCGATATCGAGTACCTCATCGAAAAATCGACAGACCGTCTCGTACCTGTCGAACAGTTCGCTGGCCCGATCCCGGCCTGCAGCCGTTAATCGCACCCCTTCGTACGGTTCGTGGTCGACGAGCCCTTGCGTCTCGAGACGCTGGACCATCTCCGTCGTCGCGGCGGGTGAGCGGCCGACCGACGACGCAATCCGGCCGGTTGACACCGGTTCGCCAGCGGTCTCGGCCAGCTCGTAAACCGTAAGCAAATAATGGTTTACCATCGACATACCGTCACCACTCGCAGACGGTCGGCCGTCTCACAGTGCAATCTTGAGCAGCCGTCGCGTTCGACGCGTTGCTCACGTCGAGCCACCGTTTTCGCGGGTCTCGTCCGTCTTGTCGGTATCAGGTTCGTCGAACAGGGCGACGTACACGCCAACCCAGAGCCGTGCTCGCTTTCTTCGTGGTCCGGTCATCGTCATAGTTTCGTCGGGATAGTGCGTTCTGTCGGCGTTTCACAGACGATCACGTCGTAGTAGGGAACCTGCGGATCGTACTGCCGGAGCGCAGCGCGATAGCGTTTCGTCGCGCGAGTGGCTGCTCGCGCGGCCGAACGACTCTCGAAGTAGAGTCCCGATGCGGGAACGGGACGCTCCCCCGTTCGTCCGCAGATCAGGTAGTACGTTCCCGAGTCGCTCGCAAGCGACTCGATCTGCTGGCGAATATCGCCGAGCGTTTCCCCCATCATTTAGGTGGCCCTAAAACCGGCGGGGTTAAGTAATTTAGGTATGCCTAAAAGAAATGGTCGAGCAAACGAGGACGCTAGAGCAGCCGATAGCGACCGCGACTCTCACTGACGACACCGCGTCTGGCGAGTTTCTCGAGGGCATCTCGAGTGTAGTCGGCCGAGACACCGCGTGATTCGGCGTAGTCGACGACCTCGTCTTCCGTCGGTCGATCGAGGTCTTCGATCGCGGCCTCGACGATCTCTTTTTTGCTGCCACTGCGCGTCGATCCCCGGGGATCGCGCTCGCCGGCCGCTTTGACCGCGTCGACGTCGAGGCCGGATGCCTCGAGGTACTCCTCGTCGTCGACGACGCCGTCGGCTACCTCGTCCTCGAGGGCGTCGTAGGAGTCCAGTTTGGCGAACGCCTCACCCTCACCCTGTCGGTTCGCGAGCATCGATGCGCGTACGTCGCGAGCGTGACTCGCGTCGTCCGTCTCGACGAACTTCTTGCGTTTCTCGTAGGCTCGCCGGGAGCCACAGCGGGGACACTGGGTCGTCTCCGAGCGACCCTCGATGATCCAGAGGTTTGAACACTCGCTACAGCCGACGACAGCGTACATGCCTCGAGATGGTTTCGGCTGGTAGTTCAACCTTCGCCACCCGAAGTGGAACTGAACCGGCTGCGGGTCGCCGTCGGCCCGCGGAATTATGCGTCGTGGCGTCCACTCGACGCGTATGGAACGTGTTTCCCTGTCCGACCGTGAACCGTCCGAAGCCGCCGACGGCGTCCACCTGGCGCTGCTGGCCGGCGGCGACGCGATGAACGTCCAGCACTTCGAGATCAAGCCCGGCGCGGCCGTCGACGAACACAGCCATCCCCACGAGCAGACGGGGTACATCTACGAAGGTGAACTCGTCTTCCACACTGACGGCGAGGAGATCGTCTGTGGCCCCGGCGATTCGTATGCGATCCCGGGTGAGGAGCCTCACGCGGCCGAGAATCGCGGCGACGTTCCCGTCCGCGGCGTCGACATCTTCAGTCCGCCGCGAGAGCAGCCGAACTGGCAGTCCGAGTAGCGAGGCCGGTTCTGACCGTTTTCGAGAGTGCCACCGGAGAATACCACAGAGTTATACTACCTAGCGGGCAAGGATACCTGATGGCAACCGAGTCACGATCGGTGGGAATCGGACGGATCGGAACGTACGCCGAGCGCTTGGGGCCGACGTGGCTCGCCGGCGCGATCGCGGCAGGGCCGGCGACGATGGTCAGTCTGCTCGTTGCGGGTGCGAGCTTCGGCTACGCGCTGTTGTGGGTCGTCGTCCTCTCGGCGATCTTCGGAACCGTCGGCCAGTATCTCGCGATGCGATTGGGGTTGCTCACGGAGGCTGGGATCGTCGACGTCGTCGAGACGCACCTCGGCTCGTTCTGGGCCTGGGTGCTCGTCGTCGACGTCGTATTGGCTGCGGGACTTGCCCAGCTCGTGATCATGAAAACGGTGGCCGACGTCAGCGCGACGATCGTCGCCGACACCGGACTCGGCATCGCCGCGCTGGCTGACCCCCGACTTTGGGGGATCATCTGGGCGGTGATCCTCGCAGCGGGGCTCGCCGGCGGCGGCTACCGCGTCGCCGAACTCGGTGCGAAAGTCCTCGTCTCGCTGGTCGTGCTCGCGTTCGTCATCGCCGCGTTCGTTGTTCCGATCGATCCGACCGCGGCCGTAGCCGGGCTCGCACCCGAGATTCCGGCTGGCGTCGGCGGGGCCGTCGTCGCTGCCGGCATCCTCGGCGGCGCGGTCCATATCACGCTGTTGACGATGCAAAGCTACACGATGCGCGCCCGCGGCTGGACCGATCGCGACCGTGACATCGCGACGTTCGACGTCGTGAGTTCGATG
Organism: Natronorubrum aibiense; assembly: GCF_009392895.1. GTDB lineage: Archaea > Halobacteriota > Halobacteria > Halobacteriales > Natrialbaceae > Natronorubrum > Natronorubrum aibiense. The sequence goes on along the minus strand of NZ_CP045488.1, from coordinate 652,939 downwards.
CTCGTTGCGTTCGGGATCTACAGCCTCGCCGTCTTCCTCGTCGCGGCCAGCGTGCTTCCCGCCGCTGGCGTCGATCCCGCGACGATCAGTGAGATTCAGGCCGCAGAGGCGCTCGGTCCCGTCGCCGGCGAGTACGCCACCTGGCTGTTCCTCGCTGGCCTCTGGGGAGCCGCCGTCTCGACGCTCGGCGGGAACACGATCGTGCCGCCGTTCCTCGTCGCCGACAAACTCGGTTGGGAGCAGTCCGTCGACGATTCGCGGTACCGAGCAGCCCTCGTCTTCGTCGCGCTTGCTTCCGCTGGCGGCGCGTTCCTCGAGGGCGCGTTCTTCCAGTTGCTCGTCCTTGTGCTCGCCTTCGGCCTCGTCGGCACCCCCTTTGCGCTCGCGGTGATCCTCTACTTGCTAAACGACACCGACGTCGTCTCCGAGACGAACTCCCACCTCGAGAACCTCGGCGGCATCGCGCTGTTCGCCGTCGCGACGATCCTCGCAGGCGAGTTCGTCCTCGAGGAAGTGGAGACGATCGGCGAACCGACCTCGGCGTTCGTCGTCGCCTTCGCGGGCGCGATGGCACTCGCAATCGTCGGCCTCGCCGGCAAGTACGGACGGGACCGACTCAGCGCCAACTGACGGCCGTTTGGCTCTCGTGTCGGTCATTTCGTCGAACGAAGATTCAAGAGCCGTGGCACCAACCACCACTCGATGACAACACTCGAGGACGACGTGATCGTCGTCACGGGCGCGAGTCGCGGACTCGGACGCGCGATGGCCGAACGCTTCGCCGAAGAGGGCGCACGGGTCGTGCTCACTGCACGTAACGGCGAACAACTCGACGCCGTCGCCGCCGAGTTGCCGGGCGAATCGCTCGTCGTGCCGGCGGACGTCCGCGACAGCGACGACGTGGAACGGGTGATCGACCGAACGATCGAGGCGTTCGGCCGACTCGACACCCTCGTCAACAACGCGGGCGTGAGCCTGCTTCACAAAGCGGATCACGACGAACTCAGCGATATCACCGAAGATGAGTGGGACAGGGTCCTCGAGGTCAACCTCAAAGGCGTCTTCCTGTTCACCCGTGCGGCCGTCCCACACCTGTACGAGCAGGGCCACGGAACCATCATCAACATCTCCTCCGGACTCGGCCGGCGTGCGATCCCCGGCGCGGCCGCGTACGTGAGTTCGAAGTGGGGCCTCGAGGGACTCACCCGAGCGACCGCCCTCGAGAGCGAGAGCTATGGCGTCACCGTCAACGGACTCGATCCGGGCGGTCGGGTCAACACGGATATCTGGGCGCACCTCCCGGCGGCCGAACGCGAGGAGATCCTCCAGCCCGACGTAATGAACGACGCAGCGGTCTTACTGGCCGCACAGGGGCCCGACGGCGTCACCGGCGAGTCGATGACGGCCCAGGAGTGGGAACAACGCCTCGGCTGAGTGCGCGAGTCGAGTCGGCTGCCACGTCACTCGAGCGATTTCCGCATTTTCACGTGGGGAATGTCGGCTTCGATGAACTCCTCGCCGTATCGGTCGTACCCCAACCCGCGGTAGAACTCTGCGGCGCGGGTCTGTGAGTGGAGTTTGAGCGACGAGAGTCCCTGTTCGAGCGCGCGGTCTTCGACGGCGAGCATCAGGTCGCGGCCAACTCCTGACTCGCGGCGTGACTCGAGTACCGCCACGCGTTCGACCTTTCCGAGCCCGGGTTCGGGTTCTCGAAGTCGGGCAGCACCGATCGGCTCGTCGCCGTCGTAGGCGACGAAGTGGATTGCTTCGTCCTCGTACTCGTCGTACTCGAGGGCCTCATCGACGCCCTGTTCCTCGACGAACACGGTCTGTCGAACCGCGAATGCGTCTTCTCGTTCTCGCTCGGAGTCGACGACGTGTACCTCGGCCATTGCGAGTCGCTACGTGCGAGCGCACCGAGAGCGTTACGACCCGGTGTCCTGTCGATCGACTCCGACACGCTCGAGCCGTGGACAGTCGCTTCACTCGAGTACCGACCGAACGTCCGCGTCGACGCCAGTTGATTCCGATTCGGGCACGTGATCGAGCCAGAGCCGTTCGTGACGCGCCGTTCCGAGGGCGGTCGGTTCGTCACTACTCCCACTGAGCGAGTCGTCGCCTGCGGGGACGATCGGCTCGTCACCGACTGGCCGTCCGGAGACCGGGGCAGTCCGAACGACGACGTTGTACGTCGTGTGCCGTTGATCGTCGTGTTGGAACGCGACGCGGCGGACACGAACCGGCGCGTCGAGGTCGACATCGACGCCGGTTGCCGCCGCGGCGATCCGCCGGGCGGCCGTCGCCCACGTTTCGTTGCGGCTGACGGGCGCGGCCGGCAGGGTCCAGTCCCGGCTGCCGTCGTCGATCCACAACACGTCGCCGCCGTCGTTGATGATGCCGACCGTCACGTGGGTCTCGATGTCGCGTGCGGCCTCGAGTTCACCTCGCGTGACGGACCGCGTCTCAGTTTCACACTCGACGTCTTCGCGATCGCACAGCGTTTCCGGGTCGGGCAACTCCATATACGTGAGACGCGTGGACAGTGCGTCGAAAAGCTACTGGTTGTACTCGAGGTCAGGTGGGGTCGTTCGTGAGGGAGTGGGAGTTACCCAGTCCGATCCCTGTCAGCTATCGACCCAGAAAAATAAAATGCAGAGAGACGACCGCTCGAGAAACTCGCATAAGCTCGTTTCTCGAAAGCGTCAGACCGCTTCACGGCCTGACTGTCCGAAAAACTGGCTTACGCCAGTTTTTCGATGTTCTCACGGCCTTGCCGTGAGAGGACGAAAAGCTCGTTTACGCGAGCTTTTCGATGTTGTCGACGACTTCCTCGGCGAACTCGCTGGTGGCGAGTTTCTCGGCGTCCTCGAGCTGGCGTTCGAGGTCGTAGGTGACCTTACCGGAGGAGATAGTCTCCTCGACGGCGTCGCGGACGAGGTCTGCGGCGTCGTTCCAGCCCATGTACTCGAGCATCATGCGACCCGAGAGAATCATGGCGGTCGGGTTGACCTTGTCCTGACCCTCGTACTTGGGTGCGGAGCCGTGGACGGGTTCGGCGAGCATCAGGCCCTCACCGAAGTTGCCACCGGGGGCGATGCCGAGGCCACCGATCTGGGCACCACAGGCGTCGGACATGTAGTCCCCGTTCAGGTTCATCGTCGCGACGACGTCGTACTCGTCGGTTCGGGTGAGGATCTGCTGGAGCATGTTGTCCGCGATGCGGTCGTTGACGACGACGGCGTCTTCCGGCGCTTCGCCGTCTCGCTCCTCCCAGAGCGTGTCCTCGGTGATGACCTCGTCGCCGTACTCTTCTTCTGCAACCTCGTAGCCCCAGTCGCGGAACTGACCCTCGGTGAACTTCATGATGTTCCCCTTGTGGACGAGGGTCACGGAGTCACGGTCGTTCTCGAGGGCGTAGTCGATTGCCTCGCGGACGAGTCGCTTCGTTCCGAACTCCGTGATCGGCTTGACGCCGATGCCGACGGGACCGTCGTGGATGACGCCCGTTGCGCCCATCTCGTCTTCGACGAACTCCTTGACCTGCTCGACTTCGTCGGAGCCGGCTTCCCACTCGATGCCGGCGTAGACGTCTTCCGTGTTCTCACGGAAGGTGACCATGTCCATCTGCTCTGGGTTCTTGACGGGCGATGGGACGCCGTCTAAGTGATAGGTAGGGCGAACGTTCGCGTAGAGGTCGAGCAACTTGCGCAGGCCGACGTTCAGCGAACGGAAGCCAGCGCCGACGGGCGTCGTCAGCGGACCTTTGATGGCGACGCGGTGTTCCTTGATCGCTTCGACAGTCTCGTCTGGCAGGTTCTCGCCGTACTTCTCGCGAGCGGATTCGCCGGCGTAGACGCGCATCCAGTTGATCTCACGACCGGTCGCCTCGGCGGCTGCCTCGAGCACACTCTGTGCGGCGGGACCGACGTCGCTTCCGACACCGTCACCGTAGAGAATCGGGATAATCGGGTTGTCAGGAACCTCGAGTTCGTCCTCGGTTCCTTCTTTCAGCGTGATCTTTTCCCCGTCTTCAGGGACTTCGATCTTGTCGTAGCTCATCTCGTCTGTACGGTTCTTCGACGGGGGTAAAAGGTCTACCTTTTCCATCGAGGGGCGGCAAAAGTTGGGGCGATACACAACCGAGTTATACGTTCTATGCGATGTGTATACGGCGTTTTGCTGACCGAGTCGATCGAAATCAGCATTCGAATAGAATGAACGATTGGCGAATACTTTCTAATATGGGTTTAAAATCCAATTTTTCACGCCTGCTGAACGACCATACTAAACGATCGTGTAGGATTGTGCGAGTGATCGGCGACGACAACGGCGGGCCAATCACTTGCGTGCAACGTGGTCATCGATATTCGAGACTCGAAACCGAGCGTCGTATCCACCCGCAGCGCAACCGCCCTCGAGACCGCAGATCCACCCGCCGGGTACGGTCTGCCGTGGTCTCGAGGGAGGTTACGGGTATCGGACGCCATTTATGGCTCGCCCAAACGTGGCGTCTCTCACGCCAGCTATGACCGATTCACGCTGCCGATAAAACGCCGGTGACCGTTTCAGACAGTTCGGTGATACTATGAGAGGTTTCGGACCCGTTTGTGGGCCTGTTCAAACGAGCGACCGGGTAGCCGCTCGGTCTCGAGCAGTGGTGCCGGATTCGATACGAGTGCGATTAACACTGATTCAATACGATGTGAGCGACAGCCGAGCGACTGGGTCGACCAGAGCGGAACCTCTTTTTGTCGACCGGTACAACCCCGGAGCATGGCCGAATCCGAGGTGGATCTGACGTCCGAGAAGTACGAAAAGCACCGCGAAGCGGGAGATATCCTCGCCCAGGTGCGTGAAGAAACCGCCGAACGCGTCGAGGTCGGCGCAAGCCACCTCGAGATCGCCGAATACGCCGAAGATCGCATCCGAGAACTCGGCGGACAGCCTGCCTTCCCGGTCAACATCTCGATCGACGAGGAAGCGGCCCACGCGACGCCGAAGATCGACGACGACTCGACGTTCGGCGAGGAGATGATTAACCTCGATATCGGCGTCCACGTCGATGGCTGGCTCGCCGACACCGCGATCACCGTCGACCTGTCTGGGAATCCGGAACTCGCCGAAGCGTCCGAACAGGCGCTCGAGGCGGCGCTCGAGATCATCGAACCGGGCGTCAGTACCGGTGACATCGGAGCCGAGATCGAGGACGTGATCAACGGGTACGGCTTCAACCCCGTCGTCAACCTCACCGGACACGGACTGGGTCACTGGGAACAACACACCAGCCCGAACATCCCGAACCGCGCCGTCTCACAGGGGACGACACTCGAAGTCGGCGACGTCGTCGCGATCGAGCCCTTCGCGACCGACGGTGGCGGGAAGGTCACGGAAGGGGCCAGCGAGGAAATCTTCGCACTCGAGCGTGAGGGTTCCGTTCGGGATCGGCAGGCTCGCAACGCGCTAGAGCAGATTACCGAGGAGTTCCGCACGCTACCGTTTGCGACGCGCTGGCTCGAGACTGACCGTGCGGAGATGGCACTGCGCCGACTCAAGCGCAACAACATCGTCCACGGCTATCCAGTGCTCAAAGAGGACGATGGCTATCTCGTCAGCCAGAAAGAACACACGATCATCATCACCGAAGACGGCTGTGAAGTGACTACAGCGTAAGCGAGTCGAACCGTCGCGTTCGTTCTCGAGCGCCCACAGTCCGACGGTCGGTACGCGAGTCGCATCGGGAGACCGGGCAACGAAGAGCGTCTGTGATGGTCGCTGCGTTCACGCCAAGAACTGGTTAGGCGTTGTTCATCCGTTGGCTCGTCCGGTTACCACAGCGCTGACACTCGGCCACGCGGTACGGCTCACGGGAAAACTGTGCATTTTCTTCTTTGAGACTTTCAGTCCGAATCTGGACCGACACCTCGTGGAGCGTTTCGAGCTCACAGGCGTCGCAGTGCTCGGTCATCCCATTGACGGAGTTATCTGTCGTTGCCATTAGCAGAACTATTCGATAGTTCAGTCTTAAATCCCTGTTTCATTTCGCGGACTGACACGAAAAAATCGAAAGACGTAATTACTATCGGTGAACGACCGGCTGAGGTCGACCGAGACCGTTCATACCGATCAGAGATCCGTTTTCGCGGATCTTCAGCCACTGACTGTCACGATCGTCGAAACGTTCGCTCGAGCGCGACTCCACGGCCAGCATGCTCGAGCCGTCGCATCCGGTGCTTGTGACCGACGGTGCGACTACAAGCGAGCCTTGTACCGAGTTCTGTGTGAGACATACCGTTTCATAGGCCGCCGGTGGACGTTTCAATGGGTACTATACACACCCTCGAGTGGTAGTGACTATGGAGCAGGTGTTTGCCCCGTGGCGAATCGAGTGGATCAGACGCGAGGACAAAAACGCCGAGATCGAGGACTGCGTCTTCTGTGAACTGCCCGAACAGGACACCGACAGGGAGAACCACATCGTCGCGCGCAGCGAGCACGCGTTCGTCATGCTGAACAACTATCCGTACAACCCGGGCCACACGATGGTGATCCCGCACGCACACACCGGGGATTACAGTGACCTCACCGACGACCAACTCCTCGATCACGCTCGCTTGAAACAGCGAACCTTCGACGCACTCGAGGCAGGCCTCGCCCCGGATGGGTTCAACGCCGGCTTGAACCTCGGTGACGGGGCCGGTGGTTCCATCGACGACCACCTCCACACCCACGTCGTCCCGCGCTGGCAGGGCGACACCAATTTCATGCCCGTGATCAGCGACACCACGGTGATCGTCGAAGCGCTCGAAGAAACCTACGACCTCGTCCACGAAGCGTTCGCCGACCAGGACGGGGCGACCGTGCCGGACGCGAACAGCGCCGTCGTCTTCGAGTGACGAACGAGTAACGAGCGGTTCTTCTGCCAGAATCGATCATCCGACCAGATCGTCGGCTGCTGGAAGACAGCGTTAGGCATATGTCGTATCGAGATACTCGAGGATCCGCTCGGATTCCGCCATCGTCACCCCTCGAGCGTCGTCGACGATGACGGGAACCTGTCGCTGCCCGGAGATGCCTTTGACGTCGTCGCGCTGTGAGTGACGTCCCTCGACCCAGACGCTCTCGTAGTCGACGTCGAGGGCCTCGAGGCGTTCGGCGACGGTTACACAGTACGGACAGCCCTCGAGGCGGTACAGCGTTAGCATACGTTGTCGTTGGCGTCGGAGCGGCAAAAACGCTGACACGGCGGTGGTGTGGCCACACGCCATCTTCGAGCGCCATGTACGCAGTGGAAAAGCAGCTACACCGGTGTCCCGAACGCGTACATCGTTTCGTGGGCCGTGATCTCGAGGTCGACGAAATCGCCGGGTTCGATGCCGTGCTCGCTGGCGTTCTGAACGATGATCTGCCTGTACGCGGAGTCCCGGCACTTGACAGAGTCGGCGGTCCCTTCTTCGACGACGAGGACGTCCTCGCGCGTCTCGCCGACCATCGCCGCGTACGCCTCGCCCACGATGTCGCGTTTGACCGCGCTCATCTCCTTCGAGCGCTCCTTTTTGATGGTGCCGCCTAGCCCTTTCATGTCGGCAGCGTCGGTCCCCGGCCGCTTGGAGAAGCGGGTGACATTGATCTTCTCCGGGCGGGTTTCCCGAAGGAGGGCCATCGACTGGTCGTGGTCGTGGTCGGTTTCGGTCGGGAAACCGACGATGAAGTCCGTCGAGAGCGTCCAGTAGTCGAGGGCCTCGTCGAACGTCTCGACGACCTCGAGATACTCTTCGACCTGATGTTGGCGTCGCATATCGCCGAGGACGTCGTTGCTTCCCGACTGGACGGGCGCGTGCAGGAAGTCGTACAGTTCGTCGTACTCGGCGAAGACGTCGGCGAGTTCCTCGCGGATGCCGTGGACGCCTTTCGGGTTGGCCATCCCGACGCGCACTCGGAAGTCGCCGTCGATCTCGCAGATCTCCTCGAGCAGCCGGTGAAGCTTTCGTTCCCCTTCGTCCCAGCCGTAGACGCCGGTGTCCTGGCCCGTGATTCGGATCTCCTTTGCGCCGGCGTGGATCAGCGCGCGGGCTTTCGCGACGTTGTCCTCGATCGGCGGGGAGTCGATTTTGCCCGTCGCGTGTTTGGTAATACAGTACGAACAGTCGGACATACAGCCCCGTGCGATGGGCAAAATGCCGACGACGCCGTCGAGGATGGGTTCGGCGTCGGGTGTCGTCGTCGGACACTCGCCGTTCGTGACGGCTTCAGGAACCTCGTCCCAGTGGAGGACCCGACCGTCGATGTCGGCCTGAGCGAACTCCTCGCCCTGTGCGAGGGCCATACAGCCCGTGATAAAGAGGTCAGCCGTCTCCTCGGAGAGTTCCTCGGCGCGGCGCAGCATGTTCCGTTCGGTCTTCTCGACGACGGTACAGGTGTTCAAAATCGCGACGTCGGCGTCGTCCGGTCCATCGACTCGGTAGTGGCCCGCATCGCGGAGTCGTCGCTCGATCTCGCGGCTCTCGCCACGGTTCGACGTACAGCCGTAGGTTTCGATGTGATAGCGGGCCATTCGCGTGTCCGCTCTTCAGGGCTGGTCGGGCAAAAGCGCGACGGATTGTGGCGCTCGAGTGGGGCTTACTCGTTCGAGCGCTCTCCACTCGAGAGTAGCGACCAGAGAACAAGCGCCCCGATCACGACGACACCGACGACGATCACGGTGGTAAACGGGACCGCGATATCGAAAAAGCCGAGCACGGTTCGCAACTCGACGAGAACGACGATCAGAAACGCGATCACTAAGAGCAATCGAGGAAGCGTGAGACGCATCGAAGATCACCGACCGACGGTCTCGAGGGCGAACTCGAGACCCATTCGGACAAGTTCGATGCTTCCACTTTCTTCGATCGTGACGGGAAAAGGACCGATATCCGGGCCGAACAGGCCACCTCGCGTGACGATACTGGCGAGCGGTAGCGAGTACGCCAACAGGACCAAAACGGCGGCGATGGCGGTCCAGAGCTTCAGGTTGTCGAGGACGGCCGGTGCGTCGTCGGGACCGGATAGCGGCGCTGGGATCGTCCGATTGTCGATCGGTTCGCTGTCTGGGTTGAACAGGGTCAAAAGCATCAGCGCGAGGAACAGCATCGCCGAGACGAACAGGAGCACGCCGCCGATGGCGAGTTGCGCGTTGAGTTCACCGACCGAGCCGGCGGCGACTTCGTACTGGAAGCCTTCGTACTGCGGTTCGGCGGTTCGCCGGGGCATGCCGACCAACCCGCCGCGGTACATCGAGTTCGTCATGAACACGATCCCGATGAACCACAACAGGACCTGGACCAGCCCGATCGTGCGCCCGACGAGGCGGTTTCCGGTCAGTTGCGGGACGAGCCAGTAGGAGCCGGCCATGAACGTCAGTGCGGTCGCGGTGCCGACCTGCGTGTGAATGTGGCCGGGCACCCACAGCGAGTTGTGGACGAGGTAGTTGATGTTCATCCCGGCGTTGACGATGCCGGTAAAGCCGCCGAACGCGAAGACGAGCCCTGCCAGTGCCATCCCGGTAAACGCCGGCTCTCGCCACGGCAGGGCTCTGAGCCAGCCGACGTAACCCGTCCCGCCGCGCTGTCGAGCGCCGTGTTCCATGCTGGCAACGACAGTAAAGGCCGTCAGCAGGCTCGGCAACAGGAGAAACATGGTGTTCGTCATCACGATGAATTTGAATCCGTCCGCGATCCCCGGATCGAGATACTGGTGGTGGATCCCGACCGGCGTCGACAGCAAGATAAACAGGATGAACACGACTCGAGCGAGCGGATCGCTGAACAGTCGGCCGCCGGAGAGTTTCGGCAACAGAATGTACCACAGCAGATACGCCGGTAACAACCAGAAGTAGACGACTGGGTGACCGAAGTACCAGAACAGCGTTCGCGTCAGCGTCGGATTGACCGATTCCACGAGACCGAGCGTCCACGGCAAAATAAACGCGAGAATCGCCACGGCGACGCCGATCGACGAGATGTACCACATGATCATCGTCGTCAGAACCATAAACGTCGGCAGCGGGATCCGCTCGCCCGGGTGGTCTCCTTTCCAAGCCCACCACGACCGGAACCAGTCGACGCCCGCGAGCCAGGTTCCGACGACGAACAACACCAGCCCGACGTAGAAGATCGGATGGCCCTGCAGCGGTGCGTAGAACGTAAAGAGTGTGTCCGCACTCACGTCGATCTCCTCGACGAAGCCGGCCAGGATCGCAAACGCTGCGAGCAACGTACCGAGAACCATCAGGCCGTACCAGCCCCAAGTAAACCGCATATCGACCGGGCGGCGCTCGAGGCTGTCGGTGACTGCCCACTGATAGACTCCCACGAGGAAAAAGATCGTAAACGAGAGGACCAGAAAGACGCCGTGACCGGTCAACACGGTGTAGTAGTCCGGCGACTCGAGGACTCTGAGGATATCCGTCCGATGGAGTGCCTGAATCAAGCCGAAGAACGCGCCGACGGCGAAGGCGGTAAACGAGGTGGCAAACACCCGCCGAATGAAGCGTGCTTGGTCCGGATACGCGTCGACAAACGTGTTACTCATTGTCATTACCCGCCTCGGCGTCCTCGTCCGTTTCGCTTCCATCGCCGCCATCGGCGCCATCCTCGTCCTCGCTCTCGAGGTCTTCGGCCACGGTCAGCGTCCCACTCTCCTCGTAGTCGTCGACCGTGACCGTCCAGTCGTGGTCCCCTTCACCGAGTTCAGTCGAATCGACGGTGACGGTCACCTCCTCGGAGTCCTGTCCGGGCACGGTGATGTCCTCTTCGACCGTCTGGTCGCCGATCTCGAACGTGGCCGTCGTCTCGAGGTCGTCGAGCGCGCCGTTTTCGACGGTGATGGTGACGGTCGCTTCGTCGCCGAGCTCGACTTCGTCGTCGGCTTCGACCTCGAGTTCGGTCATGTCGAACTCGTCTTCGGGAACGACGTTGAGTTGGCCTTCCATCGTGTGGTGGAAGTCGCCACAGTACTCGTTGCAGACGATCCCGTACTCGTCGGGTTCGTCGAACTCGACGGTCATCTTCGAGACCTCACCGGGGATCACCATCGTGTTGGTATTCGTCCCGACGACATCGAAGCCGTGGATCACGTCCCGACTGGTCACATAAAAGGTCACTCGGCTGTTTGCGGGTATTTCGATCGGGTCGGGCTGGAAAATAAACGTCTGGGCGACGACGTAGGCTTCGTACTCGTTTTCACCGACTTGCTCGACGCGCGGTTCGCCGAAACGCTCGTCGTCGTTGATGTCGTCGGGACTGAGCGTCTCTTCGCTATCGTCGATCATCTGGATTCCGAGGCCCACCGAGCCGTACGTGATCGTCGCGATGAACCCCACGATCAACAGGAATGCAGCAACGAGCCACAGTTTCTCGTAAGTATGAATTCTCATACGATCACCAGTGGTGTCGGATCGTTGCCGAGAAATTCGATAAAGTACGTAAACAGCCACATTAACACGAGCACGAGAAAGTATAATACAATCAACGTCAGCGTCCCCAGTGGATCGAACTCGTCGTGGTCGATCGCTCGATCCGGCGCCGCCAACTCGTGGACGTTCTCGTCTGGCATACTCGGACTCCTGACCACGGCTAGATAAATAAAGGATTGACACGATGTGGCAGTGTCCCCATAGCGGCCGTTACGGACCCCTCGAGTCACGACCGTGTCTCGTCGCCGAGACGGTCGTAGTGATCGTTGACGACGTCGAGGGTCGCGAGTAGCCCACCGACGAGAACGGGGCCGAAGAACAGCCCCATGATGCCGTAGGCGTAGATGCCGCCGAGCACGCCGATGATGATGACAGCGGGATTGAGGCTGGCGTACCGGTCGACGAGTATCGGCCGCAGATAGTCGTCCGAGAGGCCGACGACGATCGTGCTGTAGATCGCCAAGATGATCGCGAGGATCGGTTCGCCGATAACCAGGAGATACCCGACGGCCGGCCCCCAGACCAAAAACGCGCCGACCAATGGGATGAGCGCAAGGATTACCATGATAAACGTCCAGAACGCGGCGTTCGGAATGCCGGTCGCGAACAGCCCCAGCCCGGCGATGACACCTTGGATGATCGCGATCAGGACGTGGCCGGCCAGAACAGCCCACATGACGTCGCTGAGTTCACCGTAGAGGGCGTTCTGCACGTCCTTGGGGAGTGGAGTTATCTCTCGAAGCCACCGTAGCAGATTGTCGCCATCCTTGAGCAGGTAGTAGAGGAGAAACAGAGCCACCCCAAGACCGATCAGCGCGTGAGTCACCACGCTGAACCACGCCGTCGTCTGCTCGAAGACGGCGGTCCCGATCTGTTCTGCTGAGGAGACGACCGTCTCCGTCAGATCGACCTCGAACCCCGTTTCGGCTTCGATTCGTGCCTCGAGTTCGTCTGTCTGCAGCGCCCGTGGATCGCGTTCCTGTGCGATCCGTGCGGCCTCGTCGGCGACGACGGCAATCACGAGAACGAACGGGATAATGAAGGCGACGATCGACACCACGACGAGCGAGAACGCAGCGACCGACGGCGACACGTAGGCCTCGAGTCGGGCCTGCATCGGATAACACACGAACGCGATGAGTACGGCTCCGAGGACGAACTGCAGAAACGGCGTTACCAGTTGCCACGAGAGGTACGCAAAGAGGAGGACAAGCGCCAGGAGATACCCCTTACTCAGGTTCACAGTGTTTCTCTCTACGAAGTGTCGGATAAAACTGATCCAGACATGTCTCTCGATGAGAGTGTCACCGCCACTCGCCACACGGCTTCAAGGGTCTGGTTCGCCAACGGTCGAACGAATGCCGACCCAGCTCGATCCCCTCTCTCTGTCGGCCGATCTGTTGTATACGGTCAAGACTGAGGGGGATACCGACTGGCTGCAAGACCGGCTTGCGACCCTCGAGCGATCGCGACTAGAGCGTGCACTCGCCAGCCGCGAGGGGAAACTCGCCTTCTGGCTCAACTGCTACAACGCCTACGCGCAGTTGCTCTCGGAGGCCGAGCCATCGGTGCTCGAGGGTGGTATTCGAACGCGCTGGAAGCTCCGTACTCGCGACCGAATCCCGGTGAGCGGCGTCTGGATGAGCCTCAACGACATCGAACACGGTATGCTTCGCTGTTCGAAACACCCGTGGGGATTCGGCTATCTGCCGCGACCGTTCCCGTCGTCGTTCGAACGGCAGTTCCGCTTGCCCGACTGCGAGCCACGGATCCATTTCGCGGTGAGCGACGGTGCCGACCACGCGACCCCGATCACGACGTACTCGCCGGATGACGTCGAGACGGAACTCGATATCGCCGTCGAGTGGTTTCTCGAGGAGAACGTGACGTACGACCGGGAACGAGACGTCGCGACCGTGCCACGGCTGTTTCGACGCTATCGCGGCGACTTCGGCGGCAAACGCGGCATCGTCGCGTTTCTGCAGCAGTACGGCGCAGTTCCGGACGGCCGGACGCCGTCGCTCCGCTACGAGTCGGCATCCCGGACGCCGGCAGTCGATTTCGACTCCGACGAGTTCGTCCGTGAGCCGTGACGGCGTCCGTCAGCGCTCGGCGTCTTCGAGCGTCGCAGTCGGGGCGTTGCGCATAACCCCGCGTGCGGCGCGTCTGGCGTTCGACCGTGAGGAGTACCCCTCGCCGCTGTCGGCGATGATGTTGCCGTTCCAGTGTACCAATCGCCAGCGCCACTCGCCAGCGCGGTCCTCGTAGACCTCGAATCGACTGTATCGCTCGCCTTGGTCCGGCGTCGATTCCGGCTGTGTCTCCGACGCTGCCTCGGGAGCGTCCGCTCGAGCCGTCTCTGGTTCGTCCCCACCGGAGACCGCGTCCGGCGGAATCGTCGCCATCCCCGAATCGGCCGTCGCGTCACCCGTGGCTGGTGGTTCGTCGCTCGTAATCTCGGGTCCGTCGCGCTCGGCGTCCTCGAGTCGGAGCCGCGAGCCGTCCGGATCGTCCCACTCGAGGGAGAGCGTTAGTTCGTCGACCGGCGGTTCGGTGGCGTCGTGACGAGTTTCGGCCATCGCGACAACGTGTGATGGAATCGTGACTCGCACAGTCCGGTCGCCGTCAGTCAGCCACAGCGGTCGGTTGGCCGTCAGTGCCGTCTCGAGGTCCCCGAAGAGGGCAGCGAGTTCGTCGCGGTCGTAGCCTCGCTCGAAGGCAACGGTGACGGAGTCGCTCGATGGATCTGCCATACGGACTCTCGTCGGGCCAGCGTGTTAGTGATTGCCTCTGCTCGAACCGGGCGACTGAAGCACCGACGACGCCGAGGCGAGCGCCACCAACGAACTGATTTCGAACGCCGACCTGCACACTGTCCGTGACGAAGCGAGCGACCGACGGTGCGACGGCGCTCGCAGCATCGCTAACTGCATCTCGAGCGGCGAGAGCGCAGCGGAGAGAACGGGTTCTCGAGGAACGGATCGACTCGAGCAAAAACGGGTCCGGTTAGAGGTCGACGGCGGCCTCGAGCGCGATGTCGATTGCGCGGGCGACGTTGTTCTTGGCCTTCTCGGGGAGTTCGTCGTCTTCGGTGTCGGTCCCTTTCTGCGTGCCTTCGACGAGGTTGCCGTCGACGGTACAGATCGCGCCGGCGCGCAGGCCCTTGCGGCGGGCCAGCGAGAAGACGGCGGCGGCTTCCATCTCGACGGCGAGCAGGCCGGCGGCTTCCCAGTCGGCGACGGCGTCCTCGGACTCGGCGTAGTAGGCGTCGTCGGAGGCGATCGGGCCGACGTGAACCTCTTCGTCGTTTGCCTCGGCGGAATCGACGAGCGCCGACAGCACGTCGTAATCCGGGACGGCGGGGTACTCGACGGCCTCGTACCGTTTCGTGGTCCCCTCGTTTTTTGCGGCGCCGGTCGCGACGACCATGTCGCCGATCTCGATGTCGGACTGGAGCGCGCCGGTCGTCCCGACGCGGATGAACGTCTCGACGCCGACGTTCGCCAGTTCCTCAATCGCGATCGCGGCCGACGGACAGCCGATGCCGGTCGAGCAGATCGTCAGCTCCTGGCCCTCGTAGGTGGCGTTGACGACCTTGTACTCGCGGTTTTCGGCGACCGTTTCGGCCTCGTCACAGTGGCTGGCGATCCGATCGACGCGGCCCGGATCGCCCGGAATAAGTACGCGATCGGTCAGGTCTCCCTCGTCGACCAGCAGGTGTGGTTGGGTTGCCATACCCGTCGCTTCCCGCGGTGACGAGAAAAAAGATTCGAGGCCGTGTCTCGAGTCGACGACTGCGAAACACGACCACCACTCCGCCCCACACGAGAGACGGACAGTCAGATCAGGGGATGGTCGCCCCCGTCACTCGGTTCGATACACCTTGATCCGGTCGGGGCCGACCGTCACCGTCGCGTCTTCGACGGTGAACTCGACGGTTCCGGTGTGTCGACGGGCCCCTCTCTCCGTGTCCGCAAAGAGTGCGTCGAGCGCGTCCGGATCGATGTAATCGTACAGCCGTGTGTCGGTTTCCGTGACGTCGTCGCCGTGATACTGTGCCAGTGCCGTTGCGGCAGCGATGCTCGGCGCTTCGTCCGCGTCCCGCTCGTACTGGATGTGGTGTCTGAACGCACATCCGTGGGAATTGCTGATAGTGCCTTCCGTCATGTCTCTCCGTCACGTCTCCGTGACTATCTACTCAAGTGGCCAACGTCTCCGGTAATATAACTGCCGTCAGACAACGGCCGGTGAGAACCGATAGACTGCACCGGAATCGCCCTCATTCAGTCGTCGAAATGTGTCTATAAAAACGTGTCTCACGACCGGTCGGCGAGAAATGCGTCGACCTCGGCTGCCGTCGGGGCGTTTCGTGCGCCGTCTCGACTCGCGGTGAGCGCCCCACAGGCGTTTGCGTACTCAAGGGCGGTTTCGATGTCGCCGCCCGCGAGTCGGGTCGCGAGAAAGCCCGCCGCGAACGCGTCGCCGGCCCCGGCCGTGTCGACGGGTTCGATGTCGAATCCGGGATGAGTGGCGGTTCCATCCGGCGTTCTGACCGTCGCGCCGTCGCCGCCGGCGGTGGTGACGACGAGGCGGTCGTCCGAAAGGTCGGCGTCGACGTCGGCCAGCGCCGCGGCCTCGTGCTCGGTGACGAAGAGGACGTCGGCGACCGCAAGCGTTTCGTCGTACTCGCGATCGCCAAAGCGCCGGCCGGGATCGAAACTGACAGTCGCGCCGGTGGCCGTCGCGATGTCGGCGATTGCCGCCGCAGTCTCGGGGCGCTGGCTCGTGAGGTGGACGTGGTCGGCCGCACGGATTCGCTCGGGCTCGAGGTCGGCCGGCCGGACGGCCTCGTTGACGCCGTCGTTGCCGAGGATCGAGACTTCGCCGTCGTCGTCGACGAGCAGGTACTTGACGGCCGTCTCGGCGCCCTCGACGACGCGCAGTCCCGACAGCGAGACGCCTGCCGACTCGAGGTCGTGTCTGGCCAGCAGCCCGTTATCGTCGTCGCCGACGCTTCCGATCAGGCCGGTGTCGACCTCGAGGCCGGCGAGGGCGGCGGCGACGTTCGCGGCGCTGCCACCGCCGGACTGGCGTTGAGTACGGATCATCGACTCGCCGTCGGCTTCGGGGAGCCGATCGAGCCGGAGCGTCACGTCCCAGTTGACGTGCCCGGCGGTGAGTACGGTGGGAGCCATTCGATGCTACAGCAAGACGGTGGCCGCCGAAAAAAGCCTAGGTAATCAGAAAGAGCAAGACGTTGTGAATGCCCGGGCCGAGCCCGACTGCGGCGACCAGTGCGAGGATAGTCCGGGCCTGCTGGGGCTGTTCGTCGACGTACTCTTTGAACAGCCCGAGGATCACCAGTGCGAGGACCGTTTTAACGAGGACGAACAGCCACCCGGCACCGATGTACGGCGCAGTCGGCAGCGCCTCGCCGGCCTCGAGAATCAGTCTCGAGAGCGGGACCGTCTCGCCAGCCCCGAGGACGTCGTAGCCGATCGCCGTCGACACGCCGTCTAACGCGTGCCCGAAGACGACGAGCGCGCCAGTCATGCCCGTCGTCGTGGCGACATCGGTGAAGGTGAGACTGAGCGCAACCCAGGCGAGTGCGGTGACGACGCCGGTTGCGACGACGGCGATAACCGGCCAGAACGGTTCGAACGTGCCCCGTTCCAGACCGATGTTGATCGTGATCATCGTGAAGACGGCGAAGAACGCGGTGCCGGAGATGCCGACGAACCGCGAAATTGTCGGCTGGAGCCCGCCGGCGTACAGAAAGATCGCAACGATCCACGCGGCCCCGGCGACGATCGCCGTCACCAGATAGACGCTCGGCGAGGCGAACAACGGTTCGATGCGATCCGGATACACCTCGATTCGATGGAGGACGTGTAGCGTTGAGCCGAACATCATCCACGGCGCAAACGCCAGCACGGTCCGATCGGTCACCGGCGGCTCGAGTGCCCACAGCAGCGCGATGATCCCCGCCAGTACCACCAGCATCGGTACGAGGAGGTACCACGGCGGGAGCACGAACCCCTCGGGTAATACCATACAGGTACTGGCACACACCAGCGACTAACACTTTCCGATCGCCAATGGGTTACACGAGTGGAATTTTCTCCGAAGCGATTCCTCAAAAAGTCGTGCCGGTGCCGGCGGCGCTACGGCTCCCACGGCTCGCCAGTCGTCTCGCCGAACAGTTCTCGCATCAGCGTCACGATGCTTTCGGGCGGGAACTGACCGCGTTCGGTGACGATCGCGTCGACGTACCGCGGCGGCGTGACGTCGAACGCGGGATTTTCGACGACGAGTCCGTCCCCGGCGTCGGTGGCGTCGCCGACGATGTCGACCCGCTGCTCGTCGGAGAGCACTTCGGCTTCGTCTCGCATCTCGATTTCGACGGTGTGGCCCGTCATCGTGTCCGGATGGAGTTTGATCGTCTGTGCGGCAACCATCACCGGCACGCCGCGCTCGCGGGCGTTGACCGCCAGCCCGCTGGTACCGATCTTGTTGATGACGCTGCCATCGGCGGCGATGCTGTCCGCTCCCACCAGCACGTGGTCCGCTTCGTCGAGGTATCGCCGAGCCGCGTTGTCGACGATTAGCGTCACCGGGACGTCCCACTCGCGGAGCTGCCGCGCCGTGATGTGGCCTTGCTTTCGCGGGCGCGTCTCCTTGACGATCGCTTCGATCGCTTTGCCGTCCTCAAGGGCGGCCTCGAGACACGCCAGCGCGTCCGTCGAGTGACAGTGTGTCATCACGACGTCGCCATCGCGAAGGCGGTTCGCGCCGATCGATCCCAGTGTGGTCTGCGCCCGCGCCAGTTCGCGTTGAAACTCCTCGGCGCGATCGGTCGTCGCGTCCCGAAGCGCCGAGACGCTCGCGCCGCCCATGCCATGCAGGACGTACCGGAGCGCGTTCGGGAGGCTCACCGCAGTCGGGCGGGTCTCGTAGAGCATTTTCGCAGCGGCCCGCAGCTGTCGCTCGAAGACGTCCGGCGCCGTCGCGTCCGATCGCTTGGCCTGCGTCGCAAGCGCTTCGGCGGCCGCGTCGGCGATGGTCGCCGCGCCCCGAATTCGCATCGCCGCGATGTCGTCAGCGGTCGCGACGACCGCTGGATCGACGTCGGGCTGGCGGGAGTCCATGTCGAGTAGTTGCATGTCGGCAGCCAAAAGTTATCGGGCGGGTTTTTGACCGCTCGGCGAGTCCACACCGTATGGACCGCTCCGAGCTCGCCCCCCTGATCGATCACACCGTCCTCGGCCCCGAGACCACGCCGGACGACGTCCGACGGACGCTCGACGACGCCGCCGAATGGGGAATGAACGCCTGTATCCCGCCGTACGCCCTCGAGATGGCGACCGAGTACGCACCCGACGTCACGCTCGCGACCGTCGTCGGGTTTCCACACGGCCAGAACGACCACGACGTGAAACGCCGGGAGGGCGTCCTCGCCTGGAAGGCCGGCGCGGACGAACTCGACGTCGTCATCAACGTCGGTCGCCTGAAAGCCGGCGATGACGACGCCGTCAGAGACGAACTCGCCGAACTCGTCGCCGCGGTTCCGATCCCGGTCAAAGTAATCCTCGAGACCGCGCTGTTGACCGACGCCGAGATCGATCGAGCCTGCGAGGCCGCCACCGCGGCCGACGCGGCGATGGTCAAAACCTCGACCGGCTTCTCGGAAGGTGGGGCGACCATCGCAGCCGTCGAACGGATGCACGAGTATCTGCCCGTCAAAGCCAGCGGCGGCATCGGCAGCTACGACGAGGCGATCGCCATGCTCGAGGCCGGTGCCGAACGGATCGGGGCCTCGAGCGGTGTGGCCATTCTGGAGGGCGCGCCGTCGCCGTAGTCGGTCGGCGAGGCGAATCCTTTTCCTCGAGTGCCGACCAGTATGTGGTATGCTCGAGCGGGTTCGAGCGCACGTGCGCTCGTTTCGACGACGAATCCGTCGATTTGAGCGACGGGAACTCGACGCGTTCGTCCGGTGGGTCGAACAAACGCGAAATCTCTTGCATCTCTCGGTGCTGGTGTTCGTCCCGTTGCTGATCGCCGCCGTGACGTGGCTGTCGAACGCGACGGCGGCCGTCTCGTTTCTGCTGTTTCCGCCGCTGGCGTCGGGAACGTACACGCTCTTTGCCCATCCCGAAGGCCGCTACTCCACGCCGGCGAAGTTCGTCGGCGGCATGACCGCGGGCGCGCTCTGTGGGTGGCTCGCGCTCGCGCTCGCGACCGGCGTGGGGCTGAACGGCAGCGCCGTGAGCACGATCGGCGCGGCGCTGGGTGTCTTCTTTACCGGTGCGATCACCTGGGCGCTCGACCTCGAGGAGCCGACGGCGTTTTCGACCGCGTTGCTCGTCCTGGTGACCGGAAACGCACAGTTCGCGTACGTGCTCGGGATCGTTGTCTCGAGTTCGTTCGTCGCGGCCGCGTTCGTCGTTTGGCGGAACCGCATCTACGAGAAGCGTGCGCGCTATCTCTATCAGACGGCCAGTGGCGACGACCACGTGCTCGTCCCGATGGGCGACGACACGGAGACGGTCGCTCGCTTCGCGACCGAACTCGCCAGCGCCCACGCGGCCGGCAAGGTCGTCCTCTTCGACACGGCCCCGGAAGCGGCAGCGAAAACCGACCACGAGGACGATACCGGTGACGCGGCCGACCGAACTGTCGACGAACTCGAGTCACTCGCAGCCGACCTCGAGCGCGAGTACGAGCTGCCCTGTGAGGTCGTCGTTGCGGCCGCCGACGAGCGGTCGGCCGACCTCGTGCTCCGAACTGCTCGCGAGCACAACTGCGATCTCATCGTCGCACCGTACGCCGAACACGACAGCGGCGGGCTCTCGTCGTTCATCACGGGACTGTTCGACAGCGAGATCGACGTGATCGCCTTCCGGCCCGCAACCAGCCACCAGCAATGGCAGCGCAGCCTCGTCGCGGTCCGTGGCGCCGGCGACACCGCTCGCGCGATGGTCGACTTCGCACAGCGGGCAACCGACTCCTGGCATCCCACGAGCATCTGTACCTGTATCGAGCGCGAATCCCAGCGTCGAACCGCCGAAAGTACGGTCGCGGATCTCGTCGACGCCTTCGACGGCCGCTTCGAGACGCACGTCGTCACCGAGCAGGTGGAGTCGTGTCTCGCGCGGATCGCCCCGCAGTACGACGTGATTTTCGTCGGCTCGAGCACCGACCGGTCGGCCGCCTCGCGGTTCGTCTCCCCGCCGACGTTCCGGCGACTCAAAGACCTCGAGGCCGACGTGGCGATCGTCCACCGGGGTCGCCACCGGTAAGCGGACCCCGTCCGAACTGCCGTAGCTGTGGCTCAGACAGACTCTTGTCAGGCAGTATCAGTGTGCCCGTAACGTCCTGTGAGTGTTCGGGTTTCGGGACCGCAGCCCGTCTCAATCGCTCCCGATGATTCGCTCGATCAGATCGCTGTCGTCGCTGCCGAGTGCCGACCGCACCAGCAGGTGACCGCCGAGCACCGTTGGACTGATCACCGCGTCCGCGCCCGCGTGCTCGAGTTTCCGTGTGTTCTCGCGGTCGGTCGCGGCGGCGACGATCCGACACTCCGGCGCGAGTTGGCGTGCGGTGAGGATCGAAAACGCGTCTTCGGCGTCGTGGTTCGTCGCGACGAGAATCGCGCTCGCGCGGTCGATCTTCGCTCGCTTGAGCGGTTCTTCGTCGCTCGGATCACCCGTGATCACCGGAATGTCCCGGTCGGAGAGATCCGCTGCGACCTCGCGGTCGTGTGTTACGACGACGAACGCCCGGTCGTTGGCCGCGAGTTCGTCGACGATCGGTTCAGTGAGTTTGCCGTAGCCGAGCACGAGGATGTGGTCCTCGAGTAGCTCGAGTTGTGAGTCGGTCATTTTTCCGAGTGTCTTCGTGATGCGAGCCTGAATCGCCGGCCCGACGAGCGCCCCGATAGCGATACCGAAACTGGCCACACCGAGGATGAGCACGGACATGGTAAACAGCATCGCTTCTGTCGACGTCGGATCCGGCGTAATGTCGCCGTAGCCGACCGTACTCGAGGTAATCAGCGTAAAGTAAAACGCATCGAGAATGGTGGTGATGCCGTCGAAGTCCTCCCGAAGCGCGTACGCGCCGAAGGTTCCGTAGGCCTGAACGCCGATCAGTGCAGCGCCGGCTGCGATCTGGGTCGTACTCAACGAGAGCGACTGATCGAACCGGTTGCGACTCAGTAACAACACGGGGATCGCAATCAGCGATAGGACGACCAGTGGCAGCGAGTACTCACTCGACTGGAGCAATCCCTGCGCTGCGGTCAACGGGAGCAACAGCAGCGTCGCCCACCAGCCTGCCCGCAGGCCGCGCCGAAGTGCGAGCGCGCTGCCGACCATCAGGAATCCCGTCAGTGCGCCGGTGAAGCCGGCGGCGTTCTGGACGGCTTCCGGGACGTACGGTGCGAGCGGTCCCCCAACGGTGTCGAGCCCGATGTTTACGAGCGCTGTCGCAACCGACAGCAGCGCAACCGCCAGTGCGAGCGCAATAGCTGCTCGTATCGAGAGCACCCGCTGCCAGTTCTCGGGCAGTTGCGAACGAAACGACCGGTCGTCAGGCATATCCGCCGATGAGCGATGGGTTCAGTTAACGGCTCCGTCTCCGGATGCGCCCCTCGGTCGGCGAAACCCAAAGCAGTAATTTCGCCGGCTGGACGGGGTCTCTCGAGGACACCAGTCGTGGACAACGTGTGACTGGCCTCCTTCCCGACCCGATGCAACCGGAAACGAGTCGGATCGCCTCCCGGACTCGATTTCCGATCCGACATGCACACATTCACCCGCACTCGGTCGCCGTGCCGGTAGTGGTTTACCACTCCCGGACCACCAACCCCACATGACACTTCCGGTCGAGATCCTCCTCGGGCTCTATCTCGGGCTGTTGACCGGCATCGTCCCCGCGTTCGTCGCCGGGTCGCTGGGCTTTCTGGTCCGCTACTTCACCGGCGTTACTCTCCCCGGGTTCGGTGTCGTCGTGCTCGCGCTGTCGATCGCGAGCGTGCAGGGTGGCCTGCTCGGACTCGTCCAGCCCGACATCGCCCAGTCGCCACGACTGCTCGTCGCCGTCCTCGTCGTGCTTATGCTCGCCCTCTACGCCCACAATCAGGGGGACAAACTCGGCGCGGAACTGCCACGCCGACTCTCGCTGACCTCGATCCGCCAGCGAACGCTGTCAGCCGACGTCGTCGAACTCGTTGGAACGATGGGACAGGTCACGGTCCGTCCGACCGGCGAAATCCGCGATATGGAGGGGTACCCGCCGTTGACGCCCGCCCTCCGGACGACGCTGAAATCGGGATCGTGGCGACTCCCCGCCGACATTCCGCTGACGGAACTCGAGTCCCGACTCGAGGAGCGCCTGCGGACGGACCACGACCTCGCCGACGTCGACGTGACGATCGACGAGCAGGCGCGGGCGACGATCGTCGCCGCGCCGCCGTCCGGTGGACTCTCCCGGCGCGTTCCGGAGGGCCAGCGTGCCGTCTCGCTCGTGACGCTGGTCCCGACGGGACTGGCTCGCGGCGACGCGGTAGCCGTCCGGACGGAGGACCGATCGATCAGCGGGACGGTTTTGAGCGCTCGAACCGACCTCGACGCGACCGACGACGAGAGAGCGACCGGCGAGCCGACAGCCGACGGCGAGGCAGCCCCACTCGAGGACGGCGAGGCGGCTGCGGACGCGGAACCGACCGCCAAACCGACGGCGGCGACTGCGGGCGGTGTCGGCCGCGTGACCGTTGCTGTGTCCCCTCGAGCGATCACGCCGCTGCTCGAGACGGACCAGCCTCAACTCGTCGTCCAATCGCGGGGCACGAGCCAGGAATTCGAGGCGTTCGCGCTGGTCAGGCGGGCCGGCCACGTCATCCGCCGGCTTACGGTCGGCTCGACCGACGAGGAGACGGTGCCGGCGACGGACGTGACGATCCTCGCCGTCCGCCGACAGGGCAGCGAGACGAGCGGTCGTCGCCACGGCTGGGTGTTCGGTCCCGGCATCGAACGCGCCCTCGAGGCCGGCGACGAGGTGTTCGTCGCGGGCCCGGAGTCGGCGACCGAGGCGTTCGCGGAGGCGGTCGCCCGATGAACGCGACGTGGATACGGCCAGCCGGACGGGCTCGTGGTGATCGAGCGTGATCGACCCCGTCGTCGCCCAGCTCACGTCGGAGACGCTGCTCGATGCGCTCGTTCGACTGCTCGGTTTCAGTTTGCTCGCGGGCGGCACCGGACTGGGCGTCGCGTTCGTCTACCACTGGTACAGCGCCGACGAGATTCCCGAGGGAGTGGCGATCCTCTGTGGCGTCTCGATGGTGGCGATCTGGCTGAACACGAAGACGGCGCTTCAGGACGCGATCATCGGCGAAACACCGTTGCTCGACCCCGAAACGGCCGTCTACACCGTCGCTGCCTTCACCGTGAGCGCGATCGCCGCCGACGGCGGCCGACGGATCGGCGACCACCTCGCTCGAGACGTGTTCTCGATTACGGCCCCGCAGACGATTACCGACGTGAGCCAACTCGTTCGCTCGGCCGGCCGCGTCGTCACCGTTGAACTCCCCGAGACGATCGAGGATATCGACGGCTACGACCCCGTCTCCGTCGAGACGAAAACCGAACTCGCGGGCGAGACGGTGCTCTTGCCGCGGCGACTCTCGCTCGAGGAGCGCCGGGAGCGGCTGACCGATCGGCTCCAGCGCGATCACGGGATCGGCCACGTCGACGTGGAGTTCGCGGCCGACGGGACGATCGAGTACCTCGCGGTCGGCAGCCGTCCGGCGGGGATCGGGCCCACGCTCGCGCCCGGGAGCGTCGCCGTCGCGATCAGCGCCGATCCAGCACCCGACGCGAGCCCCGGCGATGCCGTTCGTATCTGGCGCCGGGACGGGGACTCGCTTCAGCGAGTCGCCGGGGGCGAACTCCGCGGTGTCGCCAACGACGTGGCCACCGTCGCGGTCGACGCCGCCGATGCGCGAACGCTGCGCCGGCAGGCTCCCCTCGAGGGTGACGCTGTCAGCAGTCAGCCCGAGTCGGCGCGGCCCGCCGATGACACGGCGTACCGGCTGGTGACGCTCCCGCGAAGCCCCGGTGCGGAACGAGAACTCGTCTCGCTGCTTCGGGCGGCCGACGAAACCGTGACTACCCTGCCCATCGCCGCAGGCGATCCGCTCGAGGGAGCGACGGTCGGCTCGTTGCCGGTGCTCGTCGTCGCCCTCGAGCGGGGCGAGGCGGCGAGCGACGACCAGCTCGCCCTGCCCGACGACGAGCTTCGACTCGCGGCCGGCGACGTGGCCTACGTACTGGGTCGACCGGACGCCCTGCGTCGGGTTTCCGAGTTGGAGCGTGAACCTGAGTCGCCATCGAACGGGGCAAAAGAAGCAGCGGCAGAACGTACGCGGGAGCGGTAGCTACTTGCCTTCGGCACCGATACCGCCACGTATGTCCACGGACTGGAAACTCTTTGCCGATCTCGCCGAGCACGCGGGTACCAAACACGCCACCGTCGACGCGGCCGCCGGCGACACCGTCGGTGACGCTCTCGAGGAACTCCTCGACGACCGGCCCGCACTCGAGGAGCGCGTCCTCGACGACGACGGCGACCTGCGCTCGCAGATCAACGTGCTTCGGAACGGTACGAACGTCTTAGTCGAGGAAGACGGTCTCGAGACGGTACTCGAGGGCGGCGACGAACTGGCGCTGTTCCCGCCGGTCAGCGGCGGATAGCTGCGATCGTGGCCGAGCACGCAGTGAGAATCGTCACTGCCCCGTGAGATCGATCCCGAGGACGAAATCCGGTTCCTCGGCGAGTTCGACGCCCGCGTAGGCGGCGTCGGTGACGGTGCGAGCGGTTTCGGGGATCAACACACGCGTCTCGTCGGCCCCGCAGGCGGCAGCGTCGCGGGCGATCGCCGCGAACAGCGAGCGAGCAGCCGCCGCGTCGTCCCACGCGCCGACGCCGTACTCGGCCCACGTTTCAGTGCTCGAGTCACCCGACTCGTCCTCGACGGGGCGCTCGAACGTCCGCGATCGGTAAGCCGTCCCCGCGAGGCCGGCCTCGCCGTCGACGGCGAAGACGGCCGTCTCGTCGGCGAGCCGGTCGAAGTCGCCCCGCGTGAGCTCTCTGACGGCCCACGACTCCTCGGGGGCGAGCCCAAGTCCCGAGAGATGGGTGCGGGCGTCGCTGTGGGTCCAGTATCGCCACGCCGCCGTCGGATCGATCGAGACCGACTGTAGCGCTTCGGCGTCCGGATCGGGGGCCGGCTGGGCGAACCGGAACTCGGTGATCGGCTCGTAGCCGCTCGCCCGCGCGGCACCGAGTGAGACCGTGTTCCACGAGAAGATCATTACTCGAGCGACCGTGGCTCCCTGCGCTCGCGCCCACTCGAAGCAAGCCTCGTTCAACCGGTGGCTGACGCCCTGCCCCCGATAGTCGGCGGCGACGCGAATCCCCTGAAACCAGGCCTCGTCGGGCGTGAGCATCACTGCCTGCACGATGCCCGCGGCCTCGCCGTCGACCTCCGCGAGGAAGGTCTTTCTGTCCGTCTCGTCGTCGTCCTCGAGCCACTCGTGGTAGATGTCGGGAATGTAGTCACCGCCGCGGTCGGCCCAGATCTCGCTCGTAAAGCCGACGACGGCGTCGTAATCGTCGTGGGTCGCACGGCGAATCTCGATGGTGGGGTCGGCAGCTGACGCATCGCTCATACGCGGTCAGTTCGACCCGAAGCAGGAAAATCGTCACTCCCGACGTCGGACATCAGACGGCTGGCGTCGAACAGCCAGCCACTCCGCGCTGACTACTCCCAGGGCACCGACCGATCCTGAATCTCGCCGGCCAGCGACGTCCCCATCGCCTCTTCGACGTCCTCGCTGTTCGCGAGTGCCCACATCAGTTTGACTTTCGCCGTTCCGGGGAGGGTGTCACCGGCTTCGACGACACCCGCCTCGAGCAGGTCCCGACCCGTATCGTAGACCCGGTCACAGACCCGGCCGGAGAGACACTGACTCGTCATGACGGTCGTCGTCCCGTTTTCGATCAGTTCTTCGATCCGGGGGATGAGATCGGTGTGGACGTGGCCGAGGCCGGTGCCCTCGATGATCAGGCCCTCGCTGCCCTCGACGACGTCGAGGAAGGCGGGGTCCATCCCGGGTGTGAACTTGAGCAGTTCGACGTCGCTCTCGAGGGCGGTGGCTCGCTCGAGGTCGACTGCGCCGCGCTGCTGGTAGTCACGACGGAACGTGATCTCCTCGGTATCGTACTCGACCTCGCCGAGCGGTTTCGCACCGACGGTCTCGAAGGCGTCCCGCCGAGAGGTGTGGTTCTTCCGGACGCGCGTGCCGCGGTGGAGCGCACAGACGTCGTCGCTCTCGGTCGCGTGCATACAGACCAGCACCTCTGCGCAGTCGCTTTTCGCGGCTTCGACGGCCGAAACGGCGTTCATCACGTTATCGGAGGACGGTCGGTCGGCCGAGCGCTGGGAGCCCGTAAAGAC
Source organism: Natronorubrum aibiense (assembly GCF_009392895.1). Taxonomy (GTDB): domain Archaea; phylum Halobacteriota; class Halobacteria; order Halobacteriales; family Natrialbaceae; genus Natronorubrum; species Natronorubrum aibiense. Next base: position 625,973 of record NZ_CP045488.1, on the reverse strand, counting down.
GATCGGCACGGGCGTCTCGAGCATAAAGGACAGCGCAGACGCGGAGTACTGCATCGTGTCGGTGCCGTGCATGACGACGACGCCGTCGGCCCCGGCCTCGATCTCCTCGGCGACGGCGTCGGCGAGATCCTGCCAGAGCGGCGGTTCCATGTTCTCCGAGAGGATGTTGGCGACGACGCGCCCGCGGTAGTTGGCTCGGCCTGCCAGATCCGGCACGGCGCGCAGAACGTCTTCGGCGTCGAACTGGGCCGTCACCGCACCCGTGCGGTAGTCGACCGTCGACGCGATCGTGCCACCCGTTGAGATGAGCGAGATCGTCGGCAAGTCGTCGTCGAACTCGATCTCCGAGGCACCGTCGTCGCCCGTTGCATCGGTGCCGTCGATCTCGTAGACGTCCTCCGCGAGTAGTTCGACGTCGGCCTCGGCGCGATCGATACCGATGTTGTAGCCGCCCTCGAGTTTCACGACGAGGTGGTCGTCCGTGCTCGAGGGGAGTAACACGCCTTCGTACGTGCGATCCGCGCGGTCGACGCGAACGCGATCGCCTGGATTCATGCGTGGGCGTTGCGCGGCGTCGGACTTGAAGGCACGCTTTCTGTGGTCGACTCGCGTGGCTGGCGAGGATCGATCCCAGCAGTCGAGCGGCGAGTTAGCCGAACAGGCCGAGCAAGACCAGCCCCAGCCCAGTCAACAGGAGAATGCCGGCGATCATCGCGGTCAACAGCTCTAAGGACGCCTCAGTCTCCTCGGGGACCTCGAGTCGCGGATAGAGGCGGTGCGCAGCGGCCAGCACCCCGATTCCGAGCGCGAGTGCACTGGCGCCGAACGCGAGCAGTTCGGCGTTCATCGCTGAGTGATACCGCTTCCGGGGTGAAAAAACGCCCCCACCTGTTGGGTTAAAAACAGGACAGCTGACGATTCGGCGAGGAAAAAACCCATGCTGTCGGCGGTCCAAGTCCTCGTCATGAGCAACCGCTCGGACGAGGTCACCGAGAGCCGCGACACCGACGACCTCCTCGAGGAGACGGATCGGCTGCTCTCGGATGCCGGATTCGAGGCCGCAGACGCCGAGCCGTCGCCGTCGGCCGCCACCGACCAGTCCGATGTGGCCGCTGGCGCCGCACACGACCGCGAGTCGACGACTGCGTCTTCACGGCTTGCGGGGCTTCGGTCGTGGCTTGCGGTGGATACCTACTTCTCGCCGAAGGCGTTTGTCGCGTTCGTCCTGCTGCTCGGCGCGGGACTGTTCGCCGGTGCGACGGTGATTCCGATCGCCGGGCGAATTATCGGCATCCTCGGCGTCGCGTTCACGATCGGTCTCCTCTCGTCCAAACGACGGTATCTCGAGCTGACGGCCGCTGGGACAGCGGTCGGCGCAGTTTCGGCAGTCGCAAGTCACGCCTTTCTCGCCGTTGCGGGGTCGTTTCAGGCCGTCGTCGCGGTCGGTGTGACCGTCGGGTTGGTCGCGTCGCTCGTCGGCTACTACTTCGGTCGCGACTTGCGAGACGGGTTGACCCGCGAAATTTGATACGAACGGTGACGATCGTCAGCGACGACGCTTACTCACTCGCAGTGAGTTCCCAGCCGCGTTCGGTCCGCTGGACGATCCCTTCATCGGCCATCGACTCGAGCAGTTCGGCAACGACCTCACGGGGCGCGTCGACGTCCCGGCTGAGTTTGCCGACCGACTTCGGCTCCGTTCGAATGCTCGCCAGCACGTCGGCGTAGATCCGGCTTTCGGGGCCAGTCCCGGCCGTTTCTGAGATGCGATCGAGCACGTCACAGAGCTGGCCCTGAACCCACCGCTGGGCCAGCGAAAGCTCGTTCTCGAGTTGCTCTAAGTCCTCGAGCACGCGCAACAGGTCGTCGAGTTCGTCCGTCTCGTCGGCGAACACGTCGAGCGTGAGATGTCGACAAGCCGTCATATCCAGATTACTGTTTGCGGGATAGGCGCTCTTACTCGCGAAGCCATACGGCGAAACGTTGACCTCGAGGCGAACGTGGCGAGCGATATGGAAGTACTTCCGCCGTTGATCGTCGACCCGGCTCTCGATCAAGCCGGCATCCTCGAGTTTTCGGAGATGTTCGATGACCGCTTTGGGACTCACGCCGAGATAATCAGAGATTTCGGTGACGTAACAGGGTTTGCGGGCGAGCAACCGGAGAATGCGTCTCCGGTTTTCGTTTCCCAGCAAATCCAGCAGTTCGGCGGAATCCATCACGTGAAAGTTGGGGGTCGGCGCTGAAAAACGTGTCTGCTCGCCGCTGGTGCGGACTGATTCACAGTCGTTACCGTCCCACACTGGCCAAACGATCGGCCTGTACAGCCCTTGAAGACGAGTCGGTTGAAACGGAGTGAACGGTCTTAGTCGTCGCCTATCGTAGCCAGTAAATCGTTTCAGTCGTTGTTACAACTGATCGTTACCCGATCCATTTCCGCCGTTCGAGCCGGGACTCGAGTCAGCATTCGATCCCGTTTCTGCGGTGGCTTCCGACTCGGTGTCGTCCCCGGCCCCGGCGTTCGGTTCGGTTTCGGGCTGGTTTGCCTGCGGACCGGAATCTACCTCCGTCTCGGTGTTCGGACCGTTCCCAGATGGTGGTTCCTGTGGTCCGGTTTCGGCGTTCGGTCCGGTTTCGGCGTTCGGTCCGGTTTCGGCGTTCGGTCCGGTTCCCGGCGTCTCTGTCGGCGGTCCGGAGTTGCCGGCCGGGCCGCCGGCAGGTCCGTTCCTGCCACCGAGGCCCCGCGCGATTTCGGCTACTTCGGGGCCGCGAAGCGCCGACGCGTTTTCTCGAAGCTGGGCGAGTCGGTCCTCGACGTCGCTTCCGTGTGCTCGGTTCTCGACGTTCCCGGCGGATCGCTCGAGCGAGTCGATCTCGACCGCCAGACGCGTCATTCGAGCCTGATACTCTCCACGGGGGAGGTCGTCTTTTTGGTCGCGGAGCTGCTCGCGTTCGGCCTCGAGGTCCTCGAGTCGCTGCTCTAAGGAGGCCGTTCGGTCGCGAACGAGCGCCGACCGACTGTCGTTGTCGGCGGCGTCGTACTTCGCCTCGAACATCCCGTCTTCGACGGTGTTCTCGGTATCGGCTGCACTGGATTGCATGAACATCGAGACGGAGGTGTTCGCCTCCGACTCGGGAGGTTCGGTGTCGGCAGTCGTCTCGTCGGCAGTCGTCTCGTCCGTTAACGCTCCCACGACGGCACCGCTCGCGATCGGGGCGACCGTGAGCCCGACCGTGGCGACCAACACGAGGAGCGCAACCGACCGAGTGGTGGTCATCGTCGATTCTGTATGCTCGAACATACTAAAAAAACGGACCTTCGTTCGAACCGTTCAATCGATCCACGACCGTTGAAAAACTCATTTGAAGCGTTTACAACAGTTGCAGTCACACTCGGTGTGGTTCAATCCGGATCTGAACCACGGCCGTCAGTGTACGCGAGGACCCGAACAAACCATCGAATCGAGTACTGGATCGTCGCGGTCGTTCACATCGATCGCTTGGGGATATCGACTGTCCATCCCGGCGCCATCTGTCACGAACGCCGGACGGCGATCTCACTCTCGTCAGCCACACTGCTTTTCTTCCCTGATAGTCCTCCGACTTAACTCTAGTCGACAATAGTTATCCCTCGCCAACCCATGGTACTAGATACCATGTTCGAGGTGTTTTCGCGGAGCTACTATCTCGGACGACTCTACGTGACTCCGACCGACGGGGACCACGCCCTCATGGATAGCGCTCAACACGAGCGAATCAACGAAGAACTCTACGCGAGCGGCGAGGGGATCGAGCGTCTCGACGCGCCACTGGTGATGAAACTCGAGTCCCAGCACTTCTCGGTCCACGGCGACGACGCCGTCCCGACGAACACGCTCGCGGTCCCCGAGTCGCTGCTCGAAGGGACCGACGTTCGAAACCCACCCTCACTTCGCGAGGTGTTGCTCGCCCGGCGCGAACGCGCCCAACAGTTGCTCGCGTTCACCGGCGAGTGGTCGGCCCCCGGAACCGACCCGTCGAACGTCGGAACCTAGAAGTATTTTCGCTTCGCCTGTTCGGTCAGATGCTCGATGAGTTGCTCGGCCGCGCCTCGCTGAAAGCGCGCATCGACGAACTCGAGGAGGAAAACGAGCGACTGCGAAAGCGCTACGAGGCCGAGTCCGACCGCCGGTCGGACGCCGTCACGGCCAGACAGGACGCCGAGGCGGAGGTGAACCGACTCGAGGACCGCATCGCCCAACTCGAGGGCGAACTCGAGCGAGTGGACGACGAGAACGGCGGTCTCGAGGTGCGCCGTCGCGAACAGCTTCGCGGGAGTCGACTCGCCGAGGTGGTCGACCGATTAACGTCGTTCCGGACGGGTCCTGAAGGCGCGTTGACGGCAGTCGTCGGCGACGACGGTCTCGTGGGACTTCGCGATGAGATCGCCGACGACCTCGAGGACGTCCTCGGCGAGCGAGCCGCGCTCGTCAACGATGCTGCCCCCTGCGTAGTGTGTGCCGACGATGCTGGCCTCATTAGCGTCACGCTCGAGCCACCAGTGAGTCTCGACGGAGACCACCGGGCCAGCTGGAGGGATCGCTTCGCACTCGAGCGCGAGTGGGTCCTCCCGACCGGCCGCTATGCGCTTGCGCTCGTACGGGCCGACCTGTTCGCGCTCGGGATCTACGACGGCGACGAGCGCATCGACTACCACGGGTTCGAAAGCGACGTCAAGGGTAGCCACTCGAAAGGCGGCTTCTCGCAGGCCCGATTCGAGCGTATCCGCGACGACCAGATCGACGACCACCTCGAGCGCTGTGCGGACGCGCTCGCAACACACGTCCCCGACGACGTCGACCGGCTGTTCGTCGTCGGCCAGCGCGGCGTCGTCGGGACGCTCGTGGACGACGCCGGCCTTGAGCCAGCCGGGACGGCCGCTGTCGACGCGACCGGCGACCCGAAACCGGCGCTCGAGGACGCCCATCGGTCGTTCTGGACGACGGAACTGCGGGTGCTCTGATACGGACCGCCGCTGGCTGCCATTCTCTTGCGACCGTCGGGTCCAGTATTTACCGTTAAATAGGCCGTCGACAATGCTCGAGTATGCGCGTCGCAATTCTCGCACACGAGAAGTTCCCCGACCGAGCCAAAACCGCACTGGGCGTCCTCCGATATGCCGACTACGAAGCCGTCGCCGTCCTCGACCGCGAGACCGCGGGCCAGCGCGTCAACGACTTCGTCTCCGACGTTCAGGACGCACCGATCTACGAATCGATGGCCGACCTCGAGGCCGACGAGGTCGACGCCCTGCTGATCGGCATCGCGCCGATCGGCGGTGGCTTCGAGGAAAGCTGGCGCGAGGACGTCCGCACCGCCCTCGAGAACGGCTGTGACATTATCTCCGGGCTGCACTACTTCCTCGCCGAGGACGAGGAGTTCGCCGAACTCGCCGCCGAGAACGACTGTGAACTTCGGGACGTCCGAAAACCGAGCGACGACCTGACGGTCAGTCAGGGTGTCGCCGACGAGGTCGACGCCGAGGTTATCCTCACCGTCGGCACCGACTGCTCGGTCGGCAAGATGACCGTCTCGATGGAACTCGCCCGCGATGCCCGCGAGGCCGGCTACGACGCCGCCGTGATCCCGACCGGCCAGACGGGTATCATGATCGAAGGCTGGGGCAACCCGATCGACCGGGTCGTCAGCGACTTCACCGCAGGAGCCGTCGAGGAGATGATCCTCGAGAAAGGCGACGAACACGACTACCTATTCGTCGAAGGGCAGGGTAGCATCGTCCACCCCGCTTACTCTGCCGTGACCTGTGGCATCCTCCACGGCTCGATGGCGGACAAACTCGTGCTCTGTCACGACGCCGGCCGCGAGGCGATCCACGGCTACGAGTCGTTCCCGCTTCCCGACCTGCCGACGTACGTCGACCTCTACGAGAATCTCGCCGCGCCCGTCGCCGGCAGTGAAGTCGTCGCCGGCGCGCTCAACACGTCCGCTCTCAAGGACGACGAGGCCCGCGAGGCGGTCGACGCGTATGCCGACGCGATCGACGTCCCCGCGACGGACGTCGTTCGGTTCGACAGCGAGACGGTCCTCGACGCGCTGCTATGAGCCTCGAGACGTCGTTCGAACGGCGCTCGCTCCCCCTCGAGTACCCGTTCACGATCGCGCGCGGAACCGAGACCGAATCCGAGGTCGTCACGGTCCACGTCGAAGACGAGGACGGACGGGTCGGTATCGGCGGCGCAGGGCCGTCTCCGCATTACGGCGAGACCGTCGCCACCGTTGAGGCCGTCCTGCCGGACCTGCTCGCCGTCGTCGAGGAAATCGACGACCCGCACAACCTCGCGCGGATCGAACGCCGCATGCGCGAGACGGTCGAGCGCAACCCGGCCGCCCGAACCGCGGTCAGCATCGCCTGTCACGACCTCGCGGCGAAACGTCTGGACGTCCCCCTCTATCGGTACTGGGGGCTCGACCCCGCCGACACGCTCGAGACCTCCTACACCATCGGAATTGACGACACGGAGTCGATGCGCGAGAAGACGGAGACGGCGCTCGAGCGCGGCTACGGTCGCTTGAAGGTCAAACTCGGCACGGATCGGGATATCGAGATCATCCGGACGATCCGGTCGGTCGCCCCCGACGTCGACCTCTTCGTCGACGCCAACGAGGCCTGGACGCCACGTGAGGCAGTCAGGAAGATCGAGCGGCTGACCGAGTTCGACCTCGAGTTCGTCGAACAGCCCGTGCCCGCCGAGAACTGCGAGGGCCTGCGGTTCGTCTACGAGCGCTCGGCGCTGCCGATCGCCGCCGACGAGTCCTGTGTGACGCTCGAGGATATCCCACAGATCGCCGATCGCTGTGACATCGCGAACCTGAAACTCATGAAGTGTGGCGGCCTTCGGGAAGCAAAACGGATGATCCACACCGCTCGTGCCCACGGTCTCGAGGTCATGTGTGGCTGTATGACCGAGTCCAACGCCTCGATCGCGGCGGCGGCCCACCTTGCGCCGCTGCTCGACTACGCCGACCTCGACGGCTCGCTGTTGCTCGCCGACGATCCATACGACGGCGTCCCGATGCCCGACGGTCGGATCGACCTCGCGGACCTCGAGCGAGCGGGCACCGGCGCGGTCCTCGAGTAGTCACGGATCTGGACTGTCACCGTTTTTACCAGCAGGGGTTTATCCGAGGCGTTGGTGTGGAGATGCTGGTATGAACGACAGTGACGGCTATCGATCTGTTTCCCGCCGAACGCTACTGCGGACGTCAATCGGGACAGCGACTGTTTCGACAGTCGGTGTAGGGCAGGCGAGTGCAACGGAGCGCGTCTCGATCGACGGGTTCGGCGGGGAGTGTCCCGACGCGACCCTCGAGCCGAGCATGGGCCACTGCGTGGATGGGGGGATGGACGGCTGCGTCGACGATCACCCGGCGACGGTCGAACTGCAAGCGGCCGTTCAGGAGACGCTCGAGGAGCGGTATCCAGACGTCGGCACGCTGGTGGACGCGGGATACAAACCATACTTCGACACGCTCGATCGGGACGCCGACGGCTGGTCACACTGGATCAACCCGGAGTACGTCGGCGACGAGTCAGTCGTCGACCCCGAGCGACCGGAATCCGTGCTCGTCGACAACGAGACCTGGCGCTCGCTCGGCGTCATGTTCATCGCGGCGCAGGACGGCGAGGAAATCGAACCGCCGGCCGTCTACGGCGAAGACGACTCCGAGGACCGCTGTTCGCCCTGGCACTACCACGCGGGGTTGCCCGGCCGGTTCGCGTGGTGGTACTACCGACAGGCCTACGAACGCGATTTCGAGACCGGCGACGTCTCATTGCCCTGTCGGACACCCTGTATGTTGCACGTGTGGACGGTCGACCACCCCGAGGGCGTCCACGCCCACGACGGCCCGCCACAGGAGTTCCGCGATGGGGAACCGGCCGACGACCCCGGCTTCGAGACCGGTGCCGAACCCGGCACCGACGAACTCGACTGGGATGCCCTCCCGGAAGATCTCGTTCCCGAACAGCGGCCGGACGAACTCGCGGCGCTGATTCCCGGGTTGTAGTCCCTTCGAAGCCGTGCTCGACCCGTCCAAAACGTGTTAGCAGTACGAACGTTTATTCCCCCTCATGTAAAATATTTTTAACATGAACGTAGAGACTCGACAGATCATCACGGAGGAGCTGTGGCGGAGTGTCGTCTGGGCCGGACTCGGGCTGTTCGGCTGGGCGATACTCATCGCCGAGTTCGCATGGCTGGATGCGTCCGTGTTCACCGTGCTTGGATTACCGATCCTCACGTGGGCCGTGCTAACTGGTGGACTGATCGGCGCCCGCCTCGCAACGACGAGCACGTTTCGGGTCCAGTCACAGGCCGGGCACCTCCTCGCCGTGATCTGTGGACTCATCCTCGGTGGCGTGGCCGCCATCGGCTTCGTCACACAGGGATACCCGGCCCTCTGGGTTGGCGCAATCTACGTAACGGTCGCCGTTGTGACCGCGCTGTGGTCGTGGTACGTCGTCCTTCCGAACGTCGAACCGCGGACGACCGCCTGAGACGACTCGCCCACTCGTTTTTCCGCACGCACTGTCTTCGCCGCTCGAGTCTCACGCGTCGTCCTCGAGCCAGCCCCACGCCTCGAGGGCATCCTCGATCCGATCGACGGCCGTCTCGACGGCGCAGTCGTCGGTATCGATTTCGAGGGCAGCGTCGGGCTCTGTGAACTCTCGATAGACGACGTGGATGCCCTGCTCGTCGATCGGGTCGGCTCGCGATCGGTTCCGCTCGAGGCAAGTCTCGAGGCTCGCCGTGACGTGGACGAATCGGACGTCCTCGAGGGTTCGAAACTGGGTCTGCCATCGGCGCTTGTAGAACGTGCCGTCGACGATGGTGATCGTGTCGTCCGGGTCGGCGCGGGCACGCTCGTACAACCGCTCGTAGGTTCGACTCGAGAACGCATCGGAGTGGTGGAGGGAGGCGGCCTCGCCGCGGGCCTCGAGTCGCGCGGAGAGTGCGTTTGCGATCGTGGTTTTGCCCGCACCGGACGGTCCGCAGATAACGAGGATCACGCGCCGATCACGACCGTTGGTAGGGGCCCCGGGCACAACAGTCGTTGGATTCGACCGCGATTGGGTTCCGGTACCCGTACCGATTTGCAACTCGCGTTCGAACGGTGGCGTATGGGCTACGATACCGCAACGAAGACCGATCCGGAGTCAGTCGTTCCCGAGGAGTTCGGCGGCATGTGGTTTCTCAAAGACGAACTCGAGACCGACCACCTCGGCTTTTCGATCCTCGAACTCGAACCCGGTGGCAAAGGCAAAGCACACGACGAGACCGAGAGCGGACAGGAAGAGATCTACCACGTGGTCGCCGGCACGGTCGACATCGAGTTAGGCGACGGCGACGAGACGGTGACGCTCGAGGAAGACGATCTGGTCCGACTGGATCCCGAGGAGCGCCGACAGATCTTCAACCGCGGTGACGAGCGCGCGAAACTCGTATTGGTCGGCGCACCACGCTAGCAGCCTCAGCCGAGATCTTCCTCCCGTTCGGACTCGCGAAGAATAAACGGCCCCATCGCGAGGGTTCGCTTTGCGACCGTCGCGATCCGGAGGATGTAGGTGATGAAGACGACGAACGGCGAGATGCCGACGACGAAGCCGGCGCTGGTTACCCAGACGAGATTGTCGATGCCGAGCGTCGTCCCGAGCAGCGCGTTGCCATCGATGTACATGATCAACAGCCCCATCACGGTCAGCGCGGGCACCGAAATGTACAGCAGCGCCCGCGAGAGGTTGATCAGCTCCCACTGGAAGTACAGCGTCTTGAAGTGCTCGCGGGCCGGTCCGAACAGCTGTAACGTATCGATCATGTGATCGATCTTCTCGTTTGCCTCTTCCGACATCGAGTCGTCGTGGTCCGCCCGGATCTTGCGGGCGTCGTAGATCTTCCGCGAGTAGTTGAAGTTGAGCGCGTTCCAGATCACTTCGAACGTGCCGAACTGTGCGTCCTCGAGATCGACTTTGACGCTTTGGGCGTTTCTGTTGACGTCTTCGACGTAGTCGGTGATCTTCTCCCGAAGTCGTTCGTCCCGTTCGTCTTCCATGACGGCCTCGAGTTCGGTTGCGCGCTCGTCGACGCCGTCAACGAGTTCGTAGAGGAACGCGGCGGGTTCGGGCGGACTGGCATCCTCCTCGATCGTCTCCTCGACGTCCTGCTGGAACTCCATCGCTTTCTGCATTCGTTCGCGCTGCTTGCCGACCGCGCCGAGTTCCTGCGAGAGTACGAGCTGGTTGATCGTGACGACGATCGAGGTGCCGGTGATGATCGCGCCGATAAACGCCGAGAAGAGGAAGCCGATGCTACCCTGAGTATCGACGATTACCCGCAACGGCGTGACGTCGACCAGACTGAACGCGACGAGGACAACGTACACGACTGCCAGTATCACGCCCGTGAAGACCCACCGGTTCAGTTGGAGCAGTATCCACAGTCGCGGGCCACCGAGTCTGTCTTCGCTGGCCGGTCCGTCACTGGAATCCACCTCGCTCATCGACTGTTCTACTGGATGACATCGGGAGGTAAAATACCCCGGCAGGGAGACGACGGCACCGGTGGCGTCTCCCCGTCCGCCGCTAGGTATCGCGACAGCGCTTGCTCGAGCACTCGAGATGCGACGGTGTCACGCTGAAAACTCGTCGTCCTCGAGGTCGAGCGGCGTTGCATCGGCCCAGTAGTCGTCGATCGTCTCCTGTGCCCACGAGCGGACCACGTCGTCGTCGGTATCGATCGATGCGCGCAAGACGCCGTCGTCGTCCCGCAAAAGCAGGTAGACGACGTCATCGAGGAGCATGACCGCGAGCGGGACGTCGCCGTCGCGAACGCGTATCGACGCGGTATCAGTTTCGAGTAGCGTCTCGAGGCGGCCGCGAAGCTCCGGATCGGCTGCGAGCGCCTCGATCGCACGCTGCGAGAAGACGCCGGTGAACGTCTGGTCGCCCGTCCCCGTCCGTCGCTGGACGACAGTGATCGTCTGCTCGTTGAACGCGTGCGAGACTGTCCGGACGTCCTCGGCCTCCTCGAGCAATCCGAGCAATCGGGACAGCGGTGCGTTCGGCCGGGTCTGGCTCGGCGTCGTGATCGTCGCATCGGCCAGTCGCTCGAGGTCGAAGCCCATCGCTTCGGCCGGCAGATAGTCGACGACGTCGCGGAGTCGTCGCTCGGTCTCGATGATGTGCTGGAGGTCGAGAAATCCCGACGCGACGAGTTCACCCGTCGCGGTCGCCACGTACTCGCTGCCCGAACGACGGATCCACGACCGTTCCTGAAGGTCACTGAGGATGCGCCCGAGCGTCGCCTGCGAAGCGCCCGTCTCGCTGGCCAGTTCGTTGCGCGTGTGTGCCCGTTCGGCGAGCAATCTAAGCACGTCGACGCGGTTCGCCGAGAGTGCGAGGAACTCGATTTCCTCGAGTTCGGATTCCATACGGTCTCTGGTCACTGTCGCCCCATAGTGCTTTCGCACCGTGAAATCGTTTCATACATTGCAAGCCTCCGACGCCGATCGGTTCTTTCTCGGGGCCACGCCCGTTTCTCACCGCAACATATTTTCTGAACGAAACTATAACCCTTGCGGTCATATCTGTTTCTAAGATGCATATCGGTTCCTCCATCCATATCAGCCAGCGATCTCCGGAATCGGTGTACGAACGCCAATCAGAGGTGAAAGCGTGATCGATCGCCGGACGCTCGGGTTTTTCCTCCTCTCGAGTCTGTTCTTCGGGGGGACGTTCGTCGCCGCGAAAGCCGGCCTCGAGTACTTTCCACCGCTTTTGTTCGTCGCGTTACGGTTCGACGTGGCGGCGCTGGTCATGCTCGGCTACGTGGTAATGACCGTCTCCTACGACGACCTGCGGCCCAAAACGCACGGCGACGTGCTGGGTATCCTCGCGACTGGCGGGCTCGTGATCGGGCTGGCGAACGCGCTCATCTTCGTCGGCCAGCAGTACGCGACCAGCGCCGTCGGCGCGATCGTCTTCAGTCTCAATCCGATCTTGACGCCCGTGTTCGCGGCCGTTCTCCTCTCCGACGAGCGACTCTCACCTCGCGGCGCGGTCGGAATGGTCCTCGGCCTGCTGGGTGTTGCACTCGTGGTCAACCCCGACCCTGCGAACCTGCTGGGCGGGGACGCCCTCGGTCGCGCGATCCTGTTCGCCGGCGCGGTTAGCGCGGCCCTCGGGGCCGTCCTCATCCGCCGGGTCGGCTCGAGTGCCACCCTCTCGAGTACAGTTCGAGTCGCGTGGGGACTGCCTATCGCTGCGGCGCTGTCACACGGCTTTGCGCTGGCAACCGGCGAGTCACTCGGCGCGATCACGTGGTCGACCGGCGGTCTTCTCGCGCTCGCGTACGTCAGCCTCGTCGCCGGCGTCCTCGCCTACATCGCCTACTTCGGGCTGCTCGAGTCGACGGGGGCGATCCAGGCCAACCTGATCTTCTACGTCGTCCCGGTCGTCGCGACGGTCGGCGGCGCGGCAGTACTCGGCGAGTCGATCGCGCCGCTGGCGGTCGTCGGCTTCCTGACGATCTTCGCCGGCTTCGCCGTTCTCGGCAGCGAATCCGTCGACGTTCGATCGTGGCTTCCCGCATGGGCGATCGACACGCCCCCCGCAGACGAGAGTCCGGTCTCCGAGGAGCCACGCGGCTATCGTTCCGACTGATCGCTACGTGTGGCGCTCACACCCCGTATTCCGATCTGGACCGTCGATCTACGCTGCACGACCGTTTTCAACAGGTCGCACACTCGAGTCCCCGTCGTCGGACAGACCGTCGCTGTGACAGTTCCCCTGAACGACTCCGACAGAAATGTCTGGAAGGCTACTAGTTGGCGCTGTCGACGACGAGCCCTCTCTCGAGAGTGAACCAGTGGGTTTACAGCCTTGCCTCGCTAACCAGTCGGATTATCTATGTGTGCAACGTTTACAGACGACGATATCGGTAAGCTGGTCGAGCGTACCGACGGAAAAGTAATCGGAACCATCGCCTCACTCGAAACGGCGACGGCGCGGGTGGAACCAGCACCCGACGTCGTCGATACGCTCAAAGCTCGCTTCGGTGGGGACGAGGTCGGCGGTCCGTTCATTCTCCACGAAAGTGACGTCCGTGAGATTTCCGAGACGCGCGTCCACCTCGTCGACGGGTTTGCGAGGGCGAACGCACCGACGCCGTCGGGCGATACAACGACTCGATCCGGGACCGAAGACGACCACGATGCCGGATCCACTGCCTCAAGCGAGACGGGGAAAACGAACCATGCCGCCGAGGAGGCAGCGTCAGGCGGTGTTGGTCCGTTCAACACGCCCTTCCAGATCGGCGCTGCGGTCGTCTCGGCGCTGAGTTTCCTCCTCGCGGTGTCGTTCGCCTGGTTTGGCTATCAGGGAATGAATCTGCTCACAGTCGGTCCGGAACTGAACATCATCTCCGGCATGGCTGGGCTCATGTTAACCGCGTTCCTCGGGACCGTCGCGCTCATCGCGGCGATCTACATGGAACCCGGCTTCGATCACTGAGCACGTCGTCCCTGACGCCTGCAAGCAGCACGCTCTTTTTTTGACTGGTGGTTGCACCACCCATGTGTGCATCGTTTACAGCCGATGACGTCGGAAAACCAGTCGTGAACGCCGCCGGCGAGGAAATCGGCGTCGTCACGACGGTCGAGCGCGGCGTCGCCCGCGTCAGGCCCGCTTCCGACGCCGTCGAATCGATCACGTCCTCGATCGGCTGGGACGGCGTCGTCGCCGCCGCCCACCCGCTCGATCCCGATGCTGTTCGCGAGCTCACCGACGAGGCGGTCCGTCTCGAGGGCACGCTCTCGGACATCGATGAGTCGACGACCCGTGGCCTCGCAGGCGAGCCGACGGAGCTTTAGTCCCGACTGAAGCGGTTACACGCTGCTCACACGCAGCTGTGTAGCGAGTTCAGTGGCGACGATCTGAGGACAGCGCAGAGAGTCGGGGCCGTTAGCTGCGGATTGGAGACTCGATTATGCGTCCGCCGGACTACGCGTCCTCGAGTTCGCGGTACTCCCAGTCGGTTCGCGCTTCCAATCGCGCACGCTCGAGCGCGTCAGGACCGCGCTCGAGTCGGTGAAGAGCGTGTTTGCTTCCGTTCGGGGCCATTTGGTGGCGGCCCGTGAGACGACCATCAGTCGTCTCCATTATGGACGGCCGAAAGAACTGGTTCTGCTCGCTGGTGGCGTCGCCTTCCGCGTGCTGGTTTGCTATAGTAACAACTGAAACGATTTACACACGCATCGCACAGCCGTCGTGCGATGCGGTGTGCATTGACGTTCAGTGGCTACTATAGTTGCCTGCCGGATCGTTATAGGTCTGCCACGTGAGATGTCGTCTATGTTCGGACGCGACACCGAGCGCGGATACGATGGAATCGACGTCGCTGGCCCGGCTGATGGCACCCCGATCGTGTTCGTCCACGGTGCGATGTTCACGCGAACGATGTGGCGGCCCCAACAGCGCGGCTTATCGGACGCCTATCGCGTCGTGGCCCCGGATCTACCGGGCCACGGCGTGCGGGCGAGCGAGACATTTCAAATGGAGCCCGCGATCGGCGTTCTCGAGGACGCCATCGAGCGCCATACCGACGGCAACCCGGTGCTCGTGGGGCTCTCACTCGGCGGCTACGTCGCGACGGAGTACGCTTATCACAATCCCGCCGACGTCGATGGGCTGGTGTTGACCGGTTCAAGTGCGAACCCGGTGGGTGGGATGGAGACGCTCACTCGAGGCTTCGGTGGGCTCGCTCGACTCGCGACGAAACCGGAACTCGGCAACCGGCTCGTCGAGCGACTCGGCGAGCAGTGGGTTCGCAACCGGGACCTACCGACGGATACCGAGGCGGCGATCATCGACGCCGGGATCTACCCGCGGCAGTTCGGAAACGCGGGCCCGCCTCTCGCAGGTGAGGACTTTCGTGCGAAGCTGTCGACCTATCCCGGCCCGACGCTCATACTCAACGGCGAACACGACAAGGTCATGCGTCGCGGCGAGCGAGAGCACGCCAGCGCGGCACAGGACGCCCGCATCGAGGTGCTCGCGGGTGTCGGACACATCTGCAACCTCCACCGACCGGAGACGTACACGTCGCGCGTCCGGAACTTCGTCCAACAGCGAGTACCGAGCCAGCGGTGACGTAGCCGAAACTGGTCCCGGATGCGCGAGACGAACTGCAAAAGCAGCGTGAGAGAGTGCAAAACGGCGTACCGAGAGGTGATGGGGCCTCGAGCGTGGCGTCGGTTCAGGAGCGGCGCTCGCCGATGAGATCGCGGACGCGGCCGGGAACATCGAGCAGGGAGATCCCGAACTCGAACAACACCATCAGCGCGTAAACGCCGAGCGTCGACGTCCAGACGACGAACATTGCGAGAATCGCCCAGCCGCCCGAGAGGAAATAAAACGCTGCGATGGACATCGCCGTCCCGTACAACAAGACGAGATACGGGCCCCAGTCGCGGGCGTGGCCGCGTCTGACCCGGCGACGGACGTAGCGTTTGAGTTCGCTCTGGAGCGATTCCTTCCTGACGGTTCGTCGCTCGACGTTGTCTTCGAACGAGTCGACGCGATCGCGCAACCGTTCGATCTCCTCACGGAGCGCTTCGGGATCGTCAGCACGGTCCCGTGTCCGGGCGCTCGCGCGGGCACTCGGCCCCGCGTTCGCACCCGTCGCTGCGTGGTCCTCCGTCGCCCCCTCGTCGGCACCCGTGGCGTCGTCGGTCATCGCTTCTGTTGGAACCTGTCGAGCGCCGGGACTTTGTAGCTGCCGATCCATATCACGGGTGGCGAGGACTGAATTGAGCACGGCCCCGAAGACGAGGATAATCGCACCGAGGTAGAGCCACGCGAGCACCAGAAAGACGGCTCCGAGTGCACCGTAGACGGCGTAATCGCTCGCAAACGCCGCGTACAGCGAGAACGTGCGACTCAACACGAACCAGCCGACGGCAGCCACGACCGTCCCCGGCAGGGCCTCGCGGATATCGACATCGGAGTCCGGGAAAATGACGTACAGCGGCAGAAACGTCACGGCTAGTCCGAGCACGACGAAGATCGGGCCGATAATTCTGATGAACGGAACGAACCGTATCAACACCTCGAGGACGCCGACGAGGGTTAACCCGAACCCGATCACCAGAAAGACGATCGTCGCGTCCCAGATGGTATCGAACAGCGACTTCGAGCCCGCGGTTCCATACACCTGCGAGAACGCCCGGTCGAGACCGCGAAGCACCCGGCTCGAGCCCCAGAGGACGCCGAGCGCCCCGAATACGGTCGCACTCTGTCTTCCGGTCTCGTCTAAGACTGTCTCGGCGAGTAACTCCCGGGCCGACGGCGTGAGCACGTCGCTGGCTGCACTCGAGAGCCGCGTGGCGAGCTGTTCGCCGCCGATCGAGGCGGTGATCCCTAACCCGAGCAACGCCAGTGGGACGAGCGAAATGAACCCGTAGAACGCGACGCCGGCCGCCAACAGCGTCAACTGTTCGTCACGCGCGAGAGAGACGACGGCACGGCTGACTTCGAGCCCCTGTCTGCGGTCGATCACGTTTCCCGTATCGACGCCCAGAACAATATGGAACCGTGTCCCAATCGCGAGCTGAAACTGACGGCAGACGCACAGGTTAGACGAGATTGTCTTCGGTCGCCGCGCGGATCTCTCCGACGCTGGCGTCCGTCTTGAACGTCGTCCCGCCGTAGTGAGCTTTCGAGGCCTCGTAGCCCGCTTCTCGGAGATCCGCGAGGAAGTCGTCCATCGCGTTGGCAGGCAGCCCCCACGTGCGACAGAGTTTGTGCTGGTCGTAGTGGGTCGGTTCGTGGAGTTCGGCCGCGAGCGCATCGCAGAGGTCCCGCGCTTTCGTCGCAGTCCCGAACTCGTCCGGCACTTCGTCGCGGACTGTCTCGACGAACCCGTGGTCCTGAATCGGGCCGAGCCAGACCGGGCCGGCGGTGAGCAGTCGGCTGCCGTCGCAGTGAGGACACGTCTCGAGCGGGTTAGCGATCAGTCCGGCGTCCGTTTCGCGGTAGAGACAGTCCTCGCAGTGGTAGATGTAGCCCAGTTCGTCGATCGCCGCGTCCGCAGCGGTCGGTTTGTGCTCGAGTTCGAGGTAGGTGCGGACGTAGTGGCTGGTTGCGTGGGTGAGGATTGGTTCGACGCCGACGTCGAAGCGGGCCCCGCTGCGGACGAGTGCGGAGAGGAGGATTCGGACACCCATCTCGGTGTGGTAGTCCGTGTTCCGCGGGACCGCCGAATACGAGCGAACGCCGCTGTTGAAGTGGGCCCCACACATCGGCGCGGTGTCGGTCGCGGTGACACAGACGAGATCCCGGCAGTTCGCAAACGCCGCGTCGGCGAACGGCATCGGCGTCCCGTAGGGATCAAGGTCGATCACGTCGAACACCTCGTCGTGCATGAGCGCGTTGACGTTCCGATGTTCGACCCGTGCTTCGCGGTCGTTTCGCTGGAGGTTCGCCCGTGCGAGGTCGACCGCCTCCTCGTTGACGTCACAGCAGGTCACGTCCCAGCCGTCGGTGGCCGCCCGAACGCCACGGATACCGCTCGCCGTCATCGCGTCGAGATACGTCTCGGCACGCTCCTCGCGGTCGCGGTAGGCCCGCAGCGTCGCGATCGTCAGATCCCGGTTCAACTCCTGTCGCGGGTTGTAAAACACCGACTCCTCGACGCCCTCCGTCTGTTCGCCGGGGACCTCGAGTTCGATCCCGCCCTCGGTGACGCGCATACCCCCTCTCGTCGGTAACGGGCGAAAAACGGTGTGGTCTCGACCGGGAACCTCGGCGCACTCGACCGAACGCTGTGCAGCGACGAACGGAAACACTATCCGCCACGGTCGGTGACCACCGGGAGCGCGACCGAAAACGTCGCCCCCTCGCCCGACTCCGAGTCGACCCAGATCTCGCCGCCGTGGCGCTCGACGATCCGCTGACAGAGCGCGAGCCCGAGCCCGGTGCCGGGGTACTCTTTACGGCTGTGAAGTCGCTGGAAGAGCTCGAAGATCCGATCAGCGTCCGCCGGATCGATACCGATCCCATTATCTTCGACCGACACAATCCACCTCGATCCGTCGCGCTCGGCCGCGACCCGGATCCGTGGCGGCTCGTCGCCGCTGTATTCGAGCGCGTTACTTAACAGATTCTGGAACAGCTGGCGCAACTGGTGACTGTCGCCCTCGACGCGGGGTAACGACTCGAGTTCTACGGTGGCGTCGCGTTCGGCGAGTTGTACTTCGAGATCCTGCTGGACATCCGCGAACACCGCCTCGAGGTCGACCGGTTCAAACGATTCGCCCTGCGTTTCGATCCGAGAGTACTCGAGGAGTCCGTCGATCATCTCGCGCATGCGTTCTGCCCCGTCGACGGCGTAGGCGATGAACTCTCGACCGTCCGTATCGAGTTGGTCACCGTACCGATTGTCCACGAGCATGAGGTAGCTCGTGACCATTCGCAGCGGCTCTTGGAGATCGTGAGACGCCGCGTACGCGAACTGTTCTAACCGCTCGTTCGAGGCTTCGACGTCGCGGTTTGTCGCTTCCAGTCGTGCCACCGTCTCGTCGAGTTGCGTCGTCGTTTGCTGCAGGTCCCGGTTTTGGCGTTCAACCTCGAGCGCATGCGTTTTGGCTCTCGCATCGTAGCTGCCGACGCCGAACCCGGCGGTGCTGCCGAACGCCGTGAGGACGAGCATGGCTCGAAACGGATCGCTGATACTTTCGGCGGGCTCGAGTTGATAGAGGAGGAGAATACCGAGTAGCAACACGATCCCACCGAAACACCAGTTCGAGATCGTCGCGTAGAATTCGGAACGGATGTCGGTCCGTGGCAACCGATAACTGCCGTACAGAAGCACCACGCCGGGAATACCGATAAAGCTGGAGACGAGCGCTACGTTGGAGATCGGCGCGCCGTCGACGAGCTGCCAGAGCGCCCACCAGAGAGCGAGGATGACGTACACGACCCCGAAGGCTGCGATTGCTCGCCGTCCACCGATGGCGACCGTTCCTCGGTGCCAGTGGCCCATTAGTAGTACTGGGACTGGAATCTATTTTTGAATTGCGCCGCCAACAGGCTGAAATGGGATCACACCGCCAACTGGTTGCCCACAGCGGACATCGCCGCTCAGCCAGTCGACGACCCCAGAGACGTCGTCCGCGCTGCCGGTCGGTTACCCGACCGACAACCAAACCGATTTTACAGTTCGGGACACAGTTCCGGTCGTGTCGAAGGCCAACCCAGTCGAGCGATGGCAGGCGGACCTCGAGGAAGCGGGCGAACTCACGCCCGACATCGTCGAGCGGATCACGCGCATCCACGGCGACCGTGGGGCGCGCGCGATCGAAGCCGTCGGCGAGAACCGGGTCAAGGCCTACCGCGATTTTACGATCGTCGTCGGCTACGACGACGAGTACATCGTCGAAGATGGCGGCTGTACCTGCAAGGACAGCGAGTACAACCTCGATGCCGACGATCCGACGGATCGGTGCTGGCACGCCCTCGCCGTCGCGATCGCTCGCCGGGTCGGCCACGTCGACTACCACGATATGTGGTACTCGGACGTTCGCGAGTTGTTGTAGCGCGCTGCTGCCCGGTGACATCGGTACTCGTTAGCGGTCGCTGCTCGGTAACTGGTCCATCCTGTCAGACGGTCTGTGCCGGCGTGTCGGCCTCACTGACACGCCGAATGACCTCTCGCACGACGGCTGCATCGTCCGGATACGTCCCGTAGACGATGGTGTCTGCGTGGGCCTCGAGTTGGCGAGTCAGGCCCACCAATCGATCGGCGTCGACGCCGTCCGCCGAGAGCTGGATCGTGAGATCCGCTTCGAGTCCCTCGAGTTCTCGAGCGAAGCCGCGTGCCAGCGACTCTACCCAGTAGGTCGTTCCGTAGCCGACGCCACACAGCGGGACGACGAAGCCGTCAACGACGGGGGCGAGCGCAGCGGGATCGAGGCCGGCGCGTTCGCGGAGATTGCCGGGGTAGGGATCGGGATAGAGCGTCGCGAGGAGGTCGCCCTCGACGCGCTCTGTCGCGTCGGCGACGAAGTCGGTGATGACGGCTGTCCGCCACGCGTCGCGGTCCTCGTGGTCGCTCGCGTCGAACTGTCGTTCACAGCGCTTGCAGTGACAGAACGACGAGCCGGGGAAGCCAAGCGTCGTAAGCCGAACGTCGCCGACGGCACCGACTCGCTCGAGTCGCTCGAGCAACCCGTCGCGATAGTCGGGATCGGTCGGGCAGACGGTTCCCCAGTGGTGGCCCTCGGTGACGGGCGTGGCACGCGTTCCGTCGGCTGTCACGGCGGCGCGCTCTGGTTCGTCGCGAACCGTCGCCGTATCGCCCCAGCAGGCGACGGAGTTGACCGCCCCCGAAAGCGGCTCGCGGCGCGTTCCATCGACGGAGTCGGCGAAAAAGTGCGTGACGTCTCCGACCTCGGCTCGACCGAGGTCGCGATCTGCGGTGAGGATGCCGTACATATCCATACGATCGACGACTGGCATGATAAATGGTGATATCGAAACGGGACGCCCTCGAAAGAGCACGACTGAATACGACGACTGGGTACTGGTCCGTCAGTCGGACTCGTTACAGGCCGCGATGATGACCTCTGGATCGTCGATCAGCCGGTTTTCCATGTAGTTTCCTTTCCCCTTGCCGGCCCACTTGCGCTCCTGTTCGATGATCGAGAGGAACTCGAGTTCCGAGAGGATGTCCCGCACCCGTCGCAGTTTGAGGTGGTCCGACTGGTCGCGATCGCAGAGGCGCTTGTAGAGGTCGTACGCCTCGTTGGTTTTGACCGGGACGTCGTCGCCTTCCTTTTGCTGGGTGAGCAGCGCCATCGCCTCGAGGACGAGTTTCGCGTGACTCGGACTCTTCGAGATGAGTTCGGCGAGCCGGCTAGTCTCCTCGCGTTCGTGGGCCTGATCGACGCAGGCCTCTGTGACGGACTCGAGGTCGTTCTCCTCGGCGATCTCGCCAGCAAACCGAAGAATGTCGATCGCTTTGCGGGCGTCACCGTGTTCACGCGCTGCGAGCGCCGCCACGCGCGGGACGACGCCGTCCTCGAGGACGCCTTCGTGGAACGCGTCGGACCGGGAGCGTAAGATCTCGCGGATCTGGTTCGCGTCGTACGGCGAGAAGACGTACTCGCGCTCACAGAGGCTCGATTTGATTCGCTCATCCAACGAGTCCTTGTACCGGACCTTGTTCGAGATGCCAATAACGCCAACCGTGCTCTCGGTGAGTTTCCCGGATTCGACCGCACGCGAGAGCTGCATCAGGATGTCGTCGTCTTCAATCTTGTCGACCTCGTCTAAGATGATTAACGCGACGTCGTAGCGGCTGTCGACGATGCGCCACAGCCGACGATAGTATTCGGACGTGCTCAATCCCGAGTGAGGGATCGAGATTCCCGTCTCCTCCTGCTCGTTGAGCTGGTGGCCGGTCGACTGGACGGCCTGTGTTTCCGTCGACTCCTGTAGGCAGTCGACGTACGCGACGCCGATCGAGACGTCGTTGTTCTTCGCGCGCTCGATCGCTTGGTTGGTGATGAACTTCGAACACAGCGACTTACCGGTCCCCGTCTTCCCGTAGACGAGTACGTTGTTCGGGGTGTTGCCTCGAGTCGCCGGCTTGATCGCGTTCGCGAGGTTCGTGAGTTCGTCTTCGCGACCGATGATCCGGTCGCCGTCGGGAAGGTGTGAGACCTGCAGGAGCTCTTTGTTCTGGAAAATTTCGTTTTCGCTCCCGAAGTAGTCCGTGGCGTCCGACATTCAGTTGTCGTTGACATTCGTTGGTGCGCTCTTAAACAGTTCGGAACCTAGTTGCCGCTGTATGATCGGTGATTCTGGCACAAGCGTTCCTTAGACAGGGGAAATGACACCCCTCAATGCCGCTGTATAGTCGAGGTATAACCCCACGTTTCCGCTGTATAGACGACACCACACCCCGTGGTTCCGCTGTATAGCTGCGTGACCCCGGAGTGCCGCTGTATCGTGAGTTCCCCGCTATCGGGAAGAAACGTCGGACCCGATGGTGCTCGAGGACGGCCAGATACCGTATTTCCGCTGTATGGCTTCAAAAGGGTTTCCATAGCGATCGAACTGGTCGTTTGACACCCCTCGGTGCCGCTGTATATGGACACACACACACCCCGCGTTGCCGCTGTATTGGTTTGGCGGTGTGTCGACCTGAAGCGGGGGTCAGGACGAGCACGGGGATCGATCGACGAACCGATACAGCGATGCGAAACGAGAATCGGAGCCGATCGAACACACCACGCTCGAACCGCAACGACGACGAAGACGAGTAAGAAGTGACGAAAACAGGTCGATCACGACTCACAGATTCGAAAGAATCGCTCCTAGAGGGAACGCTGTAATCCGAGGTAGAGACAACGGTCTGGATCAACTCGAGCGTTGGTTCTGCGTTCACTACCGAGTGAACGAAACTGCGTTCACTACACTCAATGGACTTTGACACAGATCCAATATTTAACTCCTCTGGGTTTGATTTAACAGCTAGGCTGGTGGAGTATACGCACCGATGCGTAATCACCTATAGTTCACCGGACTTCCCACGAATTCGCTTTTCCCCTCAGCCTATACAGCGGCACTCCGGGGTGTGTCTCTCCGGTCGGCTACCGACGAGCCGAGGACAGACACAACCCCCTCGGACGCTCTTGAACCGAGGTGACCTTACAGAAGAGAACAGGCGAAAAGGAGATGATAGGGGAGGTGATCACAGGGAAATCTCCAGAACGTAACTCGTAGATTCGCTTGCGCTCGGGTGGCGCTTTCATCCGCCGAGTGTCCTCTCATCCACGAGTGGCGGTTCCATTCGTTGAGCATGTGTTCCTCGAGTTCGTAGTTAGATCTGGAATCGGTAGAACAAGGGATCAGTGAGAAACGGCTGGTGAGAAAGCAACCGATCGATGAGACGAATCCGCTCGCTCTCGATTGCGCTGTTTCGACCAGCCTATTCCTCGGCACAGATTTCGACGAAGTTCCGCAGGATCTGTAGCCCCGTCTCCCCACTCTTTTCGGGGTGGAACTGCGTCCCGAAGACGGTGCCGTCGTCGTTGGCGACGATTGATGGGAACTCGAGTTCGTAGTCAGTCGTTGCAACGGTCGCCTTCTCGTCGTCGGGAACGGCGTAGTAAGAGTGGACGAAGTAGGCGTAGTTTCCGTCGACTCCTTCGACCAGCGGGTGGTCACGCTCGACGCGAAGTTCGTTCCAGCCCATGTGTGGGACCTTCTGTCCTTCGGCGAATCGTACGTTGGTGCCCGGAATCAGGTCGAGACCCTGTACGGCCGAGTCGCCGTCGGTTTCTCCCTCTTCGCTCGTCGTCAACAACATCTGCATGCCGAGACAGATGCCAAACAGCGGCGTGCCGTCGGCTGCGACCTCGAGGAGGTCCTCTCGGATCGGATCGGCGTTCTCGACGCCCTCTCGGAACGCGCCAACGCCGGGCAGGACGACGCCGTCGGCGGCGGCGAACGCGTCCGGATCGTCGGTGATCTCGACGTCGGCACCCGCACGCTCTAAACCGCGAGTGACGCTGCGAAGGTTCCCCAGTCCGTAGTCGACGACGACGATAGATGCAAGCGACTGTGCAGACGAGGCGGTGCTCATACGTGTACTCGTAGTGGCGTGTTGAAGTGCATTACTCTTCGAACAATCGATCGCGTTGCACGATGGCGACACAGGGCAAAGAAAGCAGTATTCGAGACCCACCTCTCTTGATCGATACGACGTAGAATGCCGTCCGTTTCAGGTGCGAATCAGGTCGAGAATGTGTTCGTAGTAGTCGCCGAACGCGTCGTCCGCACGCGACCGCGGCCGCGGCAGATCGATTTCGACGATGTCCCGGATTCGACCCGGGTCTTTCGCCAGCACGATGACGCGGTCGGCGAGTTTCACGGCTTCCTCGATGTCGTGGGTGACAAAGAGGACGGTTTTCCCCGTTTGCTCCCAGATCTCGAGGAGTTCGCGCTGAAGCATCGCTTTCGTCTGTGCGTCGACGGCACCGAACGGTTCGTCCATCATCAACAGGGCGGGGTCGATCGCCAGCGCCCGTGCGAGGCCGACGCGCTGTTTCATACCGCCGGAGAGATCCTTCGGATAGTGGTCTTCGAAGCCCTCGAGGCCGACGAGGTCGACGAGCCGCTCGACACGCTGAGCTCGCTCGTCTGCCGGGACGTCCGACTGCTCGAGTCCGAAGGCGACGTTCTCCCGGACGGTTCGCCACGGGAACAGGTGGTACTCCTGAAACACGATTCCCATGTTGGCGTTCGGGCCCGTGACAGGCGTCTCGTTGAGCGAGACAGTTCCCGATGTCGGCGACTCGAGGCCGGCAACGATGCGAAACAGCGTCGTCTTTCCGGAGCCGGAGGGGCCGACGAGACAGACGAATTCACCGGACTCGACCTCGAACGAGACGTCCTCGAGTGCCTGCACCGGACCCTGCGATCCGTCGTATCGCTTCCCGACGCCGTCGACGCGGACGCGGGAGGCGTCGGTGTCGTTTATCGCCATGCTAACAGCCTCTGTTGAGTCGCGCGGAACGCGGTATCGACGATGAGGAACATGATGCTCAAGACGAGGATGTACGTGATCACGACGTCGACTTGCAGGTTGTTCGACGCGCGCAGGATCTCGCGCCCGATTCCGGGGACGCCGAAGATCTCCGCGGCGACGACGAGCATCCACGAGCGACCGATCCCTGTCCGAATGCCGGTCATGATCTCCGGCGACGCTGCTGGGACGACGATCGATCGAATCAAGCCGACGTCACGCTCGAGTCCGAGGCTTCGGCCGACGTCGAGGAGTTCCTCGGATACCCCTTCGACGGCGCCATACGTCGCATAGAAGTTGATCCAGAACGCGCCGACGGCGATGATAAACGCTGCGCCGGCGTGATTGATTCCGAACCAGGCGATTGCGAACCCGACGAGCGCAAGCGGTGGCACTGGCCGAAGCACGCGAACGACCGGCGACGAGATGTCGTCGGCGAGCGAACTCCACGCCAGCGCGATGCCGATGGCGACGCCGAGTCCGGTTCCGATGACGGTCCCCGGGATCCAGTGACGAACGCTCTGTCCGAGCGCAGCGGTCAGTTCCCCGCTTGCGGCCTCCGTTGCGAACGTCTCGGCGACGACGAACGGCGACGGCAGGACGTACTCCGGCTGGAACAGCGAGATGAGCCACCAAAGTGCGACGAAGCCGACGATTCCGCCGATGCCGAACAGGGTTCGACGAGGGTCGACATCCACGAGCGGACTGTCGGCTCCCTGTCCGGGGAGTTCGACGCCCTGTCCGCTGTTTTTCGAGTGCTCGGTACCCTTCCCGTCGTCTCTCGAGTGCTCGATCTCTTGTGTCACGTCGGTTGCCATTTCAGTACCTCCGGTTTCGGAGCGTCCGCTTCCGTGTCATGGTTAGAGACTGTCGTATACGTCGTAATCGAAGACGTCCTTGAGCGCCAGTTCGTCGTCGATCTGGCCGTTCTCGTGGGCGAACGACGAGAAGATCTCGGTCCCGTTTTCGATTTCGCGCGGATCGGTCACGAAGTTCGCGAGCGGCCCGTCGAGAGCGGCCTGGGCCTGCTCGGCCGACATGCCGATTCCGTCTTCGACGATGTCTGCAGTTGCGGCCGGGTTCTCGTCGATGAACTCCGTCGCTCGGACGTGCTGGCGGAGGAACTCCGTTCCGAGCTCCGAATCGCGGACTTCGTCG
Organism: Natronorubrum aibiense; assembly: GCF_009392895.1. Classification (GTDB taxonomy): domain Archaea; phylum Halobacteriota; class Halobacteria; order Halobacteriales; family Natrialbaceae; genus Natronorubrum; species Natronorubrum aibiense. The sequence goes on along the minus strand of NZ_CP045488.1, from coordinate 600,168 downwards.
TTCATCAGCGTGACGGCGGCGGGTTGTCCGGGCATGATCTCGCTCGACGTTCGGAACGTCTGGACCGGTAGGCCCTCGCTTTCGGCGCGGGTCGGAACAGGTTCCATGATGGACGTGCCGTCGATCTCGTCGTTCGCGATCGCCTGGAACACCGCGTTCGCACCGCCGATCTCGACGATGTCGACGGCCGCTTCGGGCTCGACGCCGACGTCCTCGCGGAGCCAATAACGCAATAGGACGTCCGGAACCGACCCTTGCGGGAACGTCCCGAAGCGGAACTTCTCGCCGTGTTCGTCCTCCCAGACGTCGAACGCGTCCGCGCCGTGGTCGTCCCACAGCGCCTGTAGCTCCTCGTGTGCGAGAATGGCCATCGGCTCTTTGATGTTCGTCGCCGTCACCTTCGCCGGCAGGCCGCGGTCGATCACGATCATCGACGGAACGACCCCGAACATTGCGATGTCGATCTCGCCGCCGCCGTACGCCTGGATGATGGCGGGGCCGTCAGTGAACTCTCGGCTATCGATTTCGGCGTCGAGGTCCGACAGATAGCCCTCGGATTCCATCACGAAGTACTGGAGATCCGGAAAGATCGGCATGTACGCGACCGTGAGTTCGTCCGTCCCACTACTCAAGCAACCGGCAACTCCCGCGACGCTAACAGCACTGACTCCCGTGAGATACGACCGCCTCGAGAGCCGAAACGAGTGCTCAGTCATTACCCCGTTTAGCGACCCGAGACGTTTTGAGTACATGGTCTCGGTAAGTACGACCCGGAGTCATGACACCGCTGAGACCCGCTTTCCGCCGCTGTCACGATACTCGGCCGATGCGACGCCAGAACGGCAGAAACCTTCCGTCATACATATCGGCAATATTTTCTGATGGGTGCGAGCCAGAATCGCTTCTCTGTGGCCGATAATCCCCAGCATACAGCGCTGTACTAGCTCAAAAGTGACACTCGAGTACTGAAACGGCCGTCTCGAGGAGTCTGGTCAGAAGCCGTCGAGTCGCGTTTGTCCCCTGTCACTATCGCCGACGTTTGCGAGGTCGGCCGCCCGCTCGAGGGCGTTCGCGAACGTCTCTTCCTGACTGCGGTCGTACAGCGTCGCCGCCGGGTGGACACAGAGCAACACGCGCCGTGGTGTCCCGCCGATACGGACCTCCTCGAGCGAGCCTGCTTCCTTCGTGATCGCCACGGAACGCTCGAGTAAGTGCTCGCTCGGCACTTTTCCGAGGGTAACGATCACGTCCGGATCGAGCAACTCGATTTCGTGCTCGAGGTACCCCCGACAGTGCTCGAGTTCGTCGCTCGTCGGATCGCGGTTCTCCGGCGGGCGACAGCGTACGCAGTTCGTAATTCTGACGTCCGCACGCGCGAGGCCGACGTCACGGAGTCCGTCGTCGAGGACGGTGCCGCTGCGTCCGACGAACGGTTCGCCTGTCTCGTCTTCCTGTGCGCCCGGCCCTTCGCCGACGAACAGCATGTCGGCGTCGTTCGGTCCGGTTCCGTTGACGATTTGGTTCCGGGAGTCGACGAGCGCCGGACACCGCGTACACTCGTCGACACAGAACCCGTCCATCTCTTCCATACTGGTGGCACAGACGGACGCGTCCTACGTCTTTCGAGTTCACTCGAGCGAGTGTGCGTACGAATCGCCCGCTCGAGCGGCCTGTCGAGCCACCCGGATCGGCTCCGGACGGCCGCCTTCGGGCGTGAACCTCCGAACGACAGTAGCCGCCTCGTCGATCCCGCAGCCGAGCGGTCTGACGTAGACGGTCTCGTCGTTGACCGACAGCGCTCGCCGGTCGGGTAGCGAGCGATAACGCTCGAGTCGCTGTTCGAGGGCGGAGCCGGAAAACGCCTCCCGAAGGCCGGTCTCGAGGCCGTCGCTTGCCTCGAACGTGACGGCGATTACTGGGCGGTTGGCTGTCTCGTGTATCGTTTCAAAATCGAGAAGGTTGTACCACGCCGGGGCGACGGCGCCGACCAGCACGTACTGGACGTCGGGACGTCCGAGTTCGTCGACCAGCCCGACGACGGCGTCGGTCGCGTCGGTGCCGCCGACGGTACACTCGCGATAGGCAATGCCGTCTATGACACGGTCGGCACGGACGACGACGCCGGCGAACGTGCTCCGATCACTGTCGTGTCCGAACGACTCGGCGATTCCCAGCGCCCGCACCCCGGGCTTCATCGCCTCGGTTCAGCCGTTGTCTTTGATCTCCTGGAGGCGATCGAGTAGCTCGTCGCTGGAGGCACCGTTCTCGAACTCGATCTCTCCGTCGTGGCTGTTTTCACTGGATTGTACCGCGTCATCATCATCAAAATCGGCGTCGACTTCCTGCTGTTCGGATTCGTCGTAGCTCCCGAATCCCATACAGGACACTGTTCGTGCTTGGAGCTAAAAAATCTCGTGTGTCAATCCGACACATTCTCCGTTCTCGTCGTCTCTACCGTGTTCCAGACGCCGATCAGAGACGAAACTGGAACCGACCATCCGATAGACGGCACCGTTTTGAGCCCGGCCCTCGAGCCATCGTGTATGGACATCCACCACGTCACCGAACCAGCAGAGACGTTCACCTGTAACGCGTTTCTGGCAGTCGGCGCGGAGACGACGCTGGTCGACGCCGGCGCGTGGGATGGCATCGTCGACGAGATTCGAGCCCATACCGACGAGGTCGATACCGTCGTTATGACCCACCAACACGGCGATCACGTCGCCCAACTCGAGGCAGTCTGCGAGGCGTTCGATCCCGACGTTTACGCCTACGCCGAGCACCCGCTGCGGACCCACGCGATCGATGACGGCGACACCGTCACGATCGGCGACGAGACGTTCGAGGTCGTCTATACGCCGGGCCACGCCGACGATCACGTCTCCTTTGTCTCCCAGACGTCGCTGTTTTCGGGCGACGTCGTCGTCCACGACGACGGCGCGTTCGACTACGGCAGCTTCGGCCGCACCGACATGGCCGGCCAGTCTCGTGAGCGACTCATCGAGAGCATCGAAGACCTCCTCGAGCGACTGCCCGACGGCGGTCGCGCGAGCGACGCGAGTGCGGCCTCGGGAGACGAGCAAAGCGAGTCTGCCGGCGTCGAACACATGTACGCGGGCCACGGCGGCGTCTTCCACGGTGACGTCCGGGACGTCGTCGAGACGGCGCTCGAGCGGGCGGAAAAGCGCGAGCCGAAGTATCCGGACGAATAGAACCGCAAGCGAAGCCGCAGTCGATCGGCCCGGGACAGGCATCAACCGACACGCACCCACGCCGTAATCGGTCGAACGGCTCAGGCGCTATCCAACCGATCGTCCCGTCGAAATTCGAGAAAACGAAGCCGCAGACGGTCGGTTATGCGGCGCGCGGCTCTTTCGCCTTGGGGCGAAGCTTCTTGTAACCGCACTTGCGACATCGCTTCGCCTTCTGGGAGTTGCGCGCGTTACAGCGCATGCAGATCATCTTCTCGAGCGTCCGTTTCTCGGCTTCTTCGAAACTGGCCATATCGCTCCGTTGGCCCGTGGTGCATATAACCGCTGTGGTCCCGTAACTAGTAAGCGAATCAATAGTTATGTGGGCGGAGTGAGTCGGATCGCTCATGGACGCCACCCTCGAGTGGCCGGCACTCCCCCGCGAGACGGCGCTCGGGCGGCTGTTGCTGTACGCGCCGTACGGGCTGCTCGGTGGGTTCGGGCTGGTAGTCGTTGGCGCACTCGGCGTGCTCACGACGCTGCAGGCGACCCGTGGATCGGTACACCCGCTCGTCGTCGTCGCGTTCGTCGGCGGACCACTTTCGCTGCTGTATCTGTTCGTACTTGTGACACAGGGCTCCGATCTCGGGCGGTGGGAGAACGCCCTGTTCCCGGCGGCGAACGTCACGCGTCGCGGACTCGTCTGGGCCGTTCTGCTCGGTGCGACCATCGTCATCGGACTCATCGCACTCCGGCCGGCCATAGCGATCGCGGTGGTGTTTCTCGGCACACCGCTGCTCGCCGGCGTCTCGAGTGCCGTCTCGACGACGGTCACGCTCGAGCCGACCGATCGGCGAGTGACGCTATCGACCGACCGAGAGAGTGGCGACTCGGAGCCGACGGAAATCGATCTCGCAAACGTCTCGGCAGCGTCTCGAATCCCGCTCGGAACGACCGGTCTCTACGTCTGCCGACGCGTGGGCGCACACGCGACGTTCGTTCCCGTTCCCAACGAGCACCGATCGCTGTTCGAGCGGGCGCTCGGGGACGGCATCCGCGCGTCACCGCCCGCCGATCCGGCGACTGCGAGTACGACGGGCGCGATGCGAATCGTGTTAGCCGTTGCTGGCCTGAAATCCGTCGCGATCGCGGCCGTCTTCGTCTGTCTCGTCCTCGAAACCGGAAACACAGCAGGGGCACGCGCGTTCGGGGTTCTCGCCAGTCTGGCGCTGTTCGGCCTCGGGATGGTCGCCTACGCCGGGTACGAGTCGTGGCTCGCCCGTCGCGAGGCGACCGACGGCTAACGCGTCCGTCACGCCCGTCGGACATGAACAACGACGTTTCGCACTTCGGCCACGTCGTTGCCGTCTCTTATTCGGATTCGGCTCCGTCGTCACCCTTGTCAGCCAAGTAATCGTCTTGCACCGCGACGACCTCGCTCGAGTCCGCACACTCGCTGTACCGGCGCAGCGGCTCCTCGTTGAGCGTCAGAAACGTCTCGCCCCAGCGGAACGGCTCGAGGAGGGCTTCGGCCGCTTCGTACTCGTCGAAGATACAGCAGGCGGCCGCGAGCGCCTCGACGGTCGTCAGCTGAAACGGGCGGCCGTAGTTGACTGGGTTGGCGGCGACGAGAAACGGCAGTGCCCGGTGGATGCCGTTCATCCGGAACGCGGCCGCTTCGGCGGATTCCCACGAACAATCGAGGGCGACGAGCGTTCCGAGGGCTTCTTCGGCGTCGGCTGGCGACAGCGCCTGCTCGGCGTGAGGGTTGAGGACGACGCCGTAGGGGACTTGCTCCATCCGCCGATGGAGGATCGCCTTGTCGAACTTCTCTAAGCGACGAGCGGTACATTTCTTCGGGTCGTCGTCGCCTTCGTAGTAGACGTGACACTCCACGAGCGAAAGTAGGGGAAGCCGGGAGAAAAACGGTCCGAATCGATCGATGGTCGCGCGCCTGCGAAGTAGATTTTACTCAGCTATCCCTGCTCCGCTACGGCCACCGTGCGCTGTGGCCACCCAGCGTGGGTCGGGTGCTTTTATCGACGGCGACGAACATTCGCCCATGGAGACGGACCCGAACACGACCGACGCGGGCGACGATCAACGCAGCCTCGTCCGACGGTACTACGCCGCCCTCGATGACCACGAGTACGACGTCTTCGAGGACCTACTCGCCTCCGAGTTCACGCAGCGTCGCCCCGATCGGACGTTCGAGAGCCGTGACGCGTTCGCTCGGTTCATGCGCGACGGGCGCCCCAACCCGGACACGACGCATACCCTCGAGGCGGTGGTCGCCGACGAAACCGGCGTCGCGGTCCGTGGGCAGGTCCTCGAGGACGGCACGGCGCTGTTCGACTTCGCGGACTTCTTCGCCTTCGACGACGGACGGATCGTCGGCCTCGAGACGTACTCGCGGTAGCTTCGGGCGGGTGGATAGCTGGTAATTCAAACGCGTGTATCACCGGATTGGAACCCAGTACGGATGTCCGTTCGAGCACGTCACTTTCCGTTGGCCATCGAACGCTGTCACGGTGTGATTCGACTGCAATTCGGTGTTCGAATCGGGTATTGAAACGCTCGTTCGGACTCCACAGTAGGGACAGGTGACTTCTCGTATCGCCGTTACTTGCATTCGATACCACCATGGTATAGGATGCCACGGTGGTATATAACTAATTTTCCAGAAAAACGACCACACTGTTACGGGACCCATCCAATGTAGCCAGGAAATTGGCGATATTCGTGTCCGTGGGCTTTCCATCTACAATTATAGACCTATCTCGTCTGGTACCATTAGTCGTCGAACTTCGGCACAGATATCCGTCTAGTGCGTAATGGTAGCGCATCATAAACACAATCTATCATGTATAATCGAGTGTTGCTAGGTATCATTACCCTTGCTCCTGCTAGCGGTTTGGCGACAATTGTTGCACTCATGTAGGGGTTTATCTATCATTATAATTCTATACTGACTTGCATGAGTGACATTCGTGGCAACATATCTCACGAAGTGAAATATCGCATACAATTATTAAGATCTCTGTGCGAACCGGCCGGCTCACGAGCAGTCGGTGCGGAGCAGGGGATTTCGGGTGGGGTGACGACCGGTGTCTGACGACACGTCCACGGAAACCGATCGGCGGGATAGCCTCGAGACCGACGGCGGTCGCGACGTCGACTATCTCGGCGCCAAGATCCACATGTTCAAGCCCGCAACGCCGTTCATGCGGGACCACTTGAAGGTGATCTGGGGTCTGTTCGCCGTCTGGATGCTGTTCACGTTCGGGCCGGTGACCGCGACCTGGCTCGCGACGGACTTCATGACGAGCACGCAAGTGCTTGGCTTCCAGTTGCACTACTTCCTGACCGCGATCGGATCGCCAGTCGGTGCGCTCGTCCTGTGTGCCGTCTACGCGTGGCAGCGCGACCAGCTGGACGCCCAGTACGACATCACTCACGAGACCGAAACCGAGGCCGAGGCCGGACAGGCCGTCGCCGCCGACGGTGGTGAGCGCGAATGATCGAGTCAGTTGCGCTCCAGTCCGCAACCGGACTCTTCGACGGTGGATTCAAGCTCATCCCAGCGTTGACGCTTGCGAGTATGCTCGTGCTGTTTCTGGGCGTCGGCTGGTTCTTCCGTGTCGCGTCGGTCGACGACATGTGGGTCGCGGGTCGATCGATCGGGAGCATCGAGAACGGGATGGCGATCGCTGCAAACTGGATGAGCGTCGCCGCCTACCTCGGTGTCGCCTCGCTCGTCGCTTTCCTCGGCTACTTCGGGCTGGCGTATGTCGTCGGCTGGACGACGGGCTATTTCGTCCTGCTGATTTTCATGGCCGCGCAGTTCCGTCGGTTCGGGAAGTACACCGCACCCGACTTCGTCGGCGACCGGTACTACTCCGATCTGGGGCGGGCGATCGCGGCGACGACGACGCTTTTGATCGCGTTCGTCTACATCATCGCTCAGGGGAACGGCCTCGGGCTGATGGCCCAGTACATCTTCGGCGTCTCGTATGAGGTCGGCGTCGTCTTGCTGATGACGATCACGATCGGCTACGTCGCGCTCTCGGGGATGCTCGGCACGACCAAGAACATGACGCTGCAGTACGTCATCCTTATCGGCGCGTTCCTGCTCGGCCTCTATGCGACCGGCTGGACGCAGGGCTGGTCGACGGTCCTGCCGTTCCTCGAGTACGGTTCTCAGTCGACCGAGATCGCGACCGAGATCGATCGGCAGTTCACCGAACCGTTCCAGGACGCGAGCTACTACCACTGGGTCGCCCTCTGTGTGAGCCTGATCGCCGGGACCTGCGGACTACCTCACGTGCTGGTGCGATTCTACACCGCTGACAACGAGCGCAACGCTCGCTGGGGAACCGTCTGGGGGCTGTTTTTCACCCTCCTGCTGTTCCTCGGGACGACCGCCTACGCTGCCTACGGGACCCTGCTCTATCAGGCGAACGTCGGCCCATACACCGAGATGACCGGCACCGAATCCGACACGCTCGTCGTGTTGACGACGCACCTCGCTGGACTGCCCGACTGGCTCGTCGGCATCGTCGCCGCGGGCGCGGTCGCGGCCGGGCTGGCGACGACCGCGGGGCTGTTCATCTCCGCGTCGTCGGCCGCCGCTCACGACATCTACACCAACCTCTACAAGGAGGACGCGACCGCGCGCGAACAGATGATCGTCGGTCGACTGACGATCCTCGGACTCGGTGCGGTCGTCACGTATCTGGCGCTCAATCCGCCGGCGCTCATCGCCGAAGTCGTCGGCATGTCCTTCGCGCTCGCCGGCACCGTCCTGTTCCCGGTGTTCTTCCTCGGTCTCTGGTGGGAAGACGCCACGCGCGAGGGGGCGATCGCCGGGATGTTCGTCGGGCTGTTCTTCGGATTCGGCTCGATCATCAACGAGATCCTCCCGCAGTACGTCGACATGTTCGGCGGCGAGGTCATCAGTACCACGTTCGCGACGATCGTTCCTGCAACGTCGTCGTCGCTCATCGGCGCGCCGGCAGTGATGCTCACGATCGTCGTCGTCTCGCAGTTCACTGAGGACCCGCCGGAGGACGTCAAGCGTCTCGTCCGCCAGTGTCACAGTCCGATGCCGATGGAGACGATGCAGTCCGCGGAAGACGTCGCGACTGACGGCGGTACTCCCGAGGAGGAATAACGATGTACGACACCATACTCATCCCGACCGACGGTAGCGACGTTGCCGAGAACGCCATCGATCATGCGATCGATCTCGCACGCCGGTACGACGCGACGCTCCACGCGCTGTACGTCGTCGACACCGACGCGATCGATATCAGCCTCGGCACCGAACAGGTCGACCGCATCAAAGAGGGCCGATTCGGCGAGATGACTGAACTGCACGACCGGGCCAAAGCGGCGACCAGTACCGTCGCCGAACGGGCCGGCGACGACCTCGAGGTCACCCAATCGATCGAAGCGGGCCAGCCCCATCGCGTGATCAGCGACTACGCGGCCGACAACGACGTTGACCTCGTCGTCATGGGATCGGCCGGACGCGGCGGCGTCCGACGGGCGATCCTCGGCAGCGTTGCCGAACGAACGCTCCGAACTACCCGAGTACCGGTGTTGGTCGTCGATATCCACGACGACTGACGGACAGCAGAGGGACTCGAGTCGCCGTCTATCGGCAATATCCGCGTCAGCTTCCATCCCGAGGGTGATACCCTCCCTCGATATAGAGGGATTCTGACCCTCGATTTCTTACAGGACGGGAAATACAATCTAACTTCAAGTAAATATGTTCCCTACATCCATCTGTAGAGGTGACCGACGATGTCAACAACGACGGAAAACAGATTGGAAAGCCGCTTCGGTGGCGTCATACTCGAGGGTCGACCGCATCACCTGAGCGCGTGGGCGATCGTCGCCCTGCGTCTCATCATGGGATGGGTGATGTTCTCCGCAGGATGGGGCAAACTGACGGGCGGATTTAGCGCGCAGGGCTACCTTGCGAACGTCGATCCGGCGAGTCCGGCGAGCGGACTCTATGGTGCGATGGCCGAAAGCGCCGCGCTGATGGGTGCGATCGACGTGATCGTGCCGATCACGCAGATCTTGATCGGCGTCGCGCTGATCGCCGGCATCTTCGTCCGGCTGGCCGCGCTCGGAGCAGCCACCCAGATGGGGCTGTTCTACTTCGGCAGCTGGGACGTCGCGGGCGGACTGGTCAACAGCCAGCTGGTCTACGCGCTGGTCTTCGTGACTCTCGGTGCGCTGGCCGCCGGCCGCATCCTCGGGCTGGACCGCTACGTCGAGTCTCACCCGATCGTCGAGCGCGTTCCCCAGCTTCGATACCTGCTGGGCTGACACGCGATCTACGCAGTGCAGTCTGACACCGACCCTCGGTTTCGAGACGGCCGACGGCACGACCACGCCGTCCTCACTGTGATTTCGAGTACAGCGCAGTCATCGACAGCTGCTGTTTTGTAACGCCGCCACCGACTCGAGCGCGTCGCCGTCGGTCGAACGTTCAACCGATTTAACTGGTTTCCGACCGATGGGTCGGTATGGCCCTCTCCGATGCCGTCACTGCCGCCGTCGCCGTGCTCCGTCGCCGTCCGGCCGATATCCTGCCGTGGTATCTCCTCGGTGCGTCCGTCCCCGCAGTCGCCCGCGTGATCCCGTTTTTCGCGTTCGTGATCGGTGCTGTCTACCTCGAGGTGACCGGCCGACTCGCGACGATCCGGGACGAACTGTCCGACCTCGAGACCGCGCCGCCGGATCCGAACGCCGATCCCGAGGCAGTCGAGGAGTGGGCGACTGGCTTTGAGCCGGTCCTCGATCAGTTGCTGACTCCGGGACTGGTCGCACTCGTCGGGCTGACGTTCCTGACGACGCTGCTCGTCGGCGTGGTCTTGTACGCGGCCGTCACCGCCGGCCAGCTTTCGACCTGTGCCGCCCGACTGCGAGACGAACGGGGGTTGACCGCCGGTCTTGCGGGTGCTCGACGCTACTGGCTGCGGTTTCTCGGGTTGTACGCCCTCGAGATCCTGCTGTGGATTGTCGTCTTCCTCACGGTCGGGGCGGGGGCTGCGCTCGTCTCCGGACTTCTCGTGGCGGCCACCGGGTCGGTGCTGATCGCTGCACTCGTGGCACTCCCGGTGGGCTTCGTCCTCGTCGCTGCTCTGGCCGTCGTTCGGGCGGTGTTCGCGTTCGCGCCGGTGTCGGTCGTCGTCGACGACGCGACCGTCGTTGGATCGCTGTCGACGACCGTCGCGTTCGTCCGGGCGCGTCCGCTCGAGGCGGGGTTTTACTACGTCGTCTCCGTCGGCACGCTCCTCGCGTTCTCGATCCTGTCGGGTGTGTTCACGCTCGTCGACGTCGTCGCGTTTCCCTCGCTGCTCACCGTCTTTCTCGTCTTTCCCGCCCTCGATCTGTTGAAGACAGCGCTCTACGATGGTTCCCGGGGTCGACTGTCGCCACCGACCATTCCCGACCGATCGATTCGCGCGCAGTTCCGCGACGGCTTCTCTCGCGGCTGGACCGAACTGACGGCGTTCGTCCGCGCGACGCTTGGAACCCACGCAGTCGTCATCGCCCTCGCCGTCGCTGGCTTCTGGGCCGGCTGGACGGCCGCCGAACCGCTCGTCGGCACCGTCGAGACGTCGATCTCGGCACGCCTCGAGGGCCATATCGCGCCCGCGGCGGCCCTCGAGTTCTTCGGCAACAACTGGTTAGTCGCGCTGACGACGGCGCTGTCCGGAGTCGTCCTCGCGATTCCGGCGATTGTCTCGCTGCTGTTCAACGGCGTCTTCATGGGCGTCTACGCGCGTACGGAAGTGGCCCCGATGGAACTACTCGCCTTCGTCGTCCCCCACGGAATCTTCGAGATTCCAGCGATCTTCATCGCGACGGTGCTAGGTGTCCATCTTGGCCTCGCCGGTTGGCGGACCGCCCGCGGTCGAGCGACTCGAGCCAGCCTCGCTGACGCCCTCGAGCGGGCGTTCTGGGTGCTCGTCGGGGTCGGCATCCTGTTGGCGGTCGCAGCAGTGATCGAGGGGTTCGTGAGTCCGTACTATTTTCGGCTGTTCCTCTGAGTCGGCGTTTCGGACACGAGACGGCTCGTCGACCGTTCGGTGGTGCGGGCCAGCGCGCACCACCGAACGGTCGTGTCCGCCTCAGGCTCGATAGGCTTCGAACTCTTCGCCGAACAGGAGAAAGTAGCCCGTGCCGACCAGCCCGATCACCGTTGCGATGGTGAACGCGAGCGTCGGCGAACCGGCCACCAGTTCCTCGCCGGTGACGGGGTTCGATATTCCCGACCAGAGAACGCCACCGAGGGCGGCGCTCGGGATGACGATCAGGTTCCGCAGGAGGTAGTACGTCCCCGTGACGCGACCGCCGGCACCCCGTTCAGCCGGGCCGACGATCAGCGCCTTGTGAGCGGGTAGCCCGGCAAATCGCAGTCCGGAGGCGGCAAAGAGTCCGGCGAGGACGCCCGCGTTCTCGGGGGCCGTGATGAGCAGGACCGGGAAAACCGCGTAGACGGCGAAGCCGACCGAAACGACGGGCTTCAGCCCGACCCGTTCGGCGGCCTTCGCGGCCGGGATCATCACCAGTAAGGCGACGAGCATCTCGAGGCCGAGTAAGATCCCGAAGTACGACTGCGGGCTGAACTCGAGGGTGCCGACCGCTGGAACCGAAAGGGTGAGTCCGACCTCGAGAAATCGGGTGACGACGATGACGAAGAAGACGTAGACCATCCCGTTGCCGAAGCGTACGAGCGTGTCGCCGACTAACAGTGGGCGGAGTTCGTCCGGCATCGCCCGCAGGTCCGCGACGAGCTGGCCGACATCTTCGAACTCCGAGCTCAAACTGTCCGCCTCGGCCTCGTATCGGAAGTGCTGGACGAGCGTCCCGACGATCCCGAACACGAGCGCAACGAGCAGAATGAGCTGGAACGCAAACCGGACGTCGCCGTCACTCGAGCCGAACGGGAAGAACAGCGCGGCGGCGAGCAGTGGCCCGACGAGAAAGGCAGTGCGGCGAAACGTTTCGGTGCTCGCGAAGCCGGCGGCGAGGTGGCTGGGCGCGACCGCCTGCTTGACGATCGCGAAACTCGCTCCGAGTCCGAACGACTTCCAGGCTTGCGCGAGGAGCAGGCCGACGAAAATCGCGACGATGCCGAGCGAGGTCGGGCCGACAGTGACGTCTGCGAGCGCGGGCGCGGCGAGCCAGATGCCGAATCCGAGCGTCGAACACAGCCCGAAGACGGTCAGCGCGTATCGCGAGCCGATCCGATCCGAGATCGCCCCGCCGGGATAGGGGTAAACGGCGCTGATCACGTTACCGAACGTCCCGAACAGGCCGACGACGACCGCCGTCGCGCCCAGCGCGGATAGGTACTCGGCCATGTACCGGCTGGTCATCTGGAAACCGAGGCTGAACGCGAACATCGCCACCGAGAGCACGAGGACGTCACGTTCGAGGGCGAAAAACTGTCGAAACGCGTCGAACGGGTCGGCCTCATCACTGTCCGATGGATTCTGCTCGAGGCTCACAGCGTTTCATTCTAGCTCGATCTGCTTTGCTGTTCCTTTCCGGCAACAGCCGTCTGTCGATGGACTGCCGACAACACTCGAACTGCCCGTTGGCTGGGGAACACCGAACCAATAAAGACCAACGGCTCCGTCGTCAGGCACATGACGACGACGCTCGGAACGGCGAGCGCGAGGCCCGGAGAGATCGATACGGGCCGTCTCGAGGTCGGCGAGACCAGAGACGGCAGCCCCTTCGGTCTTCCCGTCGCCGTAATCAACGGCGAGCGGTCGGGAAAGACCCTCTACATGCAGGCGGCGAGCGACGGCGACGAACTCAACGGCGTCGGCGTACTCCAACGTGTCGTACCGCAACTCGACCCCGCCGAGATCGCCGGCACGATTCTGATCGTTGGGATCGTCAACTACCACGCCTTTCAGGTCGCCGAACACCGAAACCCGATCGACGATACGAAGATGAACCGGGCTTACCCCGGCAACGAGAGCGGTACCTCGAGCGAGCGGATCGCAGCTGCGACGTTCGAGGCTGCGACCCGAGCGGATCTGATTCTCGACCTCCATCAGGGCTCGACCAGTCGCATGATCGACGAAGTCCGGGTCCGCTGTGGGACGCGCCACCGACTCCACAAGGAGTGTCTCGAGCTCGCGAAAGCCTTCGGCTGTGGCTACATTCTGGACCAGAAAGGCCCCGACGGCCAACTCGCGCGCGCGGCCCCGAACGAAGGGATTCCGACCGTCGATCCCGAACTCGGCGGCTGCGTCGGCTGGGACGAAACGAGCATCCAGAAAGGTGTCGAGGGCGTGTTTAACGTCCTCACCTACTACGGCTTTCTCGACGGCGACGTCACGCTCGAGCCCCAGACGCGCGCCCACGGGTTCGAACAGTTTGGGGCCCCGAACGGCGGCCTCGTTCGCTTCCACAAGGAACTGGGCGAGCGCGTCCGCGGCGGCGACCTCCTGTTCGAAGTGACGACCCCCTTCGGCGAGTCGAAAGCCGAGGTGACCGCCGAGCGAAACGGGATCTTCTGGCGCGCCCGCCGACTGCCACAAGTTGCGACGGGCGAGTACGTCTGCTCCGTCGCGACCGACATTGACACATACTGACATGCCATCTGCCCTCTACTGTCCCGCCTGTGATCGCATCTACGATCCCGGCCCCGACGAGCCGTGGCGCTGTGCGTGTGGCCACGCCCTCGAGTTCGAGGATCGACCACGTCCGCAGGGCGACCCGCTCCCCCTCCACCGACTCGACACCAGCGACGGCCTCTGGACGTTCTTCGAGTTCCTTCCGATCGAGAAACACGTCACGTTCCATGAAGGGTTCACGCCGCTCGTCGACGCTCCCGACTGGGACGCAGCGTTCAAACTCGAGTACGTCTTTCCGACGGGCTCGTTCAAAGACCGCGGCGCGACGACGACGCTCTCTCGAGCCGTCGAACTGGGCGTCGAGAAGGTGATCGAAGACTCCTCGGGCAACGCTGGGGCGGCGATTGCGACATACGCGGCTCGGGCGGGCCTCGAGGCGGATATCTACGTCCCCGCGGATGTCAAACAGTCGAAACTGATGGCGATCCAGCGGGCCGGCGCTCGTCCGGTCCGTATCGAAGGGAGCCGACAGGACGTCACCGACGCCTGCCTCGAGGCCGTCGAAGGCGGGACACACCAGACCTCGGACGCCGAGAACCGCGACGCCCCGCGCCAGACGGGCGCGGGCTGGTACGCCAGCCACGCCTGGAACCCGGCCTTTTATGCGGGTACGATGACGTTCGCGTTCGAGGTTGCGGCCCAGCGGGGCTGGACCGTGCCCGACGCTCTCGTGCTCCCGATCGGCCACGGGACGCTGTTTCTCGGTGCCTATCGTGGGTTTACGCTGCTCAACGAGGCCGGGATCGTCGACGGGCTGCCGCGACTGCTCGGCGCACAGGCGGCGGGGTACGCCCCCATCGTCGACGCACTCGGCGGCCGAACGATCGCCGCGGACGACGCCGACACCGACATCGCCGACGGCATTCAGATCGCTGAGCCGGCCCGCAAAGACGAAATTCTCGCGGCGATCGACGAAACCGACGGCGACGCCATCGCGCTGGGCCCCAATCCCGTCGAGAGCGCGCTCGATCGACTCCACCGTGGCGGCTTCTACGTCGAGCCGACCTGCGCCGTCGCACCCGCCGCGCTCGAGGCGTACCGCGAGGCCGACACGCTCGCCGACGACGCCGATGTCGTCGTCCCGCTGACCGGAAGCGGATTGAAAACCCTATGAGCACCGAGCACTGACGGTGCGGTAGATGGTCAGTCGTCCAGCCGACTACTGTCCTCGCTGTGGCACCTCGCTCGAGACGATCACCTTCGACGCCCGCGAGCGCAGACGCTGTCCGACCTGTGAGGACGTGGTCTGGCACAACCCGGTCCCCTGTGCGAGTGTCGCGGTCGTCGACCGGTTGCGACCGGAGCCGGCGGTGCTCTGCGTCGAACGGGCCGTTCCGCCGGGCGTCGGCGAGTGGACGCTCCCCGGCGGCCACATGGAGGTCGGCGAAGAACCCGCGGCTGCTGCCGTCCGCGAACTCGAGGAGGAAACGGGCGTTACCGTCGCGCCCGACGTCCTCGAGATTCTCGGCGCAGCATCGATGCCGCCTCGAGACGGCAAGCACGTGACGACGATCCACTACGTTGCCGACCGGGCTAATGCGACCGGCGAGCCGATGGCCGGCAGCGACGCGAGCGCGGCCCGCTTTTGGTCTCCGGCAGCCTTCGACGCCTCCGGGGAGACGTTCCGCCCGATTCACGAACGGCGGTTCCGGGCCGCGGCCACCTATTTCGAGTAACTCGACCCGCCCGACGCTCGAGCCGCCAGCCGATGAGCGGCGAAACCCGACATTCCTTTACTTGCCCCCTGAATACGGGCGGGTATGTTCCTCTCCCTACGCGCGGAGGTCGAGGCCGCCCTCGAGGAGGCACTCGCAGCGCTCGACTTCCCGACGGACGATCTCGGGATCGAAGAACCGCCGGAAGACGTGCCGAGCGTGCTCGCCTCGAGCGTCGCGTTCCGACTCGCCGGCGAGGCCGGAGCCCCACCGCCACAGGTCGCAGGCCAGCTCGCAAACGAAATCGACGTCGACGACCTGACCTACGTCTCCGAGGTACAGACGCAGGGCCCGTATCTCAACTTCCTGCCGAGTGACGCCTACTTCGCCGACACTCTCGCGACCGCGACCGAGGAGACCTACGGCGAACTCGAGGATCGCGAAGAGTCCGTCGTCGTCGAACACACGAGCGCGAACCCGACCGGCCCGGTTCACGTCGGCCGCGCACGCAACCCGATCATCGGCGACGCGGTCGCGAACCTGCTCGACGCCGCTGGCTACGACGTCGAACGCCACTACTACGTCAACGACGCTGGCCGGCAGATGGCCGTCTTCACCTGGGCGTACGAAACGTTCGACGAGGACGACCTCGAGGACGACCCCGAACGCGACCGCATCGAGTACGACCTCGTTCGGTACTACCGCAAGGGGAACGCCTACCTCGAGAACGCCGCCGAAAGCGAGGTCGAAGCGGCCGAAGCCGAGATCGAGTCGATCATGCAGGGCCTCGAGGCCGGCGACGAGGAGGCCTACGAGCGCGTCAGCGAGGTCGTCGATCAGGTGCTCTCGGGCATGAAAGCCTGTCTCGGCCGGTTGCCCGCGGAGTTCGACGAGTTCGTCAAGGAGACGCGGTTTATGCGAAACGGCGATACCGACGACCTCGTCGCCCGCCTCAAAGAACTCGACGAGGCCGTCTACGAGGAAGACGCCTGGCAGCTCGAACTCGACGACCACGGTATCGACAAGAACCTCGTCTTCCTGCGCTCGGATGGTACCTCGCTGTACGCGACCCGCGATCTGGCCCACCACGAGTGGAAGTTCGACAACTACGATCGCGCAGTGACGGTGCTCGGCGAGGACCACAAACTGCAGGCCAAACAGCTTCGCACCACACTCGAGTTACTGGACAACGACACTGACGGGCTCCAGCAAGTGCTCTACTCCTACGTTAACCTGCCCGAAGGGAAGATGTCCACTCGACGAGGTACCGGCGTCGATCTAGACGACCTGTTGGACGAGGCGATCGACCGCGCCCGCGAGGAAGTCGAAGACCGACTCGAGGACCGCCTTCGCGACGACGACCTCGATACGGACGACATCGAACGCATCGCCCACCAGGTCGGCATCGGCGCGGTCCGCTACGACATCGTCTCCAAGCAGCCGACGAAAGCGATCACCTTCGAGTGGGAGCGGGCGCTCGATTTCGAGGCCCAGTCCGCGCCGTACGTCCAGTACGTCCACGCGCGCTGTTGTGGCATTCTCGAGGAAGCCGGCCTCGATCCCGAGGCCGACCTCGCGACTCAGGACGTCGAACTCGAGGCACTCGAGGCCGACCTGCTCGACACCGACGCGGAACGGGACCTCCTAGAGACGATCGCCCGGTTCCCGGCGGTCGTCGACGAGGCGGCCGACGACCTCGAACCGCACCAGATCGCGACCTACACGCGCGAGTTCGCCGATCGGTTCAACGGCTTCTACCGGGAGTGTCCAGTGCTCGCCGACGACGTCGACCCGGACGTTCGGGCGGCCCGACTCGCGCTCGTGGCTGCGTCGAAACACACCGTCGCGAACGCGCTGTCGATCCTCGGCGTCGAACCGCCGCGGTCGATGTAGGCAATCTCCGGACACCTATCGTAGCCACTGAACGTCATGCCCCCCTGATCGCACGGCAACTGTGCGATCAGGTGTGAATCGTTTCAGTTGGTACTATACCTCCGACACGCACGCCTGCATCGCTGCGACCCGAGCGAAGCCGCTCGAGCGGCGGATGCACCGCTTTCGGTCGTCGGTTGAAAAATCACGTCAGCGGGAAGCGGCTCAATCGTCAGTACGTCGTCTCGGTTCCCCGAATTTTCTCGAGCAACTCCGCTCTCGTCAGCGAGCCCTCACGGTACTCGGTGATCCACTGGACGGCAATGCCGTACGAGACGACCTTCTCCCCGTCGTGTTTGATGAAGAGTGCGATCGTTTCGATGTGGTCGGTGAACGTCTCGAGGTCGACGATTCCCTCGTCGACGTCGTCGGCGAACGACTTGAGTTCTTCGGCGAGTGTCTCCTCGTCGGTCGTCTCGGTGTCGACGACGATGGTGACGATCTCGCCCTCGCGTTCGATCGTCGACACCGACACCGTCTCGCTGTCGAGTTCGAACTTGTCTCTCTCGAATCCGGGAATCTCGTCGTCAGCCAGGTCGTCGTTGTCACCGGCCTTGTCCTCGTCCGTCTTGTCCTTGTCACCGGTTTTGTCCGTCTCGTCGGGCTCGCCCTCAGTTCCGGTCCCGTCCTCGTCGGACTCGTCGTCAGTGGGAGAGTTCGATCCGGTATCGTCGCTCGTTTCGTCGCTGGAACAGCCGGCCAGTATGGTCGCGAGCGCGGCACCACCGCCAAGGAGTACGTTTCGTCGCTCCATGCTCGTGCCATCGATCCTGTCTGTGTTTAGTAATCAGATCGTTACTGTCATTTTCTCGTGACTGTCTGGGATTGAGTACAGTACGACCGCCAGCCGGCGTCGTCACCAGTCGAAGAACGTTGCTGACGGCGGTCGTCGCCCGACCTGTGAACCAGTATGCGTCGGCTACCCGTCCGTCTGCACTGCGGTTCGTTCAGCAGTTACGATGGTGCTCGAGACAGTCTCACGCACGAAATCGCCAACGTAGGGACCAGTTACCAGCGAGACGAACCGCCGTGGGTCGAGTCAGGAGTCGGATTCGGCTTCCGTGATCGCACTCGAGACGTCGTCGTGTGCGGCTTCTCGCTCGCCGTCGTTGCCGACCGCCGATTCGGTATCGGAGTCGTCCGCGGTTTCTTCACCCAGTTCGATTGCCTCGTCGGCTGTCGACTCAGCGTCGGGAACGTCGACCCCGGCCAGATCGCCCGCGAGCTGTCGGTAGGCGGCGGCAGCGGGGCCGTCTGGTTCGTAGACGACCAGCGGCGTCCCGGCGTAGACGCTCTCGCGGGCCGTGGCGTCTTCCGGGATCGTTCCCAGCAGGGTGGTCTCGAGACGGGTGGCGATCTCCTCGTGGGAGATGTCGCTGTCGGGCAACGTGCGAGTGAGGACGAGTCCGGCGACCGAGCCGCCAGCCCGTTCGGTCAACTCAAGGGTCTTCTTCGAGTCGTGGACGGCCGCCGGTTCGGGCGTCGACACGAGGATGACGGCGTCGGCGAGTCCCAGCGGGAGGACAGTTTCGTGATTGACGCCCGCGCCGACGTCGAGAAAGACGTAGTCGAATCGATCTCGAAGCTCCGCGACGACCTCGCGGAGTCCTTCCGGGGAGGTGTCGGCGTACTCGTCGAGGCTGGTGCCGCTTGGTACGGCGACGATGTTATCCGTGATACTGTAGGTGGCGTCGTCGACCGATGCCGCTCCGGACAACACGTCGTGGAGCGTCATCGAGTCGGGGCTCAGACTGACGAACCCAGCGAGGTTCGCCATCCCGAGGTCGGTATCAACGATGGCGACACGTTTGCCGGCCTCCGCCAGCGCCGTCCCGAGATTGACCGTCGTCGTCGTCTTTCCGACGCCCCCTTTCCCGCTCGCGATCGCATAGACCGTCTCGTGAGACATACTGGAGTACTGTCCGGACAGTCTCACGGGAACACCTTAAATCGTCACCTCAACTCCCGATGCATGGTAGTTCGCCGACACGTCCGTGTCGGGGACGGAGCAGTCCGCTCCGTCGGTGCTCTCGAGTCGACCGGTGGCTCCCCACACGCCGTAAGTACCGGTCGTCTGGGCGAGTCATACGGATTGCTGTAACTGTGTACCGTCGATCGCCAGCACGGGTCGGCGATCGGCGGTAATTGACGACAGTAAACCGTATCAATCGTCGACAGGTGTGTCAAAGGATTCTTACCCACAGCACCGTTTTGTACGGGTAATGAGCCAGGAGGGCGATCAGGAGCAATCCGACCGGAAAAAATACGAGTTCCGGAAGGTCATCGAAGATCTCAAAGATTTCGATGGCTCCGGCACACAGCTCGTGACGATCTACATTCCCGAGGACCGACAGATCAGTGACGTCGTCACCCACGTCACACAGGAACACAGCGAAGCGGCCAACATCAAGTCCAAACAGACTCGAACGGCCGTTCAGGACGCGCTGACCAGCATCAAAGACCGGCTCCGGTACTACGATACCTATCCGCCGGAGAACGGAATGGTGTTGTTTTCGGGTGCCGTCGACTCCGGCGGCGGCCGGACCGAGATGGTCACGAAGGTCTTAGAGAGTCCACCCCAGCCCATCGAGTCGTTCCGCTATCACTGCGACTCGGATTTCCTCACCGAACCGCTCGAGCACATGCTGGCCGATCAGGGGTTGTACGGCCTGATCGTCCTCGATCGCCGCGAGGCCAACGTCGGCTGGTTGAAAGGCAAACGTATCGAAGCCGTCAAGTCCGCCTCTTCGCTCGTCCCCGGCAAACAGCGTAAAGGTGGCCAGTCCGCCCAGCGTTTCGCTCGACTGCGACTCGAGGCCATCGACAACTTCTATCAGGAGGTCGCGGGGATGGCAAACGATCTGTTTGTCCCCAAACGCCACGAACTCGACGGCATCCTCGTCGGCGGTCCCTCGCCGACCAAAGACGAGTTCCTCGACGGTGACTACCTCCACCACGAGATTCAGGACAACGTCATCGGGAAGTTCGACGTCGCCTACACCGACGAGTCCGGCCTGAAGGACTTAGTCGATAACGCCGAAGACGCGCTGGCCGACGCCGAGGTGATGAAGGACAAACAGGAGATGGAGGAGTTCTTCAAGGAACTCAACGCGGGCGACCTCGCAACCTACGGGTTCGAGCAGACCCGCCGCAATCTCATGATGGGGGCCGTCGATCGACTCCTCATCAGCGAGGACCTCCGAAAGGACGTCATCGTCTACGACTGTGAGGCCTGTGGAAACACGGACTACGAGGTGCTCGACCGGCGCAAATCGACGCCCGAGCACACATGCAGCGAGTGTGGCACCGAGATCGAAGCGACGGACGACGACCGCGAGGACGCGATCGACCACCTCATCGAAATCGCTGAACAGCGAGGCACCGAAACCAAGTTCATCTCGACGGACTTCGAGAAAGGCGAACAGCTCTACAACGCTTTCGGCGGCTTCGCCGGAATCTTGCGCTACAGTACCGGCGTCTAAGCACCCTCCTGATCGTCCTCATCACGACGGGCACGCCTGCTCTCGAGTCTCGATCACAGCGTCCCCCGGAGATACACCGCATCGTCGGTGATTTTCTCGATACTTCCCTCGTCGAGCGGGTGTGCCTCGTCGCTTCGCGTCGCCCACCCGAGTTTCGCTTTGATCGTCTCGAGTAGCGTCGGGTTCGGCTCGACGTACCCGTAGCCGTCACGGACGTCGACGAGGCGACCGACCGTAGTGCCGTCCGTGTTCAGGACCAGTTTTCCTTCATCGGCTTTGGTGAGTGCGTCTTCGGGCATTGCTGATGAACTCGCCGTCTGCATACCACCCGCCGTCTGCATACTACCCGCCGTCTGCATCCCGTTCGAACCAGGCTATCTCCGGAAACCGAACCACCGGCACCATGGCTGCGCGAGTAATAAAGCGCGGAAATCGTTTCCAAGGGCCACGGTCCCCTTACACGCCGCCCGACCGATCAGCGGCGAGTATGGTCAGCTTACGTCCGGTTTCGTCGTTCGATTTCGGCCGTGCTCGAGCACAACAGAAGGGTTATACTGGTAGTCACGTATTACCACTCGATCAATGGCCGAATCCCCGCCGCTCGCCGCGTCGTTCGACGATCCGCGAATTACGTCGCAGTTCGCGCGTCGCGTGACCGGTCCGGCAGGCACCTGCCACCTTCTTGGCGTCGTCCACGACCACCCGGCGAGCGTTGCGCGCGTCGAAACCGTCCTCGAGTCGGTCGACCCCGACGTGCTCGCCCTCGAACTCCCGGCGGCAGCCCTCCCGCTGTATCGTGCCTACGCCCGCGAGGCCACGGCCGAGGCCCCGCCGCGCTTCGGCGGCGAAATGAGCGCGGCGATCAACGCGGCGCCCGCCGCGACGACTGTCGGCATCGATGCCCCGAACTGGTCGTTTCTGCGACGCCTTGTGACACGACTGATCGCCGACCGCGTCTCGCCGTCGACGGCTCGCCGCGTCATCTCGAGTCTACGCGGCGCGACACAGGAAGCGCTGACCTGTCGGCTCGCCGCGACGCTGACTCACGCGACGTCAATGACTGTCGCCTGCGACGACCCGATCGAGTACGACTGCGAGGCCGACGCTCCACCGGCCGAACAGGCCGCCCACGAGCGGTCACACGTTGCCAGCGTACAGGCCTTGCTCGGTAGCATCCAGACGGACGACAGCGCACTCACCTATCGCGACGAAACTCGCGAACGGTGTATGATTGACCGCCTCGAGGAACTTCGAGCGACGACCGACGGACCCATCGTCGCCGTCGTCGGTGTCGACCACCTCGAGACGATCACAGACGCACTCTCATGCGATAGTCGCGAATGAGAAACACAACGAATCGCTCGAGTGGCTGGCACACAGTGTGGTCGTCACTCGGCGTCACTGCCGAAGCGACGAGATACAGTTCCAGCAGTACGTAAACGTCTGATCGCCCTCGTTTCGGACGCCGCAGTGGGGACAGCGGATCGTCTCCCCGTCGAACTCGAGGTCGTGATCGTCGGCGTCTTCCTCGGGTTCGACGTCGTCGGCCGCGTTCGGATATCGGTCGGGCCCGGGTGACGCCCGCGGGCTTGCACGGTTCGGTTCGGCGAACGAAGGCGACCCCGCGTCGTCGTTCCCTCGTACGTACAGAAAGTACAGTAACAGGTGGAGGAGGGCAAACAGCAGTATGTAGCCGACGAGCCAGCCCCAGAGCTCCATCATCATGCTATAGGTTCTCAAGACACTTGGCTATTCCCTGAGTTCGGATCCACGGACAATAGTGTCTTGATGACGGTGCCGTCCGTCTATAAATCGCGACCGAACTCGTCGAAGACCTCGAGGTCGTCGGGGAGATCGTACTCGATGTGGCGCTGTTCCTGTCGGTTGACGCCGGCGTCGTCGAGTGGTGTCGCGACGTCCTCCCAGCCGGGTTTGATCTTGACGCTTTTGGCCGGTGCGCCGATCGCGATGTGATGGGCGGGAACGTCGTGCTGGACGATCCCACGAGCGCCGACGATGGCGTTTTCGCCGACCTTGCAGCCGGCACGAACCATCGCGTCGTAGGTGAGTCGCACGTCGTCTTCGACGATCGTGTGGTAGTTGCGTACCTCTGTCTGGTCGACGACGTCGTGGTCGTGGCTGTAGATGTGGACGCCGTCGGAAACCGAGACGCGGTCGCCGATCGTGAGTTTTCCGCGATCGTCTAGGTGGACGTCGTCGTGGACGACGGTGTTGTCGCCGATCGTGATGTTGTGCCCGTAGGTGAACGTGACGCCCTTGAAAAACCGGCAGTTGTCGCCACACTCCTCGAAGAGGTGGTCGGCGAGCATCCGACGGAATCGCAGGGCGAACTCGACGTTGTCCGCAATCGGGAGGCTGTCGAACTGTCGCCACAGCCATTGGAGGTGTTTCGAGCGACGGAACTCGGCTTCGTCTTTCTCGGCGTAGTACTCGCTCTCGAGGGTGGTGTTACAGGGGTCGTAACTCTGCAAGCGGACGCGCTCGGCCGGCGAGACGTCGCCGCCGTTCTGCCAGTGGTCGTATGCCTCGCGGTCGCCCGACAGGTCGATTAGGACGTCTTCGACGACCGAACAGGTGTCTTCGTCGCTCGCCAGTCGTCGGTCGACCTCGTCAATGAACTCGCGCATTCCCGTCTCCGCCTCGTCAGGGAGAGAGACGTACCGCTTTGTCATACTCCGACGTATTGCCCGCCGAGTTGATAGGGGTTCGGTTGTGCGGACGGCTTGCCGGACGTTATCCGGATGTCGACTTCGGCCGCCGACAGCTCTCACGAGCGCTGAGTGTGGTTTCATCGTGTTCGTCCCGAAATCGACGCCAATCACTGCGAACCGCAAACGCTCAATCCGGCGTCGGCCGTGTCTGTCGGCACACGCGCCTGTGGCACTCGGTGTGGCGAGGTCTGCCCCTAGGACAGCCAACCACAAGCCGGCGGATCTCGTCCTCGAGTACGACCAGCCTCGAGTCGACGTCGTTCTTCGAGCGACCCCGGGACTTCGGGCAGCCAGAGTCGAGTGCAGTCGACCGACGACCAACCGCGTTCGACGGACAGCTACCGTCGCTGACGCCGGCAACATAGCCCGGTATCGCTGACGAAATCGACAATCGTTAAGTGCGCCGATCCGGAGACACCGAACGGATGTCGACTGATCGATGGAGTCCGGGTATGACGACGATCCGTACTCGCTGGCAGAATCTCGAGCGGGACTGGCAAAGCGTCGCCGTCAGTGCGGTGATCGTCGCCCTGACGGCCGGCCTCGAGATACAGATTCCTTGGTAGCGACATGTCCGCCTACCGGCTCTTTCCGGGGCTCGTCGCGCTCTGCCTTGGTGCACTCGCCGCGCGAGCCATCGGGCTGACCGCTGGCGTCAATCACCTGCTCGTCGCCATCGCACTCGGCTTCGCGCTGGCGAACGGTCCTGGCGTGCCCGACCGCCTCGAGCCGGGAATCGCGACTCACAAGCTTTGGCTGGGGGCCGGAATCGTCCTCATGGGCGCGTCGCTGACGCTCGAGACGATCCTCGAGGTCGGCGGCACCGTCCTCCTTGTTGTCGTGCTCGTCACTGCCCTCACGATCAGCGTCGTCGAAGCGCTCTCGCGGAACGTCTTCGGACTCGCCGATCGCCTCGGCTCGTTGCTCGCAGCGGGGGCTGGGATCTGTGGCGTGTCGGCCGTCGTCGCGGTCGCCGGAGCGATCCGCGCCCGCGAAGACCAGATCGCCTACGCGGCGGCGACGGTCCTGTTGTTCGACGCGATCACGATCGTCGTCTACCCGATCCTCGGCGACCTGCTCGGGCTTTCGGACGTCGTCTTCGGCGTCTGGGCCGGCGTCAGCATGTTCTCGACGGGGCCAGTCGTCGCGGTCGGCTTCGCCCACTCCGAGGTCGCCGGCCAATGGGCGACGATGACGAAACTCTCGCGAAACGCCTTGATCGGCGTCGTGGTCCTCGTCTATGCGAGTTATTATGCCCAGCGCGGCGAGGGTGGACGCCCATCCGTGCAGTTGCTCTGGGCGGAGTTCCCGAAGTTCGTCCTCGGATTCATCGCGCTCGTCGTGCTGGCGAGTGCGGGCGTGTTCTCGCCGGCCCAACAGACCGCGCTCGAGAACGCCTACAACTGGCTGTTCGTGCTCGCGTTCGTCGGACTGGGAACCGAAATTCGTCTCGATGGGCTCCGCAACACCGGTGTGACGCCAGCGATCGTCGTCTTGGTATCGCTACTTATCGTCAGCGCATTCTCGCTCGTGCTGCTCGTGATATTGTTCTCGTGACGGCGTTCGACGGACCGTCGATCGTTGGAGATTCCGGAAACAATTGCTGTCTCTTCGGCTGCACAGTTCCCCGGTCGCGACGGGGTCAGAATATATTTACCGTCCGGGTGCGACTGGCCGACATATGTCTAATGGCGCGTTCGAGGGGTACGGCGGACGCCACGTTCCCGATCCCCTGCAGGAACCACTCGAGCAGCTCGCGACCGCCTACGACGAGGTCGCCGACACTGACGCGTTCCGTTCGGAGCTGCGTGAGTTGCTCGAGACGTTTGCCGGCCGACCGACGCCGCTGTACTACGCGAGCACGCTGAGCGACCGGTACGGTGCCGACATCTACCTCAAGCGAGAGGACCTGCTCCACGGCGGGGCCCACAAGATCAACAACGCACTCGGACAGGCCCTGCTAGCCAAACAGAGCGGCCGCGACCGCATCATTGCCGAGACCGGGGCCGGCCAACACGGCACCGCGACCGCGATGGTCGGCGCGTTGCTCGACCTCGAGACGGAGATTTACATGGGCGCGAAAGATGTCGCCCGACAGGAGATGAACGTCTTCCGGATGCGGCTGATGGGTGCCGAGGTCAACGAAGTGACTCGCGGCGACGAAGGCCTCGCCGACGCCGTCGACGCGGCGCTCGAGGACTTCGCCGAGAACGTCGACGACACCCACTACCTCGTGGGTAGCGTCGTCGGCCCCGACCCGTTCCCGCGGATGGTTCGGGACTTCCAGAGCGTCATCGGTCGGGAGGCCCGCGAACAGTTCCAGGAGCGAACGGGCGAGTTACCCGACGCGGCCGTCGCCTGCGTCGGCGGTGGGTCGAACGCGATCGGTCTCTTTCATGCGTTCCGCGACGACGACGTCGACTTCTACGGTGCCGAAGGCGGCGGCGAAGGAGCCGACTCGAGTCGCCACGCGGCCCCGCTCGCGAAAGGGAAAGACGACGTCATCCACGGGATGAAAACGCGTGTGATCGACGACGACGTCGAGGTTCACTCCGTCTCCGCGGGCCTCGATTACCCCGGTGTCGGCCCCGAACACGCTATGTACAAGGCTATCGGCCGCTGTGAGTACACGGGCGTCACCGACGAGGAAGCGCTCGCGGCATTCCGCGAACTCAGCGAGACTGAGGGAATCATCCCGGCGCTCGAGTCCAGCCACGGCATCGCCCGTGCGATCCAGCTCGCCGAAGCGGGTGAGCACGAAACGATCCTCGTGAACCTCTCCGGACGCGGCGACAAGGACATGGAAACCGCGGCGTCGAAGTTCAACCTCTGATCGCGGCGACCGCCGTTTTCACCGTTTTTATAGTACCGCTCGAACGCGATCCGCTAGACGGGCCGCTTCCTCGTCAGTCAGCTGACCCCGCGTCAGCGACAGCGCCACGTCGTCGTCCTCGCTTCGGGGAACGAGATGAACGTGGGCGTGATCGATGTCGCCGACCAGCGGCCCGCTGGTGTGAAAGACGCTGAATCCGTCCGGCTCGAGCGCCGTCTCCAGCGCCACCGCGACGGTTCGAACCGTCTCGAAGACCGCGCTCGCGGTCGGTTCGTCGATCGTCAGTGCATCTTCCTCGTGACTGCGCGGCACGACGAGCGTGTGTCCCGTCACGGCCGGGTTGCGATCGAGAAAGGCGAGGGTTCGCTCGTCTTCGTAGAGGACGTGCGCCGACTGGTCGCCGGCTACGATACGACAAAACTCACACTCAGCAGTCATATTCGAACGTTCTCTCGGACGGATATATAGCCATCCCCCGCTCGAGGCGTCCGCGCTCGAGCCCGGTTCGTATTTTATCGCCGACGCCTACAGCAGTCCGTACTCCTCTTGTAGCGTTCGATACTGCTCGAGATATGCCTCGGTGACGGCCGAGCGATCGTAGTCGGCAAAGCGGTCGTCGAACGCGCGGTACTCGAGGTCGCCGGCCTCGAGGATGGCGTCGGCGAGTTCCGCTTCGCTCGTCGTTCGGAAGCCGCGATCCCAGCCCTCGACGAGTTCGTGGGCGCTCGAGTCGACGTGGTACTCGACGATGCCGACACAGCCCGCTGCCAGCGCCCACAGCATCTCCGTCGGGAACACGCAGTGTTCGGCTGTCTGCGCGAAGACGTGTGCGCCACGGTAGGCGGCGATGCGTTCCTCGAGCGAGCAGTCGCCGGCGAACGTGATCCGGTCGTCGATCCGCAGATCGCTCGCCAGCCGTTCGTACGTCGCCCGTTCGGGGCCGTCGCCGATGACGGTCGTCTGCCAGTCGCGATCGCGAAGCTCCGCCAGCGCGAGCAACAGGCTCTCGAGGTTCGCCCCCTCGTCGAGTCGGCGGGCGTAGATCACGTCGACCCGATCGCCCGCCGGCACGTCTCGGATGCGCTCGAGATCGACCGGGTTCGGCACCGTCTCGACGCGGTCGCCGTCAGCCCCGCGTTCGCGGACCCACGTCGCGACGAGTTCGGACGGCGTGAGAATACGAGCGCCGCGGGCCGCCGCCAGTCGCGTCCACCGATCGTCGGCGAGACCGCCGTCGCCGTACCACTCGACGACTAGCGGCACACGGGCGAGCGTGGCTCCCACGCTGGCTGCGAGCACCGCTGTCGGCGGCTGTGCGGTCGCATGGACGACGTCGGGACTCGACCCGGCGAGGACGAACGGTAGCCGGGCGAGAAACGAGCCACGGGCCTCGAGGCCCGTGGCGACGCCGTGGTAGGTGATTCCGTCTCGCTCGACGGTCGAGGACTCGTCGGCCCAGAACTCGGCACAGTAACAGTGGACGTCGTGACCGCTGGCCGCGAGTTGCTCGAGGACGGTCTGAAACCGCTGGTTCGTCTCGGTATCGCGGTGAAAGACCGTTTCGAACGAGACGAACGCAATACGCATATGACGCGCGACGCAGGGACGGGATAAAAAATCACTTCTTTTCTCGAGTCAGTCGCGTCGGTTGTCATCTCCGTCGACACCGAGCGCTACTCGTCGTCGTCCGTCCCATCGAAGAACTCGGAGAGTCGCTCGGTGATGCCGCCGTCATCGTCGCTGCTGTCGTCATCGTCGTCTGTTTCGTCGCTGTCGTCGCCCTCGCTGCTATCACCGCTGTCACTACTGTCGTCATCGCCATCCGTTTCGTCGCTGTCGTCGCCGTCGTCATCAGCTGCGTCGTCTTCATCACTGGCTTCGGGTTCGTCATCACTGTCGTCCTCACCGTCATCACCGTCATCGTCGCCCGCTGATCCGTCCTCGTCGTCACTATCGTCGTCGTCAGCATCATCATCGTCTTCCGCCCCGTCCTCGTCATCGTCAGCGTCGTCTTCATCTTCGTCAGCGTTGTCCGCATCGTCTTCATCCGAATCGTCGTCAGCGTCGTCAGCGTCTCCCTCCGAATCCTCGTCGCTGTCATCATCCTCGTCGCTGTCATCGTCCTCGTCGCTATCATCGTCCTCGTCGCTGTCATCATCCTCGTCGCTGTCGTCACTGCCGCCGTCATCTTCGGAGTCGTCACTCCCGTCGTCAGCCCCGGTGTCGCCGGCTCCGGATTCGTTGTCTGCCACTTCGTACTCGCTCGAGTCGGCGCCGCTGCTCGCATCGTCACCGACGTCGGTCGTCCCGTCGTCGCTCGAGAAGCCACTGCCGACGGCTGCGATCGTCAGTCCGAACGCAACGAGGACGACGAGAATCGTTACGAGGACAGCCCTCGTCGACGCACCCCCGTCGTCGCTCCCGCCTGTTTGGGTCATTAGTCGACGGATGCATAGCGACGACTTTTGTTACGCATGGCATTCAGTCCCGTATCTCCCGACCGACCATTCGTTCGGGTAGGTGTCGAGCGCTGCCGTCCGAAGCCCGTCGTCTGGCTGCTTGACGTGGTGTAGGGACTGCCTACGAGAGGGGCTGAACGGTACTTGCACACCCTTCACGCGCTGCCACTGTATCGGCTCGGCGCGTTGTCGTCCCCCTCATGATGGCTTTCACTTCGACCGAGTACCGAGCTGTCACCCGTTCTCCGCAACCCAAACGACTACCGCCTCGAGCCGAGACTTGCGTATATGAGCTACGAGATCGACCGCTATCTCAACATTCGCAGCGCCTACGGTACGTCGTTCGGTCCCGAGGGTGACCGACTCTCGTTTCTAATGGACACGACCGGCACCGCACAGGTCTGGACGCTCGAGGCCCCCCGCGCGTGGCCCGAGCAGCGAACGTTCTACGACGAGCGCGTGACGTTCGCCTCGTGGTCGCCCGAGTGTCCCGAACTGATCTTCGGGATGGACGAGGGTGGCAACGAGCGCGCCCAACTGTTCCGACTGGACGCCGAGACGGGCGTCATCGAGAACCTGACGGCGATGCCCGACGCGAAACACCGATGGGGCGGCTGGAGTCACGACGGCGAGCGTTTCGCGTTCGCATCGAACCGCCGTGACGAGTCCGTCTTCGACATCTACGTGCAGGGCCGAGACGAGATCGGCGACGAAGCGACGCTCGTCTACGAAGGCGACGGCTGGCTCTCGCTGTCGGGGTGGAGCCCCGACGACTCTCGCCTGTTGGTTTCGCAGGCGTACTCCAACTTCGATCAGGACCTGTACGTGCTCGACCTCGAGGCCGACGAGCCTGAACTCGAGCACCTCACGCCCCACGAGGGCGACATCCGCTACGGGAGCGCCAGTTGGGCCCCCGACGGGGAGGGCGTCTATCTCGTCACCGACGAGGGCGATGCCGACACGCTGTATTTGGCGTATCTCGACCTCGAGAACGGTGCGCTCGAGACCGTTGCCGAGGGAGACGGATGGAACGTCGACGGCATCGCACTGGACGACGAGACGGGCCGGTTCGTCTACTCGCGAAACGTCGAAGGTTACACCGAGCTGACTGTCGGCGAGTTCGACGCCGACGACCCGACCGACTTCGAGACGTTCCCCGACCCCGACCTGCCGGGTGGCATCTCCGGCGGCGTGAGCTTCGACCCCGATGCAGAGCGTTTCGCGCTCTCTACCACTGGCGATACGGTCAACACGAACGTGTTCGTGGTCGACGTCGAGACCGGTGAGGCCGAGCGCTGGACCGACGCCCCGACGGCGGGAATTCCCCGCGCGTCGTTCGACGAATCCGAGCTCGTCCACGTCGAGAGCTTCGATGGGCTCGAGGTACCCGCCTTCCTCACGCTGCCCGACGACGCCGAGGACGGCCAGACGCCCGTCATCGTCGACATCCACGGTGGGCCCGAGAGTCAGCGTCGGCCGTCGTTCTCGAGTGTCAAACAGTACTTCGTCGATCGAGGCTACGCTTACTTCGAGCCGAACGTCCGCGGCTCGGCGGGCTACGGGGCTGACTACGCCGCTCTCGACGACGTCGAAAAGCGGATGGATTCGGTGGCCGATATCGAGGCCTGCGTCGAGTGGCTCCACGACCACCCCGCCGTCGACCCCGACCGAATCGCGGCCAAGGGCGGCTCCTACGGCGGGTTCATGGTGCTCGCCGCGCTCACCGAGTACCCCGACCTCTGGGCGGCCGGCGTCGACGTCGTCGGCATCGCCAACTTCGTCACCTTCCTCGAGAACACTGGCGATTGGCGGCGCGAACTGCGCGAGGCCGAGTACGGTAGCCTCGAGAACGACCGCGAGTTCTTGGAAAAGATCTCACCGACGAACAATATCGAGCGGATCGAAGCCCCGCTGTTCGTCCTCCACGGCGAGAACGACCCGCGCGTTCCGGTCGGCGAGGCCGAACAGATCGCCGAGAAGGCCGAAGAACAGGGTGTCCCGGTCCGCAAGCTGATCTTCGACGACGAAGGGCACGGCTTCTCGAAACTCGAGAATCGTATCGAAGCGTACTCCGAAATCGCGGCCTTCCTCGACGAACACCTCGGCTAGCGCGGACGAGAACCACCCCTTGCGACGGCATGACACTAATCAGTGCCAACCACGAACACCGTGTCATGCCCCACGCGGACAGGATACTGCGGGTCGACCTCTCTGCCGAACGAACGACGAGCAGCGAGATTCCCGAGCGGTGGCTCGAGCACTACGTCGGAGGCAAGGGCGTGGGCGCGCGCTATCTCTACGAGGAACTCGAGCCGGGGACGGATCCGGAAGCACCGGCCAACATCCTGCTATTCATGGTGGGACCGCTGACGGGCTATACGCCCGGCGAACAGCGGTACGCGGCGATCACGAAATCGCCGTTGACGGGGGCGTTTCTGGACTCCTACGGCGGCGGGACGTTCCCCGGACGACTGGCCGGCTCGCTGGCGGATCACCTCGGAATCCTCGTGACGGGACGCGCCGACGAACCGGTCGTGCTGTCGATCGCCGACGGCGAGGCGACGCTCGAGCCGGCCGCGGATCTGTGGGGGTGCGATGCCAAAGCGACCTGCGAGCGGTTTCCGGACAGCGCGGTCGCCTGTATCGGGCCCGCTGGAGAGAGTGGCGTCCGGTACGCGACGATCGCTTCGGACGGCGGCGATCACCACGCCGGTCGGGGTGGTGCGGGGACCGTGATGGGGTCGAAGAATCTGAAGGCCGTCGTCGCCCGCGATCCGCCACCGGACGGATTGCCCTCCCTCCGAGCGGAGTACGGCGAGGCGTTCGCCGAAAGCGACGCCGGCCGGTGGCTGGCAGCCAGCGATACCCTCGAGACGGTCGACTTCGCCAACGAGGTCGGCGTGCTCCCGACTCGGGGCTGGCAGGAGGGGCAGTTCGAAGGCACCGAAGACATAGGTATCCAGCGCGTCCGCGAGCGAGCCAACGGACGGGAGCGTCCCGACGACCCCGTCCCGGGCGGGTTCCGAGTCGACAGCGACGAGGGTGAGAGCGTTCCCCGCGGCGCGACGCCGATCGTGCTCGGCGCGGGGCTCGGTATCGACGACTTCGGCGCCGTCGCGACGCTGGGCGCGGTCTGTGATCGGCTCGCGATGGACGTGATCACGGTGGGCAACGCGATCGCGTGGGCGGTGCGGGCGAGTCAGGAGGGTGTGATCGACCGCGACCTCTCGTTCGGCGACGAGGCCGTCGCACGGACGCTCATCGACGAAATCGTCTATCAGTCGACACCGCTCGGCGAGGCGCTCGCGGCCGGCGTCGAGGCTGCGGTCGAGCGCTTCGGCGGCGAGGACCTGATTCCGACTGTGAAAGGGATGGAACTCTCCTCGTACGATCCGCGCGGGGCTGAGACGATGGCGCTGGCGTACGCCACGAGCGATCGCGGCGGCTGTCATCGCCGCGCCCGACCGGTCGAACTCGAGGCCGTCGGCGACGCGCCGGATCGAGATTCCCGAGTCGATGCCGTGATCGCCGAACAGAACCGCCGGGCGGTGCTGTGGAGTCTGATCGTCGACGACTTTCTCGCGGAAGTATTCGAGACGGACCACGGGGCGGAGTGGCTCGCCGCCGTTGGCTACGACCTCGAGTCGGCCGCCCTCGAGCAGGTCGGCGAACGGATCTGGACGCTGGTCCGCCTGTTCAACGTCCGCGAAGGGTTCACTCGAGCGGACGACGAGTTGCCGGCGACGCTGACGGAACCGCTCGACGACTCGAGCGAGGGAACCGCCGTCGACCGGTCGACGTTCGACGCGCTGCTCGAGCAGTACTACGCGTCCCGCGAGTGGGACCGACAGGGGCGACCGACTCGATCCCTCCTCCGCCGGCTGGAGCTGGCGGCTGTCGTCGACGAAGCGACGCGGATTTCGCACTGAGAACTCCCGGTGATGGCGACGCGCGAACGATAGGCGAAGTCAGCGTGGCGGACTCGAGATGGATTCGTGTCGCTCTTTCACTTATTCGAGACCCTCGCGGTCGCGCAGATCCGCCCGCCGGATCTTCCCGGTCGCCGTCGTCGGCAGTTCGTCCACGAACTCGATTGCCCGCGGGTACTCGTACTGGGCGAGTCGCTCCCGGACGTGGGCTTGCAGGGTGGCCTCGAGGTCGTCCTCGGCGTCGGTATCGCGCTCAAGATCAGTTCCCTCGGCGGTGACGACGTACGCCTTCGGCACTTCGCCGCGTTCGTCGTCGGGCACGCCGATCACGGCGGCGTCGGCGACCGCGTCGTGACCGGCTAGACTCTCCTCGATCTCTTCGGGCCCGATCCGGTAGCCGGCGCTGATGATCACGTCGTCTTTGCGACTCTTGAACGTGACGTAGCCGTCCTCGTCGACCGTCCCGAGGTCTTCCGTGAGCAGCCAGCCGTTGCGGACCTTGCGTGCGGTGCGCTCGGGCTTGTTCAGATATTCCTTGAAGCAGACGGGATTGTCCGCGTATCGGACGGCGATTTCGCCGACCTCGCCCGTGTCGACGGTCGGTTCTGCCGTCTCGGGGTCGACGATCCGAACGTCGTGACCCGGTGCGGCTAGCCCCATCTTTCCTTCGCGGAACTCGGTGAGGGCCGTACAGTCGCCGACGAGCAGGTTCGCCTCCGTCTGGCCATATCCCTCGTGGACCGCCGCGCCGTCGAACGTCGCTTCGGCCCAGTCGACGATGCTCTGGCCCAGCGACTCCCCGCCGCTTGGGATCACGCGCACGGAATCGACGTCGTACCGGGCTCGAGGGTCGTCGACCTGCATCAGCATTCGCAGCGCCGTCGGCGGCGCGAAGAAGTTCGTCACCTCGTAGCGCTCGACGATCTCGAACGCCGTCTCCGGGTCGAACGGGCCGCCGTCGTAGGCGACGACCGGCTTGCCGTAGTACAGCCCCGGGATGACGACGTCGAACAGCGACGCGATCCACGCCCACTCCGCGGGCGTCCAGTAAACGTCGTCGGCCCCGCGCTCGAGGTTACAGAACGTCGTCAGAAACAGCGGCAGGTGACCGAGCAACATCCGATGAGCGTGGCGGACGCCTTTCGGCTCGCCGGTCGTACCGCTGGTGTAGATGATGATCGCGTCGTCCTCGGCGTCCGTGTCGACGGTCTCGAACTCGCTCGAGCGCCCCTCGAGGGCGTCCCAGAAGTCGACTTCGTCGACTGTTGAGGGTCCCGCCTCGTCGGCGTCGACGTCACCGACGGTCAACAGTCGCTCGAGCGATGGAACCTCGGGAGCCGCCTCGCGGACTGCCTCGACGTTCGACGCATCGACGATGCAGGCTCGCGCGTCGCTGTCGTCGAGCCGGTAGGCGAGCGCATCGGGGCCGAATAGCGTCGACAGCGGGACGGAGACGGCACCGAGTTTCCAGGCGGCGACGTGTGCGAACACCGTCTCCGGACGCTGCGGTGCGTTGACGCCGATCCGGTCGCCGTGTTCGATGCCGGCGTCGGAAAGCGCGTTCGCCAGCCGGTTCGTCACCGTCTGAAACTCGCGGAAACTGTACTGCTCGCGTTCACCACTCTCAGCCTCGGCGTAGAGCGCCACGTGATCCGCCCGCTCGTCGTGGTCGCCCCACCGGTCGCAGACGTATGCCGCCATGTTGAACCGCTCCGGGATCTCCCACTCGAACGCCTCGCGCAAGTGCTCGTAGTCGTCCCACTCCCGCTCGTCGAAGTGGTACGCCTCGAGCCGCGGTGTCTCCGTCATCGGCCGTGCTCGCTCGCGGTGGTGATGACTGACGACTCGGTACCGTGGGTGGTCTCCGATGGCAGACCGACGATACGAGTATCGATATCAGTGAACATTGCTGTCAATACACACATCCAACGATCCCGAAAATAACTGTTCGGGTTGGTTACAGCTCCCCCCGATTCCGACTGTATACTCGAGCCGGGCCCGAACGACGGCTTCCCCGCAGCGTCCACTCAATTAATGACGCCAGTCTTCGTCGCGACCTCGCGTGCCGCGCGCTCGTTCATCCCATCGCCGAGAATCGTGTAGCGATCGCGGATCTCGTGGCAGGTCGTCAGCGCCTCGATGACGGTTTCGTCGTCGATTCCCAGTTCGGCCGCGGTCGTCGGCGCGTCGATACTCGCGAGTGCGTCCCGAATGTCTCGCCAGATGCCGCGCTCGCCGCCGTGTAAGTACGCGGTCATGATCGAGCCGACGCCGACCTGATGGCCGTGTAAGGCCGCCTCGGGTGCAATTCGATCGAGTTGGTGCGAGAAGAGGTGTTCCGCACCGCTCGCCGGGCGAGAGGAGCCGGCGATACTCATCGCGACGCCCGAGGACATGAGCGCCTTCGTGACGACCCAGGCCGACTCCTCGAGCCCGGGCCGGATGAGGTCGGCGTTGTCCACGAGGATTTCGGCGGTCATCTCCGAGAGGGCAGCGGCGTACTCGGAGTACTCGACGTTTTTCAGTCGGTGGGCGAGCCGCCAGTCCATCACGGCGGTGTAGTTCGAGATGATGTCCGCACAGCCCGCCGTCGTCAGCTCCCACGGCGCGTCGGCCAAAATCTCGGTGTCCGCGATCACTGCAAGCGGCGGCTCGGCCGCGACGCTGTGGCGGGAGTCGCCGTCCGGCACGGAGCCCCGGTTGCTCACGATGCCGTCGTGACTGGCTGCCGTCGGCACCGAACAGAAGCCCATCTCGAGGTGATAGCTCGCCATCTTGGCAATGTCGATGGCCTTCCCGCCGCCGATACCGACGAGGTAGGAGACGTCTTCGGCTTCTGCGGTCTCGATCACGCGCTCGACGGCGTCGAACGTCGCCGTCTCGATCGTGACGATTGCGGGCTCGACGCCGGTGGCTTCGAACGCCGCGACGATCGGCTCCGCGGCGACCTCCCGTGGCGTCGGACTGGTTACGAACAGCGGCCGACCCTGCAGGTGGAGGTCGTCGATCACGTCGACGACCTGGTCGATAACTCCGTGACCGACGACGACGTTTCGCGGCAGGCGAATCCACGTCGACTTTTCGAACATACCTGCTCTCACTCACCCGCGGGCCATGTGTTTTTCCTGTTGTTCGAACGATCGGCCACCTATCGTTGTCCGGCCGCGAGACGACCCAAGCGCCCGCACCGCGACTCAGAGCGTCTCGAGAATCCCCAGTACCCGCTCTTCGGCGTCCCGTTCCGGGCCGTACTCGCTGCCGTCGCGGTCGCTCTCGAGGTGGTCGTCGACGGCTCGGCCCATAGCTTCCTCGAGCGGCGTCGACTCCCAGCCCAGCGCGGCGAGTTTCGCCGTCGAGAGCACGTGCGGGTACGATCGATAGAGGCGGAAGTCCTCGAGTTCGATCTCGCCGGCGGCGAGTTCGTGCGGGCCGGCGTGGACGACCTTGACGTCGGTGTCCAGTTGCGCGGCGATCAGGTCGACCATCTCCTCGAGCGTCGTGAGGCGTCGGTCGCCGACGTTGTACGCCTCGCCAGCCTCGCCGCGTTCGGCGACGATTCGCAGGGCGCTGGCGACGTCTTCGACGTACACGCGGTGTCGGACGTTCGTCCCGTCACCGGGAACGAGCACGCGGTCGAAGCGGTTTACCCGGTCGATCCACCAGTCGAGCCGCTCGGTGTAGTCGTGGGGCCCGTAGACGATCGGCGGGCGGACGCTCATCGCGTTGATGCCCTGTTCTGCGGCCGCGGCGACCGCGCGATCGCCCTCGGCCTTGCGATTGCCGTACGTGTCGCTCGAGTCGTCAGTCGCCTGCTCGGCCGTACAGGACTCGAGCGGCGTCTCGCCTTCGCGTTTCGGGATCTCCTCGCGGCCGTAGGCGGCGCCGCTCGAGACGTAGACGTACGCCTCACAGTCCGCGAAGATGCGCGTCGCGGCCCGAACGTCTTTCGGGTGGTAGGCCACGCAGTCGAAGACGGCGTCGGGGTCGACCGTCATCGCTGCCGCTTCGAGCGCCGAGTCGTTCGTCCGATCGCCCGCGACGTGGCTGACGCGGTCGTCAGTCTCGAACGGATTGTCGTGCGTCCCGCGGTTGAAGATCGTCACGTCGTACCCGTGCTCGAGCAGGTCGTCCACGAGATGCCGGCCAATAAACCGCGTGCCGCCGATAACGAGTGCGGTGTCCATGTGAGGGTCGTCGTCGCACCCGCAGAAAACGGTGGCGGAGCGCCCCGTCGACGATCGAGCAACGGTCTCACACACCTTGCCTCGAGCGATCATTCAATCCGTCGACACTCTCATGGACGCGACAGTCACGTGTCCGACGAACTAGTTCTTTTCCCCCGTCTCCCGTAGGTCGCCGCGCCTATGTCATCACACCAGCGATCGGATCGACCCGGCGACTACCCCCTCGAGTGCGATCACTGTCACTACCCGATCCCCGGCGAACCGAAAGAAACCGACGACGGCTACTTCTGTTCGACGGCCTGTCGCGACGCCGGGACCGACGATGCGACGATGGCCGACCCGAGCGCGTACAAGCGCATCGCCACGGGTGTCGAACCGCTCGACTCGCTCGTCCCCAACGGCGTGCCGACGGACTCGTTCATCTCGCTCGTCGGCGAGGCGGGCACCCGTCGGACCGAACTCCTGACCGAACTCGTCTGGCGCGCCGTAGAGCGGGGCGAACCCGCCGCGATCGTCACCGCGACGACCCCACCGACAGCGATCCTCGAGCGCTTTTTCGAGACCGGCTGGAACGTCCTGCCCGCACTCGAGGACGATCGACTTCGGATCATCGACTGTTTCACCCATCGGCTCACGGACCGCGAGACGTTCCTCGAGCGACGGAGCACGTGGATCGAGTTCGTCGGGAAAACCGCTGTCGACTCGATCGTCGCGATCGAGGAGCCGACCGACATCGAGCCGATCCTCTCCGGCCTGAACGAGGCGCTCGACGACCTCGAGATGACCGAGACTGGATTGGTGACGATCGACTCGCTCGACGAGTTCGAGGACCACCACCGTCACGCGTTCGTCACGGAAACGCGAGCAGCGGTGTGCAAGGCCCGCTATGTCCCGATTGTGGCTGGAACGGTCGCCAAGGGTGACTGGGGGCCCGGCGATGCGTCCATCGTCGACGGCATCGTCGACCTTCGGCTAGCCGACCACCTCGAGTCGGACGTTCGACACAGACAACTCGGCGTTCGGAAACTGACTGGGGCCCAGCACCTCCCACAGTGGATCACCTACGAGTACGAACCTGTACGGGGACTCGTCGCGCACGGAGCTGCCGACGCCCGCGACGTACCCGTGGGCTCGTCCTCCGCTGAACTATAGTAGCCACTCACAGTCAATGTCCACACGGTCGCACAGTCGTCGTACGATCGGTGTGTAAACCGCTTCAGTTGCTACTCTATACACGGACAGCAGTAGCGGGCCTGAAGCCGCTGTCTGTCGCCGCTGCACGACATCTCACGCTCTGGATTTATCCGCTTGACGGGTGAACACACGCCGCTGGATCGACAGCACATCGTCGACACCACTCGCCCGTCAGCGCGTGACCGAATCGACACCGAACAGTTCCTCTCGCTTACGGAACGGCGAGCGGTGACCGCACACCGATTCACCAATCATGAACGATCCAAACGACCGGCAGCGACCGTCCGACCGAGAGATCGAGTACGAACGTGGCCGCGAGCGGTATCGAGCGTCTCAGGAGAGCCGAACTCGAGGGCACAACGACCCCCAGCGAGGACAGCACGAGTCCCAGGACCGCTGGGACGAGGGCCACCGGGACCGACCACAGCGGCGGCAACAGGGAATGGGAAGTCAGCAGGAGCGGCGAACGAATCGCAGGCGATCACAGCGAGGCGGCCAGCACAGCGGCTTCGAAACCGACGCGCTCGAGGAGGGCTCGCTCGAGTACGGCGGCGAGGCACGGCGCGAACAGATTCACGAGGACCGAGGTGGGCAGTACGAACAGCAAACTCGAGGGCAGCGCGGACAGCAACGCCAAGAGCAGTATCGACAGCCGAGTCGCGGGCAGCACGGACAGCGAGAACAGCACGGAATGACCGGCCAGGGCCAACAGCGCCCCAGCCAACAGCGCGGACAGCAGGGCCAGCAACGCCGGCAAAACCAATACGGACAACAGGGCCAGCGCTATCAGCAAGACCAGTACGGTGAGCAGGGCGGCATGCAGGGTCGACGCAGCGAGCGCGGCTGGTCCCGCCGCGAGCGCCAGCCCGGTCCTGGCAGCCAGTTCGAACCCGACGTCCGCGACGAGACGAACCTCGAGTACGGCGGTGAGGCGCGGCGACAGGAACGGCGAGGGCGCGACCAGTCCCAGTTCCGCGAGGAACAACCTGAACGGGGCTCTCGATCTCAGGGCCGCCAACAGGACCACCGTCAGCAGGACCAGCGCCAGCAACGGGATCGTCAGCCTCGAGCGCGCCAGCAGCGCCGCGGTCAACAGCAGTCGGGACAAGACCGCGGACGCGAGGAACGGCTGCCGCGCGGTGAGACGGAGTTGCAGCGCCAACAGGCGCCGCAGGACCGGCGAGATCGCGGCTATCGCGGTCCTCCGCAGGCGCAAGGGCGTGACCGCGGGCAGGGTCCGGATGTCAGCCAACGCGGTGGGAGCCAGCAGGGATTCCAGCGCGGTCACGACCGTCGTACGGAGCAGCGACAGGACGACACTCAGTTCGACCAGCAGCACCGAGGGCAGCGCGGCCAGCAGGGCCAGCCTGACCGACGGCGAGACACCGGCGACCGTGGCGACGTCGACCGACATCGGATAGGCGACCAGTCCGGTGGCGGCCTCGAGCACCACCAACAGCGGCAGCGATACGAGCAGGGTGACTGGACCGAGGAGCCGGAGTTCGATCGGTATCAAGGCTCCGAAAGCCGCGAACGACAGCCCCGTCAACGCGGCGAACGCACCGACATGGGTGGACAGCGACGAGGCCAGCACGGACCGCGATCTGGTGGCGGCGAGGACCACCGACACACCCAGCAGGCAGACGAAGACATGAGCACTCGTCGGCACGTCCACGAGCGCGAGCAGGACCACCGGGACGAGGAAAGCCGCGGGGACCACTATCGTAACTATAGTAGCCACTGAAAAATCAGTGCACACCCGATCGAACGATGGCTGTACGATCGGTGGTAAACCGTTTCAGTTGTTACTATAACGTCTCCCACGCCGAACGCCGAGGCGCTCGCCGTGCCGGTTCGGACGGCACCGCGACACGGCCTCGAGTTGCCACGAATCACGCCCGTTTTTGTCGCCTCGCTGTCGACGTTCCGTATGGGCGGAACCTACGTTCTCGTCGTCGACGTCGCTCGAGCGACGAGCATCGACGTCGGCGCGCTGGGCGCTCGCGAGTTCACCGCCGGAACCTACGCGTACGTCGGCAGCGCGTTCGGCCCGGGCGGGTTCGCACGCGTCGACCGCCACCGCGAACTCGCCGCCGGCGAGCGAGCGACGCGCCACTGGCACATCGACTACCTGCTCGGCCACCCGGAGACGACCCTCGAGCGCGTGATCACGTTCCCCGACGCCGACCGGGAGTGTGAACTAGCAGCCTCGCTCCCCGGCGACCCCGTCCCCGACTTCGGGGCGTCGGACTGTGACTGCGTGGCCCATCTGCTCGAGACGTCGAGCGAAGCGACCGTCCTCGAGGCGGCAGTCGATGCCGGTGGCGTCGTCGACGACGAGCAGTGAACTCGAGCCCCTGAGTTATTACGGATGCGTGTGAATCGGTAGCCATGAGTAACTCCGACACCGACCCGAAACTCGGCGATGATGCGATGGCCCGATTCCCCGTCCCGGCGTTCGACGACCTTCCGGACGATCTGCAGGAGCGAATCGAATCCGAGACCGAGCGCGCCGGCTTCACGCCGAACGTGTTCTCGGCGATGGCATACAAGCCCTCTCACTTCCGCGCTTTCTTCCAGTATCACGACGCCCTCGTCGAGGACGCCGCCTTAGAGCGCGAGGAGATCGAGATGATCGTCGTCGCCGTTTCCGGTGTCAATCACTGTTACTACTGTAACGTGGCCCACGGGGCGCTCGTCCGGATCTACGCCGACGACCCCTTACTTGCAGATCAGCTGGTCGCCAACTACCGGACGGCGGATATCAACGACGCCCACCGGACGATGCTCGACGTGGCCGTGACTCTGACCGAGAACCCGACCGAGGTCGAACCGGACGACCTCGAGGCGCTGCGCGAGGCTGGCTTCAGCGAGGAGGCGATCTGGGATATCGCGGCCGTCACGGCCTTTTACAACCTGAGCAACCGACTCGCGATGTTTGCGGAGATGCGGCCGAACGACGAGTTCCACACGCTCGGTCGGTAGCGTCACGCGCCTCCGATCGAGGCCGACTCCGAGTCTCGACGAACGTCGCCACTCGAGAGCGATCGAACCGTTTCCGCCGAGGTGAACATATCCTTCTCTGAACTAGCTCTCCAAATTAGTCCCATCTAAATACGGGACTGAATTCGTCCGTGAGTTCGCCGACGGCGACTTGCGTCAGTACCGCTCAAGTGGAGCATTGTTCCCTCTCTCGAGTGCGTTCTACCCTCCCACAGTGGCTCGGTCGGTTGCTGACCGCAATCCATCATCCTCGAAGCCAATCTAAATTAGACATAACTAAACCATCTATTTGAGTTAGTTAATTATATATGTTGGCGAATCAGTCTCTCGTAGCATGAGCGATACTCGATTCCGCAACGGCCGATGGTCGCGTCGACACGTCGTGTCGGCAGTCGGCGGCTCTGCGGTCGCCGGACTGGCTGGTTGTCTCGGCAGTTCGAACGAGGACGGTGGCGGGCCCGTCGCCGTTGCATCCTTCTTTACGTTCTACGACTTCGCGAGACGGATCGCCGCGGAGACGCCCGTTTCGGTCGAGAACCTCGTTCCCACGGGAATGCACGGCCACGGATGGGAGCCCGACCCGTCGATTCAGCGCGATATCACCGACGCGGACGCGTTCATCCACGTCGGTCCCGACTTCCAGCCGTGGGCCGACCGAGCGATCGATACCGTCCAGACCGAGACGCAGGAAACGAGTCTGATCAACGTCCGCGAAGGCGTCAATCTGGTCGACCTCGCCGACACGCTGACCGACGAGGAGGCGGTCGGGGATGCAAAGGACCCGCACTTCTGGCTCGATCCCGAACTGGCGATGACGTCGGTCGACAACATCGCCGACGGACTGACGGAAATCGCGCCGGATCACGAGGACACGTTCGCCCAGCATGCTGCTGACCTCAACTCGGAACTCGAGGCCATCGACGAGGAGTGGCGGACGATCTTCGATGCGGCCGACCGCGACGTCCTCTTTCTGGCCGCACACAACGCCTTCGAGTACGTTGCCCGACGTTACGACGTGACGATCGAACCGCTCGTCGTCAACCTCGCGGCCAACGACGACGTGCGCCCGGCGGACATGCAACGGGCACAGGAGACGATTGCGGACAACGGCATCCGCCACATCGGAGCTGCGGTCTTCGAACCGATTCGGCCCGCACGACAACTGCTCGAGCAGACGGATGTCGAGGCCTACTATCCGGTGACGCCGTACGCCGGCACGGCCGAGTCGTGGCACGAGCGTGGCTGGGGCTACTTCGATATCGCGCGCAACGTCAACATGCCTACCTTCCGCCTGCTCGCGGATGTCACGTCGCCCGAAGAGGTCTCGTTCGCGGACTACGGCCGG
Organism: Natronorubrum aibiense; assembly: GCF_009392895.1. Taxonomy (GTDB): domain Archaea; phylum Halobacteriota; class Halobacteria; order Halobacteriales; family Natrialbaceae; genus Natronorubrum; species Natronorubrum aibiense. The sequence continues at coordinate 557,547 of NZ_CP045488.1, read as the reverse complement.
AACTTCGAGCCGTAAGCTACCCATGACACAACCCCAAACCGACGATCGCACCGACCGCACTGACCGCGTCGTCGCAGTCGACGACGTTTCGTTCGGCTACACGGCGAATTCCGTCCTCGAGGACATCTCCCTGACCGTCGAGCGCGGCGAGTACGCCGGAATTATCGGCCCGAACGGCTCCGGAAAGAGTACGCTGTTGCGACTGCTCCTTGGCTTGCACGATCCCGACGAGGGCCGGATCGAATTGCTCGGCCACTCTGCGAGTGCGTTCGCCGAGCGCGAAAAAGTAGGCTACGTTGCCCAAGATGTCACCGAGAACACGAAACGAATGCCGATCACCGTCGCAGAAGTCGTCCTGATGGGGCGGTTTCCCCACGCGGGCTTTGGCCGCGTCTCGAGCGACGACCGCGACCGGGCCCAGCAGGCGCTTCGAACCGTTGGCATCGACCATCTCGCCGATCGGAAGATCACGCAGCTGTCCGGTGGCCAGCGCCAGCGCGCGTACATCGCCCGCGCACTCGCCGGTGAGGCCGAACTGCTCGTGCTCGACGAGCCGACGGTCGGCGTCGACGCGGAGTCCGTCGATGCCTTCTTCGACCTGCTCACGGATCTCAACGACGACGGGATGACCATCCTGCTGGTCGAACACGATATCGGGGCCGTTCTCGAGCACACCTCGCGCGTGATCTGTCTCAATCGAGAGCTCTACTTCGACGGCGACCCGGTGGCGTTCGCAAACAGCGACGCGCTCGACCGCGCTTACGGGACGAACGTTCGTCGTGATGATGGGGTGGTGACGTCATGAGCGCTGCATTACTCGCCGTCGTCGTGTTCGGCGTCCTCTACGACGCGCTCGACTGGCTGATCCAGCGCTGGAGCGACGGACTCGGCTGGATCGGCGAGACGTTCGGCATCGGGATGCTCGACTACGTGTTCATGCACCACGCGTTCCTCGTCGGTGGCCTCATCGCCGTGATGGCCCCGCTGATCGGCACCTTTCTGGTTCACCGCCAGCTCGCGCTCATCGGCGACGCCCTCGCCCACACCGCCTTCGCCGGCGTCGCAGTCGGGTTGTTCGTCAACGCGGCGTTCGGGACCGGCATCTCGCCGTATATTACGGCCGTCGTCGTGGCGATGATCGCCGCGCTCGCGATCGAGCTGATTTCGGAGGTGACAGACGCCTACAACGACGTCTCGATGGCGATCGTCCTCTCGACTGGGTTCGCCCTCGGAGCCGTGCTGATCAGCATTAACACCGGCGGGCTTGCGGTCGGGATCAACCAGTATCTGTTTGGAAACCTCGCGACGGTCTCGCGGGAGAACGTGATCATCCTGGTCGTCCTGTTCGTGGTCGTCACGCTGGTCGTCTCGCTCACCTACAAACAGCTCCTGTACGTAACGTTCGACGAGACGGCTGCTCGAGTCGCCGGGCTCCGCGTCCCCTGGTACAACCGGGTGATGTCGATGCTCACCGCGATGGTCGTCGTCGGGGCGATGCAGATCATGGGCGTGATCCTCGTCGCTGCGATGCTCGTCGTCCCGGTCGCCGGCGCTGCGCAGTTCGCCCGAAGCTTCAGAGAGGCGCTGTTGGCCTCCGTCGTCCTGGCACAGATCGCGGTGCTCGTCGGGATCACGCTGTCGTACCAGTACGAGGCGACGGCCGGTGGGACGATCGTCCTCGTCGCCGTCGCGATCTACATCGGGGCCGTACTGGTCGGGAAGATCCAGTCGCGACAGGCAACTGCCGAGGAGACGCGATCCATTCCGGACGAAGAACTCGCGGACTGATCCGAACTCGTCGACTGCACGAAAACAGCTGTTCTCACGCGATTCACTGCAGAGTGCGACCGAAGCTATGGGCCGTCGACCCGATCAGTCGTCGCTCGCGGCGAAACTGGTCGACTCGGCCTCGAGTTCGGTCTCGGGCACGCCGGGTAGTTCGTCGCGGACGTCGTCCGATCCCTGCTCGGTGATCGCCTCGTGGTAGGCGTCGGGCATGATCTTGACGAAGCACTCGAGTGCGCGCTCCCAGTTCGCGAGCAGGCGTTCGCCCCGCTCGGAGCCGGTGTAGGCGACGTGGTTCTCGACGAGCCGTCGCAGCATCTCCTCGTCTTGGTCCTCGAGTTCCTCGTGCAGCGAAACCATCCCGGTGTTGGCGCGGTCGGCGAACTCGTCGTCGGGGTCGTAGACGTAGGCGACGCCGCCGGACATCCCCGCAGCGAAGTTCTTGCCCGTCTCGCCCAAGACGGCGACGACGCCGCCGGTCATGTACTCACAGCCGTGGTCGCCGACGCCCTCGACGACGGCCTTCGCGCCGGAGTTGCGGACGGCGAAACGCTCGCCAGCGACGCCGTTGACGTACAGTTGGCCGTCGGTCGCGCCGTAGAGGGCCACGTTGCCGATCGAGATGTTCTCGGTCGGATCGTAGGTGGCCGTCTCGGGCGTTCGGATAGTAATCTTCCCACCCGAGAGGCCCTTGCCGACGTAGTCGTTGGCGCTGCCGTCGAGGTGCATCGAGACGCCACTGGCGAGGAACGCCCCGAAGCTCTGACCGGCTGTGCCCTCGAGGTCGATCGAGATCGTGTCTTCGGGGAGGCCCGGTTCGCCGTAGCGGCTGGTGATGCGGTTCGAGAGCATCGCCCCGACGGTTCGATCGACGTTCGTCACGTCGGCCGAGAGCATGACCGGCTCCTCGGTTTCGATCGCGTCGGCTGCCGCCTCGATGAGGTCGCGGTCGAGTTGCGCCTCGAGTTCGTGGTCCTGCTCGCGGATCTTGCGCCGGACGTCGCTGCCCGGGTCGGCGAGGACCGTCGAGAGGTCGACGCGGCGGGCTTTCGGGTGATCGACGTCGTCGCGCTGGGCGAGCACGTCGACCTGACCGATCATCTCGTCGATCGTCTCGAAGCCGAGTTCGGCCATGAGTTCGCGCAGTTCCTGGGCGATGAACGTCATGTAGTTGATGACGTGCTCGGGTTCGCCGGGGAAGCGTTTTCGCAGGTCCTCGCGCTGGGTCGCGACGCCGACCGGGCAGGTGTTGTTGTGACACTGCCGGGCCATCACACAGCCCGAGGTGACGAGGCTGGCGGTGCCGAAGACGTACTCCTCGGCCCCGAGCAAGGCGGCGACGGCCACGTCGCGGCCGGTTTTCATCCCGCCATCGGCGGAGACGCGGATGCGGTCGCGCAGGCCGGTCTGACAGAGCATCTGGTTCGCTTCGGCGAGACCGAGTTCCCAGGGGAGGCCGGCGTTTTTGATCGAGGTGCGCGGCGACGCGCCGGTGCCGCCGGAGTGGCCCGAGATGTGGACCACGTCGGCGTTCGCCTTCGCGACACCTGCTGCGACTGTGCCGATGCCGGCTTCGGAGACGAGCTTGACATTGATGTCCGCCTCTTCGTTTGCCGCCTTGAGGTCGAAGATCAGCTGTTTCAGGTCCTCGATCGAGTAGATGTCGTGTAGCGGCGGCGGCGAGATGAGGCCGACGCCCGGCGTCGACTTGCGGACGTGGGCGATCATTTCGTTGACCTTCTGGCCGGGGAGGTGGCCGCCCTCGCCCGGCTTCGAGCCCTGTGCCATCTTGATCTGCAACTCGTCGGCCGAGGAGAGGTACGTCGAGGTGACGCCGAAGCGGCCCGAGGCCACCTGCTTGACGTTACACTCCTTCTCGGTGCCAAAGCGCTCCGGCGGCTCGCCGCCTTCGCCCGAGTTCGACTTACCGCCGATGCGGTTCATCGCGATCGAGTTGTTCTCGTGGGCCTCCGGCGAGAGCGAGCCGAGACTCATCGCCGCGGTCGAAAAGCGCTGGACGATGTCTTTGATCGGCTCGACGTCCTCGATCGGCACTGGGTCGCGATCGGAGTCGAACTCGAGCAGCCCGCGCAGGGTTTGGAGATTCCGTTGCTGGTCGTTGATCAGCTCGGCGAACTCCTCGTAGCGCTCGTAGTCGTTCGAGCGGACGGCCTGCTGGAGCGTGCCGACCGTCTCCGGGTTCCACTGGTGGTGGATCCCGTTCGAGCGGTGTTCGAACTCGCCGTGGCGGTCGAGGTCGCCATCGTCTTCGTCGAACGCGGTGGTGTGGCGCTCGCGGATGTCCGCCTCGAGTTCGGCGAGGCCGATCCCTTCGGTGCGGTTCTCGGTGCCCTCGAAGTACTCGTCGACGAGGGTCGAGTCGAGGCCCACGGCCTCGAAGATCTGGGCGCCCTGGTAGCTCTCGACCGTCGAGATCCCCATCTTGGCCATGATCTTCAGCAAGCCGTCCTCGAGCGCGCCGACGTAGGCGTCGATGGCGGTCGCCGTATCCGCGCCGTCGGGGCCGGCCGTGATGTCGTCGATCGTCTGGTAGGCGAGGTACGGGTTGATCGCGCCGGCACCGTAGCCGACGAGCGTCGCCATGTGGTGGACGGTGCGCGGATCGGCGGACTCGACGACGAGGCCGACGTGGTTGCGCAGGCCGTTTCGCACGAGATGGTGGTGGACGCCCCCGGTCGCGAGCAGGCTCGGGATCGCCACGCGGTCCTCGTCGACGCCGCGATCGGAGAGAACGAGTACGTCGTGGCCTGCGTCGATCGCGTCGACGGCGTCTTCTCGGACGCGTTCGATCGCTGCCTCGAGGTCAGCCCCCGGCTCCGCGCTTTCGGGCTCGTAGGTGATGTCGACCGTCGCGATCGTGATGCCGTTGGCCGAGCAGTCGCGGATCGACTCGAGGTCGGTGTCGGTCAGAATCGGCGAGTCGAGCACCAGTTGGCGGGCGTGTTCAGGCGACTCGTCTAAGAGGTTGCGCTGGAAGCCGAGGCGACTCTCCATCGACGTCACCAGTTCCTCGCGGATGTAGTCGAGCGGCGGGTTGGTGACCTGTGCGAACAGCTGTTTGAAATACGAGAACAACGGGCGGTTGAACTCGGTGAGCACCGACAGCGGCGTGTCGTCGCCCATCGAGCCGACGGGGTCTTTCCCCGTTTGCATCATCGGCTCGATCATGTTGTCGAGCTCGTCGTGGGTGTAGCCGAATGCAGCCTGCTGGGCGCGCAGGTTCGAGACCGACTGCTGGGGCGCGCTGTCGTCGATCGTCCGGATGTCGCCGAGTCGGACCTGTTCCTGCTCGACCCACTCGCCGTAGCGGTCGTCGGTGAGGTCCTCGAAGACCTCGTCGTCCGGAATGACGCGTCCCTCGTTCGGATCGGCGAGGAACAACTGGCCGGGCTTGAGTCGGCCGCGCTCTTCGATCGCCGATGGATCGGTCTCGAGCGCGCCGGCCTCGCTGGCCATGATCAGGCGGTTGTCGGTCGTGACGTCGTACCGGCAGGGACGCAGCCCGTTCCGATCGAGGACGGCACCGACGCGTTCGCCGTCGGTCGCCGCGACGAGCGCGGGGCCGTCCCACGGCTCGACCAGCGAGGCGTGGAAATCGTACCAGTCCTTGCGGTCCTGATCCATCGACTCGTCGCCGCGCCAGGCTTCCGGGACGAGCATTCGCAGGGCGTGCTCGAGGTCCCGGCCGTCTTGCATCAGCAGTTCGAGTGCGTTGTCGACGCTCGCGGTGTCCGACTGGTCCGGATCGTCGATGATCGGCTTGACCGCCTCGAGATCCTCTAAGACATCGCTCTCGAGGTCGGTCTCGCGAGCGCGCATCCAGTTGATGTTGCCCTGAATGGTGTTGAACTCGCCGTTGTGGATGATGTTCCGGTAGGGATGGGCGAGGTGCCACGCGCCGAGCGTGTTCGTCGAGAACCGCTCGTGGACCATCGCGAACGTCGAGGTCATTCGGGAATCGGTTAGGTCGGAGTAGTAGGAGGCGACCTGTTCGCCTTTGAGCAGGCCCTTGTAGACGAGCGTCTCCGAGTCGAGCGAGCAGACGTAGAAGCGCTCCGCGTTGTCGATATCGGTGTCCTCGATCGCGTTCTCGAGCGCCCGGCGGGCGACGTACAGTCGTCGATCGAACGCGTCGCCAGTGACGTCGTCGGTCGGCGTGACGACGACCTGCCAGACGTCGGGTTCGGAATCGACGGCCGTCTGGCCGAGATCGGCGTTGTTCGTCGGCACGTCGCGCCACTCGAGGGCCTCGAGATTGTAGCGCTCGAGCGACGACTCAATGATCGAGATCAGTTCCTCGCGTGCCGCGTCGTCCTGTGGGAAAAAGAGCGAGCCGACGGCGTAGGTCTCGGGAAGATCTGTCTCGAGTACGCCCTCGAAGAACTCGTCGGGCATCTGGAGCATGATCCCCGCGCCGTCACCGGTGTTTTTCTCTGCACCAGTCGTCCCGCGATGCTCGAGATTGACGAGGAGCTCGAGGCCATCGGCGACGACGTCGTGGCCTCCGTCACCGTCGAGATCCATGACGACGCCGACACCGCAGTTCGACCGCTCGTCGGTGGGGTCTGCAAGCCCCCGCGAATGCTCGGCAGACGTGTGTGGCTGTGACATACGCACAGATAGCGAAAACACCTATAAGAGGTTGATCCATAATGACTAAGTGTATTATAGACACATATAATCGTATATAAGGTGTATTGTTCTTAATGATAGTAAATAATATACCGTTCGGCAGCTGTCCACTCGGAGGTCGAGTACAACGACGACACTGCTGAGGCACGTTCGAGCGTATGAAACGTCGCTATCGCTCGGTCGAACCGAAATGACTGCCCGGTGTGGGCAGAAGTGTCAGAGGCACGTAGTGCTCACCCACCAGAGTGAACACCACGATTCTTCATTATCTTGCCACCCATAAGCAATATGTGGTTAAAGAGTTAGGTCTGGCTGTAACACTCTACCACGCTCTCTCGGAGTTGCCCTCACCAGCGGCTCGGGTCTGGTGTGCCACTATCTAACAAAAAATCGTCACTGACGCGTCGCTATCGTCGTGACGGGGTCAGTAGGACTTCGCGAAGTACGCAATCTCGTCTGCGGGGTCGCCACAGACGCCACATTCGTCGTGGTCGGGTTCGGGAACCTCGCCGGCCGTGCTGCCGCCTTCGTCCTCGAGCGGCTGCATGACGATTTCAGCGGCGATCTTCTCTTTGATCGCCTCCTCGCAGGCCTCGTCGCCACACCACGACGTCTTCACGTAGCCGCCGTGTTTGCCGATCGTGCCGAGGATCTCCTCCGGACTGTACGCTTCGCGGACGTTCTCCTCGAGGTTCGCTTCGGCCGCGTCGTACAATTTGTCGAAGATCTCGTCCAGATGCTCGTCGACGGCGTCGACGATCTCGGCGCGGTCCGCAACGGCCTCCTCGTTGTCCGGGCGATGAACCAGCGTGACCTCCTCGTCTTCGACCTCGTAGGGGCCGATCTCGAGACGCAACGGCACGCCGTTTAACTCGTGTTCGTTGAACTTGAAGCCGGGGTTGCGCTCGTCGCGGTCGTCGAGTTCGACGCGGAATCCGGCCGCCTCGAGTTCGTCGGCGATGTTCTGCGAGTACTCGAGGACGTCGTCTTTCGTGTCCTCCTGCCAGATGGGGACGATGACGACCTGCGTGGGCGCGATCGTCGGCGGGAGCACGAGCCCCTGATCGTCGGAGTGGGTCATGATGAGCGCACCGATCGCTCGCCAGGACAGCCCCCACGAGGTGGTGTAGGCCGTTCGCTCTTCCTCGTCTTCGTCGGCGAAGGTGATGTCGAACGCCTCCGCGAAACTCTGCCCGAGGTTGTGGCTCGTCGCCCCCTGGACGGACTTGCCGTCGGGCATCAGCGCCTCGACCGTTGTCGTGGTGTCGGCTCCAGGGAACTTGTCGTGTTCTGGCTTCTTGCCGCGCAGAACCGGAATCGCCAGCACGTCCTCGTAGAGGCTCTCGTACTGGCCGAGTCGGGTCCAGACCTCCTCCCAGGCACCCTCGTTCGAGGCGTGGGCCGTGTGGCCTTCCTGCCACATGAACTCCTTCGTCCGGAAGAACGGCTTCGTCTCCGTTGCTTCCCAGCGCACGACCGAACACCACTGGTTGAGCCGCAGCGGCAGGTCGCGGTGGCTGCGGGTCCAGTCGGCCATGAACGGCGCGATGATCGACTCACTGGTCGGTCGGACGGCGAGGCGCTCCTCGAGTTCGTCGTGGCCACCGTGGGTCACCCACGCAACCTCGGGGTCGAATCCTTCGACGATGTCCTTCTCCCGCTCGAGAAAGCTCTCGGGGATGAACATCGGGAAGTAGACGTTGTCGACGCCGGTCGCTTTGAACTCGCTGTCGAGAGCGTCCTGAATGCCCTCCCACAGCGCGTAGCCGCGCGGTTTCGTGACGATGAAGCCGCCCATCGGGGCGTAATCCGCGAGACCTGCCTTCTGGACGACTTCGGCGTACCAGTCGCCGGGCTTGTGCGATTTCGACTCGGTGATGCCGAGTTCTTGACTCTCGTCGCTCATTGTGTCGATATGCAGTCAGCGCGGGCTTAAACCATGCGAAGGCAGATCCACCCTGAAAACGGGGCGAGCAACGGCCCGTCCGTTCACTCCGGTTCTCGGAGCTTTATGCAGGTGTATCACACAGAACTGGGCATGAAAGCGATCCAGGTAGCCGACTACGGCAACAGCGATCAACTCGAAGTCGTCGACGCCGACCTGCCGGAACCGGGGGCCGGCGAGGTCCGCCTCGAGGTCGAAGCGGCGGGAATCAACTTCGCGGATATCATGCAACGCCGCGGCGTCTATCCCGGCGGTCCCGACGCGCCATACGTCCCCGGCATGGAGGCTGCGGGCACGATCGACGTGACTGGAGAGGACGTCGACCTGGACGAAGGTGACCGCGTCGTCGCGATGCTCAACGGCGGCGGCTACGCCGAGTACGCGACCGCGAACGCCCAGATGCTCTTCCCGATTCCGGAGGGGATGCGCTTCGAGGAAGCCGCCGGCTTCCCCGTCCAGTTTCTCACCGCCCACAGCTGTCTGTTCGAGTGGGGCGGCCTCGAGGAAGGCGAATCGGTCCTGATCCAGGCCGCCGCGGGCGGGGTCGGAACGGCCGCGGTCCAGCTCGCCTCGAACCACGGCGCGGAGGTCTTCGGCACCGCGAGCACCCAGGAAAAGCTCGACCTCGCCGCCGAGTTGGGCTGCGACCATCCGATCAACTACACCGAGACCGACTTCCGCGAGGTCGTCGACGACGAAACGGACGGCGAGGGCGTCGACCTCGTCTTGGAGAGCGTCGGTGATGACGTCTTCGAACGCAGCCTCGACGCGATGGCCCATTTCGGCCGCATGGTCACCTACGGCGTCGCCAGCGGCGTTCCAGCCGCAGCCGAAAATCGCCGCCTCCTGTTCGAGAACAAGACCGTTTCAGGCTTCCACCTCGGTCAGGCCGCCACCCACGACCCGAGTCGGATCATGAAGGCCGTCCCCGAACTCACCGAGGGGCTGACGACCGGCGACCTCGAGGTCATCGTCGGCGAGTCGTTCGCACTCGAGGACGCAGCCGAGGCCCACCAGTACATCGAGGATCGCAAGAGCTCCGGCAAAGTCGTGCTCAAACCCTAACTCGGCGTTCGACCAACGTTTTCACGCTTCGATTTGTCGACCAACGCTTCGACAGCAGTCTGTTCTGATACACTACTTTTCGTCCGAAATGCGGAGCGATATCCCCATTCGGTCAGCAATATACATGAGGCCACCAACGGCTCCGATATATGTGAGTGCATTGAGTATCCCACTCATCATTTCGAACATGTCTACCATTAGTTGACACTACTGTAGAGAATAATATTATTTATAACCATTTCTTCTATTTTTGACCGGCTGCAAACGAGACACCCCACTCGAGATCGTGCCCGACGAATTCGGCCTTGTCCAGCGGTTTCCCGCCCTCGAATCGAAACTCGCCGGCGACGGTCTTTCCCTCGAGGACGCCCGGAAGCCAGAGGTGGTCGTCGTCCCACATCTGCTCGTAGGGCACGTCGTCGACCGCGACCCACTCGGGATACGCCTCGTCCGAGGTGGTTGGCTCGCCAGTAAACGACCGCGTGCGGTAGACGTGACAGAACGTGTGTGCCTCGCCGTCGAGCAGAAAGGTGAGTTCGCCCGCCTTCTCGAGCGCACCGGGTTCGACCTCGAGACCGACCTCTTCGCGGGTCTCCCGGACGGCACACTCGCGCGGGGTTTCGCCGGCCTCGAGTTTCCCGCCGGGGCCGTTGTACCACCCTTCACCGAGGCCACGTCGCTTCTCGATCAAGAGCACCTCCGTCCCATCGTCGCTTCTCTCCCGCATCGGAAAACACAGCGTCGTCTCGCGCATATCTCAGCGTTCGCCCGCGGTAGGATAAGGGTGTTCGCTCGGCCCAGCGCGGCACGCCCGAGTGCGCCGCGGTCAGTCACTCGCTCGGCTGCAGGCGGGCGTCCACGTCGTCGGGCGCGCCGCCCGCGTTCGTGTACTCCTCGGGCGCACAGCCCAGCGACCGATGCGGACAGTACTGACAGTGCTCGCCCGGCGTCGTCTCCTCGAGCGAGGGGTCGTCGACTGCGGTAAGCGTCTCGCGGACGACCGACCACGGCGGGAGGTCGTCGGGGTGGATGAGGTCGACGCGCGGCCCGTCGACGTCGCCGACGTAGACGTAGCCGACGACCGAGAGTGGCTCGTCGAAGCGCTGCTCGCAGGCGCGGGCGTACAGCGCTAACTGTGTCGCGTCGGCGGGGTCGATCCGCTCGGCCGTCGCCTTGTAGTCGAGGACGGCGAGGTCACCGTCCGGCGTTCGCCGGATCGAGTCGATGTAGCCCACGAGGCTGCCGGTGACGCCGTCGATGTCCTCGAGCGTGAAGGGGAGTTCCGCGGCGACCTGCTCCCAGTCGGCGACCGGTGCATCGAACGCGGACGCACTCGCCTCGAAGTAGCGTCTGATGCAGGCTAACACGGCTTCGCGGTGCTCGAGTAGATCACGCGCGGTCAGCTGTCGGATGGCGGCCGTTCGCCACTCCGCTATGGTTCGATACTCCCGGTAGAACGCCTCCTCGGCGATGTCGTGGAAGAGCGTGCCGACGAGCCGCGAGCCCGTCTTGCCGACTGGGTCGGCGTCGGGGAGCGACGCCAGCGGATCGTCGGTTGCCCGCACGACGTGGTCGAGGTAGTGCTTTCGCGGACAGGTGTCGTGGGTCTCCATCGCCGTGTAGCTGTGGCGCATTGCGACCGGCAGCTCGGTCGCGTTCGAGAGCGTCTCGACGGGGAACCGAACCGTCTCGGTCGTCAGCGCGGATGCCCGGCGACCGCTCGGCACCGACTGCGTCACTCCCTCGGTTTCGCGCTCGAGGCGACCGTGACTCGCCGCGTCGGCTGCCGGTAGCAACGCCCCTTTGCGGAGCAAGCGACCCAGCCGATGGACCGTCCGAATCGCCTCGCGCGTCTCGAGGGGTTCGTGCCGGCGGTCGTCGTAGCCGGCATAGTAGGTGATCGTCCCGGGGTTGCGGCTGGCCGACAGCGCGAGTTCGTCGGTTCGGTCGATGACGGTAGCGGGATACGTCTCCCGGACACGTTCGAAGCTCGCCCGCAGCGATGCCCAGAGGTTCATCCGTTCGCCGGTGACCGACCACTCGATTTCGCTCGCCAGACACGCCTCGGCGGTCGACGCCGCGAGTTCGCCCTCCTCGCCGTCGTAGTCGTACTCGGAACCGAAGACGAACAGGTGGTTCTCGGCGCGGGTGAGCGCGACGTGCAACACGCGCCACTCCTCGCCGACGGTCTCGGTCGCGAGGTCGGCACACAGCGGCGAGTCGGTCTCGTCGTCGAGTGCCGCCGCGAGCAGCCGGTACTGGGCCCGCTCGGCGTAATCACGTTCGACACACCACTCCTCGTCGGAGAGGTAGGGCACGAGGACAGTGTCGAATTCGAGGCCTTTGGCCTGGTGGACGGTCATCACGTCGACCGAATCGGTCGACTGCGTCCCCCGCGTTCGGTCGGTGCCGGTCCCCTCGAGCGTGCCCTCCAGCGCGTCGACAAAGCGTGGCGTCAGCGTCTGAATCACCGAGTCGGCGGTGTACGCCTCGACGAAGCGCTCGACGCGCTCGAGTTCGTCTCGTTCCGCCGCTGTGAGGAACCACTCGAGCCGCGTCAGTTCACGAAACCGGCTGAAAAAGCCCGACAGCGGGTAGACGTCCCGATACGTCGAAAGTGTCTGGAGGTGCGAGCGCGCTCGCACGAGGCGGTCGGGAGACTCGAGGGTCGCTGAATCGATCGTCATCACGGCATCGTACAGCGATCCGGTCTGGCCCTGCAGCGTCGCGAGGTCGCTCTCGGAGAGGCGGTACCGGTAGAGCAACACGCGGCGGAGATGGGCATCGGCGTCCGAATCGACGAGCACGCGCAGATACGACAGCAGCGTCCGGATTCCCGGCTGGATTTCGCCGCGTGGGGTGCCCGAAATCTCGTAGGGGATCTGTCGGTCTCGCAGTTCGTCGGCGACCGCCTGTGCATGGCGGTTCGTCCGCACGATGACCGCGATGTCCTCGAGCGTGCGCTGGGGGATATTTTCTGCGTCGTCGTTCAGGAGCCGCGAGACGGTCGTTGCGACCTGTTCGGCCGTCGAGCGGTCGATCTCGTCGCTTTCGATCTTGACGACGCGGTCCGGCGGCCCGTTTGTGCGGTCGCTTTCCTCGTCGTCGGTCGCGTACTCTCCGGGTGTGCGCCCGTCCTCGCGGAGCGTCTTCGTCGACTGGGGGCCGTACTCACAGTGATTCGTCAGATCGAGGATCTCCTGGCGCGAGCGGAAGTTGAGCTCGAGTTCGATCGCCTCGTGGTCGTCGTACGCGTCGGCGAGTCTGTCGAGCCCTTCCCGGTCGGTGCCCCGCCAGCCGTAAATTGCTTGATCTTTGTCACCAATTGCTAGTAAGTCGGGTCTGTCGGGACCGTCCGTCAGTTCGGTGATGAGCGCGAACTGCGTCTCGTCGGTATCCTGGAACTCGTCGCAGTAGACCTGCGTCCACTGGCTCGTGATTTCGGCGGCGATTTCGGGGTCGTCGAGCAGTTCCGTCGCCGTTCGCACCAGTTCGTCGAAATCCAGCGTTCGTTCGCGCTCGAGGTGGTCGTGGTAGTCGGCGTAGACGTCGGTGTAGTGGCGCGCGAGTCGCAGGAACTCGATGTAGTGTTTCAACCGCCCGAACGGGCTCTGCTCGATCCGTTCGGTCGCTGTCCGCCAGATCTCGTTGCCGAACAGCGCCCGCGGCAGCTGTTTCGTCGTCGGGTCCTCGAGGTCGAGCACGTCGATCGTGGTCGTCACACAGTCCTGTAACACCCGGAGGTATCGATCGACGTCACGGACGACGTCGTCCTCGCGGAACGCCGCCGGGGCCTCCGCGATCTGCTCACGACAGTACTCGAGAAGTTTGCCGTAGCCGACCAGCGACTCCCGGGCCGCCTCGAGGTGGTCGTCGCTGTTGAAGTAGCGAAGCGCCTCGTTGTCGAACGAGAGGTCGGCTCGCGCCCGGCGTTCGAGCCAGAGCACGAACTGGTTACAGAGCTCGAGGGTGCGGACGGCCGGCAGCGCGGCTCGGAGCTGGTCGGGCGTGATGTCCTCCTGACTCATCGACTGGATGAACCGGTCGACGTCGGCTGCAAGCTCCTCGGGCGAGCCGTCGCCGCGTACCGACGCGGCCGCGAAGTCGTAGTCGTTGCCGGCGAGCAGTCGGCCGACGATCCGCCGCCGTTTGCGTTCTGTGATCACGTCGAACTCGGGGGAGTAGCCGAGGTAGTAGGCGTACTCGCGGACCAGCCGGTAACAAAACGAGTGATAGGTGTAGACGTCGATCGCCGCTGCGGCCTCGGGATCGAGGCGCTCGGCGACCGCATCGCGGATACTGCTGGCGGCCTCGTTCGCGAACGTCAGTACGAGGACGTCGTCGGGGTCGATGTCGCCCCGGTCGATCGCCCGCTCGATCCGCAGCAGCATCGTCGTCGTCTTGCCCGTCCCCGCGCCGGCGTCGACGGAGGTACAGGCCGCTCGGCTGTCGATGACGGCCTGCTGGTTCCCTTTCGGTTCGTCGACGGCAGCTGGCCGGCGTTCACCCATCGAATCGGACCTCCTGAGCGATGTACTCCTGACAGCAGACGCTGTACTCACAGTTCGGACAGACGTCGCTCGCAATCTCGTCCCAGCGATCAGTCGGCTCGAATTCGCCCGCGGCCAGCTGGCTGGCAACAGTCGCCAGCCGGTCGTCGACGGTTCGGTTGCGGTGTTCGTGTGTCATGCCAAACGTGTGGTGGTCGATGTAGGCGTCGGTCAAATCTACCTCCTCGAGGCTCGTTTCGACGGTTTCGCTGGCCCAATTAACGGCCGTCCGCGAGCGGTCAGCCAGCGGCACCTGGATGTACCGGCAGGTTCGGTCCTCGAGTCCCAGTTGCTCACAGCGGGCCCGGAGGCCACCGACGATGACGGCCGTTTCGAAGAGCGCGCCCACGAATGCCGGTTCGAAGACGTCCGTCTCGGGGTCGAAGTGGTCGGTGAACTGCTCGGCGACGGCTCCTTCCCAGTCCGATCGGTAGCGGAGCAGGCCGAGCGATCTGAGCGTCGGAACGAACCGGACGCCGACGACCGCGGAGCCATCGGCGTAGACGTAGTCGACGGTCGACTCGATCGAAACTCGCGTCTCGTCGCTCCCGTCCGGCCCGGGGACCGACACCGTACTCGAGAGTTCGATTTCCGGGCCGACCAGCGCCCTGCGGTCGGTCTCCGCCGTCAACGTCTCGATACCACTCGCGTGGTCGACGCCGACGCGGTCGACGTACGCCTCGAGCGTTGCCTCGAGCACCCGTCGCTCGTGGCGACGCTGGGCCAGCGAGTGAAACGGCTCGTCGTGGTCGGCCCACAGCGCCTCGAGCCGGTCCTGCATGGCGTCGACGAGGACCCCGTGGTCGGTCTCACCATCCCGAAGCCCGTCACAGATCGCCGCCCGAAGGAGGGCAACGCGGTCGTCGATCGTCGTGTCGTCGTCGCTGCCGGCGAGGCCGTGGTCGTGGGCGAACTCGTACTGGCGCGGACAGTGCAGGTACGTCTCGAGGCCGTCGACCGTCAGTTTCGTCGCGTCCGTCTCGTCGTCGCGTGCGTGCTCAGTCATTCCGAACCACCTCTCCCGCGGCGAACTCGAACTGCGAGCGAACCGCCTCGGCGAGTTCGTCGTCGATGTCGCCCTCCTCGAGGACGACTGCGATCTCCTCGAACAGCTCTTCGGTCGTCCCGAGGTCGGCCTCGCCGCCCGTACTCGCCTCCCGCAGGATTCGCTCGAGTTCGCCGTGGGGATGGGCGAGCAGCGCCTCGAGAGCGTTTGTCTCGCCGTGGATCGCCGCCGTCGGTTCGTCGTCGACGGCCGCGAGCTCGAGGCCGGGTGTCGCGTCGAGCAGGTGCAGGTAGCGCGACTCGTCGTACGTTCGCCGGAGACCGCCGGAGCCGCGTTCGTACGAACAACAGTAGAGGCGCGTTCGGGCGGCCCGGGATGCGAGAGCGAGCCGTCGCCGGGACCGGTGGGCGTGGTACGTTTCGAACGGGTCGCCGACGCCGTCGGGCGCGACGGTGTCGAACGTCGCCGTCAGTTCGGCGGGAGCGGGATCGGTGACGGCCGGATACGACGGCATTTCGCGCAGCCACGCCGTCGGGAACAGCTGCGTGAGAAACTGCTCGCCGGGGTAGTTGTCGTCGATCAGATCGAGCAGGAAGACGGCTTCCCGCGAGTCGTATTTCAGGTCGTCGACGGCACAGACCGCGACGCCGCCGGTCGGCGACTGGGTCTCGACCGCGTGGACGTAGGGGGCGTCGTACTGGATCGTCCGCCGGAGCATCCGTCGCAACCCCTGCCAGTCCGGGCCGACGAGATCCGTCTCTTCGACGAACCGGGCGATCTCGAGCACGCGACGAACGCCTTCGTACTGTTCGCGCGCGTCGACCCACGTCTCCTCGCGGGCGATTCGCCCCTTCAGATCCGCACGATGGAGCCAGCGCTCGAGCGACCGAGAGACGCTCGAGCCGGCACACGACGCGAGCAGCTCGGGCGAGAAGTCGTCGACGCGAGCCCGAAGGCGCTCGATCGCGACCGTACGGGGATCGTCCGCCGTGCGAGCGTCGTCGGCGACGAGTCGATCGAGCCGATCACCGCCTCGCTCGAGGTCACACTGCAACGTGACGAACGCATATAGTTCGTTGACGGCGGGGTCCTCAGCGAGCGAGGGCGTGCCGATCGTCGCCGTCGGCACGCCGGCTTCACGGAGTTGAGATCGCGTCTCTGGCACCCGCTCGATCCGCGGCACCGCGATGGCGAAGTCGTCGTATCGCCAGTCGTGGCGGTCGCGAAGCGCTTGAATTTCGGTGGCGACGCGTTTGACCTGTTCGCGGGCGGTTCGAGCCCGGATTCGGCGTGTCCGTCCGGACGGCTGGTTCGCCGTGTCCGACGCGGGCGTGTCCCCCGTAGCCAGAAATCGCGTTATCGCTCGGTGTGGTGGGTCTCCATCGTCTGTCTCCGCGAGCGCATCGAGGTGCTCGATCTCGAGACCGTCGCCGACGTGATCCTCGATGCGACCGGGTTCGACGCGTGTCCGCTCGACGCTGGCGTGGTGCTCACCGAGACAGACGAGGTCCGTCTCACGGGTGAGCGCCGCGAGATAGCGCCGATCGAGCCGTCGGTACTCCTCGAACTCGACGGCGAGGACGGCGTCGATCGAATCGCCGATTCGGCCGCGCAGGCCGTCCGTATCCGACTCGAGCAGGTCGACGGCCTGTGGGATCACGTCCGCCCGTTCGACGTATCCGCGGTCGTCGAGTTCCGCGTGGAAGCGATCGTTCATCGCGTAGAGAAACGCCAGACAGTCGTGGGGGGCGGCGTCGAACTCGTCGAGCCGAAGCCGCTGTCGGGTCGCTTCGAGCAGCAGTTGCCCGACGTCGCGGGCGAAGCTCTCGTGACTCGCCGCGCGCTCGAGGTAGTCCGGTACGTCACGGCTAGCGCCGTCGATCACCAGCGAGATGAGTTCGATACGCTCCTCGTACTCGAGGCGATCGAGCGTCGGGTCGTACTCCTCGAGCACTTTCGAGGCGTGCTCCGGCAGCGACTCGACGCGCGGTGATCGCGGCGAGTCGGTCGTCGCGTCGACGCCAGTCAGGGCGTCAGTCAGCGACTCGAGGCCCGCCGGATGTCGTTTCAGGACGAGGACGTTCCGGGGGCCGTACTCGTCGGCGAGGGCGGCGTACTCCGTGGCCAGACGATCGAACAACGCGTCGCTCGGGACGGGCTCGGGGAGGAGTTTGCACGTGCCCTCGAGCGGGAACGGCGGGGACGCCATCAGTTGATCTGTCCCTCTGTATGGCCGAGTTCGTATTTAAACCTGCGGCGCGACGAGGGCCGAACTCGAGGTCGCGTCTCGCTCGACTCGCCGATGCGGGTCGTCGTTTCGCTGTCGCTGCCGATTTGCCAATCCTTATCACGACCCATGGGAACAATCGTATATGGACGACATTTTCGTTGCGCGAGTCATGTCCTCAGACGTACATACGGTCACGCCGGAGACGCTCGTCGAGGACGCCGGGAAACTGATGCTCGAGGAGGATATCGGCTCGGTGATGATCGTCGACGAAGACAACCGACTCAAGGGCATTCTGACGACGACGGACTTCGTACAGATCGTCGCCGAACGCAAACCCAAAGACCGGACGCCGGTATCGGCGTACATGACCCGAGACGTAATTACGGTCACCGCACAGGACGACATCCGCGACGCTGCGGACGTGATGGTCGAACACGGCTTCCACCACACCCCCGTCGTCGACGAAGACGAGGGCGTCATCGGGATGCTCACCACGTCGGATCTGGCGTCGTACCTCTCTCGCGTGGAGACGCCGAGCCCAGCGTAACTCAGCGCGCGTCGTCGTCCGATGCTGTCGGTTCGGCGTCGTCTTCGGTCATCCAGCGGACGGTTTCGTCGAGTTGGTCTCGAAGCGCTCGAGCCTCTGCCGGTGTCAGCGTGACGTCTGCGTGTCCCGTTCCGTGGTCGCCGGCCATCGCGTCGATGCTCATTACGAGTCGATGGCCCCCGTCGTCTTCGGGCCGAACCGAGACGTCCGCCCGGTCCGGATAGTCCCGCGGCGGCCCGAACTCGAGGTCGGTCTCGCCGCGGGTGACGCCAACCTCGACGTGTTCCGGATGCTCGAGGTCGAACGAGTCCGTCGGATCCTCCGCGATCGGTTCCGGCGCCGACTCCTCGATCTCATCGTGACTGGTATCCTCTTGCATAGCTATCACTTGGCTCGCAGTCGACTTGGCTGTATGGCCGGTCTCGACGTAAGGACAGACTCAGTCGACGGCGAACGTCTCGTCGTCGAGCAGCGCGCCGCCGACCCAGCACTCGCGGGCGAACCACGCGAAGTAGCCGACCACGAACACGGTGACGACGGCCTCGAGCGTTCCGAGCCCGGTGATCCCGTCGCCCTCGAGCAGGCTCACGGCGCTGATGGTGGCCCAGCCGACCGCGAGCATCGTGATCGCGACTGCGGCGACGCGGGGCCACTCGAGCGTCCTCGAGCCGACTGTCACGCGCTCTCGGGTGCCGGCGGCAAGCATCGCCGCACCGACGACGACGAGCCACGCCACCAGCACCACCGTCGTCAGCTGTGTCGACTCACCAAGGACGAGAAAGCTGGCCGCAAGCAGGAGAGTCACGAGGCCGCCACCGGCGAGTCCGCGACGAACGATTCGCGTTCCGCTGGTCATTGGGTTGGGGTTGACCGGCAGCCGCCGTTAACGGTTCGGATCGCCGCCCGCACGGTCGACAATCCGACTCGAGACGCGACCCGACTCATAACCGACGGCACGCCTGCCGTCTCGAACGGCGGTTGTCCAGTGTAGCCCACGACGTTATTAGCGACCGAGGGTAAGAGAACGTCTATGAGTGAGAAAGACACACGAACCACGACGGCGTTTGCGGGGCTCGGCCTCCTTCTCTGGTACGTTTCACTGGACCTCACGGGGAATCCGGTCGTTCGATTGGCGATCCTCATCGGGGTCGGGGTGCTCGTACCGATGCTCATCAACGAGTCGAGAACGCACTCGCTGGATACCGACGGTCGGCAGTGAGCTGAAACGCGCGCCGAGCGCTGCTCAGTCGTCGTCCATCGGTGCCGTCACGGGCTCGACGCGTTCGCCGCGTGGCCCCTCGAGATCCACCTTCGGCAACAGATCACGCAGGTAGCGGCCAGTGTGTGAGTCCTCGAGGCGGGCGACGTCCTCGGGCGTGCCGGTCGCGACGATTTCGCCGCCGTTTTCGCCGCCTTCGGGACCGAGGTCGATGACGTGGTCGGCGTTTTTGACGAGGTCGAGTTCGTGTTCGATGACGACGATGGTGTTGCCGTTGTCGGTCAGCCGGTGGAGGACGTCGATCAGTTTGCGCTCGTCTTCGTGATGGAGTCCCGTCGTCGGCTCGTCGAGCAAGTAGAGCGTCTCGCCCGAATCCTTCTTCCCGAGTTCCTCGGCGAGTTTGATCCGCTGGGCCTCGCCGCCGGAGAGGGTCGTCGAGGGCTGACCCAGCGTCATGTAGCCCAGCCCGACGTCTTTCAGCAGTTGGAGCCGCCGTCGGATCTGACTCGAGGACTCGAAGAACTCGTAGGCCTCTTCGACTTCCATGTCCAGCACGTCGGCGATCGTTTTGCCCTTGTAGGTGACGTCGAGCGTGGCGTCGTTGTAGCGTGCGCCGTCGCACTCCTCACAGGGGACGTAGACGTCGGAAAGGAAGTTCATCTCGATCTTGACCGTTCCTTGCCCGCCACACTCCTCGCAGCGGCCGCCTTTGACGTTAAAGGAGAACCGCCCCTTCTCGTAGCCGCGCTGTTTGGCGAGTTTCGTCTCGGCGAACAGTTCGCGGACGTAGTCGAAGACGTTCGTGTACGTCGCGGGGTTCGACCGGGGTGTGCGGCCGATCGGCGACTGGTCGATCAGGCGAACCGTTTCGATCTCCTCGAGGCCCTCGAGGCCGTCGTGGTCGCCCGGAATGACGCTCGTGTTGTCGTTCATCTCGCGAGCGAGGCCCTTGTAGAGCACCTCGTGCATCAGCGTCGATTTCCCGGAGCCGGAGACGCCCGTGATCGCGGTAAAGCAGCCAAGTGGGATGTCGACGTCGACGTCGTCTAAGTTGTGCTGGCGTGCGCCGCGAATCGTCAGCGCCCCCTCGGGATCGCGGCGCTCGTCGGGGACGGGGATCTGCTTGCGCCCGGAGAGGTAGTCGCCGGTGATCGACTCCTCGCAGGTTTTGACCTCCTCGACGGAGCCGTTGACGACGACCTCGCCGCCGCGTTTGCCCGGCCCGGGACCCATGTCGATTACGGTGTCCGCCCGTCGCATCGTCTCTTCGTCGTGTTCGACGACGATCAGGGTGTTCCCGAGGTCGCGCAGTTCGTGGAGCGTATCCAGCAGTCGGTCGTTGTCCCGCTGGTGGAGCCCGATCGAGGGCTCGTCGAGCACGTAGAGCACGCCCACGAGCCCGGAGCCAATCTGCGTCGCCAGCCGGATGCGCTGGCTCTCGCCGCCCGACAGCGTCGACGCCTCTCGGTCGAGCGTGAGGTACTCGAGGCCGACCTCGCACATGAAGCCGAGTCGGGCGCGGATCTCCTTTAAAATCTCCTCGGCGATCACCTTCTCGCGCTCGGTGAGGTCGGCTTCCATCGACTCGAAGTGTGCGAGGGCGTCGCCGATGCTCATCGCGTTGATCTCGGTGATTGACGTGTCGTCGACCAGCACGGCCCGACTCGCGGGTTTGAGGCGAGTGCCGTCACAGGCCGGACACTCCGTGACCGACATGTAATCCTCGATGTGTTCGCGCGTCGAGTCGGAGTCGGTCTCGAGGTAGCGTCGCTCTAAGTTCGGGATCACGCCCTCGAAGCGCTTTTTCTTGCGTCGAGTGCCGTTTTTGGTCTGGCGTTTGAACAGCACCTGATCGCTGGTGCCGTAGAGAAACGCCTGCTGGATCTCCTCGTCGAGTTCCTCGAACGGCGTCGATAGCGAGACGTCGAAATGTGCTGCGACGGCATCGAGCCGGGTCTGGTAGTACGACCGGTTGTAGCTCCAGGGTTCGAAGACGTGTTTGAGCGGTTTGGATTCGTCTTGAATGACGAGGTCCTCGTCGACTTCCTTGGTTTCGCCTAAGCCCTCACACTCCGGACAGGCACCGTGGGGCGAATTAAACGAGAACGAGCGCGTCTCGATCTCGGGGACGTCGATCCCGCAGTGGGTACACGCGAGATCCTTCGAGAACTCGACGACGAAGCGGTCGTCGTCGTCGTCAGTCTCGTCGCCCAGCGCGCCCGTCTGGCGGGATTCCTCACCCAGGTCCGCGGCGATCTCTTCGGAAGCGTCCGGCAGGATGACCTTCAGGACTCCCTCTGCCTCCTCGAGTGCCGTCTCGACGCTATCGATGATCCGTGGGCGATCCTCGACGCTGACTTTCACGCGGTCGACGATGACGTCGATCGTGTGATCGAAGTTCTCGTCTAACTCCGGGTCGTCGAGCGTCAGGTCGTGTTCCTCGCCGTCGATCTCGACGCGGGCGTAGCCCTCCGAGACGAGTTCTCCGAAGAGGTCTTCGAACGCGCCTTTCTGATCGCGAACGACGGGGGCGGCGAGTTTGGCTTTGGTGCCCTCGGGTAACTCGAGGATGCGCTCGACCATGTTCTGAGCCGACTGCTCGCCGACCTCGCGGCCACAGTCGGGACAGTGGGGGGTGCCGACGCGGGCGTAGAGGAGTCGGAGATAGTCGTGCAGTTCCGTCACCGTTCCCACGGTCGAGCGAGGGTTGTTCGCAGCGTTTTTCTGATCGATCGAAATCGCGGGTGAGAGCCCTTCGACGGTCTCGACCTGCGGTTTGTCCATCTGCCCGAGGAAGTTCCGGGCGTACGCCGAGAGACTCTCGATGTAGCGACGCTGGCCTTCGGCGTAGACCGTCTCGAACGCCAGCGACGACTTGCCCGAACCCGAGAGGCCGGTGACGACGGTCAACTCCTCGCGGGGGATCGTCACGTCGAGATCCTTGAGGTTGTGTTCTTCCGCACCTCGCACCTCGATGTAGTCCTTGCTCATGGTTCGATGGGTACCGGTGGCTGGGTTGATTCGTGACTCACGGCTCGGTTCACTGTGGATGAGTCAGTGGCCCAACGAACTTAACGAGTCTGAAAGGCGAATGCTACGGTATCGAATAGCATTCTCTCGTCGGCGAGTCGACGCGGACCCACCCGTCGCCCGGTCCAAAGTATCTTCGGCTGGAAGCCCGAATGGGCTGTCATGAGCGACGACACCGGACCCGGGCTGTCGGTCGACGAGTTCGTCGACTACTGTCAGACCCAGGCCGGCCTCCTCTCCGGACGCGTCGAAACGATGCGGACCGAAGCCGACGACTTACTCTCCGAGATCGATGCCGAAATGGCCGACATTCGCGACCAACTCGAGGCGCACACGACGGTTGAGGGACCCGACGGCCCGTCGACGCCGCCCGGCCCGGACGGTACCGACCCCGATATCGACGCGCTCGAAGCGCTCGAGCGCGAGGTCAAAGAGAAACAGCTCCTCGTCGAGGCCAAACAGACGCGGATGCAGATCTTTCAGGACCTCGCTGCAGCGTACACCGACCTCGCCGCGGAACTCCAGTCGTCGGTCGACGACGCCGACGAGGCGTTAGACCGGGTGGTTCGCCTCGAAGCCGACAACGATGCGCCGGCGTACTTCGACGATCGACAGACGTTGGTCGAAGCGGTCACGGACGCGTCGTCGGCTGACGACGACGAGTAGGTCCGTCTTCAGCAGCAGCCGTCGGCCGGCAACAACCGTTATTACGTCGTACTGGATTATATGATACATTCAACATGTCTCGACGGCTCGTGGTCTCCCCGCTGTGGAACGTCGCAACGAGTGGTTTCGATCCGCGCCTCGAGGTCGGCTGTGAGGTATTGCCCACCGCGTGCGAGTGGGTACGCGAATGATGACGGCTCGGGTGCTCTGTCTCATCCCAGCACCGTCCGCTCGCCGTGAAACCACCGCGTCGCTCTCGGAACTGCTCACGACGGCGTCGATCTCGGCAGCTTCGACCCTAGAACGCGCCTGCTCGAGGCTCGAGTCGGCGTCGTTCGACGCCGTCGTAGTCGATCACGACGCCGCCGTCCTCGACGCCGTCACCGCCGTCGAACGGCTTCGTGGTCGCTTTCGATCGCTGCCGATCGTCGTCTTTCCGCAGGATGGCTCGGAAGCGCTCGCGAGTGCCGTCCTCGGTGCCGGTGGTACCGACTACGTCCATCGTGATGCGGGATACGGCGTGCTCGCGGATCGCCTCGAACGCGCGCTCGCTGATTCGGCGACTCGAGCCGACTCCGACTGCGATGTACTCGACGACTCTCACAGCGACTGTCCGGCACGGCTGCACCAGTCTCACAGCGCTCGAAGTTTCAAACAGGCAGTCGAACAGGCGGGCCACTCGATCTACATCACGGCACCTGACGGGACGATTCAGTACGTCAACCCCGCTTTCGAGGCCGTCACCGGCTACAGTGCCGCCGAAGCGATCGGCTCGACGCCGCGGCTGCTCAAGTCGGGCGTTCACGGGAGCTCGTTTTATCAGGAGCTGTGGCGGACGATCCTCACCGGCGACGTCTGGGAGAATCAGATCGTCAACCGGCGAAAGGACGGCACGACCTACACCGTCAACCAGACGATCGCGCCGATCACGGACGCGGACGGCACCATCAGCAACTTCGTCGCGGTCAACGCGGACATTTCGGACCAAAAACGCCGGGAGAGACAACTACGACGGCTTCACGAGGCCGTCGGCGAGTGGCTCGAGGCGACGACGCCAGACGCCGTCGCGACGCGGACGGTCGCGAACCTCGAAGAACTCTTCGACCACGAATGCAGCGCCGTCTTCCTCTCCGACGATGCGAGCGGGGAGCTTCGCCCGGCTGCCGTTTCGGAGGCCGTCGCGGAGACGTTCGAGATCCAGTCTCGATACGACGAGGACGACGGAATCGTCCGGCGCGTCTTCGAAATGGGGGAGGCAGAGCTGTACGACGACGTTCGCGACGCATCCGGCGTGTGCAATGCCAAGACGCCGATCCGATGTGAGATGGCCTGTCCGCTCGGCGAGCACGGCGTGTTGCTCGTCGCTTCCCGCTCGGCGGCCGCGTTCGACGAGGCTGACACCGCGTTGCTTCGCGTCGTCGCCTCGAATCTCGAGGCCACCCTCGACCGCCTCTCTCGCGAACGGGAACTCGAGCGTCAGAAAGAGCGCTTCGAGAAGTTCGCACACGTCGTCTCACACGACCTGCGAAACCCGCTGACCGTCGCGATGGGTGAACTCGAGCGCGCCCGCGAGACGAACGACGAGATGGCGTTCGAGGAGGTCGTTCAGGCCCACGAACGCATCGCGACGATCATCGACGATTTGCTGTGGCTCGCCCGCGAAGATCGCGGCATCGACGAGCCGGAGCTCGTGTCGCTCGCTGCGGTCGCGTCGAACGCCTGGGAGGCCGTCGCCGCGCCGGACGTGGCGTTCGAACTCGAGGGCGACCGACGCGTGCTGGCCGATCCGGGGCGCCTCCAGCAACTGTTCGAGAACCTGTTTCGAAACGCCGTTGACCACGGTTCGACGAGCCCTGAGTCGCACGCTCGTCAGGACACCGTTTCACACGGCGCGACGAGCAGTCGACCGCAGGTCGCCGACACCTCCGTGGCCGCCGACACCGAGCTAACTGTTCGGGTCGGTCGCACCGACGACGGCTTCTACGTAGCCGACACCGGTGTCGGCATTCCCGATGCCGAGCGCGAGCGCATCCTCGAGACGGGGTATACGACGGCCGACGACGGCACTGGACTCGGACTCTCGATCGTCCAGACGATCGTCGACGCTCACGGCTGGTCGCTCGAGATCACCGACAGCGCCGCGGGCGGGGCGAGATTCGAGATCCAGACGGGGGCTGTTGACTGAGACTCACTGTTGCCCCAGCTTCGAAGACCGGACCCAGCCGTCGGCGGTTCACTCCTCGTCGGCTGCTCGGACCGTCAACACCGGCACCGTCGCCGTCCGCAATACGCGTTCCGTGACGCTACCGAGCAGGAGTCGATCGAGTCCGCGTCGGCCGTGTGTTCCCATGACGACGAGATCGGCATCCACGTCGTCCGTATAGTCTCGGATGCGTCGATGGGCCGACCCGTGCTCGACCGCGCTCACGGCGTCGACGCCAGCGGATTCGGCCTGCGTGATCCCATCCTCGAGGACCTGCTGGGCGTACTGCTCGAGTTGCTCGAGTCTGAAATCGTTCTCCTCGTCGATGCCCACGGGTGCGACGTCGACGACCGAGAGGAGGTGGACGGTCGCGTCGTGATGGTTCGCGATCGAGAGCGCCTCCTCGAAGGCAGCGTCGGCGTGGGTACTGCCGTCGATCGGGACGACGATCGTCTTGAGGGGGTACTCCCGTTTGACCTCGGGTGCGCCCCGAACGACGAGGACGGGGACGGGCGCGTCGCGGACGACCGCCTCGGTCACGCTGCCGAGTAGGAGTCGTCCGACGCCGCGTCGGCCTCGGGTTCCCATGACGATCGCGTCGACGTCGTGGGTCGCGGCGTACTCGAGGATCGCATCCTCCGGCTCGCCGGTGTGAACCTCGTCGATGACGGGCGCACCGGTCTCGCCCGCCCACTCGCGGCCATCCGAAAGCGGCTCGGTTCGCTCGGCGGGATCAGCGTCCGGATCGACGACGTGGAGGATGTGGACGGTCAGGTTCTCCGCGGCGGCGATTTCCCCGGCGTACTCGAGTGCCGCGTTCGCCGGCCCGCTCCCGTCGGTCGGAACGAGAATGCGTTCGAACATACAGTATCGTCGTCGCAGAGTCACTTACCGCTTCCCCACAGTTCCCACCGACCGGGAGGTATCTCAGGCTATCTCGAGCGCCTCGAGTAGCGTCTCGATATCCTCGCGGCTGTTATAGGCGTGGACCGACGCCCGGATCGCGTCGGGACCGGGCAGCGTTCGGACGACGATCCCTTGCTCGGCGAGTCGCTCGACGGTCGCCTCCGGGTCGTCGACGGCGATCGTCACGAGCCCCGACTCGTACGCTCGCGGGCTCAGCAACTGCTCGTCGGGAACGCCGGCTTTCAGCTGCTCGGTGAGCGTCTCGATTCGGTGCTGGATTCGCTCGAGGCCGACTTCCTCGAGCAGGGCAATCGCCTCGATCAACCCCGCGTGAGCGACGGGGCTCGCCGTGCCGACCTCGAACCGGCGAGCGCCGGCTTCGTAGCGGTACTCGGGGTCGTTCGCGTCGACGACGCTCCGGTAGCCGATCGCAGCGGGGACGAGGTCCCGCTCGTCCTCGAGCCCCGGCCGAACGTACAGGAAGCCGGAGCCGAACGGGCCGACCAGCCACTTGTGGCCCGACCCGACGACGAGGTCGGCACCCCACTCGGCGACGTCGACCGGCACCTGCCCGGGGGCTTGGACGGCGTCGACGAGGACCAGCGCGCCGGCGTCGTGGGCGATGTCGACGACGTCCGCGATCGGTAGCCGGGTGCCGTGGGTCCAGGTGAGCGAACTGAGACAGAACAGCGTCGCCTCGCTCGCCGCCGCCTTCACGTCCTCGAGATCGAGTCGGCCATCCTCGGTCTCGAGAACGCGGACGTCGACGCCGTACTCGCGCTCGAGGCGCTGCCACGGGAGGATGCCCGAGGAGTGCTCGAGATCCGTCCGGACGACGACGTCGGTTTCATCCCAGTCGAACGCCGTGGCGACACGGTTGATCCCGTCGGTCGTGCTCTCCGTGAGGGCGATGTCGGTCGGTTTGGCCCCGAGCAGGCCGGCGACGGCGACCCGCGCGTCGTCGTAGACGTCGAACGCCGCGGGGTACATCCCCCCGGTCGTCGGCGACTCGTACTCGTGGGCCTCGAGACACGATTCGGCTGCCTCGACGACACGTCGCGGACTCGGGCCGCCAGCGCCCCAGTTCAGGTAGGTACCGGCCTCGAGTGCGGGGATCGTCTCGCGGAGTTCCGTCGGCGTCATCATGCGATGCATTCTGTGTCGGCGGATAATATACTGTCGTCGTCTGTGGTGTTGTCCTGTTCCCGAAACACGGCAATTCGGGGGTGCGCTTTTAGTGGTTCCAGTTTTCAGTTCCGGCTACCATGTTCGTCTTCGCACCGTCGATCACGCTCGATGCGAGCGATCCCGAGACGACGGTCACACTCGGCCAGTTGTTCGCGTATCTCGCGATCGGCATCGCTGCGGTCGTCTTGTTGTACTACACGTTCATCTACGTCAGTGACGTTCTGGCGGCCGACGTGACCGAGGCACAGTGGTACCTGTTTGCCGGCATCGGCGCTGCAATCGTCTACGCTGTCGCCGGAATCGGGACGCTGTTACTCGAGTCAGATACGCTCTCGCTGTTCGTCGATGGTGCCGTGTTGTTCTTTATCCTCTTTTTCGCCCTGGGAATCCGTGCGATGTACCATGCTGCGCGACCGGGCGAGGACCGCTCACAACTCCTGCCGGCGTGGGCCGATTACGCCGTCATCGCCGTCTTCGTCGCCGCGTGGTGGGGTGCATTCCTCGTCGACACCGACTGGACGCGCCTCGTCGTCGCGGCCGGCTGGGTGCTGACCTCCGCGTGGGCGATCCTCTATGCCGTCCAGACCGTCCGCGTTCACGAAGGCACAACGCTCGCCGCGCTCACCCGTCACCTGTTGCCGGCGATCCTCTGTGTCGCCGGTGTCGTCTTCGTCGACTTGTTGACCGGCGCGCTCGCCGGCTACGATGCACTCGCCGACGCCGCGTGGATCGTCGGGACGACGCTCGTTGCCGCGTTCCTGTTCGATACCGCCGTTGCGATCCGCCAGCAGGGCGGCGAACTCGAACGCCTGTACGACTGGACGACCTGGCGCGAGCAATCGCTCGACTGAGACGGCTTGTCGTGACTGTTTCCCGGAGCGACCGCGAACCAGTTTGCGGTCGATCCAGAAAATGAGTTCCAACAGCCCGTCTGGGACTCGAGTCCGACACCGAAACTCGACTGTCACCCCGGAGTGATTTTGTAATAGATACAGGAGATAATCGCCAGTATACTAGCTGATAGTAGTTATTCTTTCAGCAACTAGTCATCGAATTACGTTATCTATGGGATGATGTTTCTGCTATCTCGGTTATTTTGATAAATGGCACCATAGATCGTGTAGATGGCTAACGAGACACACAGCCGTCGGGGATGTCTGAAATACGCCGGTGCCATCAGTGGGATTGTACTTTCGGGGTGTCTCGATAACGACACAGACGCTTCGGATGACGGCTCTTCGGATGCCGATTCCAATGGAGACGGTGGGTCCGACGATGAACAGTCGGACGAACACGAGGTCATCGCTGGCCCGGACGGAAACTGGGAGTTCGATCCCGAGGAACTCACGATCACCGTAGGCGACACCGTGACGTGGTACTTCGATAGCGCTGGCCACAACGTCACGTCGCACCCGGATGCAGCAACCGAGTGTGAGAACCCGGAGGGGGCTGAGCCGTTCACCTCCTACGAGGGGGAAAACCACAATTCAGTCATGGAAGAGGGTGCCGAGTTCGAACACACGTTCGAGGTCGCTGGGGAGTACGTGTACGTTTGCACGCCGCACGTCCCACAAATGGTTGGTCAGATACACGTCGAAGAGTGACAATGTCATCAGAGTATACAACCGAACGAACCCGAGACGCACAGGACGACGAATCAACCGTAGACGACCGCCGACGCCGGTTTCTCGACCGCCGACGGTTTATGCTGGCGAGCGGAGCTGCGGCGACCGTCGCGCTCGCCGGCTGTGCCGGCGAGGAGGAAGCCGACGACGAGGACGGAACGGACGATGGCGACGACGGCGAGCCCGAACCCGGCGATCGAGAGTACTTAGAGGAGAAGTTCCCGGGCCTGTTGATCCACTCGGCAGATCCGGAAAACGGGGAGGCAGCCGAACGGGAGACGTATACCGAGTACATCACCCCTTCGGAGGAACACTACATCCGGAACCACTATCTGGCCCCGCGGATCGACGAATCGGAGTGGACGATCTCGCTCGGTGGGCTGGTTGACGAGGAGGCCGACATCTCGGTCGACGCGCTCCGCGAGGAATTTTCGACGGAGACGGTCACCCACGTCATGCAGTGTTCCGGTAACGGTCGGTCGTACTTCGACCCGGAAGTCGCCGGCAATCCCTGGCGCTACGGCGCGGTCGGGAACGCCGAGTGGACCGGCGCGCCGCTCAGTGAGATCATGGAGGAGTACGGCGCCGACACGAGCGACGGCATGTGGGTGATGTTCGCCGGCGGCGACAGTCCGGAGGGCGAGCGCGTGTTCGCCCGCTCGATCCCGATGCAGAAAGTCATGGAAGACTGCATTCTGGCCTACGAGATGAACGGCGAGGAGATGACTGCCGAACACGGCCATCCCGTTCGCGTCGTCGTCCCTGGCTGGTACGGCAATAACAACGTCAAGTGGCTCGAGGAGATCGAAGTCATGGAGCGGATGATGATGGGCGACGACGAGGACCTGTTCTTAGAGGATTACGAGACCGACGACTACGAGAACTACCTCCACTGGCAGCACAACTCCTACCGAATCCTCGCCGAGGGCCAGGAGTCGATCCGCGTCGAGTCCATCGACGAGTTCGATACTCAGACCCAGATGGACATGGAGGCAAGCGGCGAGCAGGAGGTACCGCCGTACATCTACGACCAACTCGTGAAGTCGTTGATCGGCTACCCCGGGATCGATAGCACCGTTTCGCCGCGGGATGCAGACGGCATGATCGAGGTCACAGGCGTCGCCTGGGCCGGCGACGACGCCGTCGAGCAGGTCGAAATCTCGGCCGACGGTGGCGAGACCTGGGAGAACGCGGAGTTCTTCGGCGAGGACAACGGTCCCTACGCCTGGCGGCAGTTCCGCTACATGTGGGAACCAGAAGAGAGCGGCGACTACACGCTCGTCTCGCGGGCCACCGACGAGAACGGCCGAACCCAGCCGCGCGACATCTCGGACATCGAGGACGGCCAGCTCACGATCGAAGACGACAGCTTCCCCTACGAGATGGGGGGCTACTGCAACAACTCGTACGAACCACACGGCGTCGACGTAACCGTCGAACTGTAGTCACGTCGACCGTCGTTTCCCGTACTTTTTCTCCCAGTTTTTCGCGCTGTCGTCGCCCGGCTCGCCGTAGACGTCGAGCAGTCTGACCTCGACCTCGAGTCGTTCACCTGCGAGTTCGTGGTTGAAATCGAGCACCACGCGGTCGTCGTCGACAGCCGTCACCCAGCCGGTCCGATTATTTTCGGTCGTCACGAGGCTCCCTTCCGTGGGTACCTCGCCGACCAGTTCCGCGACGGCATCGGGCTCGAGGTCGTGGACCTCGCCCTCGTCGTACTCGCCGAAGACCCGTTCGGGGTCGGCGATCACGGTCCGTGTCTCACCGGGCTCGAGATCTTGGACGATGTCCTCGAGCACCGGGGCGACGCCGCTGTCGCCGACGCGGAACTCGAGCGGTTTGTAGTCGCGGTAGTCGTGATAGATCCCCTCGCGCCGCGCGACGTCGACGTCCGTTGTGTCGACGATTTCTCCCGCGTCGGGGCCGTCGACCAGCCGGGCGGTGTAGTGGACGACCGCGATCTGTCCTTCTTTTACCATGCGTGTATATATCTCACAATATCGTAAAAAGTCACCGTCGATCCGGTACGTCCGCTGCCCAGTGGTGGGTTACTCGAGAACGGCCTCGAGGGCGTCCATCGCTCGGTCGACCGTCTCGAGGTCGGCGTTGTATCCCATGTGGCCGATGCGAAGGATGTCGTCGGCCATGTCGCCGAGGCCCGTCGCGAGAACGACGTCTTCCTCGTCTGCGACTCGCTGCTGGACCCGTTTCGCCTCGCCCGGCAGCCGAAATGCCGTCACGGTCGGCGAACTCCGTTCGGGATCGGGATACCGCTCGAGGCCGAGTTCGGCGCCGCGCTCGCGACAGCGTTCGGCGGCCGTCTCGTGGCGCGCGTAGACGTCGTCGAGACCCTCCTCGAGTAGCAGGTCGAGCGCCACGTCGAGTGCGGCGACGTTCGCGCTCAGGTGCGTGTACGGGAACCCCTCGGAGACGTCCCGCCACGGAAGGAAGTTCGTATAGAGCGACGACGGCTCTCGAGCTTCCATCGCGTCCCACGCGCGGTCGCTGATCGCTGCTGTCGTCAACCCCGGCGGCGCGCTGAAACACTTCTGGGACGCCCCGAGACAGACGTCGATTCGGTCGGTCGGCACCGGCGTGCCTCCGAGCGAGGAGACCGCGTCGACGACGCTCAACACGTCGTGCTCGTCGAGCAGGTCCAGCACGGGCGCGAGGTCGTTGAGCGTCCCCGTCGGCGTTTCACAGTGGACCATCGTCGCCAGCGTGTACGGCTCGTCGTCGGCGTCGGCTGCCTCGAGCGCCGCTGCGATGACCTCGAGGTCGTACGGCTCGTCGTATGGCACGGAAACGAGGTCGGCTTCGCCGTCGTAGGACTCGACGAAGTCGGCGAAGCCGTCGCCGTAGAGTCCGTTCGAAATACAGAGCACGCGGTCGCCGGGCGCGACCAGCGACGCGATCGCTGCCTCGAGGCCGAGGATCCCTTCGCCGCCGGGGACGACGACGTCGTGGGAGGTGTCGTAGATCGTCTCGAGTTTCGCACAGACGTCGGCGTAGCGATCCGCGAACGCGGCTTCGATGTCCGGATTCGGCTGCGGTTCGGCCATCGCTTCTCTGACCGCCGGCGGTACCGCCGTCGGTCCCGGTGTGACGTTCATACCCAGTCATGCGACCCGCTCTCATTAGCGAGTTGCGGTTGGCACCGTCGTGAGGACCGCCGCCGGCAGTTCTGGCCGGCTCAGATCGTTCCCCGAAGAACGATCTCGTCGTCGACCGACTCGAGCATCGACTCCGTGACGACGTAGTCTTCCTCGTCTTCGCCTTCGATTCCCAGCGACGCGAACACGTGCTCTGCGACCGAGGGGTTCGGATCGACGGCGGCGCGGTTACCGTCGACTTTCGCGACGATACCGAGTTCTTTCCCCGCTGCGTCGACGACCGTTTTGCCGACGTCGTCGCCGGTCAATGTGGCGTTCATACCCCATCCGTTCACGACCACGCCGATACCTGTTCGGCCGGCACGAGACGGCCGCGGCGTCACTCGCGGCGGGCGTCGTCGGCCTCGAGTCCGACGCCGACGGCGTACTCGTCGCTGCGCCCCCGACCTATTTGACGCTGGTTGATGAGCATACGGCCGAAGCAACTGCTTCGTGACAGCAATGACCCACACGATCGAGATCAGCGACGACCTGAAAGAACGACTCGACAGCCACTGCGAGGAAGACGAAACCTACGCGGAGTTCCTCGAGGAACTCGTCACGATCTACGAGACCGAAGGCGCGTTCCTCCAGGAAGGCTACTCCGAGTGACCGCGAGGATGGCACTCCCGCAGCCGCACTTTCTGATCAATTTCAAGACCGCCACGGAGACGATCGGCGAGGACGGGCTCGCGTTCGCGCGGACGATCGAGCGCGTGCGAGACGAGACGGAGCGTCACTTCGCCGTCGCGCCTCAGCTCACGGATCTCCGACTCGTCGCCGATCGAACGTCGCTGCCCATCGTTGCCCAGTCCGCGACGCGCCGCGAGGACGCCACTCTCGGGGCGACGACGTACGAGGCGGTCGCCGCAGCCGGCGCTGATGCCGTTTTCGTCAATCACCCGCAGAACGAGGCGACCTTCGCCGACGTGGCCCGTGCGGTCGACCGCTGTGACGACCTCGGCCTCGAGTCGATCGTCTGTGTCACCAGCCGCGAGCAGGGTCGGGCTGCGCTGACGTACGATCCCGACTGGCTGCTCTTCGAGCGACCCGCCGACATCGCCAGCGAATCGGGGCTGGTCCGAACACATCCTGAGCGCATCGCGGCGTTCGTCGACATGGTCGATGCCGAGCACCCGCGAACGAACGTGTTCGTCGGCGGCGGCATCCGGACAGCCGAGGACGTCGAGCGAGCGTTCTCCTGCGGTGTCGATGCGGCGGGTGCGGCCTCGGCAGCGCTCGAGGCGTCGGATCGAGCGGCGTGGTTGCGGTCGATCGCGCGCGCCGTTCCGGATGCAGTCGAGTGTGACGAGTCGACACAGGGAAAGTAGCGCCGAAGCGAACCGGGGCGGTCAGTCGTGGCGTACCGATTCCGACCCCTGTTCGTGTTCCTGTTTCTCCCGTAAGTGCTCGACTGCGTGCAGTTCGACGACGGGGAAGACTTTGGCTACGGTGAGGAAAAACAGGATCACCATGCTGATGGTGCCGAGGACGGACATCACTTCGATCAGACTCGGAATGTACACGCCGGGCGTCGCGTCGTAAATGTCGAACGTCGGGTGCAAGAGGCCGTCGACGACGAAGAGGATCTTCTCGGTGAGCGTCGCGGTGAGCACCGCGAGGCCGGCGACGACGGCTCGCTTCTTGGTGAACAGTGCGGGGCGGATCGTCTGCGCGAAAATGTAGGCGAGGGTCACGAGGACGAGTCCGATCGCGAAGAGATAGAGCAGATTCCCGAAGTTCGCCTCCCAGACGTGGGTCAGATCCACCGGTGCGACGAACGAGCCGGTAACCATCTGCTGGAGTTGCAGCCACAAAAAGAGCATCGAGAAAAAGCCGAGCCACAGCGTGAGGCCGCGGAAGATATCGTCGGTGATGATGTGGTCCCAGTCGTAAGCCCACCGGAAGCCATATGAGAGCAAGATGACGCCGCTGATCGCAGACGTGAGCGCGATCGTCAGGAACTGCGGGCCCTGAATGGCACCGAACCAGCCGGGCATCGACGGGATCAGGGCGAACAGCCACGGAATGACGCCACCGTGGAGCAACAGCGGCGCCATGATGATGATCGCGAGGGCGAGCCACCAGACCATCCGCTCGACGATCTCGTCTTCTTTCTCGGTGTAGCCGATGGTCATGAACCTGTAGACGGGTCCGAGGCGATCCGGTAGCTCACCGCGCAACCGGGTGACGTCGTACCGAAGTGTCAACGAGAGATATGTCGCCGTCAACACGAAATACGCCGTGATGACGGTCACGTCCCACACCAGCGGCGAGTTGTGGACCGTGATGTGGTAGTGTGTCAGCACGCTCGTGACCATCCGATCGGGCCGGCCTAAGTGGATGATGATATAGAAGCCCGCCGCCGAAAGGCCGGCGATCGTCAGCAGTTCGGCCAGTCGGGCGACCGGCATGTACCGCTCCATCCCGAGCAGCCGAACGGCTGCCGAGAGGATAATCCCGCCGTGGGCGATCCCGACCCACCAGATGAACGCACCGATGTACAGCCCCCACGTTACACCGCCGCCGGTTCCCCAGTCCGACAGTCCGGTGACGACCATACCCCGATAGAGCTGGTAGAACCAGCCGATCAGAAAGAGGGTGAACACCAGTCCGGCACCGCCGACCAGCGCAAAATACTTCGACGACGTGTTTTGTATCGGACGCAGTATGTCGGCCTTTCGTGGCGTTTTCGTGCTCATTGTGACAGTGCTTCACAAACATACCCCATCCACGTCCCTTATAGCATCCGTTGGACTTGCAAGCATCCCATTCGTGTTTCTGTCGGTGGCCGTTGTTCCAACCGATGAGGTCCTCACAATCCTCGAAGTCGGGTTCGTTCGGCATGACTTCGACACGAACCGTCCGCGTAGCGTGCCGCCCCCCCTTCTCGTCCGTCGTCACCTCCCGTTTTTCATGCTAACTCGAGCGGACGTGACACCAGTCTCATCAAAATGCCGGACGTGTTCGAATGGCGAGGCGGTCGTCCGTCGTGACTGAATAAACTAATGAGTCTTCGAAATAGTCTCGAGGATATGAACAACCGCTACGATGTGGTCATCGCTGGTGCCGGCCCGGCCGGCGGCCAGTGTGCGCGTGACCTCGCTGCCCGGGGCTACGACGTCGTGGTCCTCGAGACCGAGTCCGAAGACGAGTTCCCGCGCCAGAGCAACAAATCCACCGCAGGCACGTTCCACTCCATGATGGCGTCGTTCGGGATTCCGGACGACGTCGTGATGCAGTACACCGATAGCGTCGTCCTCGAGTCGCCCACGGACCACTACGTCCGCGAACAGTCCGGTGCCGTCCTCGAGTTCGCCGACTTCAAACGGTTCCTCGTCGAGGACAGCCGCGCCGATGGTGCGGAGTACCGATTCGACGCGCGCGTCACCGCGCCGATCATGGAAAACGGCGAGATCGTCGGGGTCAGATACAACGGCGACGAGGAGGTCTACGGCGAGATCATCATCGACGCGACGGGGCCGGCCGCGCCGCTCGCGAAGAAACTCGGCGTCGTCGATCTCAAACGCGAGAACCACGCGATCGGTATCGAGTACGAGTTCGAGGGCATCGACATCGACCGCCCCGGCTTCGCGGACCTCCACGATTCGATGATGCTGCGGCTCGATCACGAACTCGCCCCCGGCGGCTACTCGTGGATCTTCCACACCGGCGGCGACACCGCCAAGGTCGGTCTCTGTTACATCCAAAACGACAGCCACGACCAGTACGCACGCGACGACTTCTCGATCGACGACTATCTCACCCATTGGATCGAGACGGATCCGCGCTTCCGAAACGCCACGCAACTGGAAGGGAAACAACACCGCGGCTCGGCCCATATCCAACTGCCAGAAAAGATGCACACCGACCGGTTCATGGCCATCGGCGACACCGTCCCGACGGTCGATCCGCTGTGGGGTGAAGGCATCAACAAGTGTATGCAATCGGGCCGCGCGGCAGCCGCCACGGCCGACAGTTGTCTCAAACACGGCAACCTCGAACCGACCGCCGAGAACCTCGAGGTGTACGACACCCTCTGGCATCGCGACGTCGCACCGAACCAACGAAAACGGCTGCTGATGACCCAGCTGCTCTATCTCGCGCCGAACGAGCGCTACGACCAACTCATGGCCGACCTCCGTCAGCTCGACAATGACACGTTGGCGAACGCGAATCGGGGGCATATCGCTGCCATCGCGCAACTGCTCGAGCCAAGCGACATCCCGATGCTGGCGAAGTTCGCCAAAGAGCAACTCAACCTCAACCGCTTCCTGTAACGACCGACGTACGGCCTCGGTTTGCACGAATTCGGCGTCTCTCATCGCGCGTCCTCGTGACCTGCCATTCGGCAGGAATTTGGCGACTCTCGCTGTAGCCACTGCTACGATGTTCGACACGATTTTGGTTCCGACCGACGGGAGTGCCCACGCCGAGGCTGCCGCCGAGACCGCGATCGAACTCGCGACACACCACGACGCCGCGATCCACGTCGTCTGCGTCGCAGATACCGGCCCGCTGGGCGACCTCCGACTCCCGGGCGATGCCGCGAGCGCCGAAGAAGCGATGCGCGGTCGCGCGCAAGAACACGTTGATTCGGTCGTCGAACGCGTCGAGAGCGCAGGACTCGACGTAACGGGGACCGTCCTCGAGGGCCCGCCCGAACACGAACTCCTCGAGTACGTCGACGACGTCGGGGTCGACCTCGTCGTGATGGCGACCCGCGGTCGGGGTGGCGTCCAGCGGATGGCGCTGGGGAGCGTGACCGATCACGTCATTCGCTTCGGCGACATCCCCGTGTTCGTCGCCAACGCCGACGAGTCGGCGTAAGCTACTGTCGCACGATCGCGTTGATCGCTTCCGTTCGGCGACCGATCGCCCACCCGAGCAGCGCGAGGCCGACGTAAATCCCGATCGCGGGCACGACGTACGCCTCGAGGATCGCCTCGAGCGTGAAGCCAAAGGCGTCGAGCGCGGCCCCGAGCAACAGCGAGACGAGAAAGAGCGCGATCCCGATGTCTGCGGTCCGCATACTCGGCAACTCCTGTGGATCCGACCAGAGCCGGCTGGCCGCATAGAAGATCAGCGCGTACGTCAGCCAGCCGAAAGCCAGCGCCAGCCCGGTCATAAACGGGTCCTCGCGGAAGTACTGTGGGACGAACGAGAAGTGGACCACCAACGTCGCGAGCACTGCACTGCCCAACAGCACGAGCAACAACGGCCGTCGATCCGTACTCATTAGCTCGACAGACTGTCTCCGCAGCTATTACTATTGGGTCATCTCCCGGCTTCGAGGAATACCGTGATCGCGATCACTCGAGGACGGTGCCGTGTTCGTCGATCTCGCCGTTGACGATCCGGGTCGAGGAGATCCGCTCGCCGTCGTCGGCGAGGACGTACGGTGCGACGATCCCCGACAGGGGCTCGAGGCCGCGCTCGCGGCGGCACGCGTTGATCGCCTCGAGTTCGGGTGCCGTCTCGGGGGAGACGACCAGCGCGTCGATCGAAGGGTCGTCGATCGCGATGGCGTGTTCGCTGGACAATGTCCGGATCTCGACGTCACGCCCCCACTCGTCGAGGGCCGCAATCTCGTCGGTTACCGCCCGCACGCGCTCGTTGAAGGACGGAATCGGGCGGGGCTCGTGTGTTGACGGCGAGGTCGTCGCTCGTCAACGCGACGACGACGCCGTCTTCGCCGAATCGCAGCGCGTGCTCGAATAGGGTCCGATGGCCGTCGTGGATCGGCCCGAACGTGCCGGCGACTACCACTCGCATGGTTCATTCGAGGACAGGAACGTCCATAACCGTGTTCACGCCGACAGTTACTCGAGCAACTCGGCCGTCGTCGCGACCGTCGCGAACTCGCCCTCGAGGTGGGCCAGCGCGGTTCGATGGACCGTCTCCGCGTCGAAGTGGTCACCGTCGAACGACCGGTCGAAGGTCGCAGTCGCGTCGGCGACGACCGTCACGTCGAAGCCACGATTTTCGGCCATACGAGTAGTCGTCGAGACACAGTGATCCGTCGTCAACCCGGCAAGCACCAGATGCTCGAGGCCGCGTTCGTGCAGCCATTCCTCGAGTCCCGTGTCGATGAACGCGCCGTTGACCGATTTGACGAACGTCGCTTCGCCCTCGAGCGGGGCCGTCTCGGGTTTAAACGCGAAGCCGGGTTCGTCGCCGCGCAACGGCGAATCGGGTTCGGTCGAGTCGTGACGCACGTGGACGACCGGGCGAGTCGTCTCGTGCCAGCGCTCGAGCAGGCGCGCCGCGTTCGCTTCGGCGTCGGGGTTGTTCCGCGTGCCCCAGCCGTCGGCGTCGAACCCCGTCTGGAAGTCGATCAGGACGAGGACGGCGTCCTCGAGCGTATGAGCAACGTCGCTCATGGCAGTCTGGCGGCGGGTTTCGGGTGATCCCGCGTGACCGTGATCGGACACTCGTCGGGCGCCTGCTCGTCGTCCGACGAGAGCATGTACTGGTGCCACTCCCGGTCGCCCTCGACGCCCCAGTCGCCGATATCGGCATGGGGACAGACGCCGTCGTACTCCTCGATTCGGTCCTGAATGACGTCGCGCGCGTGCTGGCCGGCGTCGGTGTCGGCCGTCACGCCGAGGTTCTCGAACAGCGTTCGGGGCTGAAACGTGATCTCGAGGCCGATGGGACAGTAGCGGCTCTTTCGGCGGTCGTAAAACGGCGCTCGGCAGGTCGGGAACATGGGCTCACCGCCGAGACTGAACTCCCAGTGAGGATCGTCCGGATCGGTCGGGATGTCCTCGGGCCACGGCTCGGGGTCGTGCAGGTGCAGTGTCTGGAGGATGTGCCAGAGCGACTCGTGGTATTCCCGCTCCGAAAGCGGCACTTCGGGTGGCTTGAAGAACGTGACGAGCGAGGCCCGATCGGAGTGATCCTGATAGACGTCGAGGTACTCGAGGACCCGATCCCGTAGTGTCAACAGCGCGTCGGCGTCGCTCATCGAGGGGACGGCGGTATAGAGTGGTTCACCCTGCTGGACCGACTCGACGCCGAAGTAACACGGGAACGGGCTCCCGTTTCGTTCGCCGAGCAGCCCCTCCTGAAACGACTCCCAGTGATCGGCGACCCACTCCGGGGCGTCGCCATCGCGGACCCGCTGGTCCAGCGTCTCCTGATCCATCAGCGATTGGACTCCCGGCTCGTTCATACTCGACCCTTGGCGCTCGCAGAAATGTATGTTTAGGTTCGATTCGGTATTTCGACCGCCGAACATATGAGGGGCCAGCAGTCCACTACACGCGCTCGATGGCATCGCCTACTTGCACGACGCCACCCTCGAGAATCCGCGCGCGAAGCCCGCCGCGGTGGACCAGTGCCTCACGAACGCCCTGTCGCTCGAGGTGGGCCTCGAGATACGAACACGGCTCGCAGCGCTCGGTCCCCTCACAGACGAGTTCGCCGATTCGGAACCGCTCGCCGATGAGGTGGTTCAACGTGACCCCTTCGGTCGTGAAATTTCGTCGGTGGACGCCCGACTCGAGGGGGATGTCGTAGTCGCGCTCGACCGCCTCGAGTGCCTCGCATTCGATCAGTGTAAGGTCGCTGCCCGCCCGGTCGGCGAAGGTTCCTTCGGTGTCGAAGTAGCGGTCGCCCTCGAGACCTCGGCCGGCGACTGCACGCACTGATTCACGCGGTTCCATCGGCGCACCCTGTTCGGCGGCGACGTGGATCGCGCGGATCGTTCCAGTCCTCATCGATCGGTGCGACGGCCGCGAGCGTGGTATATCGAACGTTTCTCGTACGGCGTCTCCACGTGCCTTCCCCTTCGCTTATTGCCAGCGACGGTTTCTCGAGGCTGTGATGTCGACGCCGCGGCTGTAGTAACAGACCGGCGAGCCGCCCGCCGGCTCGAAGCCGTTGGCCTCGAAGAGGGTGTTCGTCTCGATCGTCGCCGACGCCTCCCGGAGCGTCCAGGGCTCGTGGTCGATGTCGGCGTAGCGAATCGCGCCGTCGCGCCCCGTCGTGTAGTAGCGATAGCGCTCGGTGAGAAACGCCGCGAGCGAATCCGGGTCGGGAACGTACGCTTCGCCGACTGGCGTGTACGTCCCCGAAAATCTGGCGGGGAACGCACCCGGATGGTGACGGGCGCTTTCGAACGCGATCGCGCCGTCGGCTGCGGTCAGGTCGATGTCGGCGACGTAGTACGGCAGGTGGTGACAGAGACGCGCACCGAGGACGCCGAGCAGCCCCTCGGCGTCGAGACTGAAGAAGTAGACGCCGGGTTCGCCGTCGCACGTGACGTACGTTCGGAGGTTGAGTTCGGGCAACTCGAACCCGACACGGCCGGGAACCCCACGCGGGCGGACGTCGACGTTCAGGTACGGCACGACCGAGAGCCACGCCCGGCCGTCGTACGTGTCGACGCTGAGGCCGTCGGGAAGGCGCGTCGCGACGACGTCGGGATCGACCGGCCAGTTGGCAAACAACAGGTGTCGCCACCCCATCGCGATCGGTAGCACCATACACGACGTTGGTCGTACCGAGGTTTCAACTCGCTGCCAAACGAGTCATACTAACTCAGACGGTCTCGGGCAACCAGCCGCCGTCGACTTCGATGTTTTACATCCACCTTTTTACTTCGTCGGGGGCTCTCGCCGTGCTCGAGCCCCGCTCCTCGCAACAATCTGGCTCAAAAACGTCCCGCGGCGCACAGCGCCGCGGCTCGATCACTTACACGGTCTCGGGCAGCCAGCCGCCATCGACCTCGATATTTTCGCCACTGATATACCCACTGTCGGGATCGAGGAAGAAATACAGCGGGACGATCAGGTCCTCGAAGCTCGCGGGCCGGTCGCGGGGCAACTCGTCGGGGAACTCGTCGGAGTTCTCGACGACATATGGTGAGATGGCGTTGACGGTGATTCCGTCGTCTTGCGTGTCGGCCGCGAGCATCCGCGTGAACAGCAACACGCCCGCCTTCGCGACGAAGTAGGGGAAGTTCTTCGGGCTGACGAGGCCCCGCTCGCTCGAGGCGTAGCCGATATTGACGATGCGGCCGTATTCTTGATTGCGCATGGCTGGAAGCGCGCGTTTCGAACAGAGATAGGTGCCGTTGAGGTTGGTCTCGAGCACCCGATTCCACGTCTCGAACTTGAGGTCGGCCCAGTGGACGGGCGCGAAATCGCCGACGTTGTTCACGAGCACGTCGACGCTCCCGAGTTCCGACTCGACGGCCCGGAAGAGTTCGTCGACGCTCTCGGGATCGGTGACGTCGCCCTGAACGGTCATCGACTCACGTGCGCCGCGGGCCAGCGCGTCCGCGACCACCTCGTCGGCTGCGTCCGCACTCGAGTGGTAGTGTACGGCCGTCTTCGCGCCACAGTCGGCCGTCGAAAGCAGGAGTTCGCGGCCGACGCCTTTCGCACTGCCCGTCACGAGCACCGTCCGTCCCTCGAGGTCGGGTCCGTCCATACACGATGGTCGACGACCGGGTGGAAAAATCACACGGGCATCGCACTCGAGTCGATCAATCGTCGACCGGACACCGTGTTGACAGTACGTCGAGAGTTTAAATAGGAGGCGAAATATAGTCGGTCCATGACGCTCGATACTGTTCTGCTCGCTGTTGGACCCGGTGACGCCGACCGAATCGACGAACTGGCCGAGGCTGTCATCGAAGTCGCGAAACCGGCCGATGCCACCGTCTCGCTCGCCCACGTCTTTACGAGTAGCGAGTACGACGAGGTGGTAGACCGCCTCGACTTCGACGCTGGCATCGACGAGATCGATCCGAACGAGGTCGCAACGCGGCATTCGACGATCCACAATCTCGCTGCCGCGTTCGACGAGCACGACATCGACTACGAGATCAGCGGCGCGATCGGCGAACATGGTCCGACGATCGTCGATCTCGCAAGCAGCGTCGACGCCGACCGGGTCATCGTCGGTGGCCGTCGGCGATCGCCGACCGGCAAAGCGGTCTTCGGCTCGACAGCTCAGGAAGTCCTTCTCTCGGCCCCGTGTCCGGTGACGTTCGTCCGAAATGATGAGTAAGTCAGCTCCCATACGGACCCGGGTGTCGGCCCGTATTCGGGACGCTTCGATGTGACCTCCTCCTCGCCGTAAACGGCGAGGCTTCCCACGGCACCGCACCGTTAGGTTGGGATATTTGCTGGTTTACGACCTGTCGGCATGACAGGCCGCTGGCAGGGCCACACTGCCGTTACTCCTATCCCGGCAGGGGACTCGGAGTTATCTTGCTGACCGAGACACCACAGCGGTTCGAGAGGGAGTCTCTAACGTTCTAGGTCTCGAAATCCCGATATTGTGCATTTGAGTGGGCGGTGTGACCGCCTCGGTGTACGTCATGCTACGGAGCGATTCGACTTATATATACATTCTGCTGCTGAACGGTGGTTGTGTTGGCGTTGTCAGATTCACTCCCGTCCTCAGAACGCTTCGCGTTCTGATGTGCGAACGAGAGCTCCGCTCTCGTCAACGCCGTAAACGACGGGATTCTCTCCTCGCAGATAGATAGCCGACGGGGCTACCGCCAGAATACTGTGTCGACGAGAATACTTAAGCAGGTGGCACTACCACTGTGCTGATATGGCGATCGATACGATACTGCTTGCAGTCGGGCCGATGGACACCGTCCGCGCCGAGGAACTCGCCGACACCGTCCTCGAGATCGCAGAGCCACTCGATGCGAAGGTCGTGATCGGCCACGCCTTCACCGAAGACGAGTACGAAGACATCCACGACGACCTCGGCATGGACGCCCGTGTCGAAGACGTCGATCCCGACGAAGTCGCCGCCAAACGCGCCCCAGTCGGCGATCTCGAGGAGATCTTCGCCGACGCCGGCGTCGACTACGAGGTCAAGGGTGCACTCGGCGAGGTCAGCAGTAAGGTCGTCGACATGGCGATCGACGTCGATGCCGACCGAATGGTCGTCGGCGGCCGACGACGCTCGCCCGCTGAAAAGGCCGTCCTCGGCTCCGTCTCTCAGGAAATCATTTTGCAGGCACCGTGTCCGGTCACGTACTTCCGTGACCTCGACGTGATGGAGTAAGTCGCTCACTGACGTTTTTCGGACCGTTTCGAGCGAGCCGACGAGATGGTGTCTCATGAGCGCTGATCTATTGGAACTATTACTCGTTGTCGAGTACGATCTGTGTAGTTAAGTACGGCGACGGTCGTCTTTAGGACAAGATGGACTACTACGCGGGCGTCGATCTCGGCGCGACGAACGTTCGGGCAGCCGTCGCGACGGACGACGGAACGACGATCGGGTTGGATCGTCGAGCCACCCCACGCGGTCCGACGGGAATCGACGTCACGGAGGGCGTGCTTCGAACGCTTCGAAGTGCCTGCGGCGACGCTGGGATCGCACCCGAGGAGGTCGTCGCGGCTGGAATCGGCTCGATCGGTCCGTTCGACCTCGCGGAAGGGGCTGTCGTCGATCCGGCGAACCTGCCGGATTCGATCGACCGCATCCCGCTGACGGGCCCGATAGAGAAACTGATCGATAGTGGGGAGGTCTACCTCCACAACGACACGAACGCGGGCGTCATCGGCGAGCGCTTTCACTCCGACCGCAACCCCGACGACATGGTCTACATCACGATCTCCTCGGGGATCGGTGCCGGGGTCTGCTGTGACGGCGTCGTGATGGACGGCTGGGACGGCAACGCCGGCGAGGTGGGCCACTTCGTGGTCGACCCGCACGGGCGCCTGACCTGTGGCTGTGGTCGCGACGGCCACTGGGAGGCCTACTGCTCGGGCAACGCGATCCCGAACTACGCCCGACTGCTCGCCGAAGACGATCCGACGATCTCGACCGACATCCCGCTCGAGAGCCCAGATTTTTCCGCCAAAGACGTCTTCGAGTTCGCCGGCGAGGACGAACTGGCCGACTACGTCATCGAGCAACTCGCCCACTGGAACGCGATCGGCGTCACGAACGTGGTTCACTCCTTTGCGCCGATCGTGGTCTCTTTTGGCGGGGCCGTCGCCCTGCACAACGAGGAGTTGGTCGTCGATCCCATCCGCGAGCGCGTCTCGGAGATGGTGATGACCAACGTCCCCGAAATCCGTGTCACCGACCTCGGTGACGACGTCGTCCTCGAGGGCGCAATCGCCAGCGCGCTAACCGGAGGGACGGGCGACCGCAAGCGGCTGTAACCGTCGTATTCGCTCTCGCTCGCGGTCCCATCATACGGACTGCTGTACGTCGTTACCGGTGCAACCGCGACCGTCCTGCGGTTGCACCAGTACATCGTTACAGTAGACCGTATCACTGGCTGCACCCGACCACGCCTTACTTGACCGCTCGGACGCAGGATCACGTATGCAGCGGAGAGCGTTCCTTCGAGCAGGCGGTGTCGCCGGCGCGACGGTGGCCCTCCCACAGTCGGTGACGGCGTCGACGGCTGCCGCCGACGGGTCGGACACCGGGCCGCTGGGTCGCGTTGACGTCGAGGGCGCTGCCGAAGCCGTCGTCGGTGACGACGGCGAGACAGCGTATCTCGCCGCCACCACCGGGTTCGCGACCGTCGACATCAGCGACCCCACAGCGCCCGCCGTCCTCGCCGAGCGCCTCGACCTCGAGGCCGATGGCGCGCGCATGACCGAACTCCTCGATGTGGCCGTCGACGGCGACCGGCTAGCCGTCGTCGGCCCGGCCAACCCGAGAGACGACGGCACCTTCCACGGATTCGTGCTCTACGACGTGCGCGATCCCGCCGACCCCGTCGTCGTCGGCGACCCCTACGAAACCGGCTCTCACATCCACAACTGTGCGCTCG
Organism: Natronorubrum aibiense; assembly: GCF_009392895.1. GTDB lineage: Archaea > Halobacteriota > Halobacteria > Halobacteriales > Natrialbaceae > Natronorubrum > Natronorubrum aibiense. The sequence goes on along the minus strand of NZ_CP045488.1, from coordinate 512,999 downwards.
AGGACGACCTGCTCTACGTCGTCGAAAACGACACCGACGGCCACTCGCTGGTTATCTTCGACGTCAGTGACGACCCTGAAGAAATCGGCCGCTGGTCGCTGCTCGAGCACGAGCCCGAGTGGGCGGATGCCTTCTGGCTCGCGCGATATCTCCACGACGTGACGATCCACGGCGACATCGCTGTTCTCCCCCACTGGGACGCCGGCACGTACCTACTCGACGTCAGCGATCCGACCGCCCCCGAACTGCTCTCACGGGTTCGCGAAACTGACCTCGAGGCCCAGCGGGACCTCGGAGATCGGGAGGCGTACATGGGGCTACCGGGCAACGACCACTACGCGATGCTCGGTGACGGTGGTGACCTCCTCGCAGTCGGTCGCGAGGCCTGGTCGGTGGATGGTGACGCGCCGGACGGGCCGGGCGGAATCGACCTCTACGACGTCAGCGATCCCGCCGAACCGGAGCGGCTGTCGACGATCGACGCCCCAGCGGCCGACGACGCGTCGTACTACGGCGGCACGTGGACGACCTCGCACAATTTCGATCTGCACGACGGCCGTCTCTACTCGTCGTGGTATCAGGGCGGCATCAAAGTACACGACGTCAGCGACCCCGGCGCACCTGAAGAGCGCGCCCACTGGCGCGACGCCGACACCGCGGGCTTCTGGACCGCTCGCGTCGCCGACCCCAGCGAGACGCTCGTCGCGAGCAGCACGCCGCTGATCCCCAACGCGGACACCGAGGGGGCGCTGTACACGTTTTCGACCGACCTTTCTCTCCCGGACTCGAGTACGGGACTTCTCGACTCGGTTCCGGGATTCACTGGCTCTGCCGGCGCTGTCGGCCTCGCGGCCGGAGCCGTCGGCCTCGAGTGGCTGCGCAGACGCCGCGGAACCGACGGCCAGTAGCCGCTGCTACCCCGCCCAAACGTTCAGGAACAACCGTGATGGTCGGTAGCAGACGTCAAAACCTTATTGATCGCTCGAACCCCTAGCTCGTACAATGACAGATTCCGACGCCAGTTCCGACGCCAACGCCGAACCGTCACTCCGCGAGCGCGTCGAACGCTGGCTCAGCCGCGAGATGCCGATCATCCAGATGCACGGTGGGACGAGCGCCGTCCGTGAGGCTGACCCGGAGACCGGTGAAGTCATCATCGAACTCGGGGGCGGCTGCAAGGGGTGTTCGGTGAGCAACATCACGACGAGCAACATCGAGGCCGAACTACTCACGTGGCCGGAAATAGACGATATTACGGTTCGCGTGCCAGACGCTCGCGAGAGCCTCGGCGGTCCCGACCAGGCCGAATCGATCATGGGTGTCGACCGCACCGAAGGCGGCCGCGGTGACTGGGGCTCGTCGAACCCCGGAAAGGACCACCTCTAGCGCCGGCTTCGGCGATTTGCTTCACCGTTTTGCGACCGATCACGTCTCCGTCCCGCGATCTCCGGATCGTGCGTGCTACGATAGCACGGTCGGAGAGTTTTGGGAAGTCCTATACCCTTTTACGCTCCTATTACGGAACCGTACACCATGACGACGCGTCGACGCCCGAACGAAGGAGGTGACGGCAGTGAGTGACGACCCCGTCGACGAGGACGAGACGGAGACGGACGGCGGTGTCCGTGCGTACACCGTTCGACTCGAACTCGTCGATGAACCCGGTGAGTTACTTCGCGCGCTTTCACCCATCGCCGACAACGGCGGCAATCTGCTGAGTATCCATCACGAACGCGGTAATATGACCCCGCGCGGGCACATCCCTGTGGAGGTCGACCTCGAGTGTCCGCCCGACCGATTCGACGGCATCGTCGACGCCCTTCGCGACGCTGGCGTCAACGTCATTCAGGCCGGTGCCGAACACTACGGCGAGGAGATCAGCGTCGTCCTCGTCGGCAACCTCGTCGAGCGCGACCTCTCGAACACCCTCTCGCGGATCGAAGACGAGGCCGACGCCGTCGTCCGTGACCTCTCGCTTGCCGCACCCGAGGGCACGGACGCCGTCTCGAGCGCCCGCGTTCGACTCGCGATCGACTCCGGACGCTCCGACGCTGCGCTCGAAGCGATCCGTACGATCGGCACGGACAAGGAACTCACTGTCGTCGAACCACTCCTCGGAGGTGATGCCTGATGCAACTCGCAATTCTCGGTGCCGGAGACGTCGGCCGCTCGGTCGCCGACCTCGCCGGTGAGTACGGACACGACGTCGTTGCGCTCGCTGACTCGACGACCGCCGCGGTCGACGACGATGGAATCGACATCGCCGGCGCGCTCGAGCGGAAAGCCGGCGACGAACCGCTGGGCTCGAGCGACCCCACAGACGTCTTCGACGCCGATTACGACGTCCTCGTCGAGGCGACCCCGACCACGCTGGGCGACGCCGAACCCGGCTTCTCGCACGTCAAACGCGCCCTCGAGGCCGACCGCCACGTCGTGTTAGCCAACAAAGGCCCCGTCGCGGAACGCTACGAAGAACTCCGCGCACTCGAGGCCGACAGCGCGGGCTCGATCCGTTTCGAGGCCACCGTCGGCGGCGCGATTCCGGTGTTGTCGACCATCGAGGACTCGACACCACAGGCCGTCACTGCGGCTCGTGGCGTTCTGAACGGGACCGCGAACTTCATCCTGACCCGGATGGCCGCCGAGGGCCTCGACTACGAGCACGTCCTCGCGGAAGCCCAAGACCTCGGTGTGGCTGAGGCCGACCCGACGTTCGACGTCGACGGCACCGACGCCGCGCTCAAGTTCGTCATCCTCGCGAACGTCCTCGCCGACGGCGGCTTCTCGCTCGAGGACGCCACCGTCGAAGGCATCCAGAACATTCCCGGCAGTGCCCTCGACCTCGCCGCCGAAGACGGGCGCACGATCCGCCTCATCGGCGAGGCGACCCGCGACGGCGTCCGCGTCGGCCCGCGACTCGTGCCCGAAAACGGCCCGCTGGCCGTCACCGGCACGCGAAACATCGTCCAGATCGAGACGCGAAATGCCGGCTCGCTTCACTCGAGCGGCCGCGGCGCTGGCGGCCCGGAGACGGCGACTGCCGTGCTCTCGGACGTCGGCCGACTCCCGCCGCTGTAGTCGGCAGGTTCCGCGTCGACTTCTCTTATTTCTCGCGTGTACTCGTGCACTGTCCCTTTCCGCTGCCGAGCGTTGCACACCGCATCGAGTGCCCGGTGCCGGTCGGTCGTCCTCGAGTCACTTGGTTTGCGATCATCACCGTGTCTGAACGTCCCATGTCGTGTGAATACTAGACAAACCGCAAGAAGGCGGCGTGATCGGCTGAACACGCTTTCGAAATGGTTTTAACCGCAACGAGCAAAAGGGACCGATATAAGCGCCTCTGCGCGTGAGCTACAACAATGAGCGAACAACACCAGAACCTGGCCATCATCGGTCACGTTGACCACGGGAAGAGTACGCTCGTGGGACGCCTCCTCTACGAGACGGGGAGCGTACCAGAGCACGTCATCGAACAGCACCGCGAAGAAGCAGAAGAGAAGGGCAAGGGCGGATTCGAGTTCGCCTACGTCATGGACAACCTCGCCGAAGAGCGAGAGCGTGGTGTCACCATCGACATCGCCCACCAGGAGTTCTCCACGGACGCCTACGACTTCACCATCGTCGACTGTCCTGGCCACCGCGACTTCGTGAAGAACATGATCACGGGCGCATCCCAGGCAGACAACGCCGTCCTCGTCGTCGCCGCTGACGACGGTGTCGCGCCCCAGACCCAGGAGCACGTTTTCCTGGCTCGTACCCTCGGTATCGACGAACTCATCATCGGCGTCAACAAGATGGACGTCGTCGACTACCAGGAATCGACCTTCAACGAGGTCGTCGAGGAAGTCGAACAGCTGCTCAAGCAGGTTCAGTTCCAGACCGACGGCGCCTCGTTCATCCCGATCTCGGCGTTCGAAGGCGACAACATCGCAGAAGCCTCCGATAACACGCCGTGGTACGACGGCCGTACCCTGCTCGAGGCACTCAACGACCTGCCGGCACCGGAGCCACCAACGGACGCACCGCTCCGACTCCCAATCCAGGACGTCTACACCATCTCCGGCATCGGTACCGTCCCAGTCGGACGTATCGAGACCGGTGTCATGAACATCGGCGACAACGTCTCCTTCCAGCCATCGGACGTCGGTGGCGAAGTGAAGACGATCGAGATGCACCACGAAGAGGTGCCAAAGGCCGAGCCCGGTGACAACGTCGGATTCAACGTCCGCGGCATCGGCAAGGACGACATCCGCCGTGGTGACGTCTGTGGTCCAGCCGACGACCCACCAAGCGTCGCCGAGACGTTCCAGGCACAGGTCGTCGTCATGCAGCACCCATCCGTGATCACGGCCGGCTACACGCCAGTCTTCCACGCCCACACGGCTCAGGTCGCCTGTACGATCGAGTCGATCGACAAGAAGATGGACCCCGCAAGCGGCGAGGTCGCCGAGGAGAACCCCGACTTCATCCAGTCGGGTGACGCTGCTGTGGTCACCATCCGACCACAAAAGCCCCTCAGCATCGAGCCATCCAGCGAAATCCCAGAGCTCGGGAGCTTCGCCATCCGCGACATGGGTCAGACCATCGCGGCCGGCAAGGTCCTCGAGGTTCACGAGAAATAAATGCAGCAGGCACGCGTTCGACTCGCGGGCACGAGTCCAGACGACTTAGACGACATCTGTGACGACGTCCGCGAGATTGCGAACAACACCGGCGTCAACCTGAGCGGTCCGATCCCGCTGCCGACGAAGACCCTCGAGGTGCCGACCCGGAAGTCGCCTGACGGCGAGGGCACCGCCACGTGGGAGCACTGGGAGATGCGCGTCCACAAGCGCCTGATCGATCTGGACGCCGACGAACGCGCACTCCGACAGCTCATGCGCATTCAGGTGCCAAACGACGTCTCCATCGAGATCGTCCTCGAAGACTAACGGCCGATCGCGATCGGAATCCGTTTTTCACCGTTTTCTTTATTTCACAGAGAGCGACCGCGTTCGATCGGTTCCATCCCACATCGTCGTGAGGACTTTTGGTTCTCGCCACCGACGGTCCGCTATGACGCCTCGCTCACGGTCGCGCTCGAAATCCAGCGACCGCTCCGGGACGACCGCCAGCGGTTCGGAGAGCCCTATCTACGAGTTGGTCGTCGTCTTCGTCGTCATCTTCGCACTCCAGCAGCTGACGGCCCTGATCAGTCTCGGCTTCATGGCTGGACTGTTCGTCCTCACGCCACCGCTGTCGGCGAACCCGTGGACAATCGTCACGAGCGTCTACGCCCACGGCAGCGTCGGTCACTTGCTCTCGAACAGCCTCGCGTTGGTCGTCTTCGGCTGGCCGGTCGCCCGGGCGACGACGCGACTGCGCTTTCACGCTTTCTTTCTCGTTACGGGTGCTATCGCTGGCGTTGTACAGATCCTCGTAACGAACGCCGCGGCGGCGATCCCGCTCGTTGGTGTCGCCGGCACTGCAGGCGTCCTCGGTGCTAGCGGCGCTGTTTTCGCGCTTCTCGGCTACCTCGTCGCTGCGAACCGACTCTCGAGCGGGCTGCGATCGGTTGTCGACGTTCCACCGTGGCTGGCCGCCGTCATCGTCATCGCGCTCGCTGTGGCCGTTACGCTCGCGACCACGGCCCCCGGCGTTGCACTGCTCGCTCACTTCTCGGGTTTCGTCCTCGGACTGCTCGCCGGGCGCGCTCGCATCCTCTCGGTCGACTCACGTCGCACCGTCGCGTAGCTCGAGTCACTGTGAGGATCGCTGTCGCTCTGTCTCCGAAACACAAGCTACAAATACAAACCCCGGGTATGAATGCTCGAGGGCTCGTAGATCAGTGGCAGATCGCTTCCTTCGCAAGGAAGAGGCCCCGGGTTCAAATCCCGGCGAGTCCATCACCATTTTGTAACGTTTCGAATTACGTCGATAGTCGCAGCCTTAGCGACTGACGCTCCATTATGAAGTAGCGCTCGACCGTACAAACACCCCCTCAAGATCGAGTGATTGCCGGTGCGGGTTTCGCCTCCGTGATGGCTGGCGATTTGCGCGAAGGAAATCGGGGGTGGTCGGCGTGACGATCTCGCTTCGGTCGTCAGTCGATGACTCGAGTTGCCGTCACTGCGACGCTCATGTCTCCGACCGGTTCAGCCGCGTGTTCGGTGACGACGCCGATCACGTCCATCGCTGTTCTGAGTGCGACACCTACGCGTGACTGAGCCGCGGCTCCGCAGCTGGGTGGACGTCGGGATTCCAGATCCGGAGACGTCGCCCGGCCGTCACGGAGGCGAGGCCGATGCGTGAGTAATCGTTCGTTCCTGCGAGTCGGCTGTACGACGTCGGGAGTCAGACTCCCATCGCCCATCCGGCCCGTCAAGCGATCGACGATGCCGTACGGCGTGCGCTCGAGCAGCAAGAGAGTTGGGCTGATGGTGGTACTAATCAGTCGATCGACCGAAACTCGGTTCCTCCACAGGGACAGTCGGACCCCGTTCCGATCAACCGGATTGCCCCATCTGGCCACCGACGAGCAGCGTACGGTGTACGACAGTCGGTACAGATGGCGATAATTCGGTTAACATCTTCTATGCCTTTCATAGGGTTTCTACGTTCAGCTAACGTCTTTGCTGTAGCACCCAACTGGTTAGGGCTGCATCTCGATCGATCGGGAGAAACAGACACTACTCACGAGCCCGGTGGTGCGCGATGAGCGTCGACGGCGATCGCAATGGTCGCAATATCGAAGCGGAACTCGAGAGTCCAGCAGCTGGTCACTTCGGCATCCCCGTCGACGCGAAGTGCGTGGGCTGTAGGCGCGTTCGAATCAAACGCGCTACCCTCGAGGAGCTGGAACAGGTGCCACACGTCGATCCAACCACGCTCGAGACGAGTGATCTCACAGCGTTCAAGCACGTCTGTCACTCCTGCAAGGGCACGACGTGGTGGAATCCGGTTGCGGTCCTGACTGGGTTGCTCGAGTCGGAGCAAGGTGAGTAGCGGTGTCGCAAGTCGAGACGACACCGCACGAGATCGAGGGCCGCTGGAAATGGGCCGACTGGGGCCGCGGACCGTACGATGCGCTGTCGTCGGTGATGCTCGGTGTGCCGTTCGAAGGCTATCCCGAATATGCACACGAGATCGGAAACGCCGTGTGCATATCGCGAGTCGATCGTCACCTCGAGCCGGGATTCATCTCCGATGGGCCGACAGATCACCCCGTTTTGGGCCGATATGGGCCGTTGAGTGAGCCGAGAAAACGAGGATTTCGGGGGTCGTGTGTACGAGTATGCGAATCAGAACCGACGGCGACTACGCGTATCGACGGAATGCGATCGAGCGAGCAGCTGACTTCTACGACTGCAACAAGACGAAAGCCGTGGTCAGTGCCTGCGATGACGTCCCGCATTTCGTCCGCGCTATTCAGCAGGTCCTCGAGCGAGATGATCTGACGCTCGAGCAGCGACGGGAAATCGCCGAGACGCTGAGTACTCGAGCGGTGAGTTTTGATGTCGACACGACTGTCTCAGTGGTGACGAAAGGAGAGATGTGACCCTCGAATTGAGCACCCCTTCTCAAATGATTATACTCTAGAATACTAGTGTAACAGCTCTCAACACGTCTGGTTTCGGCAGTCCTAAAAACATTGAGCCATACCATTCCAATGGAGGTATGGAACCGACAGTAACCCGCGGGGTAGCGTTGAACCGTCCGGCAAATTCACCGATACGTATCTCGTTCGGTCTGTTCTGGCTGGTTGATCTCGTCGCCACGGTGTTCCTCTTTCTCGTCCCGTATGCAACCGAACTCAATCCGATTACGACCACCTTCTACGCGGCGATTGGATTACCCGGCGTCGTTCTTGCGGGTAGCATTTACGCTGCTGTCGTCGTCTTGATCGGACACTATCTCTCGAAACCATACGATGCGCTGTTCGCTACAGGTGCTGTTCTCGTGTACGCATTCTGTGCGAGCAACAACGTCATCCTCCTAATGAGCGGGCAAGCACCCCTCGAGATGCTAGTCATATAGACTACGAAAACCGCTCAGAAGATATCGCCGATCGCGATCTTCGCCTGTTGGGTCCCGCGGTGATCGCCGCCACCGTGCCACCGGAGCAACGGGAGATCGCTCGAGCGAACCATCTTGTCTTTCAGCACGGTCAACCCACTACGACCGTGGGGCTTGTAGACGACAAAGCAGTACCAGCCGTCCGCTTGGCGTAGTTTCTCGTGGTACGCTCGGTAGACTTTGAAGTTTCCCGGCTGGCCGTTGGCATGTTCGATCATCGTGCCAGCTGGCTCGCTCAAGGTCGAACCGACGCTTGCGAGCCATGCGTTTCTCGACGGCCGTGCTGAAGTGGTTCGCTCGCTTCGATCGACTCCGTGATATCCGCCGTCGCGCTCGAGTCCGCGCCGTCCATCCAGTCGACCGAGACCGTCAAGTTGCTCGAGTCGTCGAAGACAGAGGTGCTCCATGGGCTTGCACAAGACTCGGGAATCGGAAATCACCTCTCTCGAGACGGAACGGCCGCCAGCACGTTCATCAAGACGTTTCGAGACACGGACGACCACATCGTTGCGATCCTCGACGAGGTCGACGTCCTGGAAGACGAGACACTCCTGTTGGGACTCGGCGATCTCCCGAACGTGACGATCGTCGGTATCACGATCGACGAAGACGACTTCTTCTCCAACTACCAGCTGAATGGGCGGGTCAAATCTAGCTTCTCGAGTGCCGAGACGCTTCGGCTTCGGAAGTACACACATCAAGAGTTAGTCGACCATCCTGCTGGCGCGGATCGACGCGGGGCTTCGGCCCGGCGTGATCACGATGGATGTCGTCGAGTACATCCCGATATCGCAGCTGGTGATGCTCGAGAGGCGATCAAGCACCTCGAGAAAGCCACCAAGCGTGTCGTGCGAGACGATCGATCGCAGATCAGGCACGACGATGTTAATGCAATCCACGGTGCAGCCCGGACCGATCTGCGACAGGATCACATCGATACCTTGGGAACGCACAAGCGGTTGTTGTACGATATCGTCGCCGACGCTGGCCGGATCGGTGTCACGGATCTCTATGCAACGTACGAGGAACGGATCGGTAATCCAAAGCCGAACCGAACCCGTCGACGGTATCTCTCCACGCTCGTCGATAAGTACGGCTTGCTCGAGACTACCGGGACGGGAAGAGGAAAGAACTACTCGATTCCGGATCTCTGACGGCGGTTTTGTTGATACTCTCTGGCTGGTTTATTTGACACCCCCATAGCGGTCAGTACTGGGTAGCCATTATTCGTATCTACTTGCTGGAAGCGTTGATAGCACTCATTCGTCGTTTTTGACGACTGCGAACCAAAAGTCCTCGACCTCCTGTACAAACTCGATGAACTCCTCGGCCTCGACTGGCTTTTGAATATACTCATCTGCGTCAATACCACTCGACTTTACAAGATCTTCACCGGCCTTGGAACCGGTGAGAACTATTACTGGAATCTCGCTAAGAGCTTCCTCGGATTCCAGTTCGGAGAGAACATCCTGGCCACTCATTCCGGAGAGCTGTAGCTCAAGCAAGATGAGATTGGGCCTTGGTGCGTCTTCATAATCACCACGCTGATAAACGAAGTCGAGAGCTTCCTCACCATCCGTTACGGCGTGAACAGCATTCGCGAGCTTTGCGTCTCGGAAGTTCTCCTCGAAAAGCCGAGTGTCACCGGGATTCGGCTCGACAAGTAAAATATCGATGGCTTCCCCAATATCGTTGTTATCACCATTGTTCATGGGTGCCATACTAAAGCCTGAAGCTGCAAGGTTAAAACTGCAACTCTAACGACTACAATACAGGTGAGCGTGTCATAGAACTGTCCTCAAGGGGGGGGGGGGGGAGGTATTTTCACCAAAAATTCGTCGAATAGGCTGTTGGATAGATCCTGCGTATCTTTCATCGACCGGTTCCCGTGCAGTCCTTGCCGATTTTTCACTCAGCGACTCTATGCTACTGCATCACATAGATCTACTGGGGTGAAGATCCTATGGCCCAAGCCACACCATCCAAGCACAAACAGGTGATCGAGCGGTATCTCGAGGCGTTCAACGAGCAAGATGTGGACGCGTTGCCGGAGCTGGTGACTGAGGATGTCCTTGTTCAGGGATTAATCGGTGCCGATGGAGATGTGAACGGTATCGAAGAGTATGGCGAATGGTGGACGGAGACGTTGTCTGGGATCCCTGATGCCCATATCGAACTGGAAGATTACTTCGAGTCCGGGGAGAAAGTTGCTGCACGCTGGACCTTCACTGGAACCCAAGAAAACGACCTCTTTGATATTCCTGCGACGAACCGGTCCTTCGAGATCACAGGTCTGGCGATCTTCCGGATGGAAGATGAAAAGATCGCCGAAAAAAGGTATCAACAGGACGATCTTGGCATGCTCCAACAACTCGGAATTGTCGAGGAACACTAATATTCTCCCGAATTCTCCTGCCCACTCGGATACTGGTCGCAGCGACGGTTCGTATCGAGCTATCAAAATCCTGTGGTAATGTTCCGATCTCCCGTCGATGATGACTACACCCTCTGTATCTATCACTTCGACGGGGACGAGAAGCATTCTATGATACGCTGTGTAATCTGGTGATTTCGCCAATTGTCTGCTTTATTCATGGCTGGTCTCGTGAATAATGGGTGTTGGGAACTGTTGTATGACACCCTCCTACAGGTGTCTAATTCTCTTCGTCACGCGTGAGGGAGTAAGGAACCTACCCAGTAGAAACCCTGCCGCGATGAGTGACAACTGATTCAGAATATTTACAATTCTAATTAGTACATCTGTTGCACCGCTCAGTTCGCAGCTGTAATGAGCGTGTGTTTCACGCAAAAAACATCTAAAGAATAGACTTTCAACAGAGCCGTACTACTCTGTCCCGTCGTACTTCTCGGACATGCATCTGACCGAAGTTGGTAGTCAGTGATAACACAAATCCATTGATGATTGTCTGATAGAGATATTTCAACACACCAAATTCTGTTGGAACGCTGCTTATGATCCTCCAATCTCTTTCTCAGACAATGATAATCGATACAGACCGCCTCTTTTGCGTGCCGGACTCTTCCTCCAGCGACTCCCCATCCGACGCACCATCGAAGTTGTCCTCAAATGAAGTTTTCCAGATCCTCCAGACTAACCGTAGAAGAGACGTGATTGACTATTTATTAGCCAAAGAGGGTCCCGTCAAGATGGGACATCTCGCTGAGGTCATCGCAGCGAAAGAACATGAAACGACCGTTGCACAACTGACCCCTACCCAGCGCCAGCGCGTCTACATCTCACTCTATCAGACACATCTCCCGAAACTCGACGAGAAAGGAATCATTGACTACAACAAGCCCCGCGGAATCGTGCGCCCGGCCGATCGATTGGAACTCTTCCAGTCCTATCTCGAGGCGGCGAACTCGCGCGACGGCGAGCGCCGGGAATCCGATCTTGACTCTCTCGGTTCGCGTACCGCCAAAACTACTACGTAACAACTATTGGAGCGAGCGCGAGCCTGCTGATCGCCTCCGTGGGCGGCCTGCTGTTGATCCCTGATCAGACACTCGTTGCGCTCATCACTACCCTGTTCATTCTGGCGACAGTTGCGACGACGTTCTCAAACTTCCGGTCAGCGACCGAGTTCAATGTCACTACATCTACCACAGTAACGTATAGTGTACAGACTGTCCAATAGCGCGATCGCTGCCGATTATGTAACTGGGTAAGGGTGGCGGCCAGGGATCACGACCCATCTTTGTGAATAATGGGTGAGTCAGAACGAAGTGATATGTAGACGGCCGTCCGAAGTGGGATTTAGCCGGGCTGCCGTCCACATCAGCTATACCAGCAACTGGTACATAATCCTGAATCCAACATATGTTGGACTTCACTGTGAAGCGACAATGTCGAGTGATCTGGACCTCCCCGATAACCGACGAAATCCATGTGTGTTGTATCCACGACCTATGACGGGCTGAGTTATAGAATTCGTATCTGCATCAGTGCCTGCTGTCGGCCATCAAAGGCCTAACCTCTAAATCCTCGACTATGGTAGCCACTGCTAATGTCTGCCGAGGAGTCTCTTAACTCTGCGTCCGAGCAGATCATCAAGCAGGACGAGACCTACACGCATGAACGGCATGGCCCCGTCAAAGTCACCGGAATCTGGCAAGGCGTCCGCAGCGTCGATCAGGCACGGGACACGACGGAGGAGAACATGATTGTCCTTCGGTACACCCCCCTCGAGTCGTCGAACCACCGAACGTCTCTTGATTGCGTCGATACACTCGACGAGTTTCTCGACGCAATCGACACGTAGGTGTAGTGAGAGTGTCTTTCACGCGGGATTAGCTCTGAATACCAGGACTTCAAGATTCTTCCCGGCCAACTTCCGGCCACTTTCCGGCCACCGGTTTCAGTCTCTCTCAGTGCTGTTTTCAGCCGATATATTGAATATAGTCGTTTTCCGGCCACTGCCGGTGTAGGAATATGGGATCTTCGTTCCTTCTCCCGTGTATGTCACGGATAGCAACCAGATCTGGATCGAACACAACGAACTCGCTCGACAAATTTACTGTCGATTTACCGGACGGACGAACGGCTCGAGTCGAGATTACGGGACTACCGACGAACCGCGTACGTGTCGATGTGCGGATTCCGAACGGCCGTCACTGGATCTTCGGCGTGAACGGCGACGTTGCCGGACTCGAGGGGATCAGTTCGTGAGTCGGTCAGCTGTCATCCGGCTTGAGGTCGGCTGCATCGAGTTCACCAGCGAGATACTGCTCACCGAGATCGGTGATCTCGTAGTACCCTCGCTCGACGCGGGTGACGAGCCCATAGTCGACGAGTAACCTCTTTGCGGCTTCGTTCGATGTTCTTCGCGAGCACTGCTGGAGAGAGAATCATACCCGACGAATCCAACGCCTCGAGAACTCGATCGTCGGTCGGCTGTTGCATCCAGTCGCCGGGCTGTCGCATACTTCCTCTGTGTCAGAACTAAAGAATACGCCTACCGGTACAGCGACTGGATATCAACTAAAGGAGTTTCTCGAGCACTACTAACTGCTGGCCACAACGGCTATTACCTAAGCGAACTGATACAGAAGTGGGCTGGTACGGTAGGTGGTGGTTCGTTTCCAGCCCGTTTTCCGATTCGAGAACCCCACTCTTTAATCACACGATAGTCGGTATCACCGCACATACGAGAGCCGAACTGAGAGCGAGTGTGTGACAGTTGATACGCTATCGCCAGACGACAGTGCGACGGGCGTCTACTCGCTCAGGTAGTGGCGTTCTCTTGAGTCGAGCGGACCCGTTGCTGTCGGAGCCGTGATGTGTCGGAGCGGTTGAACCCGTCCCGATGGCTACGCCTTCGAGTCGTGATCGGACGACTGGTTCCAATCTTGTGCAGAATCGTTATATATGGTGGGGTATATATTCTGAACTGGCTGGAACGGTAGGTGGTGCTGGTAGGTTCCAGCCCGGCTTTCGGGTCCCGAGCCGGCCTCGTTGCGTTTTCGCAGTCGTCGCGTTCGACCGGGCCACGACTGTCGCGTCCAAGACAGTCCAGGACGTTCGAGCGAGCACTCAGCGCTGCTGTCCGACTGCCGATTCCATACTATGGCGTCGTCTCGTCCCCAAGCCACGAGTGTATCCGTTCGAGGATGGCGGTCGCTACGGCGTCACCGATCCGATCAGGCGTCTCGGTCAGGTCCCAGACGTACTCGCCGTCGCGGGTGACGGTGGTCCATTCGACGTAGTCGCCACGGTCGAACTCGAGCAAGATGGCCTCGAGCGTGGCTTCGTCGAGGCGGTAGCCGGTCGTGGCTTCGATGCTGGCGGCGAGCTGGGCGGTCGTCGCGAGGGTGCGACCGTCGTCGGTCTCGAGCGACCTGCCGACGGGTGTCTGCGGGGATGGGGGACGGGCGGGCATGGCTGGCCAGCGGTTGTGAACCGATGCGGATGAACGCTTGCCTTCATATCGTCGCCGATGACACTGCGGCCCCGAATCGTTAGGTGCTGGCGGCGCCTCTAGACGCCTATGCCAACCGTCTACGTCGCCCTCCGAGACCGCCTGCTCGTCTGCTCGAGCGCCGACCGCGGTCCCGACGCGTGGTCGACGACGACGGCACTCGAGGGCACCTCACTCGAGTGTCTCGCCGTCTCGCCCGCTCGCCCGGAACGAGTCTTCGTCGGCACGTTCGAGGACGGCCTGTTTCGGTCCCGGACGGGTGGTGAGTCGTTCGAGCGCCTTGAGACGCCGTTCGTCAGCGAGGCGGTAATGTCACTCGCCATTAGTCCACACGATCCGGACGTGCTCTACGCCGGGACGGAACCGAGTCGCGTCTACCGCTCTGCGGACGGCGGCGACTCCTGGACCGAACGCTCGGGGCTGATCGACCTCCCCTCCGCCGACGAGTGGTTCTTCCCGCCGCGGCCCCACACCCATCACGTCCGCTGGCTCGAGGTCGATCCGTTCGACCCCGATCGGCTCTACGTCGGAATCGAAGCGGGTGCGTTCGTGCTGAGCACCGACGGCGGCGAGACGTGGCACGAGCGCCCGCCGGGGTCGCGCCGGGACAACCACACGCTGGCGACCCACCCCCATCGAGCGGGGCGAGTCTACACTGCTGCCGGCGACGGCTACGCCGAGAGCGACGACGGCGGCGAGACGTGGACGCACCCCCAACGAGGCCTCGAGCACACCTACTGCTGGGGGCTGGCCGTCGACCCCGCCGATCGGGATGCAGTTATCCTTTCGAGCGCACGCGGGGCCTCGAGCGCACACACGACCGCGCGGGCCGAATCGTACATCTACCGTCGCACGGGCGAGAGCGACTGGGACCGACTCGACGACCGCGGGATACCGATGGGCGACGGCGTCGTTCGCGCGGTCTTCGACACGCCGGGTACGGACGGCGTCGTCTACGCGCTACACAACCGCGGCGTGTTCGTCAGCGAGGAGTTCGGCGACTCGTGGCACCGGCTCGACATCGACTGGGACGAGCCACTCGAGACGCAGGCTCCGCGCGGGCTGGCGGTCGTCTCCGAATAGACGCCGCTGAGACACGCCAAGGTGTGACTCGAGTGGCCGAACACACCGGATCGACGTTCGAAATCCGTTCAGGGTGCATGCTTCGAAATCCTTTTAGGCGCTACACGGGGATAGTAGAGTAACTGAGTGATATCATGGACGTCGACATCATCTCCGAAACGGAGAACCCCATGTTGCATCGAGCGGACGTCACCTTCGAGCTGACCCACGAGGACGCGACCCCCTCGCGCCTGCAGGTCCGTGACAGTCTCGCGGCCAAGCTGAACAAGGACGCTGACGAGGTCGTCATCCGCAAACTCGACACCAAGTTCGGGATGCGAAAGACCGTCGGCGAGGCCAAAGTCTACGACACGGCCGACGACGCCCGCGAGGTCGAACAGGACCACATGCTCGAGCGAAACAAGATCGGCGCTGACGAAGCAGACGCTGACGCTGAAGCGGAGGAGGCCTAAGATGGCACGCCACGAACTCTACAACGACGACGGTACCACCGACCGCGAAATGTGTCCCCGCTGTGGCGACGTGTTCCTCGCAGACCACGGCGACCGCACCCACTGTGGCAAGTGCGGCTACACCGAGTGGGCGTAATCGGCACCGAGCGGTTTCACCACGTCTCGCGTCTTCCTGCAGACACCACACGTGAGTTCTGACACCAGAATCCTCGGCATCGAGGGCACCGCCTGGGCAGCCAGCGCGGCGGTGTACGACTGCGCGACCGACGAGGTCGTCATCGAGAGCGACGCCTACGAGCCCGAAAGCGGTGGCATCCATCCCCGCGAGGCCGCAGAACACATGCACGAGGCGATCCCGCGCGTCGTCGAAACGGCTCTCGAGCACGCCCGCCAAACCCACGACGGACCACCGACGGAGCCACCAGTTGATGCCGTCGCCTTCTCGCAAGGTCCTGGCCTTGGCCCCTGTCTGCGGATCGTCGGGACGGCCGCGAGGGCACTGAGTCAGGCCCTCGAGGTTCCGCTGGTCGGCGTCAATCACATGGTCGCCCACCTCGAGATCGGTCGCCACACAGCCGACTTCGACTCGCCAGTTTGTCTGAACGCGAGCGGAGCCAACGCCCACCTTCTCGCGTATCGCAACGGCCGCTATCGCGTCCTCGGGGAGACGATGGACACCGGCGTCGGCAACGCGATCGACAAGTTCACCCGCCACGTCGGCTGGTCACACCCCGGCGGCCCGAAGGTCGAAGCGGCCGCGAAAGACGGCAAGTACGTCGACCTCCCCTACGTCGTCAAGGGGATGGATTTCTCGTTTTCGGGCATCATGAGCGCCGCGAAGCAGGCCCACGACGACGGCGTTCCCGTCGAGGACATCTGTTTTTCACTTCAGGAGAACATCTTCGGGATGCTCACGGAGGTCGCCGAACGCGCCCTCTCGCTGACCGGCAGCGACGAACTCGTCCTCGGCGGCGGCGTCGGACAGAACGCCCGCCTGCGCGAGATGCTCGAGACAATGTGCGACCAACGCGGGGCCGACTTCCACGCCCCCGAGCCCCGATTTCTTGGCGACAACGCGGGCATGATCGCCGTCCTCGGCGCGAAGATGTACGACGCCGGCGATACGCTCGCACTCCCCGAGTCGCGTGTGAACCCGAACTATCGGCCCGATCAGGTGGCCGTGACGTGGCGTGGGGAGTCCAAGCGAAGCGAGGACCTCGAGCGCGGCCGCGAGACGGGGACGGAACAGGGCGCCGAAGCCCTCGTGGACCTCGAGCCCGACGCCGGCCGCGTGAGGAAACGCCGCGAATCGAAGGGGTATCGCCACCCCGACCTCGACGAACGCCTTCGACGCGAGCGAACGACGCTCGAGGCCCGCTTGACCAGTCTCGCCCGCCGTGAGGGCGTGCCGACGCCGGTACTCTCCGATGTCGATCCCACCGAAGCGACGCTCGAACTCGAGCACGTCGGCGCGACCGATCTCCGCGAGGGGCTGTCGGTCGAGCGGGTGCGCGACGTCGGTCGCCACCTTGCACGACTCCACGGGGCCGGATTCGTCCACGGCGATCCGACGACGCGAAACGTCAGGGTTGGTCGACGGGCGTCTCGTGACGACGCTGGTACCGATGAGCCACGAGAACGAACGTACCTCATCGACTTCGGCCTCGGCTATCACACCGACCACGTCGAGGATTACGCGATGGATCTGCACGTCTTCGACCAGAGTCTCGTCGGCACCGCCCTCGATCCCGACCTGCTTCGTGCGGCCGTCCGGGAGGGGTACCGCGAGGTCGGCGACGAGCGCGTCCTCGAGCGTCTCGAGGACGTGGAGGGTCGCGGTCGGTACGTGACCGACTGATCGTCGCTCGAGGCGAGCACCCAATACTCATATCACGGGAGACCGTACGGTCGTCCATGGCAGACAAGCCGACTTCCGGAGAGATTCTCGGGGTACCGTATAACTTCGAACGACCGAACTTCAGCAGCATGCTCTCGGCGTACTGGCAGCCCGGGGAAGGGATGCTGGTCGAGAAACCGTTCGGCGTCGGCTACACCCTGAACCTCGCTAACTGGCGCTCGTGGGTCGTCGTGCTCGTCGCGGGTGCACTCCTGTGGCAGCAAGAACAGGGCTCGTCCGAGGAGTCCCAGGACGCCGAGGACGAACCCGTCGAAGTCATCGTCGACGACGACGGCAACTAACATCTTTTACGGGTCACAGTGTGACCCGAATTCGAGTGCGTTCCTGAGGCCCGTCTGAAACCGTGAGCCGCAGCGTTCCATCCCTCGAGCGAAGCGAGCGTCAGCAACCGACGCCTATTTTCCGTCCGGGACCCCCGCCTCGTACATGGCCATTCGATTCGTCACCGGAAACGAGGGGAAAGTTCGGGAGGCACGCGAGTACCTCGCCGATATCGAGCCAGTCGAGCAGATCGACTACGACTACACGGAGATCCAGAGCGACTCGCTCGCCGAAATCGCCGCCCACGGCGCTCGAGAGGCCTTCGACGAAGCCGGTGGCGAACAGCCGGTGCTCGTCGACGACGCGGGCCTGTTCGTCGACGCCCTGGGCGGGTTTCCGGGGCCGTACTCGGCGTACGTCGAGGACACCGTCGGCGTCGAACGGCTCTGGCGACTCGCACGCGAGGAAGAAAACCGCCGCGCACATTTTAAGACCGTCCTCGCCTACGCGGACGAAACCGGCACCGAGACGTTCGATGGGTCGGTCGCCGGCACGCTCGTTGCCCCGCGCGGCGAGGGTGGCTTCGGCTACGACCCGATCTTCGAGTACAACGGCCAGACGATGGCCGAGATGAGCACCGAGGAGAAAAACGCGATCTCGCATCGCGGCCGCGCGCTCGCCGCGTTCACGGAGTGGTACGCCGACCGCGAGGCGTAACTCGAGTCCTATTCTCTCGGGTCCCGGTCCGGACCCGGATACGACCCGCCTTCGACGACCTCGTAGAGACTTTCCGGATCGAACAGCCGCGCGAACGCGTCCGGCGGGCGAACGCTGACCGAGATGCGAGGCTGTAACGTGAGCCCGGCCCGTGCCGATCCGAGCGCGTCGTCGTACGACAGCAGGTGGGCCGCGCCGCCGCGATAGGCCGACGCGAGCGCCGGGTGGTCGCCTTCGGGCTGGTCGACAGCGACGCGGTCGGCCTCGAGTCGCTCCCGGTGGTCGGCTGCGAGGTCGGGATTGGTGAGAGTCGCAACGAGCCGTTCCGTCTGCTCGAGCAGCGGATCGCTCGCAACGAGGTCGATCCACGAGTGCCGGCGGACGTGATCGAGCGCCTCGCGGGCGTCGCCGTCGACGAGGAGGTCGGCGGCGAGCACGTCCGCGTCCGCGACGACGCGTGCAGGGTCGGGCTGGTCAGGCATCGTCGCCGTCCTCCACAGCCGCCAGTTCGTCGATCGTCGCCCGAATCGACTCGAGGTCGACGTCGTACGCCGCGGCGCGGTCGAAGAGGGCGTCCCAGGATGCTGTCATCGCCGGCTGTTGGATGGCTGGGGGCAAAAGCGGTCCGTCTCCCGTACCGGACTCGGTATCGTGTCTGCTGGTCGCTCGGCGTTGACCCCATTACTCGAGCCGGGAAACGAGCCAGAACGCGACGGTCCCGAGGACGAAGGCGACGCCGACGTTGATCGCCAACCCGGCGACGCCGACGCCGACGACGACCGCAAGCCCGCGGTGGCCGTCGACCGGGGAGACGGCCGCGCGCGCGAGTTCGAGGGCGACGACGACGAGTAAGACGCCGAGGACGGACAGTGGGAACGCAGCCAGCAGCGCTCCGGTGGCGACCAGTGCGAGCGCGAGGTAGCCGACGCCGAGGAGGACGTTCGCCCCGCCGGTTCGCGCGCCGAAGGCGTACTTCCCCGCGAGTCCGCCACTGCCGTGACACATCGGGACGCCGCCGAAGGGAATCGCCGCGAGACAGGTCACGCCCATGCTCGTCGAGAGCGTGTCAGCGGAGATGTTTCGATCGTAAAGGTCGCCACAGAGCAGCGCGGTCGCGATCGCCGCGTTCCCGACTGTCATTCCGAGCTGGGCGACGGTGCCCTCGAGGGCTGCACCCGAAAGCGACGGCGTTCCTGCCGGAAAGAGCACGGGATCGGGCAACTGAGGCGCTGGGATGCCGGCCGTCGCGACGGCCGCGACGCTCCCGAGGCCGAGGACGAACAACACGCTCGCCTGTCGGTAGCCAACGATAGCTAGCAGGCCAACGATGGCGATCCCGGCTGCGGCGACTGGCAGGTTGCCACTCGAGAGTCCGACGGCTGCCTCGAGCAACAGCAGGGAAACGGCGAACTGGACGCCACGGATCACGGGCTCGCCGACAATCGTCTGGAGGCGACCGACGAGGCCGAGTTGTCCAACGGCGAGGAGCACACCCCCCGCGAGCAGCCCGGCGGCGGCGAGTTCGGGATAGGAAAGCGAGCCGACGATCGCCAGCCCGATCAGGGCTTTCATCGGCTCGACTGAAAGCGGCATGCCGTAATACAGGCCCCAGACGATCTGGAAGACACCGAAGCCGACCAGCACGTGGGGCAGCGAGACGCTCGTCGTCGCAGCGAGCGCAACCAGCAATGGGAGAACCGTAATCGAATCTCCTAGCGCACCCGTCAGTTCACCTGTCGAAAACTCGAGGTCGGAATCGGTGAACGAACGGATCGAATACGCCATTATCGGCGTTACTGTCGCTGCACTCTTCACTCTTTTCAGTAACTATTAGCAGTTTATCGATCGTGATCGAACAAGCGAACATCGTTACCCGCACGCAGCGTCGGGTCGCGGTCGGACGGCCCGCGAGGTCGTTCCCTCGAGTCGAATCCACCCGAAATTTCGAGCGGGGGGTGCCGATCACGAAGCGCTGCACTGATCCGCGACTACTCCTGCGGAGCGAACCCGGTGTCGTCGATCGCCTCCGGCATCGGATCGGCCGTCGAGACCGCTTCGGGATCGACGTCGGCGGCGGCTCTCGCCTCGGGGAGGTCGTAGCCGCCTTCTGTGTCGTAGCGCTCGAGGTGGGCGTTCAACTCGCCGGCGTGCTCGGTGAGCACGGTCGCGCTGTGGGCGACGTGCGAGAGTGCCTCGGCCTGTGCGGACGCCCGCCGGGCCGCCTGCGCCGACGTCGTTGCGGTTCGCTCGCTCGTCTCGGCGGCGTTTTCGACCAGTACGACGACCTCTTCGGTCGCAGCTGCCTGCTGTTGGGTCGCCGCGGAGATCTCCTGAACGCCGTTGTTCGTCTGCTCGGCGAGTTCGGCGATCTGCTCGAGTGCGCTCGCGGCGTTTTCGACGTCGTCGACGCTGTCTTCGATACGATCGCGACTAGTCCGGACCTCGTCGGCCGCTGAGATCGCTCGCCCTCTGAGCGTCTCGAGGCGTTCCTCGACGGATTTGACCGAGTCGTAGACCTTCTCGGAGAGGTTCTGAATCTCGTCGGCGACGGCGCCGAATCCTTGCTCACCGCTGGCAGAGCGGGACGCTTCGATGTTGGCGTTCAACGCCAGCATGTTCGTCTGCTCGGCGATGTCGCTGATCGAGTCGACCAGGTCGTCGATCTGCTCGGCTTCGGCCTCTAACTGCTCAATCTCTTCGAGCGTTCGTTCGGTCTCCGTCTCGATGACGTCCATGCCGTCGATCGCGTCGCCTGCAGCCTGACTGCCCTCTTGACCGGCACGTGCGGTTCGGTCCGCCGTATCGGCGACTTCCGAGGCCGTCGCGGCGATCTCCTCGACCGTCGTCGAGAACGACTCCATCTCCGCGGCGACGGTTCGCAGCTGCTCGTGTTGTTCCTCGTTGTCCTCGACGACCGCAGTCAGCGCCTCGCTCGTGCGGTCGCCCTCGGCGCGAACCGTCTCCATACTCGTGTTCAGTTCGTGGCTGTAGGTGACGACCTCGCCGGAGAACGACTTCAGCGTCGAGAACGTCTCCTCGATCTCGGCGAGCATCTCGTTCGAGTTGTCCGCCAGTTCCTCGACCGCGTCGTGGGTGGTCGGGTGCTCGAACCGCTGAGTGAGATCGCCGTCGGCGACCGAGCCCGTCGTCTCGGCGTGTGTCTCGACAATGCGCTCGAGGTCGCTCAACGACTGATCGGTTCGTTCGCCGGCCGCCAGTTGCTCGCGAAGCGACGCGAGCGAGGTCTCGAGTCGGGAGACGGCGTCGTCCCCGTCGGTCCGAAAGTCGACGTCGCGATCGCCGTCCTCGAGTCGGGCCGTTCGGTCGGCGACGTCATCGATGGCCGCGTATAGCTCGTCACGCTGACGTGGCGCGGTACGGGCGTCCGAAACCGCGGCGATGGCGATAGCCGCGACGCCGGTCGCAACGACGCCACCAGCGCCGACGCCAAGCAGCGTCGGCGAGAACTCGCCGAGGCCGACGGCGGCAGCGGCGACGGCGGCGAGACCGACGACGACGACCGTGAGCCCGAATCCGAGCGGTCGGGCCGTCTGTATCGCGCCCGGAAGTGGCGATCGATCACCCGCAGTCGGCGCTGCGTCAGTCATCCTGCCCTCCCAGTGTCGCGTTCGACGCTGACTCGGACTCGAATTCGAACGTGGCTGCCGACCCGGTGTCCGTGCTGGCCCGTCGAATATCGAACCGACAGGCGTCGTCTCCTTCGTGCATACACGTCTGTTCTTCGGCGACGAGGTTTTCGTCGAACCGCTCTGCGACGCCCTCGATCGCGCCGCGAGCGACGTCACACAGCTTGCGGTCGGAATCGTAGGTGATCCGAACCCGATCCTCGTCGAGGCGCTCCGACCGAATCCGTGGCGTCGTCAGCGTCGTCAGATCCCGCGTCCGTAACGACGTGTGAAACTGCTGGATGTTCGCGATGAGTTCCAGTCCGTTCCACTCGTCGTCGATGTGCAGGTCGTACGTCTCGAGCAGTGCCGGAACGACCCACTTGCCGTACTGTGTCAGAATCGTCCGCGGACTCTGGTCGGTGAGTTCGCCGGCCGTGCGGGCGATTTCGTAGACGTCACGGTCCGGATAGACGGTCACCGGGACGTAGACTTTCTCCTCGATGTCCGCCTCTCGTTGCACGGACAGCCAGGCGTCTTCGCCGTAGGTATCGACGACGAACGCCTGCAGCGTTTTCAGAATAATTCCGTGCATTCGATCCCTCCAGACCCAGTTTGTCGGCTGCTTCTCGTGAAAAACATCCCACTTTCCATGATAGTCACTCTCTCTTTCAACTATAACTTGTTAGGTGTTTCCCTCCATCACATTGTTTTTCCGTTACATCTCCGTCGAATTGGGCGCTTATCGACCGGACGGACTGGCGACTCGAGGATCAGCACTGCTAAGACGACCCGGTCGGACCACTCGAGCGTGAGCGACCTCGGCAAAATCGACCGTTCGTTTTTCGACCGCCACATCGCGCCGAACCTCGGTGCGGAGCGAAACGACGTCGCAGTCGGCCCGCAACACGGCGTCGACTTCGGCGTCGTCGATATCGGCGGGCAGGCACTGGTGACCGCGACCGACCCCGTCTCGATCCTGCCGGCGCTCGGCTTCGAGCGGGCGGCCCGATTCGCCCTCGATCTCATCCTCGCGGATGTGGCCGTCAGCGGGATCTCGCCGTCGCATCTCTCGATCTGTTTTACCCTCCCCGAGACGATGACCGACGACGAGTTCGCGACGGTCTGGGAGACGATCCACGAGGAGTGTGCCGACCTTGGCGTCGCCGTCGTCACGGGCCACACCGCCCGCTACTCGGACTCGTCGCATCCGTGGGTCGGCGCGGCGACCGCGATGGGCGTCGGCGACCACGACGAACTCGTCCGCCCCGACGGCGCAGGCGTTGGTGACCGACTCCTCCTGACGACCGGCCCCGCCGTGGAGTCCGTTGGACTCTTGAGCACCCTCTTCGGCGATCAACTCGAGCTTCCCGACGATGTCGTCGCCGACGCACAGGCCCGACTCGAGGAGGTCTACTGTACTCGAGACGCGATGACGGCCGCAGCCGCGGGCACGGTGACGGCGATGCACGACGTGACCGAGGGCGGTCTCGCCGGTGCACTCAACGAGATGGCCGCCGGCGCGGATGCTCGGTTCGTCATCGACCGTGACGCCGTCCCCATGCGCCCCGGCGTACAGGAGGTGTGTGACGCCCTCGAGATCGATCCGTGGGCGGCGACCAGCAGCGGCTCGCTGTTGCTCGCGGTCGATCCTCACAGTGTCGACGCCGTTCGCGACGCACTCGAGGACCGCGACACCGTGGTCGCTGAAATCGGGGGTGTCGAGTCCGGTTCAGGCGTGTTCGTCGATGGCGAGCGACTCGAGCACCCGAGCGTCGACCCGTCGTGGGACGCCTATGCCGAACTGGCCGACGCAGCCGACGAGTAACGCGGATTCCGGCGCTGCCGACGGCTACTCGCTGGTTTCCCACTCCTCGATGAGCTCCGATGCGGTCGTGCGTTCGGCGTTGTAGACGCGCTCCAAGTAGTCGAGGCCGTCTTGATGGTCCTCTTCCGTGAACGCGTCGACGCAATCTTCGGGGACCACGATCTCGTAGCCGTTGAAAAAGCCGGTCGCGGACGTGTGGCGGACGCACATGTTCGTGTGCAAGCCGGTCATCACGAGTCGATCGACACCGAGACTCCGGAGGTGTTGGTCCAGCCCCGTCTCGAAGAACGCGTCGTAAAAACGCTTCTCGAAGACGTGGTCGTCAGCCTCGGGTTCGAGGTCGTCGATCACCTCGGCCCCCTCCGTTCCGCGCATCGCGTGTTCGCCCCAGACCTCGAGTTCGAAGTCCTCCGGTCGGTGCGCGTCGTTGGCGTAGACGATCGGCACGCCGTGTTCGCGCGCCGCCGGCAGCAACTCATCGCGGAGCGTCGGAATGATGTTCTCGGCGCGGTCGGCAGCGATCTCGCCGGTCACGAAGTCGTTCAACATATCCAAAACGATGACAGCGTCTCCCATACTCCCCGTTTGCTCGAGCGAACGATATTGCTTGGGGGTACAACACAGTTTCCCCGACTGTTACGGCTGCGTGTACCGACCGCGACCGACGCCGACCTCCCGACCATCACCGCTTAGTATAACCGCGGAATACTCACTCACATGAGAACGCCCGCACCCGACAGCCGATCCGTGGCGCTGACGATCGCCGGCAGTGACTCCGGCGGCGGCGCAGGGATTCAGGCCGACCTCGCGACGATGGCCGCCCATGACGTCTTCGGGACGTCCGCGATCACCGCCGTCACTGCCCAGCACACCCGCGGCGTCGAGTCTTCGTATGTCCTCCCGCTCGAGGAGATCGAAGCCCAACTCGAGGCCGTCACGGACGACTTCGACGTCGGCGCGGCGAAGACGGGGATGCTCGCGACGACCGAAATCGTCGAAACTGTCGCCGACCACGCTGCTGACTTTCGATTTCCGCTGGTCGTCGACCCCGTGATGGTCGCAACGTCCGGCGATCGCCTGCTCGAGCCAGCAGCCGAACGCGCCTACGAAACCTTGCTGGGGGAAGCGATGCTTGCGACACCCAACGCCGACGAGGCCGCGGTCCTGACTGGGATCGACGTCATCGACGAGGCGACGGCTCGTGAGGCGGGCGAGGCAATCCTCGAGACGGGCGTCGACGCGGTGTTGCTCAAGGGTGGACACGTCCCCGGTGAGACGGTTCGCGATCTGCTCGTCACCGACGACGGGAGCCGCACGTTCGACCATCCGCGGATCGACACCGACGCAACCCACGGCTCCGGCTGTACGCTTGCCGCCGCGATCACGGCCCGGTTAGCGAGGGGCGAACCGCTCGAGGTCGCCGTCGAGGGAGCGACCGACTTTCTCGCTCGTGCGGTTCGGTACTACGCCGACGTCGGCGAAGGCCCGGGCGCGGTCAACCACACGGTCGAACTGCGGAACGCGGCCCACCGAGAGCCCACGGCCGAGGCGGTCCAGTCGGTCGTCGACCGCCTCGTCGCCGCCGACGTCTCCGCGCTCGTTCCCGAAGTCGGAATGAACGTCGTCGGTGCGACGCCCTACGCCGAGTCCGTCGCCGAGACGGCGGCCGTCGAGGGCCGTATCACGCGAACGCTGTCGGGGGTTCAGCCCAATCGCGGCGTTCGATTCGGTGCCTCGAGCCACGTCGCCCGATTCCTGCTCTCGGCTCGCGAGTTCGTTCCCGACCTCCGGTTCGCGGTCAACTGCCGATTCGGTCCGGACGTCGAAGACGCACTCGAGGTACTCAAGTGGCCGGTCGCCGAGTACGACCGGGACGAGGAGCCCACCAAAGACGCGGAGGGGAGCACGATGGGCTGGGGCGCACGCCAGGTCTTCGAGGGCCGGACAGAGCCGCCGGTCGCCATCCTCGACCGTGGCGATGTCGGAAAGGAAGCGATGACGAAACTCGTTGCGAGCGATCCCGAGACGCTCGCCGATCGGGTGTTGGCGCTCGACCGTGAGGTGACCGAATGACCGCCGCCGAGACTGGAGACGGGGCCGCAACTGACCTCGACGTCGGCATCATCCTCCCCCAGTACGGGACCACCTTCGAGACGGTTCGGGAAACGGCCCTCGAGGCCGAAACGCGTGGCTACGACGCCGTCTGGCTCGAGGACCACTTCCAGTCGTGGATCGGCGAGCCGCGGCGAGACACCCACGAGTGCTGGACGACGCTCAGTGCCGTCGCCGAGGCGACCGACCGAATCCGACTCGGGACGCTTGTCACGAGCCAGTCGTATCGCCATCCCGCACTGCTGGCGAAAATGGCCGCGACGGTCGACCACGTAAGCGACGGCCGCCTCGAGCTCGGCCTCGGCGCGGGCTGGTACGAAGCCGAGTACGACCGCTTTGGCTACGAGTTCGGGGAGCCGCCGGCCGAGCGACTCCGCCGACTCGCCGAGACGGTCGAGATCCTGCAAGGGCTGTGGACGACCGATTCCTACAGCCACGAGGGACGACATCTCGAGATCGACCTCGAGGACGCCTTTTGCGAACCGCAGCCTGTCCAAGAGCCTCACCCGCCGATCTGGATCGGCGGTGGCGGCGAACAGTTCACGCTCCGATATACGGCCGCGCTGGCCGACGGCTGGAACTACGGGACGCTCGAGCCCGAGGGCTTTGCGAACAAACTCGACGTGCTCCGCGAGCACTGCGAGAGCGAGGCGCGTTACGACGAGATTCGCAAATCAGCCGAACTGTTCGTTTTTGTCGGCGAGACGACCGCCGAGGCCGAGGAAAAGCGCGCGCAGTTCCAACGCGAGGTCCTGCCCGACGAGCCCAGTGAGCCGCGCGAGTTCTTCCTCGCGGGCTACCTCGAGACGGCTCCCACGGGGACCCCCAAGGAGGTTCGCAAGCGACTCGACGCGTACGCGACCGTGGGCATCGAGACCGTCATGCTCGCGATACCGAACGCGGCCGACGACGGCGACGATAGCTTGGCGCTGCTGGCGGACGAACTGCTCGCGTGAGGGTGGCCACGGATCGTTTTGTGTCAGGATGCCGCAACGGGAAGACTCATTTTCGCGGCAGAGAATACCACGACGCATGGTCGACAGTCCGTTCGACGCCGAGATTCGAGTCGGCGAGGTGCTGGAGGCGAAAGCGTTCCCCGAGGCCAACAAGCCCAAGATGACCAAGCTCTGGATCGACCTCGGCGAGGACCACGGTGAGGTCCAGTCGGCGGGACAGTTGGACCACCACTACGAACCCGAGGAACTCAAGGGGAGACAGGTACTCTGTGCGACGACGCTCGGCTCGGTCCGGATCGCTGGCTTCAAATCCGAGGTGTTGACCGTCGGCGTCCCCGACGAGGAGGGGTACCCGGTCCTCGTCGAACCAGAGACGAACGTGCCACTCGGCGGGGTCCTGTTCTGATCGCCGACGATGGCGGCGACCCGTTTCCACCCATCT
The DNA here is from genome assembly GCF_009392895.1 of Natronorubrum aibiense. Classification (GTDB taxonomy): domain Archaea; phylum Halobacteriota; class Halobacteria; order Halobacteriales; family Natrialbaceae; genus Natronorubrum; species Natronorubrum aibiense. The sequence goes on along the minus strand of NZ_CP045488.1, from coordinate 485,610 downwards.
GTAGTCAACAGTAACAATATAGGCCCGGCGTGAATCACGGCCAGTATGGGTGACACGTCGCCGTCGGCCGAGGGGACCAACATCGAAGGCGAGTCTCCGCAGGTCGAGCCAACGATCGAAACGGACGAGGCGACGATCACTGACGACGCCGAACTCGAGCGAACGATCGGGCTCACTGGCGGGCTCGCGATCGGGATCGGGACGATGATCGGGGCGGGCATCTTCGTCTTTCCCGGGCTCGCAGCGGGCAACGCCGGACCGGCCGCGGCAGCGTCGTTTGCGATCGGAGCCGTCGTCGCCTTGTTGGTCGCGTTACCGGCGTCGGAACTCGCGACGGCGATGCCCAAAAGCGGCGGCGGCTACTACTTCATCTCGCGCGGGCTGGGCACGCTCGCGGGAGCCGTTGTCGGGCTCTCGCTGTGGTTCGGGCTGGTGTTCGCGACGGCCTTCTATCTCGTCGGCTTTGGCTTCTACGCCGTCGACACGCTCGCCGAACTCGGAATCGCGGTCGGAAACGAGCTCGTGATCCCGATCGCGGTGCTGTTCGGCGCGGGGTTTACCGTGTTGAATGTCACTGGGACGGAAAACGCTGCAAAGCTCCAAAACGGGATCGTCGCCCTGTTGCTCTCGATCCTAGTCGTCTTCCTCGGCTATGGCGGCCTCGATGCGGCGGGAATCGTCGGCGAGCCATCCGCACCCGAACAGTTCGCACCGTTCGGGACGTTGCCGATACTGACGACTGCGGCGCTCGTGTTCACATCGTATCTCGGCTTCGCGCAGGTGGCAACCGTCGCCGGCGAGATGAAAGACCCCGGCCGGAACCTGCCGCTGGCGATGGTCGGCTCGGTGCTCATCGTCGGTGTCCTCTACGTGGTGACGATCTTCGTCTCGACGAGCGCGCTCGGGAGCGACCGCCTCGCGGAACTCGGCGAGACGGCGATGGTCGAGGTCGGTCGCCACTATCTCGGTGCGGCCGGCGCGTTTGCGATCGTCTTCGGCGGGCTGCTCGCGACGATGTCCAGCGCCAATGCGTCGGTGCTCAGCACGTCTCGCTCAATTTACGCCGTTTCGAGGGACGCCTTGCTCCCACAGCGGGCGAGCCGGATCAACCTTCGCTACGGCACGCCACACGTCGCACTGGGGATGGCCGGCGGGCCGATCCTCGTGCTGACGGCGACCGGACAGGTGGAACTGCTCGCCGAGGTCGCCTCCTTCCTGCATCTCATTATGTACGGGCTCATCTGCGTCGCACTGATCGCGCTGCGTCGCAACGAGCCCGAGTGGTACGATCCCGACTTTCGAGTGCCGGGCTACCCCATCGTCCCGGCGCTCGGGGCGCTCGCCAGCTTCGCCCTGATCGGGTTCATGCAGCCCGCCTCACAGCTCATCGGCCTCGCGATCATGCTCGTCACCGCCGGGTGGTATTTCTACTACGCCCGAGACGTGACGCTCAAGGGGAAACTCTAATGACACGCATACTCGTTCCACTGGCGATTCTGGAGGGCGAATCGGTCTCGGCCGGCCTCACGACGTTGCTCGAGCCGATGTACGTGACTGTACTCGGCTATCACGTCCTGCCCGAACAGACGCCGCCCGATCAGGCGCGGCTGCAGTTCGAAGCGCAGGCAACTGCCGCCCTCGAGGATCTCGCGGCGGAATTCGGGGCCGACGACGGCACTGCCGACTATCGGCTCGTCTTCACCCACAACAAAAAACAGACGTTCGATCGGATCGCTGCGGAGATGCGATCGGATGCCTACGCCATCCCGGGTGCGACTGGTCCAGTCGATCAACTACTCGTGGCCCTGACGGGCGACGTCGCCGTCGATCGGATCGTCTCGTTCGTCACCGAACTCGTCGGTGACCGCGACATCGGCGTCACGCTCTTTCTCGCGACCGACGACGAACACGCCGGTCGGGAACTCCTCGAGGCGGCCGCCGTGACCCTCTTCGACGAGGGACTCCACGTCCGGACCGAACTCGCGGTCGACGAACCGCCGCTCGAGACGCTCGTCGACGCCGCTGCCGACCACGACGCGATCGTCATGGGCGAGCGAGCGCCGTCGCTTCGGTCGCTCATCTTCGGCGAGGAGACCGAACGCGTCGCCGCCGAGTCGGTCGGCCCGGTGCTCGTCGTCCGGAACACGGCGGACCGTGACGACACGGCGGACGCCGCCGATCAGCCGTCACCGTCCGACGTCGTCGACGACTCTTGACCGACTTCGGGGGCATTGTCGGCCAGTGGTCCGCGAGACGGGGCCTCGAGCGTGTTCAGGACTCGTTGTCAGGGCCGTCCGCATCGTCGGCTGTCGACTTGTCCGTCTCGCCGTCGATCGGGAGCTCGGTGTCGTCGACCGTCAGCTCGGTGTCGTCGGCCTCGAGATACTCACCACGAATCACGAGCACCGGATCGACCGTTCCCTTCGCCAGTGTCTTTGCTCGATCTCGGAAGATGAACCGGCGAATCGACGGCCGACTCTCGCCGACGACGAGCAGATCGTGGCCGCGTGCGGCGTCGAGAATCGCCGCCGTCGGTGAGCCGTCGACGACGAGCGAGCTGTCGATTCGACCGCGGTCGACGCCGGTATCGGCCAGCGCGGCGACGGCGGTGTCGAGGAGTTCGGTGCCACGCTCACGATCCGTCTCGTCGTCGACGACGTGGAAGAACGTCACCGTGAGGTCGGTGCCGGCAAGCAGCGTCTCGAGGTGCTGGGCGATGTGCTCGAGATTGACCTCCCCGCGGATCGCGACGAGGATCGACTCGAGTACGGGGGCCGGGTTGAGTAGCAAGACTGCATCACACGACGCTTCGACTGCGATGCGTTCGAACGTCTGGAGCCGATCGTGGGTGAAGACGAGCCGGGAGGTGACGTCGAGACAGCCGGCGTCTTCGAACGCGGTGTGAAGTTCCTCGAGTTCGGCTCGAGCGCGCGCCCCGTACTGGTCGCGCGCCTGATCCGTCCCGGTCTGGTCGGGCAGTTCGCGATAGCCGAGCAGGACGACCGGAACCGACGCGAACGCTTCGATGACTGTCGCGGGAACGGATTCGCCACCGAGGACATCGACCGGAATGAGGACGCGATGATCGCGGGGAGCAGCCATTATGGACTACTCCCCTCTAGGGCAGGGAGCGTAATAGTACTCTGTCGCGGCGTTGATGACTGTCATCGTGGACGATCACACGGCTCGTGTTCATCACGGATCCCGCAGGGTTTTAGCGATGGAAGGACAGTCACCGGGTATGACAGAGGCGACGGGGATCGTCGGGGAGTTCTTTTCGCTCAAAGAATCCACCGACGCCGACCTGCTGGCGATGCAGTGTGGTGACTTCTACGAGTTCTTCGGCGAGGACGCTGAGACCGTCAGCGACGAACTCGATCTCAAGGTCTCCCAGAAATCCTCACACGGCTCGTCGTACCCGATGGCCGGCGTTCCACTCGCTGATCTCACGCCGTATCTCAAGGCGCTGGTCGAACGCGGCTACCGGGTTGCCGTCGCCGACCAGTACGAGACCGACGACGGCCACGCACGCGAGATCGTCCGCGTCGTCACGCCCGGCACGCTCCTCGAGACGACCGACGCCGACGCCCAGTATCTCGCTGCGGTGGTCGAGGGCAGCGGCTCGGACCCCTACGGCCTCGCGTTCGCCGACGTAACGACCGGCCGGTTTCTGGTCACGGACGCCGCCGACGCTGACGACGCGCTGACGGAACTGTACCGGTTCGACCCGGTCGAAGTGTTACCCGGTCCGGAGACGCGAACCGACGACGACCTGCTGGGACTAATTCGCGAGCGCATCGACGCGGCGCTGACGCTCCACGAGACCGAGAGCTTCGCCCCGAAACGCGCGGCCCATACCGTTCGCGAGCAGTTCGGCCGGGAGACGGTCGATCGCCTCTCGGTCGGCGAGCCAGCGCTTTCGGCTGCCGGGGCGATTCTCGACTACGTCGAGGAGACGGGGACCGGCGTCCTCGCCTCCATGACCCGAATTCAGGCCCACCACGGCGACGACCACGTCACCCTCGACGCGACGACCCAGCGCAACCTCGAGATAACCGAGACGATGCACGGCGACGGCGACGGCTCGCTGTTCGAGACGATCGACCACACCGAGACCAGCGCCGGCGGCCGCCGTCTCAAAGAGTGGCTCCAGCGGCCCCGCCGTTCGCTTTCGGTCCTCGAGCGGCGACAGGAAAGCGTCGCGGCGCTGGCCGGCGCGCCGCTGGTTCGCGACGAGATACAAGACGTGCTGAGCGAGGCGTACGATCTAGCCCGGCTGGCCTCGAAGGCGACCCACGGCAGCGCGGACGCTCGTGATCTCCTCTCGGTGCAGGACACGCTCGGCGTCCTCCCCGACCTCGCCGAGGCCATCGACTCAAACCCCGAGCTGGCGGCCTCGCCGCTGGCTGCGATCGTCGACCAGCCCGACCGCGAGGCCGCTCGAGACCTTCGAGAGACGCTCGCAGACGCACTCGCCGAGGAACCACCCTCGACGGTGACACAGGGGGGACTCTTCCAGTACGGGTACGACGAGGAACTCGACGGACTCATCGAGCGCCACGATGAGGTCATCGAGTGGCTCGAGACGCTCGCAGACCGGGAGAAACGCCAGCACGGCCTTTCCCACGTCACGGTCGACCGGAACAAGACCGATGGCTACTACATTCAGGTCGGCAAATCCGCCGCCGACGGCGTCCCCGACCACTACGAGCAGATCAAGACGCTGAAAAACTCGAAACGGTTCACGACCGACGAACTCGAGGACAGAGAACGTGAGATCCTGCGTCTCGAGGAACGACGCGGCGACCTCGAGTACGAACTCTTCGAGGACCTCCGTGAGGAGGTCGCTGTCCACGCCGAACTGCTACAAGACGTCGGTCGGACGCTCGCGACCGTCGACGCGCTCGCGAGTCTGGCGACCCACGCGGCCGAAAACCGGTGGGTCAAGCCCGACTTGCACGGTGGGGATCGTCTCGAGATCGAGCAGGGTCGCCACCCGGTCGTCGAGCAGACGACGGAGTTCGTCCCGAACGACGTCCAACTCGACGAGGAGCGGGGCTTTCTGGTCGTCACCGGCCCCAATATGTCCGGGAAGTCGACGTACATGCGTCAGGTGGCCTGTATCGTCCTGCTCGCACAGGTCGGGAGTTTCGTCCCCGCCCGCGAGGCCGAGATCGGCCTCGTCGACGGCATCTTCACCCGCGTGGGCGCACTCGACGAACTCGCACAGGGTCGCTCGACGTTCATGGTCGAGATGAGCGAACTCTCGAACATTCTCCATACCGCGACCGAGGAGTCACTGGTCATCTTGGACGAGGTCGGCCGCGGGACCGCGACTTACGACGGGATCTCGATCGCGTGGGCCGCCACGGAGTATCTCCACAACGAAGTGCAGGCGAAGACGCTTTTCGCGACTCACTATCACGAACTCACCGGCCTCGCCGAAAATCTACCCCGCGTCGCCAACGTTCACGTCGCCGCGGACGAACGCGACGGCGACGTTACCTTCCTCCGGACGGTTCGGGACGGACCGACCGACCGTTCCTATGGCATTCACGTCGCCGACCTCGCCGGCGTGCCAGAGCCGGTCGTCGATCGCTCGAGGGACGTTCTCGAGCGCCTGCGCGAGGAGAAAGCCATCGAAGCGAAAGGTGGGGCCTCGAGCGAGCCCGTCCAGGCGGTGTTCGACGTCTCGAGCGGCCAGTTCCGCGGCCCGGCCAGCGCCGACGGCGGCGGGTCACGTGAAGACGACGAGTCGATCGATCCAGAAACGAAAGCAGTGCTCGAGGAGCTCGAGGGAATCGACGTCAACACGACACCGCCAGTCGAACTGCTATCGAAAGTTCAGGAGTGGCAGGCGCAACTGCGGGAGTAAGCGTCGCGTCGTCCGTTTTCTAGCAAACACTCGAGTTACGCCCTTTCCGTCAGACAGCGATGTCTACGACTCGAGTCTATGGGGGTCGGAATAGTTATTATTTCTGTTATTTATCCCAAAATATACGATATACTATAATATGTCGCGATTTGCCTGCACAGGATAGCGATATCGACCTATGGCCGCAGAGAACACCTCAAGCGGCACTTTAGATCGGTACAGTGTTCGAGTTCGAAACGCCTCCGGATCGGGAGACTAATTAGATCTGTTCGGGGCTACCGTGTGTTTAGAGGTGTTTTTCGACAATTTGCTCTAAACGACCCAATAATTCACTTGAAAACATATGTCGGTTTTAAACTTATCTATTATATATTATATATTTCTCCAGATTGCGTTTGAAACTCGTTTTGCACTTCCGGACGGTGTGCGCTCGAGACGGCCGGTCCCGAGTGCTCACTCTGGATGCCGCTGGATGTCGACCGCCGGGAACCGCTCCGCCCAGTCGGCACCCGTGGTACTCGCGATGTCGTGGAGACGCTCGAGTTCGGTGACGGCGTCGTCGTGTTCGTCGACGCGCAGGTCGTGCTCGAGTCGCGGCTCGTCCGGATCGAACACCGACAGCGCGGCACTCTGTGCGTGCTCACGGCGTTTGTCGCCGCCTGTGTCCTCACCGGCCCGAAGCGCGACGAGGAGTCGCTCGTCGAGTGGCCGATCGGCGCTGGTCTCGAAGGCGTCGGCGACCGCCTCGAGGACGCCCTCGTCGACGAGCATGTTGCCCGCGACGGTGTACCCCTCGCCCTCGCGGTCGCCGGCCCACGTCTCACACGCGTCACCCGTCACCGCGACGGTCGTGCCCGTGTGGTCGACGCCGTGGACCTGCCGGAGCGGGGCGTCTGGGTCGTCCTCGAGCAACGCGGCGACGGCGTCGTCGATCGGATCGCCGTCGGCGAGTCGGCGCGTCGCCCGAACGCCGATCGGGGTGTTCGTCATGGCTTGCGTACAGACCGCGCCGTGGCGGCAGACGAACGGGGCCGTCGATCCGACGCCGATCGCTTTCGTCGCGACGGCGGCCCCGTGGCGGCCGTCGACCGTCGCACAGAGCGAGAACGTCACGGCTGTTTGACCTCTGCATCCGACTGCTGGTGGGTGAGTGGCTCTGACATTTCCGCTTCGGAGAGGTGACAGGCGATCGTGTGGTCGTCGTCCCCGTCGACCGGTTTCGCGTGTGGTTCGTCCCGTTCACACTCCCCGCCGAACTTCTTCGGACAGCGGGTGTGGAACGGACAGCCCGAAGGCGGATTCATCGGACTGGGCACTGTGCCCTCGAGGAGAATCCGCTTCGTCTCTCGGTTCGGATTTGCGTGGGGGACGGCCGAGAGCAGGCTCTCCGTGTACGGATGATACGGGGGCTCGAACACCTGCTCGACGGAACCGAACTCGGCGATCTTGCCGAGGTACATGACGGCCACGCGGTCACAGATGTGCTGGACGACGCTGATGTTGTGCGAGATGAACAGATACGAGAGATCGAACTCGTCTTGGATGTCGTCGAGCAGGTTGAGGATCTGGGCCTGCACGCTCACGTCTAGCGCCGAGACGGGTTCGTCACAGACGATGAGATCCGGTTCGACGGCGAGGGCGTTCGCGATGGCGATCCGCTGTTGTTGCCCGCCCGAGAACTGGTGGGGATACTTGTCGATATCGCTCGCCGCCAGCCCGACGCGCTCGAGCAACTCCTCGATTCGCTCGCGTTTTTCGTCCCCGGTCGCGATGTTGTGTTTTCCCATCCCGCGGCCGATGATTTGGCCGACGGTTTTGCGCGGGTTGAGCGAACTCTTCGGATCCTGGAAGATGATCTGCATCTCCTGGCGGAGGCTGCGGATGTCGGACTTGCCGAGCTCGTGGAGCGGATGGCCATCGAAGTACACTTCGCCGTCGGTCGGCTCGAGCAGCTGCATAACCGTTCTGGCGACGGTCGACTTGCCACAGCCACTCTCGCCGACGAGTCCGACCGTCTCGCCGCGGTTGATACTGAAGCTCACACCGTCGACTGCCTTGACGTATCGACGCTCGAGCGTCAGTCCGCCCCCGTCGGTTCGGGCGAGCGAGAGGTTGCCGAGCAGCCCGTCACCCGCCGAGAAGTACTTTTTGAGGTTGGTGACCTCGAGCAGCGGCTCCGTCGATTGCGTGCGGTGGCGGCGTTCGCCGACCGTTTCGGTGCCGGGTTCCGAGAGATCGAGTTCGGCCGTCCGGAAACACGCCGCGTGCGACCCCGCCGGGGCGTCCGGCACGGCCTCGAGCGCCGGATCGCCGCCGGAGTGACAGTCATCGGTCGCGTGCGGACAGCGGTCGGCGAAGTTACAGCCATCAGGTAGCGACTGCAGATCGGGCATCGATCCACCGAGGGCGTAGAGTCGATTTCGGTCCGCGCCGACTTCCGGAATCGCGTCGATGAGCGTCCGGGTGTAGGGATGTCTCGGCCGGTCGAAGATGGCTTCGACCGGCCCCGTCTCGATGAGATTCCCGGCGTACATGACCCCGACGCGGTCGCAGGTCTGGGCGACGACGCCGAGATTGTGCGTGATCATCAGAATCGAGACGTTGTGCGTCTCGCGGAGGTCGTTGAGCAACTCGAGGATCTTCGCCTGTGTCGTCACGTCAAGTGCCGTCGTCGGCTCGTCGGCGATGATGAGATCCGGCTCACAGGCGAGGCCGATCGCGATGAGCACGCGCTGGCGCATCCCACCGGAGAACTCGTGTGGGTACTCGTCGATGCGCGATTCGGGGTCCGGAATCTCGACCTCGCCCATCGCCTCGATCGCGATTTCGCGAGCCTCGTCCTCGCTGACGTCCTGATGGAGTTGGATCGTCTCGGTGATCTGTTGGCCGACCGTGAGCACGGGATTGAGCGAGGTCATCGGATCCTGTGGGATCAGCGCAATCTTGTTCCCACGGACGCGCTGCATCTCTTTTTCGGAGAGTTCGAGGAGGTCCTCGCCGTCGAAGATGACCGAGCCCGAGGCGATCTCACCCGGGTAGTCGATGAGGCGCATGATCGACTTCGCGGTCACGCTTTTCCCGGCCCCGGACTCGCCGACGATTCCCATCACTTCGCCTCGCTCGAGGGTGAACGAGACGTCGTTGACCGCGGTGACGGTGCCGTTTTCGGTCTTGAACTGTGTGCGAAGCGATTCGACTGCGAGCAGTGGGTCGGTCGTAGCGTTGGTGGTCATTCGATGATCTCCCCCTTCGGGTCGAGGACGTCACGGAGGCCGTCGCCGAGTAAGTTGAAGCCGATCACTGCGATTGCGATCGCGAGTGCAGGGAAGAAGACGAGCCACGGGGCATCGCCCATGAACGCCCATCCCTGATTGATCATCAGCCCCCACGACGACGTCGGCGGTTGGACGCCGAGGCCGAGAAACGAGAGGCTCGCTTCCAGCAACATCGTGAACGCGATGTTGATCGACCCCTGCACGAGCAACGGGCCGACGCAGTTGGGCAACACCTCTCTGAAGATGATGTAGGTGTCGCTCTCACCGCGAGCGACGGCTGCTTCGACGAACGATTCGTTGCGAACGGAGAGTGCGGCGCTCCGCGCGACCCTGGCGATAAACGGCGTGTAGACGAACGCCAGCGCGAGGATCAGGTTGAATAGATTCGGTTCCATCACGGCGACAATCGTCAGCGCGAGCAGGATTGGCGGGAACGACATCATCGCGTCCATCGCCCGCATCAATCCCTCGTCAACCAGTCCCTGATAGTAGCCAGCGACGATGCCGATCGTCGTCCCGAAGATCATCGCGATGCTGATCGACGTGAAGCCGACCAACACCGAGATTCGTGCTCCCGCAAGGACGCGACTGAAGATGTCACGACCGAGATTGTCGGTCCCCATCAGATGCTCCATCGATGGGCCCTGTTCTCGATTCTGGACGTTTGTGGCCTCGGGATCGTGTGGCACGAACGAGAACGGCTGTATCGTCACATCGATGTACGGAACAGTAATCTTCTGTGCGAAGATGGCCACGAAAAAGAGCACGACGATTATGCCGAGCCCGATCATCGCCTTCTGGTTGTTGCGGAACTGGCGGATGAATCGCCCGTAGTGGGCCTTGCGTTCGTCCGTTAGCCGGAACCGGTTCGTCGACATTATTCGGACCCTCCGTAGCGGATTCGCGGATCGACATACGCGTAGAACGTGTCCGCGAGAAAGTTCGAAAGCATGTATATGAGCGCGATAACGATGATACAGCCCTGCAACAGCGGGATGTCACGGTTCTCGATCGCTGTCAGCGTCAGTTGTCCGATGCCCGGCCAGGAGAACACTTCCTCGAGGACGACGACGCCGCCGAAGGCGTAGCTAAACTGGAACGCGACCACCGTGATCACGGGGATCGCGGCGTTTTTCAGCGCGTGACGAAGGACGACCGCGCGCTCGCTCAGTCCCTTCGACCGGGCGAACTCGACGTAGTCTTCGCTCAGTTCGTCGATCATACTCGAGCGTGTCATTCGCATAATGTAGGCCGTCAGCGCGACCCCCATCGCACTGGCGGGCAGAATGAGGTGGTGGATCGACGCGACCGGGTCGGCCATCGGTGAGACGTACCCACGGGTCGGGAACCCACCGAGCGTGAGTGCGAACACGTAGATGAACACGAGCCCCCACAGGAAGATCGGCAGCGAGAGGCCGACGAACGCGACCATCGAGGCCGTGAGATCCGCTGGCGTGTTCTTTTTCACTGCCGCAATGATCCCGAGGGGGATCGAGAGGGTCACCGAAATGGCCGTCGCCGTGACGGCGAGCAACAGCGACCGTGGCAGCCGCAGCGCGATCAGGTCGAAGACGGGGACGTTGTATCGGAGGGACATCCCCATGTCGCCGCTGACCAGCCCGGCGACCCACTCCAGGTACTGAACGTACAGCGGTTGATCGAGTCCGAGCTGTGCCTCGAGCTGTGCGATCGATGCCTCAGTCGCGTTGGGTCCGAGAATCAACAGCGCCACGTTGCCCGGCAAAATATTCGTGAGGCCGAACGTGATGAGCGTCACTAAGAACAGCGTGACGAGCATGAAGCCGAACCGCTTGAGCAGGTAATTAACGAACGCCATTTATATACATGACGGGGATGGGTGTGTGTCTCATGTCTCAGTGGTCGTGTACATGTGTTTCCGATGGTGTTATTCGAACTGGACTTCGTCGAACCTGAACGTCGAGCCGTCGGGTGACATGATCTCGCCCGTCACGCTGGGCGTACGAGCCATCAGTGTTGGCATCCAGTACAGCAAGATGTGGCCCGACCGACGCTCTTTGAGGAGTTCGGCGGCCTCGTGGTAGATTGGGGCTCGTTCCTCGATATCGTAGCTCTGTCGGGCGCTATCGATGAGGTCGTCGTATTCTGCGTCTTCCCAGCCGGTAAAGAAGAACGCACCCTCGGAGTGCAGTGGGCGGTGGAACCCGGCGTCGGGGAACCAGAGTCCCAGGTACGAACTGGTGGTTGCCTGGAACTCCTGGTCCGTGTAGACGTCGCTGAGCCAGTTACTCCACGTGATCATCTGGATGTCGAGGTCGATCCCGACCTCCGACGCCTGGGATTCGATCACCTGTGCGGCGGTGACCTGATCGTTGTACTGTTGGGGGATCTTGAACGACGCCTCGAAGCCGTCCGGGTAGCCCGCCGCTTCCAGGTGTTCCTGGGCCTTCTCGAGGTCACGTGGTCGCGGCTCGAGGTCGGGATGTTCCCATTCGCTGTCCGGTGCGGCGGGACTCGTCGCGACCTGTCCCTGCCCGTACAGCGCGGCCTCCATGACTTCTTCCTTGTCGATCGCGTACTCGAGTGCGAGTCGAGCGTCGCGGCTGTCGAACGGCTCTTCGGTGCAGTTGACGCCGAGGTAGACGAGCGATTTCGGGAATCGCTCGATGAAGTCGACGTCCGGATCCTCCTCGAGGCTCTCGGCGTGTCGCGGCGGCACGTCGTTGATGAAATCCAGTTCGCCGGAGCGGAACGTGTTGAGTCGGTTGTCGTCGTCTGGAATCTCGGTTTTGGTGACGCGGTTGAGATACGGGAGGTCGTCGTCCCAGTAGTCGTCGTATTTGACCATGACGAACTCGGAGTCGATCTCCATGCTCTCGAACTGGAACGGGCCGGTCCCGATCGGCTCGCTGAACGCGCCCTGTTCCTGTTCGGCTTGTTCTGCGGGGAGGATGTGCATGTGCGACGTCGCCATTCGCGACAGCAGCGGCGCGAACGGTTCGGTCAGCACCATCTCGAATGTGTAGTCGTCCGGTGCGTCCATCGAGTCGACTTGCGACATGTAATCGGCTGCGAGCCCCTCGCGTTCGTCGATGCGCTCGAACGAGGCCAGCACGTCCTCGGACGTAAACTCCGACCCGTCGTGGAACGACACGCCCTCGCGAAGCGAGAACGAAATCTCCGTGTTGTCCTCGGAGTACTCCCAGGATTCCGCCAGCGCCGGCTCGAGTTCGTAGTCCCAGTTGATTCTGACGAGGCCCTGGGTGATGTTCTCGAGAACGCGAGCGGTTGCGGCGGCACTTTCGAAGTGTGGATCGAGACTCTGCACCGGAACGCTGCCACCCCACAGCAACTCTCCGTCCGTCTCGATGTCATCGACGTCGCCGGCACAGCCTGCGAGTGCGATCGGCACGCCTGCCGCAGCGGCCTTCATGAAAAGCCGGCGGCTCGGACCGTCTGAAGACGGCGTATCGGTTGGGTTGTCAGTATCTCCCATATACTCTTGCAGCGTTGCGAATACTATTACATAAATGTTTTCCTTATTGACTGACCCGCGACGCAGAATGACACGAGTTGTCGCTGGGTGCCGACTGCCGACACCCCTGATTCGAGCGCCGGTTCGTCGTCACTGCTCTCGATTCGACCGCGAGTTATGCGTCGGCGAGACGTGCAAGCCCTTCCGCGAGAACGGTGGTCGCTGCAGCACAGTCGGCCCACTCGGTCCACTCCCGTGGATTGTGTGAGATTCCGTCTCGAGACGGCGCGAACAGCAGTCCCGCGTCGGTGACGCTGGCGATGTTCATCGTGTCGTGGGCTGCTCCCGAGTGCATGAGCGACGTTCGCACGTCGGTCACGTCCCCGGCCTCGAGCAGCGCCTCTCGACAGCGGTCGGCCATGGGAACCGGCGGCACGTCGTACGGTCGCGACACAGTCGTCGCGACGTCTCGCTCCCGTTCGACCTGCCGGGCGCTCTCCTCGAGCGCACTGACGAGCGTCGAAATCGAATCCGCCGACACGTCTCGAATGTCGATCCCGAGTCGGACCCGTCCCGGGATGACGTTCGTCGCGTTCGGCTCCACGACGGCTTTTCCGACCGTGCCGACGGCGGACGCGGATTCGTCGTCGACGAGCCGGTTTGCGGCTTCCTCGACGTCCAGAACGACTTCGCTCGCTGCAGCGAGGGCATCCACGCGACCGGGCATCGGCGTCGATCCCGCGTGGTCCGCTTCGCCGTCGACCTCGAGGTAGCAGTGGGTGATCCCCGTGACGTTCGTGACGATGCCCACGGCTGCGTCCTCCTCCTCGAGACGCGTTCCCTGTTCGGGATGCAACTCGAGCCAAGCGTCCCACTTGGCGGCGTCGATTCGGCCTTCGCCGCGAAAGCCGATCTCGTCGAGGGCGTCCTCGAGGGTCGTTCCGTCGTCGGCTTCGAACGCCAGCGCGTCGTCGACCGACCGCTTGCCGGTGGCGACGGACGAGCCGAGCAGTCCGTTGCCGAACCGTTGGCCCTCCTCTTCGGTGAAACAGACGACGTCGATCGGCCGTTCCGGCGTTCGATCGGACTCCTGTATCGCACGGACCGCCTCGAGGCCGCCGTAGACGCCGAGCGGCCCGTCGAAGATTCCACCGACCGGGACCGAGTCTAGGTGGCTGCCGGTCGCGACCGGCGCGGCGGCCGGATCGATCCCCTCCGGTACCCACCGGCCGACGATGTTTCCGACCGCGTCGATCCGAACGTCGAGCCCCGCCTGCTCGAGTCGATCGACGAACCGTTCTCGAGCACGCCGGTTCGCGTCCGTGCCGGTGAGTGTCGTTCGTCCGTGGCCGTCCACGTCGGACAGTGCGCCAAACTGCGCGTTAGCTTCGATCTCTCGCCGAAGCCTCCCCTTGGAGACATGCATGGTCCGATGCGTGATCCGAAGTCCGCTTTGTTAAGTGTTTACGTTCTTCGTAGCGGACCCGGTGTCGACAGCGACTCCAGACTGGAGCACTGGACCGTTCGCGATCAGCGCGACTGCGCGTCACCGACCGGTGCGTTTTCGAAATGAGAATATGTTCTCCCGTCGATGACCTCCATCGCTGGTCTCCAGCGATCGGTATGGTACCAACGGAACCGAGTGACACACATCACATCACCACCGTGCGAGACGGTGTACGTGCCAGTCAATGTTCCCCATCGCCCGATGTCAGATCAACATGCGTTCGGCGTCGTGCTCGAGCACTTGTGGAATAGCGTACTGAAGTGCCACCCCGGGCATGCGTTCCCGAAATGCGAACATCTATTCCGCTCGCGGCCCACGTGTGCGTATGCGCGAGACAAACGATGAGGGCCCGCGGCAGCTCGAAACCGTCGCTCGGGCGTGTGACGTCATCGACGCACTCGAAAAACTCGACGGCGCTGGTGTGACGGAGCTGGCCGACTACCTCGACATCTCGAAGAGTTCGGCGTACTCGTATCTCTCGACGCTTCGGACGAAGCGCTTCGTCGTGAAAGACGACGACACGTACCGACTCAGCCTCGAGTTTCTGTACCTCGGAAAGACGATTCGGCACCGACACGTGCTGTTCGAACACGGCAAACAGCAGGTCGATCGATTGGCCGAGGAAACCGGGGAGTACGTCCACCTCATGTGCGAACAACACGGCCTCGAGCGGAATATCTACAAGGTCGCAGGTGAGAACGCCGTCGGCGACGCCTATCACACGACCAAAGAGCGAAAGGCCGATTTCCTCCACTTTACGTCGACTGGTAAAGCAGTTCTCGCCTACCTCCCGGACGCTCGAGTCGACGAGATCATCGACGAGTACGGCCTCGTGCAAAAGACCGAGAACACGATCACCGACCGCGATACCCTCTTCGAGGAGATTCAGACCATCCGAGAACGTGGCTACGCGGTGAACGACGAAGAGGAAGTTACGGGAATCCGAGCCGTCGGTGCACCGACCCGCGACGCGAACGGGACGATTCTCGGTGCGATCAGCGTCTCTGGACCGACGAGTCGACTCAACGGCGATCGATACTATGAGACGCTTCCGGAGAAAGTCATGGAGAGTGCGAACGTCACCGAGGCGAGCATCAACATGTCCAACGCGAGTCGGTCGCTCTGAGTTCGGCGTTCACACGTATTTTTACAAGAATATTATTGTAAACCAACAGCCGTGTTTCGGCTACCCTCGCACCCGTTCCGTATAACGTTCGCATTTCGGAAACGCACAACACTCACCACACCGCGCATCGAACGGGCCGAGGACTCGAACCCGACTCGACAGTAACAGAAGATGCTCGAGGGACTGTGACAACTAAGCTGGTTACCCGCAGTGACTGTGGTATTGACGGTAGTTCTTCTCCAATTAGACAAACTACTATACAACTACGAAATCAGAGTTATTGTATAGAAATGGGATGTTTGATGGTTATGGAGAAGTTGAATTTTTGAGAGAGATCGACCATATATATGGCAATTACCAGAATAATATCCAAATTATACTGGAAAATCGCCTCTCTTTTACGTTATTTATTTGCTAATGCACTACCCGACCTATTGGCTAAGAAAAATTGCGGCCATAAACACTCAAAACGGCCGCTAAAGCCCTATTTTACCCTATAGTCGAGCCGCAGACCTGCGCTCTTTTGGAATTGTCTATCTCTTTGTATATTGGTAGTTCCATAAAACTATCGGATTAGTGTTAAAACACGAGTCGGTCTCCTCGAGTCAGTGTCGCAATTCGACCGGTCGTCATCGACAGCAGGGTACGCCACTGACGAGTTTTTACTGTCCGGTCGCGTAGACGGTGTATGCGAACTCGAGTCACAGCAATCGTCTCGGTGCTCGTTGGTCTCCTCGCTGCCTGGATTGGCTGGGGTCTCTACGTGATCAGGACGACCGACCGGGTGCCGTTCGAGACGCTCGAGCGCGACGGTGCGTTCGAACAGCGACGCTACCCGGCGACGATGCTGATCGAGACGACGGCTCCGGATCGGCGCACCGCGTTTAGACGGCTTTTTCAATATATTTCGGGCGAGAACGAGGCTGGCGATGCAGTCTCGATGACCGCGCCAGTCACGACGAGCGCCGAGTCGGTCCCACCGGAAACACCGGTCCAAACGAACGGCGAGGACGGGACATCGATTCCGATGACAGCGCCGGTTCGGACGGATCGAACGACCGACGTCGTGTCGATGGCGTTCTATCTGCCACCGGAGTATACACTCGAGAGCGCGCCGGTGCCGACCGATCCGGCAGTTCGCCTCGTTACCGAACCGTCTCGGACGGTCGCCGTCTGGCGCTTCTCCTGGTACGCGACGGATCGGCGCGTCGAACGCGCACGTCAGTCGCTTCGCGATCGACTCGAGGAGCGCGGCCTCGAGGCGCGTGACGAACTGACGGTGTTGCAGTACAACGACCCCTGGACGCCGCCGTTTCTGCGCCGCAACGAGGTCGCTGTGACGGTCGACTACTGATACTGTCGGACAACAATTAGTACGCGCCCCATCGCATCTCACGGCCCGTCGCCGGAGATGACGACCGTTTGTGTCCAATCGGTATGTGAATCGTGTTGGCCGACGGTGTGACCGGCGAGTGGCTGGGACCGCCGGTCGGGTGGCTCGCGTTGTTGACTATCGGTTTCTATTATGTCATCGGCACTGAACAGCGTTCAATATTTCTCGAGTTTACTTTCCACCAATAATACTATAGTTGAATAGATGAGAGGTAACATCATGCACGAATCAGACTACGGCGTGGCGGAGAAGACGGCCATCGTCACCGGCGCAAGTCAGGGAATCGGTCGGGCGATCGCAGAAACACTCGCGGCGAGCGGCGCGAACGTGGCGATCTGCTCGCGATCGATGGATCGTATCGGCCCGGTGGCTGAGGGGATCAACGACGATGAGGACACGGGCGAGGCACTCGCCGTCGAATGTAACGTTCGCGAGCGAGAGCAGGTCCAGCAGTTGATCGACGAGACCGTCGAGACGTTCGGCGACATCGACATCCTCGTCACCAACGCCGGCGGCGAGTTCGTTGCCCCCTTTGAGGACATCTCGGCGAACGGCTGGGAGACGATTCTCGACCTCAACCTCACGAGCACCGTTCACTGCGCCCAGCTCGCCGGCGAGGTTATGCGCGAGGGCGACGGCGGCGTCATCATCACGCTCTCGAGTGTGAACGGCCAGCACGCAGCCCCCGGCGAGAGCCACTACGGCGCTGCGAAGGCGGCGATCATCCGCCTGACCGAGACGTTGGCCGTCGAGTGGGCCGACGACGGCGTCCGCATCAACTGCGTCGCGCCCGGCCTGATCCAGACCCCTGGCGTCGCCGAGACGCTCGGTATCGACAGCGAGTCTATGCCCCCACGTGAGAAGACTGACCGCCGGATCGGCCATCCCGAGGAGATCGCCGACGTCGTCCAGTTCCTCTCGAGTCCCGCCGCCTCCTTCATGACTGGCGAGACGGTGACGGTCAAAGGCGTCCCGCGGGCCGGGAACTCGATGTCGCAGGGACTAGGCCTCGAGTAACGACGAGCAGGTACGCTTTTGCGGCCACCGCGATAGTATCGTGGTATGGAACTCCACCACGCACTCTCTGGCATCACCTGTCCGGTCGTCACGCCGTTCGACGACGCGGGCGAGATCGACGACGACGCGTTCGTCGCCACCCTCGAACACCTTCTCGAGCACGGGATCGACGGCGTCTTTCCCTGTGGCACGACTGGTGAGTTCGCCAGTCTCACACGCGAGGAACGACGGCACGTCCACGAACTCGCGGTCGAACACGCCGGCGGCGAGGTGCCAGTGCTCGCCGGCGCGGCCGCGACGAGCGTCGCCGAGGCAGTCGCGTACACCGAGGACGCAGCCGACGCCGGTGCCGACGCCGCGGTCGTCACGCCGCCGTACTTCCATACGGCGAACGATCCCGCCGGTAATCGGCAATTCCTCGAGCAGGTTGCTGACCAATCTCCGCTCCCCGTGTTGCTCTACAACATCCCGGTCTGTACGGGCGGGCGCATAGAACCGGAGACGCTCACGGCCGTCGCCACCCACGACGACATCATCGGGCTGAAAGATTCGAGCGGCGACCTCGAGTACTTCCTCTCCGTCCTCCGGCAGACGCCCGAGGAGTTCCTCATGCTGCAGGGGTACGACGCGCTGCTCGTCCCTGCACTCCGAATGGGTGCCGACGGCGGGCTGAACGCGTTGTCGAACGTCGTCCCCGAGGCGTACGCCGAACTGTACGACACGTTCGACGCCGAGCGCGGCGAGGAGTTACAAGACGCCATCGCTCCGTTGTTCGACGCCTGTGCCAGCTACGGCTTCGCGCCGGCGACGAAAACTGCACTCGAGTACCGCGGCCTACTCCCGACCGATTCCGTTCGACCGCCGCTCGTCTCCGTGCCCGCGGACGAGCGGGCGGCGATCGGCAGCGCCGTCGACGACCTGCTTCTGCCAGCAAACTAATATTTTTATCGCGGGTGAACGGTGACTCAATGACCGACACTGGACCACCTATTGACTGTTCCACTGACTCGAGGCCGTCGGCGACATCCTCGAGACGAGAGGCTGGTCGGCAGCGCCATGGGAACTACTGTCAATCTGACCGTTCTATGATCATTTTTATGCAGTCCCGAAATATGATGCTACTATGAACGGTACAGGGCTCCGGCGACGGGACGTCCTCGCCACAATCTCCGCTGGGTGCGTGACGGTCGCGGGAAGTACGGCCGACGAACTGACGGAGACGCCTGCTGAGGAGACACCGGCCGCCCTCTATGGACTGGCGTACGGACGTGGATACGGGACTGAGTAGCCATGGCTGATCGAACACCGCGACTCGGGCTCGGCACGTACGAACGGGGCGACGAGTGGGATCACACCGACACGGTCGAGGCGGTGGACGAACACGCGATCGTCCGCGGCCCGATCACCGAGCGACCGGCCGAGGGAGAGTACGACGACGAACTCTACCACGCGACCGATCAGGGGATTACCTGGCGCTGGGACGCCGAGAGCAGCGACTGGACGTACTTCAGCGGCCGCGGTAGCCCCGACCAGCCGGTGCCGGGGACGAGCCACTTCGAGGCGGCACGCTTCGAGGCGGCACAGCTCGTCCACGCGCGGACCGAAGAGACCCCGGTGTGGAACGTCGAGGCCCACGGGATCGAGGGCGACGGCACGACCGAGGTTGGTCAGGACGTACACGACCTCCTCGAGACGGTCGCCGAGGCCGGCGGCGGGATCGTCTACTTCCCGCCCGGGCGCTATCTCTTGGAGCGGACGCCGCTGATCGGAGACGAGACGATCGTGCGTGGTGCGGGTCGGGCGACGGTTTTCGAGGGGCCACGGCCCGACGGAGAGGAGGGACGGGCCCTCCTCTCGAATCGGGGCTACGACGAATCGGGCTACGGTGGCGCGTCGAACTGGGCGGTCTGTGACGTTCGGATCGATGCGCCGAACGCGACGGGTATCATGCCCGCCCACGCGGAAAACGTTCGGCTGGAACGGATCTACGGCGATGCCGTCTACTATCATCACATCGACGTCGTATCGTGCAAGAACGTCGTCATCGACGGCTTCTGGGCGACATGTGGTGGCGCAGGGAACTCGGATGCGCCGGTGCAGTTCGACAGCCAACAGCCGGGAACTGCTTGGAACAGCGTCTGGAACGGTAAACACGATACACTCGTCGCGGGCGACGACACGCCGAGCACGAACTGCACGCTGAAGAATTTCGAGATCGATCCGACGAACGACCCCGATTACGGCGTCCACCTCCATCGCGGAAGCAACGACTCGATCACGATCAAAGACGGCTACATCTCCGGCTGTCAGCACTCGGCGATCAGGGTCGACCCCGACGAACTGGTCGACGATTTGACCATCGATGGCGTCTCGTGTCTCGAGAACGCGCGAGGAATCTCGATCGGCCACCTCGAGGACGGCCGGCGGGCGTTGACCATCGACAACGTCACGATCCGGACCGACGACAGCGAGCTGGCGTCCGGATCGGGACTGTACGCGTCCGGTTTCGCCAGCGCCGCGCTCTCGAACGTCGTCGTCGACGGTGCGTTCACGAACGCGATCATCTTCGACGATATGGACGACCTCAAACTGACCAACGTCACGGCGAAAGGCGCGGACCATCAAGCGTTCCGATTCAGAGACAACGTCGATGCGACGCTCACGACCGCCCGGGCGGCGGACTGTGGCACTGCGGGCATCTACTCGGGACCCGGAAGCAGCGTCGCCTACGGCGGCGTCACCTTCGACGACGTCGGGACGGAGGTCGTCGTCGACGGCGAGACTCGAGCGTGGACCACGTCGTAACTGGACTGTCGTCGATGGCGCGACTCGGGTGTGCTCACGACAGCCAGTCGGTCCGAATCGACTGAAGCGGCTACCGGCACCACAAACCGTGTTCGATCAGTAATCCACAGTTTAACTTCGGTTGACCACTACCGAAAACGCATGCATCGAACGATCGGACGCGACGGGCGATCGACGGCTGACCGACCGGATCGACTACGAATGACCGGCACACGTCCCGATTCCGACGTTCACGACCGTGCCGACCTCGAGCGGAGCGAGCCATGACCCGCACCGACGACCAGCGAGCAGACACGGACATCCACCAGCTCGACGAGGACACCGTCGCCCGCATCGCAGCCGGTGAGGTCGTCGAACGCCCCGCCAGCGCGGTGAAAGAACTCGTCGAGAACAGCCTCGACGCCGACGCCTCGAGCGTCGATGTCTCCGTCGAGGAGGGCGGCACCGAATCGATCCGCGTCGCGGACGACGGCGCGGGCATGAGCGAGGCCGACCTTCGGGCCGCCGTTCGCCAGCACACGACGAGCAAGATCGAGGGCCTCGAGGATCTCACCTCGGGCGTCGCCACGCTCGGCTTTCGCGGGGAGGCGCTGCACACTATCGGTTCCGTCTCGCGGCTGACGATCCAGTCCCGGCCCCAAAACGCCGACGGCGCGGGCACGAAACTCGTCTACGAGGGCGGCGACGTAACGAGTGTCGAGCCGACGGGCTGTCCCACAGGCACCATCGTCGAGGTTGACGACATTTTTTACAATACGCCCGCGCGCCGGAAGTTCCTCAAGACGACGGCGACGGAGTTTGCCCACGTCAACCGCGTCGTCACTCGCTACGCGCTCGCGAACCCTGACGTGGCCGTCTCCCTGACTCACGACGGTCGTGAGGTGTTCTCAACGACGGGACAGGGCGACCTGCAGGCCGCCGTCCTGTCGGTCTACGGCCGCGAGGTCGCCTCTGCGATGATCCCCGTCGAGGTCGACGCCGACGAACTGCCACCCGGCCCCCTCGAGTCCGTTTCCGGACTCGTCTCTCACCCCGAAACTAATCGCTCGAGTCGGGAGTATCTCGCCACCTACGTCAACGGTCGCGCCGTCACCGCCGACGCGATTCGCGAGGGGATCATGGGTGCCTACGGAACCCAACTCGGCGGCGACCGGTATCCGTTCGTCACGCTCTTTCTCGAGGTGCCCGGCGACGCCGTCGACATCAACGTCCACCCGCGCAAACGGGAGGTTCGCTTCGACGATGACGACGCCGTCCGCCGGCAGGTCGACGCCGCCGTCGAATCGGCGCTGCTCGAGCACGGCCTCCTTCGATCGCGCGCCCCTCGTGGTCGGTCGGCTCCCGGCGAGGCGCGACTCGAGCCCGGAACGGCTCGAGGCGGCGACAGGGCATCGAGCGACGAGCCCCCACAAGAGCCGCTCTCGAGTGCGGACGACACGACCGGTGACGACCTCCCGGAGCCGACGGCTGACACTGCTTCGGCTGGCGACGCCTCAAGTGAGAGTGAGACTCCGACGGGTTCCGATTCGGGCGGTACGGAGACGGGTGGGACGACAGCATCGCCAGACGCGAGCGAGTCGACAGCAGCGACATCATCCTCGAGTCGCTCTTCCCACGGCGACGAGTCGACGTCCAGACCGCCCGACAGCCAGTCGACGATCGATACCGGTCGTGACCGACCGACGGCGTCCGCCGCCTCGATACGCGAGTCGAGCACCCGCGATCGCGACGCGGCTCGCTCGAGCGACGAGCGCACCTCGTCAGAAAGCGACTCGAGCGGCGTTCGCCCGGGTCGCAAGTTCGACGCTGCAACCGAACAGCGGACGCTCACGGGCGAGGCCGCGACCGGCGACGAGACCGCGTTCGACTCGTTGCCGTCGTTGCGCGTGTTGGGCCAGTACGACGACACCTACCTCGTCTGCGAGACGGCCGACGGCCTCGTGTTGATCGACCAGCATGCCGCCGACGAGCGGGTCAACTACGAGCGGCTGCAGCAGGCCTTCGCCGACGACCCCGCCGCACAGGCGCTGGCCTCGCCGGTCGAACTCGAGTTGACCGCTGTCGAGGCCGAAGCGTTCGAGAGCTACCGAGAGGCCCTCTCCCGGCTCGGATTCTACGCCGACCGGATCGACGACCGAACGGTCGCCGTGACGACGGTACCCGCGGTGCTCGAGGAGACTATCGAACCCGAACGCCTGCGGGACGTCCTCTCGTCGTTCGTCGAGGGCGACCGGGAGTCGGGTGCCGAGACGGTCGACGCGCTGGCCGACGACTTTCTCGGCGATCTGGCCTGTTACCCGTCGATCACCGGGAACACGTCGCTGACGGAGGGATCGGTGGTCGACCTCCTCGAGGCGTTAGACGACTGTGCGAACCCCTATGCTTGCCCGCACGGCCGCCCGGTGCTCGTCGAGTTCGACGCGGCGGAGATCGAGGATCGGTTCGAGCGGGACTATCCCGGTCACAGCGGATAACTCGCGCTCAAGGCCCGTCGCGGTTCGATAGGTGCGCGCTGCTATTCGCTCGTCTCCCCGCTTGTGCCCTCGAGACTCGGCGTTCCAGTGTCTGTCATCGTCGTGCGCTCCTGCCAGTACAGCCAGAGCGTACAGCAGAAAGCGATCGCGCCGGCGGCGGTCGCAATGGCGAACGCGAGCCGGTAGCCGGTTTCCGTGTACACGCGAACGCCGCCGACGAGGTCGCCGGTCCAGTAGGCGTCGAGCACCCAGCCCATCGCAGTCGGGAGGAGTGCTGCACCGAAGAAAGATGCGCCGTTGACCGTCCCAGTCGAGATGCCGCTGGCGCTGCTCGGGTGGCGTTCCTTGACGACCGGGTAGCCGAGGACGAACGTCCCGAGCATGACTCCGGCCAGCAGGAACACCACGGCGACGACCAACAGCGGCGGGTTTCCGGTGATCGCGATCAGGGCGAGACAGACGACGTAACACGCGCCGCCGGCAACCATCAACTCGACCCTGCTCTCGAGCCGATCTGACAGCCAGCCGACCGCCGGTGGACCGATCATCTGGCCGACACCGCCGAGTAGGGTGAGCGTCGAGGCGTACGTCACCGAGACGTCGTAGGTCTGGACGACATAGGGCACACCCCAGAGCCCGAACAGGGTGAGGTTCACCCCGGTCAAACAGAACAACATGACGGACACGACCCAGATCCAGCGGTCCCGGAGCGCGCTCGAGAGGTGGTGTGCGAGTTGTGCGTTCGTGAGTGTCTCCTGTCCCGGGACGCCCTCGAGCGGCTCAAAGCCGGCATCGACCGGCGTATCGCGGACGAAGACGAAGGCGAGAACGCCCATCGCGAGACCGACGACGCCGATCAAGCTGACTGTCGATCGCCAGCCAAACGCCTCGACAGCCAGCGCGAGCGGTGTCGTCGCAAAGACGCCGCCGAAGCCGGCGACGGCGAACGTCACGCCGCTCATCGTCGCGAACTCGTCGGCGCGGTACCAGTTGGCACAAAACCGGAGGACACAAACGAAGATGACGCTCCCGCCGAGACCGATGAGGCCGCGACCGAACACCGCCGTGAGGTAGCCGTCTGCGAACGCAAACCAGACGACGCCGACGTTCATCACGACTGCGCCGGCCGCGGCCGTCAATCGGGGACCGACCCGGTCGGCGAAGATACCCGTCGGAATCTGCATGAACGCGTACACCCAGAAGAAGATCGCGTGCAGCGTCCCCAGTTGCGTGCCAGTCATCTCGAAGGCCGCCATGAGATTCTCGGAGAGCACTGCAGTGGAGAGTCGGTTGACGTTAACCAGCAAGAAGCAGCCGCTCAGTGTTGCCCAGAGGAGCCACCGCCGTCTGAGTGGATCCGTCCACAGTCGCATTCGCTGACACTCCCTTGTGTGTGACTGAAAAACTTGGCCAAGCGGCACGCTGGGAACCCCGCTGTACCGCCGACACCACCAACGGTAGGACACTCGAGGTCGTACCGATTGCTATGACCGCCGTACGCGAACTCGACGGCTCGGAAGCGGGCGGCCAGTTCGTCCGGACCGCGCTGACCCTGTCGGTCCTGGAGAATGTGCCCGTTCGCCTCGAGCACGTCCGCGGAAATCGACCGACCCCCGGGCTGGCTCACCAGCATCTGGCCGTCCTCGAGACGATGGCCGAGCTCTGTGATGCCGACGTGTCGGGAGCGGAACTCGGCGCGGAGACGATCGAGTTCGATCCCGCCCTCGAATCGACGACGGATGCGACGGGCTGGCGTGGGCAAGAGCGCGGCCATCTTCCGGGTGGGGAGTACGCCGTCGACATCGGGACCGCCGGCAGCGTGACGCTGCTGTTCGATACCCTCCTGCCGCTCGCGTCGGTGCTCGACTCGCAGCTTTCGGTGACGGTCACCGGTGGGACGGATGTCAAGTGGTCGCCGCCGCTCGACTACTTCCGTAACGTCAAACTCCCACTGCTCCGCCGGTTCGGTCTCACCGCCGCCTGCGACGTCGACCGGCGCGGGTTCTATCCCAACGGCGGCGGTCGAGCGACGCTGCATCTCGCGCCCTCGAACCTCGAGCCGATCGACCTCGGCGAGCGCGGCTCGCCCGCTGAGATCCGGCTCTACTCGGTCGAGTCGGCGTCGCTCGCGGACCGCGACGTGGCTCACCGGCAGGCCGCAGGCGCGCTCGAGCGACTGTCGCTCGAGGACACCGGGATCGAACTCACCGAGCGCCGCGAATCCACTGTATCGAGCCCATCGCCGGGGTCGGCGATCGTGCTCCGACTCGATCACGGAACCGGCATCGCGGGCTGGTCGGCACTCGGCGAACGGGGCACGCCAGCCGAACGCGTCGGCGAGGACGCCGCCGACGCCGCAAACCGGTTCCTCGAACGCACGGGCGAGCGCGCGCCGCCGGTCGACCACCACATGGCCGATCAGCTGCTCGTCTACCTCGCGCTCGAGGGCGGACGACTGCGTGTGCCTGCGCTCACGGACCACGTCGCCACGAGCTGTGACCTCCTCGAAACGTTCGGCGCACGGCTCGACTGCGAGCACGACGAGGCAGGCGAGACGGCGCTGGTGACGGTCGAGTCGACGGTCGACGCGTAGGCAGGCACTTGAGGCGTCGCCGGCACTGCGTCAATTCACATACATTCAAGGAAACCAACATAACGTCACAACTTATACCGACGCCGTTCGTTGGTCCGGGTATGACCGACACACACCACATCGACCGACACGCCCGGAGGGCCGAGCCGTGAGCGACATTGTCACCTTTGGCGAGACGATGCTTCGCCTGTCGCCGCCGGACAACGAACGCCTCGAGACCGCCGCCGAATTCGAGGTCCGCGCGGCGGGTGCAGAGAGCAACGTCGCAATCGCCGCCGATCGACTCGGTGCGACGTCGACGTGGCTCTCGAAAGTACCGGAGACCGCACTCGGCAGACGCGTCGTCGGCGAACTCCGCCAGCACGGCATCGAGACTGACGTCGTCTGGAGCCACCGCGGCCGACAGGGCACCTACTACCTCGAGCGGGCTGGCAAACCCCGCGGAACGAACGTCGTCTACGACCGGGAGAACGCTGCTATCACAACCGCAGAGGCCCGCGAGTTCGACCTCGAGACGATCCAGAACGCCCGCGTCTTCTTCACGACCGGGATCACGCCCGCGCTTTCTCCGACGCTGCGTGAGACGACGCTGAACCTGCTCAAGGCGGCTAAGCAGGGCGGGACGACGACCGCCTTCGACTTCAACTACCGGCGCAAGCTCTGGTCGCCCGAGGAGGCAGAAGAGACGCTGACGAAGCTGTTCCCGGGAATCGACGTGCTCGTAATCGCCGCTCGCGACGCCCGGGACGTCCTCGGGTTCGAGGGCGATCCGCGACAACTCGCCCACAAACTCGGCTCCCAGTACAACTTCACCACGGTTATCGTCACTCGCGGATCCGACGGCGCGGTCGGCTGGCACGACGGTGTCGTCCACGAGCAGGACGTCTACGAGACCGAGACGGTCTCACAGATCGGCACCGGCGACGCCTTTACCGGCGCGTTCATCGCCCGCCGACTCCACGGTGAGGACATCCCGACCGCGCTCGAGTACGCCTCGGCGACGGCCGCGCTCAAGCGGACGATCCCCGGCGACGTTGCGCTGGTCACCAAAGACGAAGTCGACGCAGTCATTGCCGAGGGCGGAACGGCGGTTTCCCGCTGACGACTGCAGACAGGTTGTCCGACCGACTCGTTTTCGTCGTTCGTCGCCCGCACGTGCTGTTCTCGTCGTTTCGACGGACGTCGTTCCTTGGTGGTTGACTCGAGTGCACTGCCGGCTCCACAACCAGTGCGTGACTGTCAGGCTGTGAGGCTGGTGAACAACGTTATACTAGCCGATGGGGTGTATGCGGACGGATCATGGGGACTGTCACCACCACACAACTACGGTCGATGTACGAAGATATGGTAACGGCGCGATACTACGAAGAGCGCCTCCAAGAGGAGTACATGGAGGGGAAGACGCCGGGGTTCGACATCAGCGCCGGACCGATTCCGGGTGAACTCCACCTCGCGGCGGGCCACGAGGCGACCGCGGCCGGCGTCTGTGCACATCTGACCGACGAAGATACCGTCACGGCACCGCATCGGCCACACCACATCGCCATCGCGAAGGGCGTCGATCTGAAACGGATGACCGCGGAGATTTTCGGCCGCGAAACCGGCCTCAGCGCCGGGAAGGGTGGGCACATGCACCTGTTCGACCCAGACGTCAATTTCGCCTGTAGCGGCATCATCGCGCAGGGCTGTCCGCCCGCCGTCGGCGCGGCGCTGGCCGCTATGAAGCGCAACGAATCCAGCGTCGCGGTCGCCTACCTCGGCGAGGGTGCGATCAGTCAGGGGGCCTTCCTCGAGTCGCTTAACCTCGCGAGCCTGCACGACCTCCCAGTGATCTTCGTTATCGAGGACAACGACTGGGCGATCAGCATGCCCAAAGGGCGGATCAGCGTCCCACAGGACGGCTCGAAACGCGCTGCCGGATTCGACATGCCGGGGGTTCGGATCGACCACGACGACGCGACCGCGGTCTACGAGGCCGCCGCCGATGCGGTCGGTCGCGCTCGAGACGGCAACGGGCCGACGCTCATGTCCGTGCAGGTCCACCGCCGGATGGGTCATTTCATGGGAGATCCGGAGACGTATCGACCGGAGGCGGACCAACAGCGCCATCAAGAACGAGATTCCATCGAGCGACTGGCGGCCGACCTCGAGGCCGCCGGCGTCGACGAAGACGAACGGGAGACGATCCGCGAGGACGCCCACGAGTGCGTCGACGACGCGATCGCGTGGGCCAAAGAACAGCCTGAACCGGCTCCCGACGCCGCCCTCGAGGACGTGTTTTCGAACCCACCGTCGGGTGTAACAGACGAGGACCCGACGCCCGAGTTCGCCGGCAACGGAGGTGCGGACCGATGAGCGACGACGGGGGGCGACAGGCGACGATGAGCACGGCGATGGTCGAGGCCATCGCGACCGAGATGCGCGAGAGCGAGGACGTGTTCTACATGGGCGAGGATGTCGCCGACTACGGCGGCATCTTCGATTCGACGGACGGCTTACTCTCCGAGTTCGGCCACGATCGGATCATGGACGTCCCGATCAGCGAGACGGCCTACATCGGCGCGGCAGTCGGGGCCGCACAGGAGGGGATGCGACCGATTGCCGAGTTGATGTTCGTCGACTTCTTCGGCGTCTGTATGGACCAGCTCTACAACCAGATGGCCAAAAACACCTACATGAGCGGGGCGAACGTGAGCGTCCCGATGGTCCTGACGACGGCCGTCGGCGGCACCTACAGCGACGCGGCCCAACACTCCCAGACGCTGTATGGCACCTTCGCCCACCTCCCGGGAATGAAAGTCGTCGTTCCCTCGACAGCCTACGACGCCAAGGGGCTGATGCACAACGCCATCCGGGATGATGACCCAGTCGTCTACATGTTCCACAAGCGCCTGATGGGGATCGGCTGGATGCCGGCCCCCGACGGCCCGAAGACACCCGTTCCCGAGGAGCCCTACACCATCCCGTTCGGGCAGGCCGACGTCAAGCGCGAGGGGACCGACGTCACCGTCGTCACGCTCGGCTTGCACGTCCACCGCGCGATGGAGGCCGCCGCGGAACTCGCCGACGATGGCATCGACGTCGAGGTGATTGACCTCCGGACGCTCGTTCCGTTGGACGAGGCGACGGTTCTCGAGTCGGTCAAAAAGACCGGCCGACTCGTCGTCGTCGACGAGGACTACCGCTCGTTCGGTCTCACCGGCGAAGTCATCACCCGCGTCGTCGAGGCCGAGCCGGACGCTCTCGAGGCGGTCGAACGGCTCGCCGTTCCGGACGTCCCGCTGCCGTACGCGCGCCCGCTCGAGAACAGGGTGCTCCCGGATAGCGACGACATCGAAAACGCGATTCGGAACACCCAGTCATGAGTGCCGACGAATCGCGCGTGGCGCTCGATTCGGCCGACTTCTGGCCGGCCGACGCGGACGAAAACGAGGGACTCGTCCTCGAGTGGTTCGTCAGCGAGGGCAGTCAGGTCGCCGAGGGCGACCACCTGTGTACGTTTCAGGTCGAGAAGATCGACGTCGAGGTCGCCGCCCCGACGAGCGGGACCGTCGACGAGATCGTCCTCGAGAAAGACGCGGAACTCGAGCGCGGCGAGGCGCTTGCATACCTCACGCCGGCGTCGGATGCCGGGAACTGAGACGGGGCGCGCATCTCACGCCCTCAAGCACGAGTGGCGGTCAACGCTCACCGGCAATCGGCGCTGATCGTATGTTTTGTTGATACGATCGCGGGCGTCGAATCGTGTACTGGCAGGACGTTTGGACGGTTTTGTCAGAAGCTACTTTATAAGCGTCTCCAATGGTCCGGATACGATGACCCGAACTGTAGCCGTTGTGCTCGCAGTGCTCGTCACGACGGCGACCTTGCCAGTCGCCGCCGTTGGCGGTGTCGTGGGCACGTCACAGACCGTCGAATCGGATGCGATGACGAACGGACAGGCCGACGCCTACGCCGGCACCCACGTCGCGTTCGACACCGCGAGTAATGCCATCGTCGACTACCGGGTCGGCGGCCAGTCGGTGTTCGAGAACGTGACCGTCGAGTCCCAACGCGACCATCACAGCCAGACTGGGATCGGCGCTGACGTCGGTCTCTCGGCCGTGACGAATCTCTCCGGAATCGGCCTCGAGATCGCAGCCCAGACCGAGACCCGGGCCGAGATCGCCACCGAGGGATCGGCCTCGCTGGCGGCACACGACACCGAACGCGGCATCCTGACCGTCGACGCTGGCGAGGAAGCCCAGTACGTCCAGCTGAATCTCTCCGAGGACAGCACCGCCGAGGTCAGCGACGAGGGCGACCGCGTCACCGTCGACAGCGGTGACCGAACCGGCGTCCTCCTCGTGGCCGGCGACGGCGAGGTCGCCGTTACCGATAACGGCGACGTGACGGCCGACCTCGAGCGCGAGTCGACGCTCGTCTTTCGCTCCTATGCCGACGACGAGCACGACGACGACGCTGTCGAACAGGAACGACTGATCGCCGACGGAACGGCAACCGCTGAAGTCTACGCCGCCGAGGCCGACGGCGACCGCGTCGCCGATGTCGCCACCTACGGTCAGGACATCGCCGTCGAGGCACAGCGCAACGGCGAAGATCGCCTCGAGATGGTCGTCAAGCGCGCCCAGCACGAGGGGACGATCGTCATCGTCTCCGTCTCCGAGGCCGCGCTCGAGGCCGCCGACAGCGCCGACGACCTCGCGGTGACCGTCGACGGCGAGGCTGCCGTCGAAGCCGATTCGTACAGCGACCTCGAGGGCGGGATCGGCGAGGAGCCGCGATACATGGTGACCCACTCGAGCGAGGCGTCGGCGGCCGCTGACGTGCTCGTCGCAGTCGATCACTTCTCGGAGCGCGAGGTTGCGATTCAGGGCGACACCGAAGACGACGCTGACGGGAGCGAGAGTGACAGCGTGCCCGGGTTCGGCGTTGCCGCCGCGATCAGCGCGCTGCTCGCCGTCGTCGGCGCACGCATCCGGTAGTCAGCCGCTGGACGCCGCCGACACGACCGCGTGCCGAACCGCTTTCGGAGTCGCGAACCCAACGCGTCGAGACGTGTGGACTGGAACCGACGATATTTACGCCAAATAGCTGTTTTCGTGTGCTAACCAACAGCCAGCAATCCTTATTATTACCAGTCGCCTATGGATCTCCGAATATCCATGAGATCCTTCGATGAGATGAATCGCATGTTCCGCGAGATGGACCGCGCCTTCGACCAGCTCCGATCGGCCTGGCTGTCCGAGTTCGACACGCCGGGTTTCGGCCCCGCCCTCGAGCGCGGGAGTGAACACGAGATGATGCCGTCGATGGTCGGTGACGACACGGCTGCGACCCTCGAGGACGAGGGCGATCGCTACGTCTACGTGATGGACCTGCCGGGGTTCGAAAAGTCGGACATCGAACTCACGTTCGACGACGGGGTGCTGTCGATCCGAGCCCAGACCGACGTCGAGGAAGGCTCCGACGCCTACCGATCCGTCCGCTCGCGTCGGGTCGGACGCCAGGTCCCCATCCCGAAAGCGATCGTCACCGACGAGATCACCGCCAGCTATCACAACGGCGTCCTCGAGGTGCACCTGCCGATCGTCGACGACGACCGCGACGACGACGGCCATCACATCGAGATCGAGTGAGCCGATCGGTGGCGCTCTCGGCCCCGTTCGGCACAACGGCCGGCGACCATCCCGACCACGCTCTCAACGTACATTCCAATATCCATACCATTAAGTAAATCGAGTAATCGCTCTCATCAGTACGATAACGGCGCTGAAACAACTATCTCTCGTTCATATCTTCCCATCATATCAGTATCCGTACAACCAGTCAACGGCTGGCCATGTCCTTTTCCCTCCCGGTATGATAGGGACACGCGTGACCCAAGCGGTCCGACAGGCGACCGTCGACGATATCTGGGCCGTCCACGCGACAGCGCGCCAGAGTTGGCACGCCGCGTACGACGATCTCCTCGGTGCCGACCGCGTCGACGATATCGTCGACGAGTGGTACGCGATCGGCGACCTCGAGTCGTCGATCAGCGACGCGAGTGGCCGCGCTGACGCTGTCTTTCTGGTCGCCGAGGGTAGCGACGCCGCCACCGGCGACGGGTTCGCGAGCGACTGTCGCGGCTTCGTACAGGTCGTCCCGTGGCCCGAGGACGTCGCTGTGGGATATCTGACTCGACTCTACGTCCGACCGGACGTGTGGGGTGAGGGTGTCGGGACCGCACTACTTGAGGCGCTCGAGGCGAGTCTCGGCGACACGTTCGATCGGCTGCGCCTGGCCGTCCTCGCCGACAACGAGCGCGGGATTTCGTTTTCCGAAGCTGCCGGATTCGAACACGTCGCGACGCGGGAGACGGATCTGGCCGACGGCCTCGAGGAATCCGTCTACGAGAAATCGGTTTAGGTGCTCATCGTCCGAGTGCCGCGTCGACGAGCGCTGACTCGGCAGTGCGAAGCAGCGTCGACGCCGCGCTCTCCGAACAGCCGAGGTCGTCGGCGACCCTCGCCAGCGATGCCGTCCGCGGGACGTCGTAGTAGCCGAGGTCTCGAGCCGTCTCGAGTGCCTCGAACTGGCGGCCGGTTACCCTCCCGGCGAGCGTTTCGGTTCGCTGTCGGTGCTCACTGACACGCTCGACCTCGACGCCGACGTCGTCGGGAACGCGCTCGAGGACGCCCGCTAACGCGTCCGGTTCGCCGAGGATGCTGAGCTGTGCCGTTTGCCGGCCGGTGTAGACGATCGGCGGGACGATCACGAGCCCGAGTTCGTCGAAGATTCCCATCAGCGTCGCGTCGACGGTACGGAGATTCAACACCGCGTAGCCGTAGTACGTCCCTTCGCCGACGGGCGTGAGTTCGTACCGGTGGACGATCTCGAGGTCGGCGGCTGCGTCGCGGGCCGCTTCGGGATCACCGACGAATCGCGAGAGAAACCGCAGTGTTTCGCTACCGGTGTCGATGTCCCAAGACAGCAGCTCCTCTCGGTAGACGGCGTCTGCATCGGGCGTCGGGAGTTGCATCGACTGCGGGAGTCGCAGGGTGAGATCCGCCGAGTGCATACCTGGTCGTTCGTCGGCTGGTATAATGACGTTCAGTGCTTCGCGGAAACGGCGACAGTCGTATCGATCCATTGCTCGAGTATGAGCGATTCACGCTCGCGGACGGTCGACGCAACGCACGACCTCGAGGTGACGACACCGCCACGACTCGACGGGGTACCGGTGGTCGGGAGCTCGCTCTCGATCATGCGTGACGCGCTTGCGTTCACAGAGGCGGCACGCGAGCGCGGCGACGTCGTGGCCTACGAGGCGTTCGGCGCCGATATGGCCGCTGTTTTCGACCCCGAGGTCGTCGAACAGGTCCTGGTCTCGCGCAGCGACGAGTTCCGGAAAGGCGAACTGGACAGGGAGTTCGGCGACCGCATCGCTCCTGATGGCGTGGTGTTCACCGAGGGCGAGCGCTGGCGTCGCCAGCGAACCGTCCTCCAGTCGTGGTTCACGCCAGACCGAATCGAAGCGTACGCCGACTCCATGGTCGCGGAGGCCGCGGCGCTCGCCGACGGCTGGGACGACGGCGACATCGTCGACGTGGGAGACCCGCTCTCGACGTTCACCCTCCGGGTGCTCACGAAGACGTTATTCGACCTCGAGTTCGACGACGAGCGGGCGGCCACGGTCAGACGGGCGACCCGCGCGCTGTCGACCTACGCCAGTCCTCGCGGCTTCGCGCTCCGCACGATCTTGCCCTCGTGGATTCCGACGCCGGCGGAACCGGCGTACGAGCGCGCGATGGCCGATCTCGACGCCCTCGTCTCGAGGCTGGTCGCTCAGCGACGCGAGGCGGAAGCGAACGGTGGGGATCTCCTCTCGTTGCTCGCGAGGGCGGAGTACCCCGACGGCACCCGGATGGACCCCGAGACCGTCCGTGACCAGCTCGTCACCCTCCTCGTCGCCGGCCACGAGACGAGCGCCACCGCGCTTACGTTCGCCTGCTGGTATCTCGCCGGCGACGACGCAGTTCGAGAGTGCCTCGAGCGCGAACTCGAGGCCGTCTGCGACGACCGCGATCCGACGATCGCCGACCTTCCAGCCCTCGAGTACACCGACGCGATCGTCGACGAAACGCTGCGCCTCTATCCGCCGGTGACGGACCTCTACCGCGAGGCCGTCGAGACGACGACCCTCGGTGGCTACCGGATCTCGGAAGGGACGACCCTCCAGCTTTCGGTCTACGGGATTCACCGCGACGAGCGGTGGTGGGACGCTCCCGAGACGTTTCGACCGAGCCGGTGGCTCGAGGATTGTGACCGGCCCGAGTACGCGTACTTCCCGTTCGGCGGCGGGCCGCGACACTGTCTCGGGATGCGCTTTGCGAGGGTCGAACTAAAACTCGCGCTCGCGGCCCTCGCTCGGCGACTCGAGTTCGAGCGCGTCACCGACTCGTTGTCGCCCTCGGCCGGACTCACGCTCGATCCCGGCACTGTCGAACTGCGAGTGAAAAAACGGTAGTCGATCCCTTCGGCGTCGCGTTTCTTTCGGTTCGCGTCGCTTACAGCGTTTTCTCCGCTTCTTCCTCGTCTTCGACCACTTCGATGCCGCGGTTGTTGACCGCCATCGGATCGAGCCCGACCTCCTGCAGGAAGTTCTTGTACTCGCGTTCACACTGCTCGGCGTCTTTCTGTTTGTCGCTGGCGCGATCACAGAGTTCGACGAGGTTCTCCGGCACGTCGTTCTGGTAGACGATCCAGTGGTTGATCAGGTCGCTAAGCCTGCGAATCGGGCTCGTGAAGTGGCCGTAGATCTCGAAGTTCAGCGCGTGGTGGCCGCCGAATGGGTCGTTCATGTACTTCGCACGGGGCATCACCTTCATCACCGCCCACTGGATTTTGTCGAGTTGGCGACCGGGTGCGTCCTCGAGCGTCGCGTTGACGGCCTTTCGTGGGTCGTCCCACGTGTCGCCGGGGATGGAGACGCCGTCTAGGTCCTGAATCTCTCGAAGGGCTTCGGACCACTCGTCCGGACTTGGCTGCGGGTGGACTCGGTACATCGCTTCGACGCCACGATTCCACATCAGTTCGTGCGTGACGGCCTTGTTGGCCTTGAGCATACACTCCTCGATGATCGTGTGAGCGCGGTCACGGGCGGGGTTCAGGACGAGTGAGCCGTCCTCTTTGCGCTGCTCGTGCATCCGGTCGGCGACTTCATGCACCAGTTTGTTCTCCTCGTGCAATGGCGCGTCGGGATCCTCGAGACGATTCTCGGCCTGCGAGTAGGTGAGTCGCTCGTCGGATTCGATGACCGACTTGTAGATGTCGATGGTCTCGTAGGAGAGGTGCTCCTTGTCGAGGTGCATCTCGACCGTGTGTGCCAGTCGGTCCTCGTTGGGGACCAGTGAACAGACCGTCTCGGCCAGCACGGGCGGGAGCATATGGATCGTATAGCCCGGGAGATAGACTGTGTTCCCGCGCTCGACGGCTTCGTCCCACATCGCCGTCTCGGGATTGACGTAGTGGGTCACGTCGGCGATGTGGACCCAGAGGACGTACTCGTCCTCGCGTTCCTCGATCGATAGCGCGTCGTCGAAGTCCTGTGCGTCGATCGGGTCCGTCGTCCACGTCGTCAGGTCCCGCAGGTCTTTGCGTTCGTCGAGTTCGTCCTGAATCTCCGCCTCGACGCCTTCGGTTCGCGCTTTGGCTTCCTCGAGGACCGTCGCGGGGAACTCGTCGCGGATCTCGAACTTCTCGAACAGCTCCTCGCGTTTGTTTTCCAGATGTCGTGCGAGCTCCTCGCTGATCTCGACTGGGCCCTGCCCTTCGGCCGTACCGGCTTCGGCCTGTGCGTCGTCACTCATACGGTGTGGTACGAACGAAAGGGTGAAAGTCGTGTCGGGACGGCCGGGTGCTCGAGTCCCACACGATCACGGCGATTCGGGCCACTCGCTGCGCTCGTTCGATCCGAGTAGTATCGCGCCGGCTGCTCACCGAGTACAGCTCGTGTCGGCGACTCACACGGACAGCAGACCGTTTCAGGACTCCTCCTCGAGTTTCCCGTATCGTTCCTCGACGGTCTGCAGATACGTCGAGAGAAACGTCGCCTCGTCGGTGTCGCCGGCCCCGCTCTCGACGAGTACCTCCTCGAGGTCGGTCCGTGGATAATGACACAGGTCGGTGTGACAGGGTTTGCAGAGGTACTCGAACGCTTTGTGCTTTCGGTCCCAGCGATCGCCGTGTTTGTCGTACTCGCGGGCCATCGACCGGGTTATCTGGTCGCCACAGGCCAGACACGTGACCGTCTCTGTGCGGCTCCGGGAGGGCCACATGGCTATCACCACTCCGTGCTAGTACTTAGCAATTGTCGCATTCGTCGGCGGTCCCGACTGTCACAGTGGTCGATCGGTCGGTGGAACGGGCCTTTTATTTCCGGACCGCTCGTTTGACCGGGTATGCAGGTCAAGTCTCGCCATCATCTCCGCAGCGATGCCGTTTCGGATCTAGAGGACACCCTGACAGAGCAACTCGGCGTCACCCCCGACGGCGACGCATACGAGCGCGTCGAGTTCGAAGACACCGACTGGGAGGTCATCCTCATCGACGGCGAACCGCAGGTCGCCTACTTCGGCGACGAACCGTTCCTGACGGTTCGTGGGGCAAACGCCTACGAACCAGACCGTCGACTCGTCACGGTCGACACCGGTGCGATCTCGTTCGTCAGCGACGGCGCGGACGTGATGCGCCCCGGGATTACAGCGGCAACGGACGACATCTCGCCCGGCGATCTGGTCGTCATCGCCGAGGAAACCCACGGAAAAGTCCTTGCCGTCGGCCGCGCTCGCGTCGAGGGCTCGGAGATGGCTGGTGACGAGGGCAAGGTCGTCGACTCGCTGCATCACGTCGGCGACGACCTCTACGAGTTCACCGGCTAATCGACGCTCGAGTCGCCGTATACGCTCTTTCTGGCATGTGTTCGATCACTGTCTGGATATCGTTTCTGTCGGTGCTCGTTCGAAATTTCTCGCCGACAACTACTGCACACAAGACAGTGTCTGACGTAAGAACTATACTGGCGGCGGCGGTGGGTTACGCCAATGGGATTTATGAGCAAAATTCTCGGTGGCAGTCAGTCACGAACCGCCGAGGATTACGTCGAACTGAACCTCGACGACGTTTCGGCGAGCTCGGCCGACGCGGCGATGCAGGTCCATATCGCCGAAGTCAGCGGACAGGCCGATGCGATCGACATCAAAGACGCCGTCTACGACGGCGATATCGTCATTGCGGATATCACCCGTCTGCGAACCGAGGATAGCACCGTCGAACACATCGTTGACGAACTCCGGCAGGTCGCCCACGAAGTCGACGGCGATATCGTCCGGAAAGGCGACGATCAGATGATTATCACGCCGACCGGCGTCCGAATCAGCCGCGAGAAACTGGGCCAGCGAGCCTAAACGGCGTTTGTGATCGGTTCCGCGGACTGTGTTGGCTCCCCGTCGGACCTCGTGGTTTTCACCGGCCGGGAATTCCGGTGTCAGGTTATTAGAAGCGATGCCGAAGTGACACGCATGAGCGGGTTTCGAGCCACAGTCGTCGTCAACGAACCCACGGACTGTCCGATCGCCGACGCCTCGGCGACTACCGAGGAGCCGATCACCACCGTCACGCGCTCGCAGGCATCGACTGGTGGAACGGTCGTCGAGGAGTTCGGCGTCGCTGCCGGCCCGTCGGCGGAGACGGTTTCCGAACGTGCCGGGACCGACCTGACTGCAGTACAGACGAGCGAGCACGAGGACGTCTATCGGTTCGAGCGCGACGCCGGCGCAGAGTGCGCGTGTGAGATCATCGAGCAAACGGGGACGCCGATCGCTTCCGTTCGCGCACAGCACGGTTCGCTGTTGTTGTCGTTTCGAACGCTCGAACTCGAGTCGGTCGCCGAGATCGTCGGTGACCTCCGCGCGGATTTCGATGGCGTC
The DNA here is from genome assembly GCF_009392895.1 of Natronorubrum aibiense. Classification (GTDB taxonomy): domain Archaea; phylum Halobacteriota; class Halobacteria; order Halobacteriales; family Natrialbaceae; genus Natronorubrum; species Natronorubrum aibiense. Next base: position 448,119 of record NZ_CP045488.1, on the reverse strand, counting down.
CTCGTCGAGGACCTCACGCAGGACCACGACGAGTCGACGGATCCCGTCATCGTCGACCGGGAACTGTTGACGACGCGCCAGCGAGAGATCGTCGAGACGGCCCACGAGTGCGGCTATTTCGAATATCCGAAAGGGGCAAATGCGACGGACGTCGCCGAGGAACTCGACATTGCGCGCTCGACGTTCACCGAGCATCTCGCCGCTGCCCAAACGAAGCTGATGAATGCCATTCTCGAAAAATAATGTAAAATAATCCACCCCGATGATTAAACAGTGAACGGATGTCTATTCAAGTGGTAGAATCAGTCGTTCAGTTTTTGTATCTACCCGACGAAACGGTGACATCACACGTCTTCGGGCGTGACAGCGAACAAACGACAATACTTTTCCATCGGGGTGCGAAATGCCGAGTATGGTTGACGATCTCAAGAAAGGATTGGAGGGAGTCCTTGTTGCAGAGTCCGGACTCAGCTCGATCGACGGCGACGAAGGTCGACTGATCTATCGAGGCTATACGATCGAAGATCTTGCCCGCAATGCGAGCTACGAGGAGGTCGTCTATCTCCTCTGGCACGGCCACCTGCCAAACGAGGACGAACTCGAGTCGTTCACCGCCGCGCTCAACGAGGAGCGCGAGGTCAGCGACGACGTGCTCGCGACGATGGAGCGACTCGCGGCGGCAAACGAGCAGCCGATGGCCGCACTCCGGACTGCGGTCTCGATGTTTTCGGCCACCGAACCCGAACGCGACGCCGATCCCGAGGACCTCGAGGCGTCGCTTCGAAAGGGACGGCGGATCACGGCCAAGATTCCGACCGCGCTCGCGGCGTTCGAGCGCTATCGTCTCGGCGAGGAGCCGCTCGATCCCCACCCTGATCTGGGGCTCGCGGCGAATTTCCTTTATATGCTAACCGGCGAGGAACCCAGCGACATCCACGCCGAAACCTTCGATCAGGCGCTTATCCTGCACGCAGACCACGGCCTGAACGCCTCGACGTTCACCGCGATGGTGATCGGCTCGACGATGGCCGACATCTACAGCGCCGTGACTGGCGGCATCAGCGCGCTCTCCGGCCCACTCCACGGCGGCGCAAATCAGGACGTCATGGAGGTCTTGAAAGAGATCGACGAAAGCGACTTGGACCACCGCGAGTGGGTCGAACAGGCGACCGAAGAAGGACGACGCATCCCCGGCTTCGGCCACCGCGTTTACAACGTCAAAGACCCCCGAGCGAAGATCCTTCAAGAACGCAGCAAGGAACTCGCCGACAACGGCGAGGACAAGTGGTACAACTACACGACGACCATCGAACAGTACCTCACCGAGGAGAAAGGGCTGGGCGAGAAAGGCATCGCCCCGAACGTCGACTTCTACTCGGGCTCGGTCTACTACCAGCTCGGCATCCCGATCGATATGTACACCCCGATCTTCGCGATGAGCCGTGCCGGTGGCTGGGTCGGCCACGTCCTCGAGTATCAGGAAGACAACCGACTCATCCGCCCACGCGCACGTTACACCGGCCCAGAAGACGAAACGTTCGTTCCGATCTCGGACCGATAACGCCGTTTCGGCCGGCTTCATAGGCCGATACCGTTTTTCCGTTCTGTTTGCCGTTCCCTCACCGGAACGCGGTACTGTCCGTTCTCGAGCGGGCGTCGACTGCACCACCGGAATCGAAGTCAGTGGGCAGTACGGCCAAGGCGACCGCACCCGAACATTCGGCTGTGCTGGTCTTCGTGTACGGAACGCTGACCGAGCCGGAGCGGGTCGAGCGGCTTCTGGGCAACGGTCCCGGAGCGTACGAGTTTCGAGGTGACGCCGTCCTCGAGGGATTCCACCGCGTCGACGGCCGGTATCCGACGCTCGTACCCGGTGGGCATGTCGAGGGACGACTGCTCGCCGTCGACGACTCCGCACTCGAGCGACTCGATCGCTACGAGGGCGTCGATCGCGGACTGTACGCGCGGGTTTCGGTGCCGGACATGGAACAGCGATCCGTGCAGGTGTACGTTGGTGATCCGGCACGACTCGGCCTCGAGCGCGATGCGTCGTGGCCCGACGCGCCGTCGTTTCGGGTAGCCGTCCGCACGGCACTCGAGCGATCGAACGCCGTGTTACGACGTACCGAATGACGTCCGGCAGACAAGCGTCGGACATCCCGAAAACAGCCCTCACGTCTTGCGTTTTCACTTTCACCCTGGAGCCATGAGCTTTATATGCTACGCGTTCCCTTCTACACTCGCACGTCACACGCCGTGCATTCCTGTATTCCCTGTCGTGTTGCCGATCGGCAACACAGTCCTGTCGCGGGACTCGGTGTGGGCTGGGCCGTCTGGCTGACCAGTCCCCGACAGTCTTACAACACCAGCCGAGTAGTCGGGCGTATGCTCGAACTTGCCGACATTCTCGAGGCACGCGAGCGGGTGCGTGAGACATCTCGACACACACCGCTCGAACACTCGCACACGTACTCAGCGATGACCGGTGCCGACGTCCACCTGAAACTGGAGAACTTCCAGCGAACGGGGGCGTTCAAGATCCGCGGCGCGACGAACCGGATCGCGACGCTTTCGGAGACACAGAAAGAGGCGGGCGTCGTCACCGCGAGTGCGGGTAATCACGCACAGGGCGTTGCGCTCGCGGCGACGCGAGCGGGCGTCGACTCGAAGATCGTGATGCCCGAACACGCACCGATCTCAAAAGTCAAAGCGACGAAAAGCTACGGTGCAAAGGTCGTCCTCGCGGGGCGAGACTACAACGAAGCCGCCGAGCGTGCCCACGAAATCGAACGCGAGGAAGACCGTACCTACGTCCACGCCTTCGACGACGAGGACGTGATGGCCGGGCAGGGAACGATCGGGCTCGAGATCCTCGATGACTGCCCGGACGTCGAGACCGTCGTCGTCCCCATCGGCGGTGGCGGCCTCATCAGCGGGATCGCTACGGCGATCAAGGCGCAAAAACCCGACACGCGCGTCATCGGCGTGCAGGCCGACGGAGCCTCGAGCGCCGCAGCCTCCCTCGAGAAAGGCGAACGCGTCTCGCTCGAGGGGGTCGACACCATCGCGGATGGGATCGCGACACGCAGTATCGGTGAGCAGACGTTCCCCTACATCCAGCAGTACGTCGACGAGGTCGTCACCGTCTCCGATCCCGAGATCGCCGTCGCGCTGGTCTATCTCCTCGAGCGGTCGAAGACGCTCGTCGAAGGCGCTGGTGCGGTGCCGCTTGCGGCGGTGCTCTTCGAGCAGTTCGACTACGACGACGACGAGACGATCGTTGCCGCCCTCTGTGGCGGCAACATCGACCTCAACACGCTGACGAACGTCATCGTCCGCGGGCTCGTCGAGACCGGCCGCTATCTCAAGATTCGGACGGTGCTGAAAGACCGTCCGGGCGCACTCGAGGACCTCCTCGAGATCTTCACCGCCCATCAGGCGAACATCTACGCGATTCACCACGACCGGACCTCCCGCGAAGTCGAGATGAGCGATACCGAAGTCGAGATCGAACTCGAGATGCGCGGCCCCGACCACGTTGACGCGTTCCTCTCCGATCTCCGCGACGCCGGCTACCCGGTCGACATCCTCGCGTAGCGGTATCGCCTCGTTTTAAGCCCGGGCGCGCCGAGGAGTGGAATATGAAACGGATCATCCAGACCGACGACGCACCTGCCGCAGTCGGTGCCTACAGTCAGGCGACGACCGACGACTCGCTGGTGTTTACCGCCGGCCAAATCCCACTGACGGCCGACGGTGACCTCCTCGACGACGAACCGATCGACGTCCAGACTGAACAGGCACTTTACAATCTCGATGCCGTTCTCGACGAGGCCGGGGCGACCTCCGCAGACATCCTCAAAGTCACCGTTTTCCTCGACGACATCGACGACTTCGACGCGATGAACGAGGCCTACGCCAGCTACTTCGACGACGAGCCGCCAGCTCGAAGCGCCATCGAAGTCGCTGCCCTCCCCAAAGGCGTCGGCATCGAAATCGAAGCCATCGCCTCGCTCGAGTAAGGAATGCAAGTGACCGTCGCTGGACTGTCACCGCGGCTCCTCTCTGCACTCCTGTGGGGTTTCGGTGGCGCGCTGGCCTTCCTCGTGCTCGTCCAGGGCTACACGCTCGCCGTCGACCCACTCGTCTCGATCACTCAGGGACTGCTCGTCGCCGTTCTCGTCGGCGTCGCGACGGCGGGGAGCGCGTACGTTCTCGAGCATCGGATCGCCGTGTGGTCGGCCCGCCGTGCGGCGGGTGAAACCGAGTCACACGGCGGCGACGGCAAAAGTAAGAGTTAAACGACCGACGTGGTTATGAGCAGGTAGGCCAGGATGGCCGAACGGTAAGGCGCACGCCTGGAAAGCGTGTTCCCTTTCGGGATTCAGGGTTCAAATCCCTGTCCTGGCGTCTTTTGCCGCGAACAAACTCGTGAGCGACACGTCCCTCCACACGGAACCGGTTCGAGAAACATTGCCCGAGTGGCGACGCGTCTCGGGCAGCGAAGACACACGCCGTTTCAAAAAACGATGGAGCGACGAGCGACACCGCGGAGGCGAGACGGTTACCGCTCGAGTTCGGCCGGCGAGTCGGTTGCAATCCAGCAATCGGGGTCGTCCGGATCTCTGAGTTCTAACGTACCGTTTTGACACACCACCATCTCGTATCGATCCGTCATCGTGACCCCAACGAGTGTGCCACCGGGATCGAATATCGTAACAGGGCACTTACCGTCCCGTTCCGGCGGAGTATGGACCGCATACTCGAGTCAGCGCCTAGTCACACCGACGAGCGGACAACGATTTAGTCAGGGGGAACGGAGTGTGTGGCATGTGCGGTCGCTACACACTGATGGTCGACCAGACGACCCTCGAGGACCGCTTCGACGCTCGAGTCTCGAATGCAAGCGGCGAACCGGAGTCGATCACGCCACGGTACAATATGGCACCGGGACAGCAGCTCCCGGTCGTCATGGACGATGCGCCGGATACGATCCAGCACCTCGAGTGGGGGCTGGTGCCATCGTGGGCCGACGACGACAGCGGCGGGCTGATCAACGCGCGGGCAGAGTCCATCGCCGAGAAGCCGAGTTTTCGCGAGGCGTACGAACGGCGACGGTGTCTCGTTCCCGCAGACGGCTTCTACGAGTGGGTCGAGACTGAATCGGGGAAACAGCCGTACCGAGTCAGCTTCGAGGACGATCGGGTGTTTGCGATGGCTGGCCTGTGGGAGCGCTGGGAGCCGGCGACGACGCAGACAGGCCTCGACGCCTTCGGCGGCGGCGTCGACGACGCGACCGACACTGGCCCACTCGAGACCTTTACCATCGTCACCACCGAACCGAACGACCTCGTCTCGGAACTGCACCATCGGATGGCCGTTATCCTCGAGCCCGAGAACGAACGCGAGTGGCTGACTGCCGACGACCCACAGGCACTGCTCGAGCCGTATCCGGCCGACGAACTGCGAGCGTACCCCGTCTCGAAGGCGGTCAACGATCCGTCGACCGACGACCCGTCGGTAGTCGAGCCACTCGAGTCGTGACCGCAATTCCAGTCACTCTTAAATATGGCGAAGTATCCCATTTGATGATCGCTGTAGACGATCGTTAACATACAACATACTTTGGGTGAAAACGGTTCGCAGTACGGTGGTTTCGCCACTCTCTGGTCAGTTGTGGTGATCACTCGACGATAGCAGATAGCAAAAGATTTATGTAGAAGGGCAATCAATGAATCGGCTGACTATGAGCCAGCGAATGCAGCAGGGACAGCCGATGATCGTGATGAGCGAAGACTCCCAGCGCGTCAAGGACAAGGACGCGCAGGATTACAACATCAGTGCAGCCCGTGCAGTCGCCGAGGCTGTACGCTCGACACTCGGTCCAAAAGGGATGGACAAGATGCTCGTCGACTCGATGGGATCGGTGACGATCACCAACGACGGCGTCACCATCCTTCAGGAGATGGACATCGACAACCCGACGGCCGAGATGATCATCGAAGTCGCCGAGACCCAGGAGGACGAGGCCGGCGACGGCACCACGACCGCCGTCGCAGTCACGGGCGAACTCCTCAAAAACGCCGAGGACCTGCTCGAGCAGGACATCCACCCGACGGCGATCATCAAAGGCTTCCACATGGCGAGCGAGCAGGCCCGCGAGGAGATTGACGACATCGCAAGCGACATCGACACTGACGACGAGGAACTCATCCGGAAGACAGCCGAGACCTCGATGACTGGCAAGGGCACTGAGGTCAACAAGGAACACCTCGCCCAGCTGATCGTCGACGCCGTCCGCCAGGTTACCGTCGAAGACGAGGAGGGGAACAACGTCGTCGACCTCGAGTTCCTCAACCTCGAGACCCAGACCGGCCGCGCCGTCGGCGAGTCCGACCTGCTCGAGGGCGGCATCGTGGACAAAGACCCCGTCCACGACAACATGCCGACCGAGGTCGAAGACGCCGACATCCTGCTGCTGAACGAGGCGATCGAGGTCGAGGAGACCGACGTCGACACCGAAGTCTCCGTCACCGACCCCGACCAGCTCCAGAAATTCCTCGACCGTGAGGAGAAACAGCTGCGCGACAAGGTCGACCACATCGTCGACCTCGGTGCTGACGTCGTCTTCTGCCAGAAAGGCATCGACGACCTCGCCCAGCACTACCTCGCCAAGGAAGGCATCCTCGCCGTCCGCCGTGCCAAGAAGTCCGACCTCGAGTTCCTCTCGGAAGTCGTCGACGCCGCGGTCGTCTCCGACTTAGAGAGCGCGACGGAAGCGGACCTCGGCTTCGGCGACGTCACCCGCGACGACGAGGACGAGATGTTCTACGTCGAGGGCGAGGACGCCCACGGCGTCACGCTCCTGCTGCGCGGCTCGACCGAGCACGTCGTCGACGAACTCGAGCGCGGTGTCAACGACGCACTCGACGTCGTCGCACAGACCGTCTCCGACGGCCGCGTGCTGGCCGGCGGCGGTGCGACCGAGGTCGAACTCGCCTCGCGACTCCGTGACTACGCCGACTCCGTCTCCGGGCGCGAGCAGCTCGCTGTCGAAGCCTTCGCCGACTCGCTCGAACTCGTCCCACGCGTGCTCGCCGAGAACGCCGGCCTCGACTCCATCGACACGCTCGTCGACCTGCGTGCGGCCCACGACGATGGCGACGTGCAGGCCGGTCTGAACGTGTTCTCGGGCGACGTCGAGAACACCTTCGACGCTGGCGTCGTCGAGCCGGCCCACGCCAAAGAGCAGGCCGTCACCTCCGCTGCCGAGGCCGCAAACCTCGTCCTCAAAATCGACGACATCATCTCCGCCGGTGACCTGTCGACCGACAAGGGCGACGACGAAGAGGGCGGCGCACCCGGCGGCATGGGCGGCATGGGCGGCGGCATGGGCGGCATGATGTAAACGCGGCTAGTAGCCACCGTCCACCACCCCACGCTGCGGTTCCGTATCGTCGACAATTACTACCGTTTTTTGCGTGTGTCCTCGAGCGCCCAGCGACGGCTGACTCGAGCGAGGACGCTGGACTCTAACACACGTTCGCTCCTCTGATTCACACCGGAACTGACAGGCACACGACCTATTGTGCTGGTTGGTGTATGACGGCTATGGCCTATCGAACGACCGTCGGCTGGTCGCTGTTTTCCTCCGGTGTCGTCACGCTCGTCTTGAAAGTGCTGCCCGGCGATTCGCTGTGGTGGGGACTGCTGTTGCTCATCCTCGGCGTGGTGGTGTTGTACATCAGATAAGACCGCGCAGGCTCGTGGTGGTGACAACGGATGCTCGAGAAGACGGTCGTACTATTCGATCGAACGGTCGGTTCAGGTGTCGTCGACTTCGAGTTCGAACTGTTCGTTCTCCGAGACGGCGTTGAGAACGACGCTCGTGTTCGAGGCTTTGATGTCCGGGTCGGTCAACAGCTGTTTGATCTGGTCATTCATTCCATCGGTGTCTTTGAACTTTCCGATGGCGATGACGTCGTAGTCGCCGGTGACCTCGTAGACGCTGATCATCTGGCGGTGGTCGCGCAGCGTGTCGGTGATGTCAGGCAGCGCGTTCCCCTCGACCTGCAGCTGGATGACGGCCGTGACGTCGTAGCCGACGGCATCGTAGTTGACTCGCGGTGTGTAGCCCTCGATTACGCCCTGTTCCTCGAGATCCGAGAGGTGATTCGAGACGGTCGTCACGGAGACATCGAGCTCCTCGGCGAGGCTGCGGAGGCTGGCGCGGCCGTCGCCCAGAAGTGCATTCACTAGTTTTGCATCGAGATTTTCGTACGTCATCACATCCAACCTCTCACTGTAGCCTTTAGAACTTTACGAATATACAGTTTCAAGCGATGGAGAGAAGATTTGCTTGGAGCAGTAGGGTTTTAGTAGCGGAGTTACTTGGGTAGCACGACGAGAAAGATGACAAGCGGAAACATCACTGAGACCGAGCAGGCCGTACTCGACGAAATCGACGAGAAAGAGATCGACTTCCTCCGACTGCAGTTTACGGACATTCTGGGAACGGTCAAGAACGTCTCAGTGCCGGCTCGACAGGCCGAGAAGGCATTTACCGACGGGATCTATTTCGACGGCTCTTCGATTGAGGGCTTCGTGCGTATTCAGGAATCGGACATGCGTCTGGTCCCCGATCCGGACACCTTCGCCGTGCTTCCGTGGCGAAACCGTGAGGACGGTTCGTCCGCCCGCATGATCTGTGACGTCTACAACACTTCGACCGGCGAGCCGTTCGAGGGCGACCCACGCTACGTGCTCAAGCAGGCACTCGACCGCGCCCACGAGATGGGCTATACGGTCAACGCTGCCCCCGAACCCGAGTTCTTCCTGTTCGAGGAGGACGAAGACGGTCGCGCGACGACCACGACGAACGACGCCGGCGGCTACTTCGACCTCGCACCGAAAGACCTCGCAAGCGACGTGCGCCGTGACATTATCTACGGGCTCGAGAACATGGGCTTCGAAGTCGAGGCTAGCCACCACGAGGTCGCCGAAGGCCAACACGAGATCAACTTCGAGTACGACGACGCGCTGACGACGGCGGACAACGTCGGCACGTTCCGCACTGTCGTTCGTGCTATCGCCGCCCAGCACGACTACCACGCGACGTTCATGCCCAAGCCGATCCCGAAGATCAACGGCTCGGGGATGCACACCCACATCTCGCTGTTCACCGAGGACGGCGAGAACGCCTTCCACGACGGCGACGACGAGTTCGACCTGAGCGCCACCGCCAAGTCGTTCCTCGCTGGCATCCTCGAACACGCGCCCGCGATCACCGCGATCGCGAACCCGACAGTCAACAGCTACAAGCGCCTCGTGCCGGGCTACGAAGCACCCGTCTACGTCGCTTGGTCCGACCGCAACCGCTCGGCGCTGATCCGCAAACCGGCCGCCCGCGTCCCAGCAGCCTCGCGTATCGAACTGCGCTCGCCCGACCCATCGTGTAACCCCTACCTCGCCATCGCCGTCATGATCCACGCCGGACTCGACGGCATCGAACAGGACCTCGAGGCACCCGACCCGGTCCGGGACAACATCTACGAGTTCGACGAGGCCAAACGCGACGAACACGGCATCGACACGCTGCCGGCGAACCTCGGCGAAGCCGTCGACGCCCTCGAGGAAGACGACGCGATCACCAGCGCACTCGGCGACCACATCACCTCGAAGTTCATCGAAGCCAAACGCCAGGAGTTCGAGGAGTACCTCATCGACGTCTCCGAGTGGGAACTCGACCGCTACCTCGAGACGTTCTAAGACGGACGCGTCTCGATTCGCGGACTCTTGTCTGGGACGTGCTGTCCCCAATTCACGCTTGTTGGTGCTTTTTTCCGTCGCTACGACTCGTTGCCTCTCGATACAGCGTCGCGACCGAACTCGTGGTCGTGTGCCTCGAGCGTGTAGTCATCGGGGTCGCCCACGAGCGTATAGTAGCGCTCCCAGGCGGGGGCGAGGCTGACGACACGCGTGCCGTCGAGTTCGGCCTCGCGGTGGCGGTGGTGGTGACCCACCAGACAGAGCGCCGGCGACAGCGTCTCGAGTAACTCGTCGATGTGTTCACAGCCGGGATCGTAGCCGTACGACAGCAAGCCAGTCGGTGCCTCGTGGGTAATCAGAATATCCACGTCGGACAGCGCAGCCGCCCGCTCGACGTCTTCGTGGGTGAAGTGGCGACGACGGTCGCCCTCGAGTTCTGTTCGCGCACAGTCGTACTTTGTCGGGGCGTAGTTCCCCGAGAGCCCGGCGACGCGCCAGCCGTCGACGGTCGCAGCCGTGCTCGCGAGCAGCGTGGCCGTCACCGGCGTCGGCGGATCCTCGCCCGCTCGAAGCGCCTCGGTGACGTCGTGATTCTCGTTGTTGCCCGCGACGAACCACGTCGGCGCTGGCGGGTCGTACAGTTCCAGATCGCCGGCTTGCAGTACGCATTCGGGCTCGAGGCTTCGGTAGAGTTCGAGCAGCGTCTCGCGACGGGTCGGATCGGACGCGTGGGCGTCGCCGAGGACGAGCATACTAATCTGGTGGCGTCCGAGAGGGAAAACATCGGTGCCGTCGAGGGCTCCCCAGTGCTTCGCTCGAGCGACACGCATCGTCGGATGAGGGTCACAGAATCCGTAACGAACGCTTATTATCGGCGACGTGGGCCGCATTCCCATGGTGGACAGTCGACAGTACGCATTCGAAGGGACGACACCAACGATCGACGACGACGCATCGGTCAGCCGAGAGGCGACGCTCGTCGGGGACGTCCACGTCGACGCCGACGCGAGCGTCTGGCCGGGGGTCGTGCTCCGGGGTGACATCGGCTCCGTTCGCGTCGGGCGACAGGCACACATCGGCGACAACGCGACGATTCACGCCTCGACGATCGCGGACCGCGTCATGGTCGGTCACGGGGCTGTGCTCAACGAGGCGACCGTCGACGAACAGGCGCTGATCGGATTCAACGCGACGATCAACACGGGTGCGACGATCGGCTCGAGCAGCGTCGTCGCCGCCGGAACGGTAATCCCCGACGAGTACGACATCCCGCCCGAATCGTTCGTCCGCGGTGTCCCAGGTAAAATCACGCCGCTCGAGGAGACGACGATCGACGCCGAGGAGATCTTCGAGATGTTCTCCTCGGGCGAGTACACGAATCTCGCGGAACGGCACGAAGAATTGTTCGAATAACCGATTAGCGACGGCCGAACTCGAACGCCGGTCTTACTCGCTGATCCGGATTCCGCCGCTGTCGTCGGCATCGATCCGCATCGGGTCGTCCTGCCAGTCGATCTCGAGTCGGGTCCGCGAGAGGTACGGTGCGAGCGTGGCCGCGGAGACGAGCCCACAGTACGTCTGGCCGTCGACGACTGGCAAGTGACTGACGCCGTTCGCGCGCATCGACGCGGCGGCGTCGACGAGCGATTCGGTCGGCGAGATCGTCGTCACCGGCGACGACATGATCGTTTCGACGGAATGGGGCTCGAGCGTCTCGGCGACGAACGCGACGATATCCGATTCAGTGACCATGCCGACGACCGACTCGTCCTCGAGGACGACCAGTGCCGGCACGTCCGGTTCGCGAAGCAACGATGCAGCCTCCGGTGTGGACGTTTCCAGCGAGATCGTTCGTGCAGCGTGCGACAGCGCGTGTTCAACTGGAATGGGGATCATCGATTGCACATCGGTACCACAACACAGTATATAGTCGCTGTGGGTGTATGCTCGGTATGCGCTAGAATACTGGACATATGTCCACATATCCCTCTTAAGTGTGGATATATAATATACTGTCTTCTAAATAGACAAGTGGAATCTCGTGTCGGCTGGTACTCTCGATGCAACTGCACGGTTGTCGCTTGTGCCGTCAAAAACGGACGGAGGGCGCGTCAACTCCCCGTCGTTTCGTCGCCACTGTATCGTGTCGCGGACCGAAGCGCACCACCACAGTCCGGGCAGTTCGCTCGATAGGAGACGGGATGGACCTCCATCAAACAGTCGCGACACTCGTAGTGGTTCTCGTATCGTTTCATTCAGTATTCACCCACCCATGCTAATTACGTAATCCTAAATAAACGTTTTCCTGACCAGATGTCCATTTCTTTCCCGGCACAAATCGGTAACGGAAGTAGCCCGATCGGAACCGCATCAGCGCGATCCGTATTTGCCTCTCCAACTACACGAAGGGCAGGCTCGGTACGACGTGCTACGGCGCGTCCCGACGGATGACTCCAGACTCGAGGAGCGTCTCGATTTCGTCGTCGTCGTAGCCCGCACCGGCGAGATACTCGCGGCTGTGTTCGCCGTGGACCGGTACGGTCTCGTCGGTCGTCTCCGGGACGGCGCTGCCGCAGGCGGGAAAACCGAGCCGCGGTGGCGCGTCGTCGGGTCGGACGACGAGGTCTCGAGCCCGGAATTGGGGATGATCGACCGTCTCTGCGGGTGCGTACACCCCGGCGAACGCCGCGTCGACGTCACCGAGGACGGTCTCCCACTCGTCTCGCGTCCGCTCGCGAAACAGGGCTCGCAGTTCCTCCGCTAAGGCGGCGAGCACGTCCGGGTTCTCCGAGCCGTGGGCGTCGACGAGGTCGTCCCGGTCAATGGCCTCACAGAACGCTCGCCAGAACTTCGGCTCGAGCGCGCCGAGCGTGATCCACTTCCCGTCGGCGGTCTCGTAGCTGTCGTACCATGGGACGCCGCCGGTCAGCGGTGTCTCTCCCGGTCGCGGTTCGGCCGGGTCGCCGGTCAACGACTGGTAGGCGACCGACTGGGAGAACGAGGCGACGACGTCGGTCATCGCGACGTCGATGTATTCGCCATCGGTGTTGCCGAGTTCTCGCGAGAGCACCGCGCCGACGATGGCGAAGGCGGCGAACAGCCCGCCGGCCATATCACCGATCTGGTAGCCGGGAACCTGTGGCTTCTCGGCCGTCGAATCACGGGTCAGATCCATCAGTCCGGCCAGCGAGACGTAGTTGAGATCGTGGCCGGCCCGATCCGCCCAAGGGCCGTTCTGTCCGTAGCCGGTCAACGAACAGTAGATCAGGTCCTCGTTGTACTCGGTGAGCGTCTCGTAGTCGATCCCCAGTCGATCGACCACACCCGGCCGGAACCCCTCGAGGACGACGTCGGCGTCTTCGACGAGGCGATAGAACGCCGTCCGTCCATCCTCGTCTTTCAGGTCGATCGCGACGCTGCGTTTGCCTCGGTTGACCATCTCGAAAATCGCCCCGACGTCGCGGGACGTCAGGGGTTCCATCGCTCGCGCGTAGTCGCCCGCGCCGGTATCTTCCACTTTCACGACCTCGGCACCCGAGTCGGCGAGCAGTTGCGTCGCGTAGGGTCCGGGCAACAGCCGCGAGAGATCGAGCACGCGAATGCCATCGAGTTTCATTACCGAACACATCCCCGCAGCGATACTTTACGTTACGGGGCGGCCAACGAGCGGTGGACCCCGCGTGTGCTGCCATCGATTCGGTCGCAGGCCCACGGCGGTTTCCGTGACCATCGTTCACAATAAACTTAATTACGATGCTGACATATCCCGAACACCGATGGATCTCGGACTGCAGGAGAAGACAGCCGTCGTCACCGGCGGGGGCGGACGAATCGGAAGCGCAGACTGCCGACTGCTCGCCGAGGAGGGCGCGAACGTCGTCGTCCTCGACGTGGATACTGACAGCGCGCGGGCGGTCGCGGACGGCATCAACGAGACGGCCGATACGGGTGAGGCGATGGCTCTCGAGTGCGATCTGACCGACGCGGACGCCGTCGCGGACTCGCTGGCCGACGTGCGTGACGAGTTCGGCGGCGTCGACATCCTCGTCAACAACGCCGCGATGGTCGATGCCCGCTCGCGCATCGGCGACTACGACGACGACATCTGGAACCGCGACGTCGAGATCAACCTGACCGGGACGTACAACATCAGCAAGGCGGTGTTCCCGCGGATGTGCGAGCGCGGCTGGGGCCGGGTCGTCACCATGTCGTCGATGGCCGGCTGGTACGGCGGCTTCGGCCAACTCTCGTATTCGGCGACGAAAGCCGCGATGATCGGCCTCGGCAGGACGATGGCGCTCGAGGGTGCCCAGTCGGGTGTCACGTCGAACGTCATCGCGCCCAACATCGTCGTCGGTGACTGGGCGGAGATGACGCCCGAGGAACTGCGCGAGAACGTCGACGAGTACTTCGCGCGCATCGCCGAGGCGACGCCGATGCGCCACCTCGGCACCGAAGAAGACGTCGCGAACATGGTCACCTACCTCTGTTCGGAGCAGGCCTCGTACGTGACCGGACAGGTCATCGGCGTCACCGGTGGCGTCGATCTGTTCAGTTTTTGACCGAATCCGGGCGTTTTCATCGCGTTCCCGCCGCCGTTACTCCGTGAGCCCCAGCTCTTTGGCGATCGTGTTGAGTTGAATCTCGTCCGTCCCTTCGACGATCCGCAGCATGCGCGCTTGATGAAGCAGGTCCATGTAGGGGTTTTCCTCGGCGAGGCCGTTCGCCCCGTGGACCTGCACCACGGCGTCGGCGACCTCCCACATGACGGTCGTGGCGAACCACTTGAACACGGATGCATCCATCACGGTCCGTTCGTCCTGTGCCATCTTCCAGGCGAGTTTCAACCCGGCCGCGTCGGCCGCGTACGTCTTGGCGTTCCCGCAAGCGAGACTCGCCGACACCTGCTGGAAGTTTCCGATCGACTGGCCGAACGCCTCGCGCTCGGTGACGTACTCACGAGCCTGCTCGAGGGCGTACTCGCTGTATCCGACGGCTTCGGCACCCAACTCGAGGCGACCGAGCGAGAGAAACTCCATCGCCGCGTAGAAGGCGTTGTCAACCTCGCCGAGCACCCGGTCTTCCGGAATACGGACGTCGTCGAGGACGATCTCGGCCTGTGTCCCTACCGCGCCGACGGCGTTGTTGTACGACCCGAGGTCGTACTCGTCACGGTCGACGAGAAAACAGGTGATACCACCGTAGCGCCCGCTTTCGTCCTGTGGCGTCGTCCGCGCGAACAGTTGGATGAAATCCGCATACGGCGCGTTCGTGATCCACTGTTTGCGGCCGTTGAGCACCCACTCGTCGCCCTCTTTCCTCCCGACTGTCTCCATGTTCGGCGAATCGGAGCCGACGTTCGGCTCGGTCTGGGCGAACGCCGTGGATTTCTCTCCACGAACGGTCGGCTCGAGGTAGCGCTCGATCTGGTCGCCTTCGGCCTGCAACAGGAGCGGTTTCGGCCCTTCCGGCCCGGCCAGCACGTACCGTGCCAGTCCGGGGCCGTGAGACGCGAGATGCTTTTTCGCCCGATACCACGTCACCGGAGAGACGTCCTCACCGCCGACAGCCTCGGGCAGGTTCATCGCGTAGAAGCCAGCATCTGCGGATCGACGCCGGATCTGTGCTCGCGCCTCGAGGATGTCGTCCGTCAGGCGGCCGTTTTCGTGGTGGCCCGTGCGCGGATTCGTGTCGACATCGCCGAGGTCGTCGAGGAGCGGCTCGACTTCTTGCTCGAGAAACTCGTCGAGGCTGTCGAGGATGAGTGTTTCGTCGTCGACGCCGAATCCCACACCACTGGTGGTGTCTATTGACATACGTGAACACGTGTCTGTCGAGTGGCTTAACTGTCGGCCACGAAATTCAGTGTGGGCCACCAGTTCGGCACCTCACCCGGTTCGTCTGCGGTGTGTTCGCCGTCCGATTCGGACCGCGCTTGCGCACTCGAGAATTCGGTTGCCGGTAGTGGCCGCGAAGATCGAAACTCAGGCCCGCTGGGGCGTCGCGCCGATCTCGAAGACCTCTTCGTAGAGGCTGTCGGCGAGCGCGTCGAGATTGTCCGCCGCCTCGCTTGCATCCATCGTATCGCCGACGCCCTGCCACTCGATCGAAAGTTGGGCGATCGGGACCAGTGCAATTCCGCCGACCGTCACGTCGCCGTCCGGCGTGTGAACGGTCCACTCCGTTCGCATCCCGTCGGCCGACCGCGTGACGTCGTCGATCTGTCCGCCAGCCGCGGCCCACCGCTCGACGAGGCCGTCGGTGATCCGGCGCAGTTTCCGCTCGCCGAGGACGTGGACGACGACGCCGCCACCCACGAGGACGACGAACGCGGCGAGTGCAACGGGCACGCCGCCGTAGGGAATGTTCACCGATGCGGCCAGCCCCGCCGTGACGACGACGAGACCGAGCACTCGCACGTCGAGCGCGCTGGGGATCGTGCCGCTCCAGTCGGGGTCCTGTGTCGGCTGCTCGAGTTGCATCGTATGCGAACGCAGCGGCGACGTGGGGATAGCCGCTGCCCTGTCCTATTGCGTCCGTTATATCGGACCTGTCAAACTCATTCGTAATCGAGTAACTCGTCGTCGCCGTGGGTATCCCGAAGCGTCTCGAGGGCAGCTCGCTGTTCCTCGAGCCGCGGCGTCGGCTCGTCGTACGTGTACTCGAACATCTCCAGCGGGTCGCGCTCGCCGGCTTCGGCGCGGTCGATCAGCGCTGCGAGGGTGTCGTCAATCTCGGCTTCGATCGCGTCGATCTGCTCGTCGTCGAGAACCCCGTTGTTCCGCAGATAGACCTCGAACCGGTCGATCGGGTCCTTCGCGCGCCAGCGTTCGACCTCTTCGTCGTCCCGGTAGACCGACGGATCGTCGGCCGTCGTGTGCGCGCCGTAGCGGTACTGGATCGCCTCGATCAGCGTCGGCCGTAACTGATCGTCGCCGGGCTCGAGCGCCCGTTCGCGTGCCGCTTTCGTGACGACGTAGCTCGCGAGCGGGTCCATCCCGTCGACTTGAATGCCGTCGAAGCCGTAGGCGTGGGCTTTCTGAGCGATGGTCGCGCTCGCGGTCTGGTCCTTGCGCGGGATCGAGATCGCCCACTGGTTGTTGTTACAGAAAAAGACCGTCGGTGTATCGAAGACGCCCGCGAAGTTCATCGCTTCGTGGAAATCGCCCTCCGAGGTCGAGCCATCGCCGAAATGCACGAGACAGAGCCGTTCGTCACCCTTCAGTTTCGCGGCCCACGACCAGCCGACGGCGTGGGGGAGGTGGCCGCCGATCGAGATATTCAGCGGGAAGACGTTACGATCGGCCAGCGCGGCGTTGCCCTCCTCATGGCCCATCCAGTAATGCAGGTACTCCCACGGCATCCCCCGCGCCGCGACTGCGCCGTGTTCCCGGTACTGAAACGACAGCAGATCCGCTTCGGCAAGCGCGTACGTCGACCCGATCTGGCTGCCCTCTTGGCCGGCCAGCGACGCGTACGTCCCGAGTCGACCCTGCCGCTGGAGGCTGATCATCCGTTCGTCGAACCGCCGGGAAAACCGCATGTCGCGGTACATCGCTCGCAGCGTCTCGGGCTCGAGGGCCGGCTCGAGAGCGGGTGCGACGACGGTCCCGTCGGCGTCGATGATCTGCACTCGATCGTCGGGTTCTCGATCGAAGACGGCGTCCTCGAGGACGTCTTGTGACATGAATGCACTGTCGAACGCTCGATACATATACTGATCGCCGTCTCGAGAGAGTCGGAACGTCTCGTGGCCGTGCGACGACGTGTCGAAAAATGCTATGTGCTGGCCCAACAATCCCCACGCATGACATGGACGGTGATGCCGACGTTCGACGAGTACGCGCAGGCAAGGGAGACGTTTCAGTGGGACCTTCCCGAGTCGTTCAACCCTGCCGTCGACTTCCTGCGGAAACACGACGACACGAGTCGCACGGCGCTTCGATACGAACAGCCCGACGGCGGTCTCGAGACCTACTCCTTCGACGATCTCGACGAGCGCTCCGACCGGCTCGCAGCCGCCCTCGCCGACCTCGGCGTCGAGGCGGGCGACCGCGTCGGCGTCGTCGTCCCACAGAAGCCCCAGAACCCGCTCACTCACCTCGCAAACTGGAAGGTAGGTGCCGTCTCCGTCCCGCTCACCGTACTCTTCGGCCGTGACGCCCTGCAGTACCGACTCGCCGACAGCGAGGCCGTCGCTGTCGTCGTCGACCCGAGCGTTCGCGAGACGGTCGACGAGATTCGCGACGAGTGCCCCGCCCTCGAGCACGTAATCGAACTCGGCGACGAGTCGTCGGTCGGCGGCGACGCCCACGCCTTCGACGACCTGCTCGAGGCCCACGAATCCGGCATCGACGTCTACGACGCCACGCCGGAGACGCCGACGGCGATCATGTACACGAGCGGCTCGACGGGCCCGCCGAAGGGGGTTCGTCACAGCCACGCGCTCTGGCTCGGGCGGGCCGCCGCGGCGTACAACTACTTCGATCAAGGCCTCGAGGCGGGTGAGACGACGGTGTGGACGCCCGCGGACTGGGCCTGGGGGGCCGCCCTCGGCGGGACGCTCTTTGCGGCGTGGCACCACGGCTGTACCGTCGTCGGCTGGCCCCGCGACGGGTTCGACCCCGAGGCGGCCTACGATCTCATGGAATGCCACGGCGTGACCAAGGCGTTCATGCCGCCGACGGCGCTCCGGATGCTAATGGCCGTCGACGACCCCGAGGCGCAGTTCGACCTCGCCCTCGAGACGTTCGCCTCGGCGGGCGAACCGCTCACCTCGGAAGTCGTCGACTGGGTCGACGAGACGTTCGCGGACGTCGCGATCAACGAGTTCTACGGCCAGACCGAACTCAACCTCGTCGTCGGCAACTCCGAGACGTGGTTCGATACGCGACCCGGGAGCATGGGGAAACCGTTCCCCGGCTACGAACTGGCGGTGCTCGACCCCGAGACGCACGACGAACTCGAGCCCGGCGAGGTCGGCGAACTCGCAGTCAAGCCGGGCGATCGCCGCGTATTCTTCGACGAGTACTGGAAACTGCCCGAGAAGACGGCGAATAAACAGACTACGGAGGGGTGGTTCCTCACCGGCGACCTCGTCAAACGCGACGCCGAGGGCTATCTGTGGTTCGTCTCCCGAACCGACGACGTGATTCTCACGAGCGGCTACCGCGTCGGGCCGATGGAAGTCGAGGAGGCGATCCTTCACCATCCCGAGGCCGAACAGGCGGGCGTCATCGGCGTCCCCGACGAAACCCACGGCGAGGCGATCAAAGCCTACGTCCAGCCCGCGAGCGACGACTACGACTCCGAGCGACTCCGCGAGGAGATACGCGACCTCGTCCGGGACCGACTCGCCGAGTACGAGTATCCACGACGGATCGAATTCGTCGACGAACTGCCGACGACGACCACCGGCAAGATCCAGCGCCGGTCGCTTCGCGACCGCGAGGGACTCGTCGACGATACCGACGAGTAGATTTCGCGTTTCGCTCGAGCACGGCGACTTCCTCGTACAGATGTGTTGACAACCGTTCCACGGACCCGACAGTCAGAGTCGGTTTTATTACTGTTGTATGTGAACGCCCCGCTATGCATCGCGTCCTAATACCCGTCGACACGAACGAGGACCGAGCGATCACGCAGGCCAATTACGTCACGTCGCTGCCGGACGCCGCCGCGTCGGTCGAGGCGTATCTCCTGTTCATCTTCACTGACGAAAGCGAGGACCTCCCCCAAGATTTCAAGCAGTTCAAATCGGCATCGCGAATCGGCTCCGTTCGCCGGGCGAAAGAACACCTCGAGGACAACGATATCGACGTCACCGTCCTCGAGGGAAGCGGCGACGTCGAAGAAGGCGACATCCTGACGCGGGCCGAGGAGTACGACGTCGACGCCATCGTTCTCGGCGGACGAAAACGCTCCCCGGTCGGGAAGGCGGTATTCGGCAGCGTCACACAGTCCGTTATTCTGAACACCGATCGTCCGGTCGTCGTGACTGGCGGCAGCGGCGACTGATCGGGTATCGAGCGGTTCCCGTCCGTCTTTCGTACAGCAGCGGCGTTGTTATCCGACTCGATTTTTGACCTCGAGTGCGATCCGATCGCTCGACTCTCAGATTTGATATCGCACTCACAGATTGATAGTGGGCTGTTAGCGTCGTCGATTGCATAGCGACGAGAAACTCGAGACACGTTCGACGGCGTTGATACGCGCTTCCGGTTTAGGGAGCCTTATCAGCGAGCCGATGGATGTGAATGTATGACACGCTCGAGGCCTGATCTCTCCGGACAGACGGCGTTTATTACGGGAACAACCCGTGGTATCGGCAAATCGATCGCGCTCGCGCTGGCCGAGCAGGGCTGTAACATCGTCTCGACCGGCAAGACCAGCGAAAACGACGCCGACTTCGCAGACAACGACCTCGAGGGCTCGATCGAACAGACGGCCCGCGAGGCGGAAGCACACGGCGTCGACGCCTTGCCGATCAAACTCGACGTTCGCGACGAGGCAGCCGTCGAGGCCGCGGCCGAGCGCGCCATCGACGAGTTCGGCACGGTCAACATCGTCATCAACAACGCGAGCGCGATTCAACTCGCGACCGTCGAGGACCTGCCGCCGAAACGGTTCGATCTGCTGACCGACGTCAACGTGCGGGGTACCTACCTCACCTCGAGGGCCTTCGCCGACCACCTGCGTGAGGTCGACGACGCGTGGCTGCTGACGAACGCGCCCCCGGTCGGGATCGACCGCTCACCGGGCTCGGGTCCCTACGCGTGGTCGAAACTCGGGATGACGTTCATCACGCTGTCGCTCGCGAGCGAACTCGGCGGCGACGACGTCGGCTGTAACGCCTTCTGGCCCGTGACGGCCATCGATACTCGCGCCACGCGGTACTTCGGGATGGGTACCGAAGACGACTGGCGAACCCCCGACATCGTCAGCGACACCGTCCTCGAGATCCTCAGCCGCGACCCCGCCGAATTCACCGGCAACAGCGTCTACGATGAGGAACTCCTTCAGGAGGCTGGCGTCGACGACTTTTCGGAGTACAACCTGACCGAGGGTGATCCCGCGCCGACCTCGGCACGGCTGTTCGATCCCGACTACCGCCGTTCGGACTGACAGTCCAGTCCGGCGCCGTTCCCAGCCGTGTCGAACCGCCGAAATCCCTATTGAACGGCGACGCGATGTCACACCTGAGCGCTATGTACGATCGAATACTGGTGCCGACGGACGGGAGCGATCCGGCGGCGGCCGCAATCGAGGAGGCGATCGGGCTGGCACGACAAAACGACGCGGAACTCCATGCGCTGTACGTCGTGGAACCGATCCCGCTCGGGGGGTTTTCAGCCGGCGCGGAACCGGCATCTGCCGAGTGGGGTGACATCGTCGAAAAGCAAGAACGCGAGGGAGCGGACGCGACCGCCCAAATCGCCGAGCGCGCCGGCGAGCACGGCCTCGAGGTCGTCGAAGCGATCGAACACGGCAAGCCACACGCACAGATTCTCGAGTACGCCGACGAACACGAGATCGACGCGATCGTGATGGGCACGCACGGCCGGTCGGGTGCGGATCGACTCGTCCTCGGCAGCGTCACGGAGAAGGTCGTTCGAAAGAGCGACGTCCCAGTGCTCACCGTGCGGCGGGACTGACGGCGCGGGGCGTCTCGGCGTCGGTCGCCCGTAGCGTCGCTGTCAGGGGCTCACCTCCTAGCGATTGGGGCGGTGGCTCGCTCGAGCCGGAACCGTCCTCGGTTTCTTCGACCACGTACCGCTGGCCCAGCATGGGATCGAGGAGGCTGTCGACTTCGCCGCGGTCGTCCCGGAGGATCGGGGCGTCGTTGTCGTCGGAGGCGGGCATGTAGTTGTCGACTGCCTCCGACAGGTCGACGCTCAGGTCACGCCCGTCGTTTCGGGCGGCGAGATCAGCCTCGCTGAACCCGGTTTCGTGGTTCGTTGCCACGATCTGGATGTTCTGGATGTCGTTCGACTCCGAGGTGCGGAAGCTGTAGGTATCGGGGAACGCCTGATCCATCGTCCGCTGTTGGGCGTGGTAGAACTCGGATGCAGGCCCGTTCGGCGCGGCGATGACGTTCGCGTAGAACACGCCGTCATCGGTCAGCCGATCGCTGACCAGCGTCATGAATTCGACGGTCGTCAAGTGGAACGGGACCTGATCCTGTTTGTACGCGTCGAGGATGATGACGTCGTAGGTCTCGTCGGTGTTCTGCAGGAACTGCCGGCCATCGGACGTGTGGCTGGTCATCGTCTCGCTTTCCTCGAGGCCGAAGTAGTCTTCGGCGGCGGTGGTGACACCGGGGTCGATCTCGACGACGTCGACGGTGACGTCGTAGTGGTCCTCGAAGTCCTGTGGTCCGACGTAGCCGCCACCGCCGATGAACAACACGCGGTCGACGTCGTCGACGTCCTCGGTCATGAGCATCGGCAGGTGGAAGTAGCGCGTGTACTCGAAGACGTGTCGGTCGGGGTCCTCAAGGTCGATCGCGCTGTGGCGTGCCCCATCGAGATACATTATTCGGGTGTCGCCGTCGTCGACAATCTCGAGTTCCTGATAGGCGGTCTGGGTCTGGTAGACGACGTCGCCGCGGTGGTCGTATGCGATCGGCCCGGCACCAGTCGCGGCGACGAGCAACAGGACCACAGCGACGCTTGCGAGGGTTGGTTTCCGTGGGAGCGAAGGCAGCGTCAGCGCGACGGCCGTCCCGACGAGGATCACGCCGAACAGCAGGGCGATGGTGTCGATGCTCATCGCGGGGATGAGCACGAACGTGGTCGCGGCCGAGCCCAGAATACTCCCGATCGTCCCGAGGGCGTAGACGTGGCCGGACGCTTCGCCGACACCTACCTTTTGAGAGAGTTCGGCGGCGTAGGGGCTGATAAAGCCGAGCAGGTAGGTCGGCGGACCGAACAGGATGATCGCCGACGGGAGCGCGGCGTATCGTGGCGGTAATGCCAGCGTCGACGTCTGTATCAGCAACAGCTCGCTCGCGTAGATCACGACCGCGACGTACAGCGCCGTCGCGAGCAACAGCCACGACATCTCTCGGTTCGTCGCCCCGCGGGCCCGCTTGCCGCCCTGCCAGTAGCCGAGGCTCAACGCGGCGAGAACGACCGTCAGAATGCCGCCGACGGTGTATATGTGGCTGCCGAACTGTGGTGCGATGATCCGCACCGCCAGAATTTCCAGCCCCATACTGGTGACCCCGGAGACGAAAACCGCGAGTTCGGGCTTGGTCGGCCGATAGGCCGCAGCAGTCCGCAGATCCATTGGCTAAAATCAGTCGATCCGGCCGTGAGTACTTGTCGGCTCGTTGCAGGGCCTCGAGTCCGTCACCCTCGCTGTCCGGATCCCGGACGTGGTGTCATCGCCGCCGCTGTGACATCACGTACGTCAGGACGAACAGCGCAACTGCGACGCCCGCGACGGTCGTCGTCCGGTACTCGATAGCGCCGATGAGCGACGCCCCCTGAACGATCATCACGGCGAACACCACCGAGAGGATCGCGTTCAACACGGCCAGTACGCGCGGGTCGCCACTGGAGGACTCGAGGCCCTCCCGGAAGCCGTCTCGATCGGCGTCGGGATCTGCCATGCCGAGAGACGGGGTCGTCGGTCACTTAGCCGTTTCCCTGTCGCCAACGACGGCTCGCATCGGTCGCGACCGTCGGCAGCCGGCGACACCGGCATTTATGCCAGTCGGTCCGAACGAAGTCGGTATGCAGGAGGTCACGGCGTCTCGCGTCGTCGATGCGTCGCCCGTCGTCGTTTCGCACTGGCTCGAGCCGGCGACGGTCGTCGAGGCAGAGGGAAGTTTCACCGTCGAGACGATCGACGAACGAGCCGACGCGACGATCGTCGTCGCCAGCGGCCCCGGGATGCACCTCCCACTGCGCTTCGAGGAGCGCGACGACGGACTGTACTACACGCAGGAGGGCGAGCAGGGACCATTCGCCCACATGGAGACGTGGATCGACGTCGAAGACGTCACTGACGGCACGCGAGTCACGTTCCGGTCGTCGGTCTCACTCGCGGCACCGCTGCCGTTCGGCGATCGAATTGCCGCCTGGAAACGGAAGGGCGAACTCACGCGCGCACTCGAGTCGCTCGAGGCCGAACTCGGCTAACGAGCTGGCACCGAGCGACTCCTCGAACAGCAGCGCTCAGGGCTCTCGAAGCACCACGTCGTCGGTCTCGTCGGTCGGGAACGGGTTCTCGAGGGCGTCCGCTCGGTCCCACTCCTCGTCGGTTACCAGACAGTCCTCGAGTCGTGCACGCAACTGCTCGGCGTCGAAGTCAGTGCCGATGAAGACCAGTTCGCTCTGGCGGTCGCCGTGTTCGTCGTGCCACTCGAGGTCGGGTCGGTTGGAGCGGTACAGCTCCTGTCTGACCTCGGGGAGCGCGGCGATCCATGGCCCCCTGACGCTCGCCCGGATCGAGGGGCCGGCCTGCGAGAGGTCGACTTTGACGTCCCGACCGGCGATCCATGCGACTCCTTTCGAGCGGACGATGCTCGAGGGCAGTTCCTGGAGGACCGTCGCGAACTGCTCGGGGTGAAACGGCCGACGTGCGCGGAACACGACCGAATCGACGCCGTAGACCTCGTCGGGGTGGCGGTGGTCGTCGTGCTCGTGGCCGTGGTGGTGCTCGTCCGCATCCTCGTCGGCCAGCGCGTGCTGCCAGCCGGCTAACTCGCCCATCCGGGCGGAATCGAACAGGTCGACGCCGAGAATCCGGTCGGGATCGACCGCGCTGAATTCCGTTCGGATCGTCTCGGCTTCGGGCTGGAGCGCGCCGACGAGCGCTTCGGCCTCCTCGAGTTCGGACTCGTCACAGAGATCGGTCTTGTTGAGCAAGACGAGATTTGCCACTTCGAGTTGCTCGATCAGCAGATCCGCGAGTGGGCGCGTCTCGTCGGCCGCCGTCTCGCCGCGGCGTTCCGGCACGGCCTCGCCAGCGAACGTATCGAGAAAGCGCCGCGTGTCGAGGACGGTCACGAGCGCGTCGATCTCGTAACTGGCCGCGACCCGCGAAGCGGTCGTAAACAGCCGTGCGACCGGTTCCGGCTCCGAGATTCCCGAGGATTCGACGAGGAGATGATCGAACTCCCGTTCGCGGGCCAACCGGACGACCGCGGTTTCGAGGTCGTCTTGCAGTTCACAGCAGATACAGCCGTTCGAGAGTTCGGTAACGCCGCCGGCGTCGAGGTCGGATCCCTCGGCGACGAGGTCGGCGTCGACGTTGACCGACCCCATGTCGTTGACTAGTACGGCGAGATCGCGGTCGTCGGCGTTTTTTAGGAGGTGATTGAGCAACGTCGTCTTGCCCGCCCCGAGGCCGCCCGAGAGGACGGTGACGGGAATCTCGTCGGAGTGCATACCGTGCCGTTGTGACTCGAGGGGTAAGAAGCGTCGTATCGGTAGCGTGTTGGGTAAGCGAGGTGTCGCTACGCTAATCGGTGGCGTTATACTGGTCCAGTTGTGACTGGCACCACGGGAGCACAGTCGCAGCAGCAGACACACCACCAGCTCCCGTTTTCACGACGTCGTGACGGTGCCGAGTCGTAACGCCGTTTACCCCGGTGTGGCCACAGTTGTCGTGAACGGGAACCGGAGGCAACTTTCCGTTCGCGGTCGACACTGGTAATTGTTCGGCAGACAGCCGTCTGACGAGTGCCTCGGGCGCGACATACTTTTGTCTCCGGGCCTGAGCATGACTGACGATGACACTCGCCGACCGGATCGAATCGTTCCGGACCACGCTCGAGGAGTGGCTTCGCGGGCTCTACCACGGGATGTTCACACATCCAGCCTACGAGAAGATCGAAGCTGAGGCCGAAGACACGGAAGACGCGTTCATGCTCGCGTGTTTCCCCGATGCCTTCGGCATTCCGAGCCCCGTCTCCTACTACACGGCCGAACTCCTGCCCTATCTCGAGGACGAATACCAGTCCTGGGAGCGGCGGATGTGGGACCGCCAGTCGGTCATCGAGCGCAAGGGCCACCAGTATCACTTCTAACACCGATGTCCAAATTCACCTTCTTCGGCGGCAAAGGCGGCGTCGGCAAAACGACCGTCTCGAGCGCCTACGCGCTCGAGTGTGCCGAGGCGGGCCTCGAGACGCTCGTCGTTTCGACGGACCCGGCCCACAGCACGGCCGATGTCTTCGACCAGGAGTTCGGCGACGAGCCCCGCTCCGTCGAGGGGTACGACGGGCTGTCGGCGATGGAGATCGACCCGGAACGGGAGGTCCAGGATCACCTGCAGGATCTCAGACGGCAGTTGAACTCCCAACTGAGTGCGGCGATGGTCAACGAGGTCGACATCCAACTCGAGATGGCCCACCAGACGCCCGGGGCCTACGAGGCCGCGCTGTTCGACCGGTTCGTCGACGTGATGCGAAACGCCGATCCCTACGACCGGGTTGTTTTCGACACCTCACCGACCGGATCGACGCTGCGGTTGCTCGCCCTGCCGGAGCTGCTCGAGCGCTGGATCGAGCGGTTGATGGACAAACGCGAGCGCAGTATCGACCTCTTCGAGAAGGCCGCGATCGGCAACCAAGAGCCCCGGCGCGTGATGGAGGGTGATCCGATCCTCGCGCGCCTGCAGGGTCGAAAGGAGCGCTTCGAGTACGCCGGTGAGGTGTTACGCGACGATGCCGCCTTCTATCTCGTTTTGAACCCCGACGAACTCTCGATCAGGGAGACGAGTCGCTCACTCGAGACGCTGTCCGACGCCGAGTTGCCCGTTCACGGCCTCGTCGTCAACCGCCTGACGCCCGAGCCGGAGCCTCACGAGGAGGGTCGCGGTGCTACCTATCTCCGTGATCGGGTCGCGACCGAACGCGACCGCCTCGAGTACATCGAAGCGACGTTCGACGTCCCCGTCGTCGCGACCATCGAGACGCGCGTCGAGGAAGTGCGCGGGAACATCCTCGAAGATGTCGCGACCGATCTCGAGCTGTCGGTCGGCGACGATCGACCGCGGGTGAGTTGAGACGGCCGCCGAATCATCTCGCGAAACTGCCACTTTGACCACATTACAGTCAGAAATTGCTGTATTTTTACACGTATTATTGTTTCTACGACGAATCAAGTGCCAGAATATAAACTGACGGGGACCTCAATGAATTATATTTATATTGCTCCCGTTCAACGCATGGTTAGAGAGGGAATACCATGGCAGGAGTAATTTGGATCGTGGGACTGGTGCTGGTAACGTTTACGGCCGCATACATCGGGTACGGTCGGTACCTCTCGCAGTTCGTGGGGCTCGACGACAGTCGAGAAACGCCAGCACACAAGTACCAAGACGGTCAGGAGTACGTACCGGCGAAAAAACCGGTGCTACTGGGGCATCACTACTCGAGTATCGCGGGCGGCGCGCCCGTCGTCGGCCCGATCACGGCCGCACTGGTCTGGGGCTGGGTGCCCGCCGTGTTGTGGGTGGCGATCGGGAATCCGCTGTTGGGTGCCGTTCACGACTTCATCTCGCTGTCGAGTAGCCTTCGACACGAGGGGAAGTCGATCGGCTACATCATCGGCGAGTACGTCGGTGAACGCGGCAAGGACATGTTGCTGTGGTTTGCGTTCCTGCTGACGATCCTCGTCGTCGCCGTGTTCGCGCTGGTCATCGGCGTCGTGCTGAACGCGTATCCGTCGGCGGCGACCGCGAGTCTGCTGTACGTCACGCTCGCGTTCGTCTTCGGGATCTGGCTCTACCAGCTAGGACTACCGTTCTCGGTCGGGACGGTCATCTTCGTCGCGGGCGTGTTCGGGTCGGTCTGGGCCGGTATTCAGTACCCACTCGCGATCGTCCCCGGCGACTACCCCGCGGGAACGATCGTGTTGTTCGATTCGGCGGCGTTCTTCCCAGCACTGCTCGGCAGTGCGAACATCGGCGCGTGGGTGCTGGTGATGTTGGTCTACGGAGCCGCCGCCAGCGTCCTGCCGGTCTGGATGCTGTTGCAGCCGCGTGACTACCTCTCGTCGTTCCTCCTGTACGCAGGGGTCGGTGGGAGCCTGCTCGCGGTCATCGTCGGCACGTTCATCACCGGGATGGGCACCGACGCTGTCCACCCCGAAACGGGCGCACAACTGAGCTTCGAGATCACGACCGGGGCCTGGTACGGGTTCCTCGGACAGGCTGGGCCGCTCGCAGAATCGCTTCCGCTTATGCCACTGTTCCCGCTGTTGTTCCTCACCATCGCGTGTGGGACTATCAGCGGCTTCCACTCGCTGGTCTCTTCGGGGACGACGGCCAAGCAGTTGAACAAGGAAAGCGACGCCAAACTGATCGGCTACGGTGGCATGCTCGCAGAAGGGCTGCTGGCGGCCGTCGCACTCTGTGCAGTGACGGTCGTCGCGATCCCGGCCGCCTCGGGCGGTATCGGGCTCGCACTGCCGAACTTCGCGACCGGTGGTGGGGCAATCCTCACTGCCCTCGGAATCCCCTTCGAGTTCGCTGCGCCCTTTATGGCGCTCGTGCTCGCGAGCTTCCTGCTGACGAGCATGGACACGGCTGTCCGACTGGGTCGGTACATGTTGGAGGAGATCGTCGGCACGCCGGAGACGACGATCGAAACGTACGCGGCGAACCGCTACGTCAACACGACGGCCATCGCCGTCGTGGCGTTCTTCCTGCTCGGCAGCGGCCGCTGGGAGGACCTCTGGACGCTGTTCGGCGGCGCAAACCAGCTGCTGGCGTCGCTTGCGCTGCTGACCGGCACCGTCTGGCTGGCCAACTGGAGCGAATCCAAGCAACTCATCTCGACCGGCGGTCCAATGGCGCTGATGGGATTCATCACGGTCATCGGCCTCTCCTGGACCGGGATCTATCAGATCCTCGGCGGCCGATTACTTGGCATCACCGCTGAGGCCGAGACGACGCTGCTCGGTCAGGCGTCCGCCGTCGTTCAGATCGCCATCATCGCGGTCCTCATCGGACTTGCGCTGTCGCTGTTCAAGATCGGCTACGACAACATGACGACGGCCCGCGGGACCGGCGATGGAGTCGCGACCGACGTGACTTCGGACGACTGATCGCGGCACCGCGTCGCTATTTCGATCACAGGCGCTGTTTTTTCGATCCGAGTGTGTGACTGCTGTCGCTCGTTCGACGCTGCATGTCGATCCGAGACGGAGACGAACCCGTATCGCCAGCGTCGGCCTATCGCTGGAGTCGCCGCGAAAGTCGCCCGAGCAGTCCGGACTTCTCGGCCTCGAGCGGTTCCCAGAGCCGAAACGCGGTCGCCACGTCAGCGTTGTCGCTCGCAACGAGGTCCGTGCTGTCGGGGGCGACGACGGCTAGATTAATCTCGTAGTGGCCGTGGAAGCCGTACTTCAACATTGTTCGCCCATCGAACCCTGAGACACGTTCGCGGATCGAGTCGGGAATCGAGGGCGCGATCGCGACGAACGTAAACGCCGTCGCGAAGTGTTCCTCGGTCGGTTCGATCCACTCGTCGGCCAGCCGCTCACCAAATTCGACAAACTGGTCGAGCGTGCGGTCGTCGACGCGGTCGACCCGCCTGACGAACAGGTGTTCGGTCGACTCGTGTTCGGCAATCGAGAGCGCGGGGTGGAGAAACTGCTTCTTGCTCACCAGTTCCATCTGTCCGTACAGCGTGAACCGCTCGCCGTCGACGCTGTAGTCCTTCTCGAGGTCGTAGTTGTGCATGAGCCGGTCGCTCACCCGGTCGACGTACTCGTCGTCCCAGTCAGGCACACCCTCGAGGCGCTTGTCCGCCCGCCGGTCGGTTGTCGTCTCGCGTGACTTCGTGGCGGACTCGTCGTCGTCCATGTGTGATGATGCCACGTCGCGAGTAAAAGTCCGTCGCCACCGTGATCACGGTCAGTCGTGCCAGCAGTTAAGCAGTGGGAGTCCGTACACTGGGACGAATACACATGACAACGGACCGTGAAGCGTGTGGTCGCTGTTCGATGTCGGTCGCCGTCGACGTCGCGAACAGCGATCGAGACGCCGACGAACGGGCTGATCGCGATCCGTACGGCGATGCACGGATCGAAGTCGACGAGACCCAGCTCCGAACCCTGTCACCGAGCGCCTGGCTCGAGGGGCTCTCGAGTCGACTCGACGACGTTGCGAATCGATTGATCTGGCGGCAGTAAGAGATCAGTCCGAGTTTGCGCGTCGCGAATCAGTTCGTCGTGATGACTTCGATCACATCGCGGGACTCGACTTCGTAGTCTTTGCCGAGCTGGCGGTTCGATCGACAGTCGATCGCGTGGAGGAAGCCGTCGCCGATGTCGGAGTGAAGGCTGTAGGCGAAGTCCTCCGCGGTCGAGTTCGGCGGGATCAGATAACAGTCGGGCAACACCTCGCCGCGTTCGTTGCCCAGTCCGTTCGCGCCGCCGGGGAACACCGGAACGACGCCTAACACGTCAAAGAGCGCGGTCTCGAGGGCCGCCTGCACGCCCGTCGCGCCGTACTCGGTGAGGAAGTCGCGGATCTGCTCGAGTCCTTGCTCTTGCTCGCCCGAGATGTCGCCGACGATCTCGAAATCGTCGTCGCCGGGTCGGTAGTCGACGACGCCGGCCTGATCGGCTGACTTTAGCGCTTTCTCAGCATGAGCGCTGCAGGGAACGATCGTCAGATGCTCGTAGTCGGGATCGGATGTGATCACCTCGTAGTTTTCCTGTGCCTCGGGAGTGTCCATCTTGTTCGCCGCGATGACCATCGGCTTGGTCTCCTTGCGGATTTCGCGGGCCAACTCGAGTTTGTCATCCTCGTCCCACGCTTCGGGCTCGAAGCCGACGTCGACGCGCCGGATGAGGCGTTTGATCTCGTCCTCGTTGGTCTTGAACGCGCTCATCTGCTCGGCGAGTTCCTCCTCGATGGCGTCGTCTTCGGTCGTGTAGCCGGACTCGTATCGGTTGATCCCCTTCTCTAAGACGCCGAGATACCACTGGTCCAGTTCCTCCTCTAAGAAGGCGATGTCGTCGCGGGGGTCGTGGCCCTCGGTGGGTTCGCCCTCCGAGTCCGTCTCGCCGGAGAAGTCGACGACGTGGACGAGCACGTCGGTCTCGTTCAGGTCCGAGAGGAACTGGTTGCCGAGTCCGTTCCCTTCGTGTGCGCCGGGAATCAATCCGGCGACGTCGACGAGTTTCGTCGGCACGAAGCGGGTGCCGTGGTCACAGTAGCCCACGTTTGGGGTACACTCCTCGTCGAACTCTGGGGCCGCACAGTCGACGCGAACGTAGGCCTCGCCCACGCTGGGGTCGATCGTCGTGAACGGATAGGCCCCCTCGGGTACGTCGTTCATCGTTGCTGCGTTGAAAAAGGAGGACTTGCCGACAGAGGGTTTGCCGACGAGTCCGATCCGGTAACTCGTACTCATTGTCCATCCCTGGTACGGCCGGGCTAAACGGGTTTTGTTCCGTCGCTGGGGTGGTATGAGTGAACCTGCCATATATACGCTCGAACTGCTGTTGATGGCTCCGCTCGCCGCTGTGTCCGTCCCAAACTCGGGCTGTCGTCGCGAATGTGTGGGTCGTATTCACAGGACCGTGGTCGTGGTACCGCGACCCTCGCAAGTCTTATCCGTGTATCGGTTGTACATTTGTTTGTAATGGCGAAAGGCAACGTTGATTTCTTCAACGACACAGGCGGCTACGGTTTCATTTCGACGGACGACGCGGACGATGACGTTTTCTTCCACATGGAAGACGTTGGCGGTCCGGACCTTGAGGAAGGCACAGAGATCGAATTCGACATCGAACAGGCCCCCAAGGGTCCCCGCGCGACGAACGTCGTCCGCAACTAATATCGGCATCTCCGTCGCTTGACGGCGACTTTGTATGACGACATTTTCCAGACAACTACGCTCCACAGTCACGACGCTCTGATCAGTGTCCGGTCTCACGTCGACTGTGACTGTCAGTGGCGATGCCTGTTTCTCTCGAGTCGCTCCGGTATCCATATCAGGGACCGGTACTGACGAGAATCCATGAACGTCGGCGCACACGTTTCGATTTCCGGCTCGCGCGTCTCTTCCGACGACGAAACACCGCCATACGACGACCTGCGGAACGCGGTTCATCGTCAACTCGCCTTCGGCGGCAACTGCGGACAGATCTTTACGACCTCGCCGCAGGTCTGGGCCGAACCCGAGATCAGCGACGAAGCCGCCGAGGGCTTCCGAGCCGAGTCCGACGAGTACCTTGAAGGGCCGTGGGTGATCCACTCCTCGTATCTGGTCAACCTCTGTACGCCCAAAGACGACCTCCGCCGAAAGTCCAAAGCGAGCATGCAGGCGGAACTCGACGCCGCAGAGAAACTCGACATTCCGTACGTCAACGTCCACCTCGGCGCGCACACGGGCGCTGGCGTCGAGGGCGGCCTTGACAACGCGGCGAGTCTGATCGACGAACTCGAGGTCCCCGACGGGGTCGAGATTCTGATCGAGTCCGACGCGGGCAGCGGGACGAAACTCGGTGGCGAGTTCGCCCACCTCGCGGGGATCATCGACCGTACCGAGACCGACATCGGCATCTGTATCGACACGGCCCACACGCTGGTCGCCGGAAACGACCTCACGACGCCCGAGGCCGTCGACGAGACCGTCTCCCGTTTCGACGACGAAGTCGGCCTCGAGTACCTGCAATACATCCACCTCAACGACTCGAAACACGACGTCGGCACACACAAGGACGAACACGCCCACATCGGCGAGGGCTACATCGGTGAGGACGGGATGCGCGCGATCGTGAACCACCCCGATCTGCGCGAGGTGCCCTTCGCACTCGAGACGCCGACCGAAGACGGCCGCGGCTTCGCGTGGAACATCGAGAAGGTTCGAGAGCTTCGCGACGACTGCTAACCGACCGTCCGAAGCGACTGAAACCGACCCGCTTTTACTCGACTCGGCCCAACGACGCCTCGTGCGCGAGTTCTCCGAAGACTACCTGCGCCGGACTCGATCCGGGATGTGGGACGACTCTCGAGTCGCCCTCGAGCCGCTCGAGGTCGACTCTCACGACCTCATTCTGGACGTCGGCTGTGGCACTGGCGAGTTGAGCCGCGTGCTTCGCGACGAGGCAGCCGATGGAGCGACGGTCGTTGGCTGTGACGCCGACCGCGACCTCCTCGCGGTCGCCGCCACGCACGAGGAGCCGATTCCGGTCGTCGCTGGCGACGCCCTCCGACTGCCGTTTCCGGACGACGCGTTCGACCTCGTGGTCTGTCAGGCACTGTTGATCAACCTCCCCGATCCGGCGGCCGCCCTCAGGGAGTTCGCCCGCGTCTCGAGCGACCGCGTCGCTGCCATCGAACCCGACAACGCCGCCGTCGAGGTCGACTCGAGCGTCGACGCTGAAGGGCGACTCGAACGACGAGCACGACAGGCGTACCTCGACGGCGTTCCGACGGATGTTGCACTCGGCGCTGATGCGCGCGAGGCGTTCGAGACGGCCGGCCTCGAGGTGACTGCGACACGTCGATACGACCACGTCCGAACCGTCGAACCACCCTACAGCGAGGGGGCACTGCTCGCAGCGCGACGGAAAGCGACCGGGGCAGGGCTGGCCGACGACCGCGAAACGATGCTCGCCGGTGCGTTGACCGAAGCCGGGTACGACGACCTCCGTGGCTCGTGGCGACGAATGGGTCGGGACGTGATCACCCAGATGGAAGCGCGGGAGTACCGCCGCGAGGAATCCGTGCCGTTTTTCGTTACCGTCGGTCGCGTCTAAGGCCGTATCGGACAGCGCTGTCAGACTCCCCCACTCACTCGCCGTCGTGGTCGTCTCCGTGGCCCATCCGCGAGATGACGACGCCCGCGAATCCGATCCCGACGATCACCACGGCGGTGATGACGTCGAGGACCCCCAGTAAGGCGAGTACCGACCCCGTCATGACGAGTGCGAGGTTGGCGAACATCGCGATGCGGGGCGACCGAACCCGCTCGAGAACTAACGAACCGTGCATACACCGACAGTCGTCGCGTGAAAGATAGCCGTTGTCATCGTGTGCACGCGAGCCGCCTGTCGGGCACCTCTCGTGACGGGCAACCGGATTCACAGACACGCCATCGAGTCGTCGTCCAATTGTAGACGGCGGCGCTCACTGCGTCTCGGACTGCGATCCGGCGTTCGGATACACCGTCTCTTCGATGAGCGCTTTCACACCTCGACGGAACCGCTCGGACGTCGCGTTCGGCGAAATATCGAACGCTTCGCCGAGTTCGGCGAGCGAGCACGAGCGCGGAATATCCAGATAACCAGCGTCGACGGCGGTCACGAGAGTCTCCCGCTGCTGGTCAGTTAGCCCGAACTGGGTGCTGTCGGCACCGTCCTGTTCCTTGTAGAGCCGTTGCAACTCGAGGCCGATGTCGTTGTCAAGCAGAAACTGGTGGAACCGCTCGAGCGCGTCCTCGCTGGGGAAGACGGCCCGGAAGTGCCAGCCTTCGTGGGTCGCCGTCACCCTCCGCAGTAGGCTGCCCTCCTCCAGTACGACCGGATAGACGCTTTGTCGCTTGCCCGTTGGCGTTAACTCGAGTTGATACAGCCGTCGGTCGCCGAACTCGACGACTCTCGATGGCGGTTCGACGGTCGCATCGGCCTCGAGGCCGGTCTCGAACGCGTCGTATCCGTCGCCGTCGGCCCAGACGAGCATCTGGTGGCTGCCGTCTTCGGTGAGATCCGACTGTTCCCACGTGATCGTCACGTCGGGTGCGGCCGAGAGTGCTTCGCGTAAGATCGGATAATCGATCCAGAACGCAGTAAATAGCATTTGAGGCGGTTTCAGTTGGTGGGTCGTCTTTCGCTGTCGATCCTATTTCGCTATTGTGCCTTATTGTTCATAAAGAACGTGAATATTTCCGCCGCAGGGCTATCCCCGAACACAGCTATTACTTGTTAATGACCGATCGGAACGTGGTGGGCGAATCGGACGTCACTCAGACGACGCTGTCGTTCGAGCTACTGAACGATCCGTGTCGCCGAGCACTCTTTTGGTCCGTCCTCCGAATACAGACGGACGTTATCGAACTCGAGACGCTCGTCGACCACATCGTCGTTCGAACGGCGTCGTCGGCCGAACCAGACCTCGACCGGCGAGCAATCAAGACGGAACTTCGTCACGTACACGTCCCGATGCTGGCCGATGCGGACCTCCTCGAGTACGACCCGAACGACGACGTGGTTCGTGTCGACCGGGCGGCGCTTATCGACTGTCTCGAGTGCGTTCAGTCAACGGTTGCCGACCTACAACTCCCACGACTCAACTGTGACTGACGCTAGACGACGTCACCGCGGACCGTCACGCCGTCTTGCTGTTCGCGCCAGGCGTGAAGTTCGCGAGCAGCGTCGTCGGCGTCGTCGGCGTCGAGGCCGAGCATCTCGAGGGCAGCCGACAGCGTCGGCAGCGCCAGTTCGCTCTCGCGGAGTTTCCGGAACGCCTCCTCGCTTCGGGTGCCGTCGGCCCAGAGACAGACACCGCGCGGATCGAGCAACTGCGTGTAGTCCTCCCGCAGTGTCGCGCCGCGCAGGCGCTGGGTGACGTTGTCCTCGAACGAGGCGTTGCAGACCTCGAGGTGGATCGGTTCGTCGTCCTCGAGCAAGTGGGCCGCGAGGCACTTCTCGGGTGCGGCGTGTCCGTTGGCGTTCGCCCGGAGATAGTGGGGGTAGTCGGCGGCCCAATCCGCGCGAACGGATTGCCCGACGCCCTCGACGTCGTACGTCTCGCCGACGTCGGTTTCCCCGACAGACGCACTGTCGTCTCGCAGCAGGATGTCTTTCGTCAGATAGATATCGAGGCGTTCGACGGGATCGACGCCGAGTGCGACGTCGCCGAAGGCCCAGATCTCCCGGACCGGAACGGGCATTCGCTCGTTTTCGACGGTGTCGACGAACTCCTCGAGCCGATCGACCGCGTCACGGCGGTCAAAGCCACTCATACGAAGAGCGTCGGCACTCGAGTCGCAAAACGGTTTCTTCGCTGCCTCGCGCACAACCGACGGTCCGTGCTCGTCTCAGTCCGATCGATCGCGCGCGACGTAGACCGTCTTTCGAATGGTCGCGTGAACCGTTCCCTCGGCGTCGACGAGGTCGACGGTGTAGTGGCGGTCGA
Source organism: Natronorubrum aibiense (assembly GCF_009392895.1). Taxonomy (GTDB): domain Archaea; phylum Halobacteriota; class Halobacteria; order Halobacteriales; family Natrialbaceae; genus Natronorubrum; species Natronorubrum aibiense. Next base: position 412,239 of record NZ_CP045488.1, on the reverse strand, counting down.
TCGACTCCGTTCCCTCGGTTTCGAGTTCAGCACGGATCGCTTCGAGTTCCGCATCGGACAGCCGAAACCGCGCGTACAGCGTCTCTCGACCGGGCCTTTTGAACCGTACCTCGGCCTCCTTGTCCCAGACGACGTACTCGTCACCGAGCGTTTTCAGGAGCATCATCATGTAGAACGGGTCGACGGCCGCGTAGATGCTGCCGCCGAAAATCGTTCCGACGTAGTTGCGCGTCCGCCAATTCAGTGGCAACTTGATGCGGACCTCCTGCCAGTCGGGGGCGACGTACGTGACTCGGCCACCAGTCCCACGATAGGCCGGAAAGAGGTTGAACCCGAGTCGGTAGAGTCGGGCTTTCAGGGAGTCGAACATACCGTCGACTCGAGTGGCCACCCGGAACAGTGTTCGTGAACGAGTCACAGATTGTGTACCGTTGTCTCGCCGCTCGTCTGTCGGTCGAACTGATGTATTACACTGGTGTCAGGAGAGCACCTTTTTTATTCGTTCCGAGCGAACGGAACGCTATGCGACACCGAATCTTCGGCGAGGACGGCAACGCAGACCTCGTGTTCGTCATGGGCTGGGGAAACCGCTGGACCCACGAGAACGTCAGCTGGCTCATTGGCACGCTGACCGACGCCGGCTACCGTGTCCACGCGTTCGAACTGCCCACGAACATCGACGACTTCAAAGCCGACTGGCTCGAGCCGATCGCCGAGTACGTCGTCGACCTCGAGGGCTATCAGCTGTTAGGCCACAGCGCGGGCGCGCTGGTCGCACAGGCCTTAGACGGCGCGGACAACCACGTCTATCTGAGCCCGTGGTGGGGGTACAGCGAGTCGTATCCGAAGCCGCTGTTGGATGCCGTCTCAACGCTCCCGACGACGTTCCCGTGTCTGCCGATCGGCGAGATGGACCGCGACGCACTCGGCGAGAAGGCAACTGACCACCAGCTCGCGACGATGCCGCGCTGGGTCTCGCCGGCATTCGTCCGGGAAACCCGTCGTGCCCAGTCAGAGCTGCTGACGATCGACCACGATGCGGTCGTCTTCTGTTCGTTGCGCGATCCCGTGGTCAGTCTCGCCCCGATCGGTGAACGCGTGCCCGCCGACCACGTCGTCCTCTACGACGGCGGCCACGAACTGTTCTCCTCTGCGAGTCGCGACCGTCACGTCGAGACCCTGCTCGCCGCACTCGAAGACGGTGCTGACGCTGTCGAAGACACCGACGACGCGGACGACAAAGAGCCGGTTCCGGCCTGAACGTTAGCTGACCGGTGCCACCTTGATGGCCTGATCGATGCCCGTTGAGGCCGAACTGCCTCGTCACCACTCACGCGGAGACGAAACGGACATACGCGTTCGTCGGTAACCTGACGCCGATGGACTGTAACCGGTGTTCCGAGGAGGCGGTCATGCACGCTGCCTACTCTGGGGCGCATCTCTGTGCGGACCACTTTCTCGAGTCGGTCGAAAAGCGAGTGCGCCGCCGCGTCCGCCGGGACGACCTCGTCCCACACGATGCGACGCCAGAGAACCCACAGACGTGGGTAATCGGCCTTTCCGGTGGGAAAGACAGCGTCGTTCTCACGAAAATCCTCCACGATACCTTCGAAGAGGATCCTCGTATCGAACTCGTCGGCTTGACGATCCACGAGGGCATCGAGGGCTACCGGGACAAGAGCCTCGAGGCCTGTCTCGACCTCACCGACGACCTCGAGATCCGCCACGAAGTCGTCAGCTACGAGGAGGAGTTCGGCGTCCGGATGGACGACGTCGTCGAGGACGACCCCGAAAACATGGCCGCGTGTGCCTACTGTGGTGTCTTCCGGCGGGATCTCCTCTCGACGTACGCCGACGAACTCGAGGCTGACCTCCTGCTGACCGGCCACAACCTAGATGACGAAGCCCAATCGGCGCTGATGAACTTCCTCGAGGGCGATGTCGAACAGATGGCCAAACACTTCGACGCCAGTCTCGGGCCGCTCTCCGAACGCGACGATCAGGACGAGTTCGTCCCGCGTGCGAAACCGCTGCGAGACGTCCCCGAAAAGGAGGTCGCCCTCTATGCCCATCTCAACGACCTCCCGGCCCACATCACCGAGTGTCCCCACTCGAGCGAGGCCTACCGCGGCGAGATCCAGCAACTCCTCTACGGACTCGAGGAGAACCATCCGGGAACGCGTCACTCGATTCTCTCGGGCTACGAAGAACTCGCTGGCATCCTCGCCGACGAGTTCAGCGGCGACGACGGTACTGACTTACAGGAATGTGCCGAGTGTGGATCGACCACGACCCGCGAGCGCTGTCGGAAGTGTTCGTTGCTCGAGTCGCTCGCCTGAACCCCACACAGCGGCCGTCTTCTCTGCCCCGAACTGCCAGAGCCCCGACGCTGAATACCAGCGTAAGTACGTTCTTCGAAGCCACCACACGAGGGTAGAGTGATGTCGTCCGAGAGCGCCGTCGTCTCGCACGCCGCCTTAATGGAGTGGATTGTGAAATGCTCGCGACTTTGAAGATTCTGTATGACACTGTCTGACGGGTGGTTCAGAAACCGGACTCAGAAGGAGCGTTGTCGTCTCCTTGTAACAGCTGCCGGAAACACGGCTATTGTTGGTCGGTTACGGATTCAGACGTTCCGTGCACTCGAGGCCGTCTCGCTTCCTAGACTCCGTGTGAGTGTACGAACGAGTGCCCGCCAGTTCGAGCGCCAGTCCGTCAGAAGCGACTGTCTGACTTGTCACTCCAGTCTCTAACTGCTGAAAAATGAACCGGTCCGTCGATCGCAGGACCGATGCGGTGTGCCGCGTGCGGCGGGTGGTGTGTCAAGTGCCGTGTACGGCGGGTGGTGTGTCAAGTGCCGTGTACGGCGGGTGGTGTGTCAAGTGCCGTGTACGGCGGGTGGTGTGTCAAGTGCCGTGTACGGCGGGTGGTGTGTCAAGTGCCGTGTACGGCGGGTGGTGTGTCAAGTGCCGTGTACGGCGGGTGGTGTGTCAAGTGCCGTGTACGGCGGGTGGTGTGTCAAGTGCCGTGTACGGCGGGTGGTGTGTCAAGTGCTGCGTGCCGATTACCGGATCACGTCGACGCCGTTCTGTTTCTCGAGTTCTTCCCGGCCGCCGTCGCTGTGTGCGCCGATGTTGGAGCCACCGTCTTCGATGTGGTTGCTCGCGTCGAAGTCGGTGTTGCTGACGCCTTCGATACTCTGACGGGATTTGTCGGCCTGTTTCTGGGTCGTTGGGCCGAGCACTTGCGCGCTCTGAACGCCGGTCATGATCGCCATGACCCGAACTTTACCCTTGTAGTTGTCCTGGATCCGAGCGCCCCAGATGACGTTCGCGGAGGCCTCAAGGCGCTCCGTGATGTTGTCCGCGATTCCCTCTGCCTCTTTGAGTGTAAGGTCCGGGCCGCCGGTGATGTGGACGAGCCCACCCGACGCGCCGCGGTAGTCGACGTCCAGCAGCGGGTGGTTCATCGCATCTTTGACGACCTCGTCGGTCTTGTTCTTGTCCTGTGTCTCACCGACCAGCATGACGGCGACGCCACCCTGGTTCATGATGGTGGACATGTCCGCGTAGTCTAAGTTGATCAGCGAGGGCTGGGTGATCGTCTCCGAGATTCCCTTGACGGTCTCGGCGATGATCTGGTCCATCACCGAGAACGCCTTGCCGATCGGGAGGTTCGGGACGTAATCGAGCAGCCGGTTGTTGTCGAGGACGATGATCGAGTCTGCCTGATCGCGCAGTTTCTCTAAGCCTTCCTCGGCTTTCACCGTGCGGGCACGCTCAACGTTGAACGGCGTGGAGACCATCCCGACGACGATCGCGCCCTGTTCTTTGGCGATCTTCGAGACGACGGGGGCAGCACCGGTGCCGGTCCCGCCACCCATGCCCGCGGTCACGAACACGAGGTCTGCATCCCCAAGAACTTCCTTGACCGTGCTCTGGGCCATCTCTGTAGCGCGCTCGCCCATCGATGGATCGCCACCAGCACCGAGCCCGTTGGTGAGCGACTTGCCGACGAGGATCTTCGTGTCGGCCTCGATCATCTTGAGGTGCTGTTTGTCGGTGTTGATTGCGACGGTATCGGCACCGTCGACTCCGATGTTATACAGCCGGTTGATCGTATTGTTCCCCGCACCGCCACAGCCGACGATGACGATCCGCGGATCGCCGAACTCGTCGTCGTCCATGTCGGCGTCCATCTCCCGGGCCTCCTGTTCCGCGTTCTCGAGTGCGTCTTGAACGATATCCTGCATCGTTACACCTTGGCCCACGTTCGTTTGCTGGACTGTTCGCTCGGCCCGTCCTGTTGTTCGTTGATCATTTCACGGACGGCCGACCGGATTGCTTCGCTCCGGTTCGGGTACTCGCCCGAGTCGACTAGCTGTTCGACCTCCTCGATCTGCTGTTTCGGAATTCGCAGTGTCACACGCTCCATGGTTGTATTCCCTGTAGGGTAAGACGGTCGCGCGCCCCTGTCAGACGCGGCGTGTCTTACACGGAGTCGCCCGACTTCGGGCGGTTTTCGGCGTTTGCCGACCGTTGTAAGACAACCGTCTTACGCGACTAAGTGGAAGACTGTCATAGATAATAAAGCTTTCGCAGAATGTGACTTTCTGTGTCTTACACTAGTCATTATGTGTGACTGTCTCGGCTCAGGACATCCGCAGCTGGCGTCCGACGACCACAGCCAGGACAGAACGACCAGTCGGATCTGATCTCGTCGCCACACTCACAGAACAGCCGTCTCGAGGCCTTCTCGCCACAGTTAGGGCAGTAGACGTGGTCGTCATCGACGTCCTCGCCACACTGGTCACACTGCGTTCGTTGCTCCTCACTGGCGTGTGTTCGGTCCCCTTTACTACGTCTCTCGTCGTGCTCGTGTATACGCGCGTCGTCAGGTCGTGTCTGACTCCGCTCTCGAGTCGCTCGATTCGGTGTCGGGTTCTCGTCGTCGAGCGAGACGGTGACAGTGACCGTTCCCGAGTCCTGATTCGTGGCTCGCCGATCGGATGTCGACTCGAGGTCATGGAGCCGATCCGCGAGCAGTTCGTCGACGCGTTCACGAACCAGATCGTCGATCGCGCCCGTCTGCTCGGCGGCTGGCCGCCGCTCACGATCCGCGCCCCGACTCGAGCGCTCGTCATCGAGATATGCGCGTAGCGCCTCCCGCATCGCCTCGCTTTTCGAGAGCTCGAGGGTCTCGAGGTGCTCGACGAGTTCATCGTCGGCGCGGAACGTGATCTTACTCATATGCTGGTTATCATCGTGGTTCACACTCCAACCATATCAATCATTCTTCCATTTCGGTCCGACTGCGGCGACTCTTGCCGTCGAAAATAATAACCCTTATGTCACCCAGAGCGGCTACGTTGATATGCAACCGCCCTTAGCTCAGACTGGTAGAGCAGTCGACTGTAGATCGACTTGTCCCCCGTTCAAATCGGGGAGGGCGGACTTCTACTGCGAACTAAACTCGTAAGCAGCGGAACGTCTCTCGTTGATCTATTTGAACACAAGAGTCGCAGCCGCCGAGCGTAGCGAGTCGCATCGTCTCTCACCTGTTCAAATCGGGGAGGGCGACTTTTCGGAATCTCGTTCGATGAGTGAAACAAATCCATGGGATTCCGCGTCGACACCCTGCCGTCGCTTAGCGAACCGAGTTGTCGTACTGGGAGACGTGAAGTACCCCACGCACGGTGGCGCGGGGCTTCACCGTTTGGCCTCTCCCAACGGGAGCGTGACGGCGGCAGGCGAATTTAATTCCCTCCACACTTACCATGAGGTTCGTGTGGGAGCAGTAACACCCGAATACACCGTGTCTCCTACCGCACTCGAGGTCGGCTAGTGCTGCCGTAGGTGACGTATCCGTGGAGGTCGGCGGCTTCACCACCACCCGACACAGCCCGGCGCAACCCTGATGGGTATTTTGCGAGGCGGTTAACGTGACTCCGGTCTATCGGTTATTACTCCACGGTGACTTCAACGGACGGATTGTTCAGCGGAGTGTACGCGCTTCACCCCCGCCAACGGTGGGACGACGGGGAACTCGCGCTGCCTTTCGCTTAGAGTGCGAAGATGTGGTCCATCTCCGCGTCAGTTAGCTCGAAATCGAAGATATCGATATTCTCGCGCAGGTGCTCCTGAGACGACGCTTTCGGGATCGCCGACACCGTTTCTTGCTGGAGCAGCCAGCGGAGCGCAACTTGTGCTGCCGTCTTATCGTAGGTTGCACCGATCTCGGCCAGCGTTTCGTCGGTGGCGATCGAACCCTCCCCCAGCGGACTGTAGGCAGTGAGCACGAGCTCGTTGTCGCGGCAGAACTCGAGCATGGCCGATCGATCTCGGTAGGGATGATACAGCACCTGGTTCGTCAGGATCGGCGTCTCGGATGCGGTCATCGCTTCCTGTACCTGTTCGATCGAGAAGTTGCTCACACCTATCTGTCGAACTGATCCCTCGTCTTGCAGTCGATTCATCACTCGGATCGTCTCTTCGATGGGGACGCTCGGGTTCGGGGCGTGGATCAGGAGCAGGTCCACGTACTCCATCTCGAGTCGATCGAGTGACCGACGGAACGACTCGAGTGCGTCGTCACGTCGCAGGTTCTCCCGGAGTAGTTTTGTCGTCACGAAGACGTCGTCGCGATCGACGCTCGAGTCGGCGATCGCTCGTCCGACCGCATCTTCGTTGTCGTACATCTGGGCGGTATCGACGTGTCGATAGCCGAGTTCGAGTGCCGTCGTCACTGCTTGCGTGCACGCGTCGCCGCGCATCGGCCACGTGCCGAGGCCGAGTGCCGGGACGTCGACGCTGCGGATCGAAACGGCTTCCATATGGTGTTTAGTGCGACACCGACACAAAAAGATGCGCTCGAACTCGATTGCGAGGCGTCGAACGGGCTTCGTCCCACGAGGGGTGGCCTCTTGGGTCACAGCGCTATACAACTGAAACGAGCTCCACACTGATCGCACAGCCATCGTGCGATCGGGTGTGCAGTGACGTTCAGTGGCTACCATACTTGGATGGCCGGCAAGCACACGGAAACAGGTGGGGCGCGGCGATCGACAGTGCGCCTTCGGTCGTGCGCTCGAGAACTGACGCGTTGTGACCAACGGCAACCACGCACGCGCGAACCACCCATTGCAAAGTGCCGCCGATGCGCGCACGAACGCGATGGCCGCGTCGCGGTGAATACGGTCGTTTACACCGATATCAAGCTCTCACCGGACGATATCATGGCTATCGTTCCGCCCCTGGAGAATGGCTGACCGAGAGTCGACTGCGGTTTGGATCCAGTCGGTGACGGTCGCAAGCGACGCTCGAGGACGACCGACGACAGCTCCGAGGCCGTAAGACGAGGCGAACGTTTTTCTCGTCCCGGTTCGACCCACCCGGTATGAGCGATTTCGACCTCGATCTTCGTGCGGTCGAGGAACACATCGACGAGGAACTCGAGATCGAAGGCAGCGTCATCCTCGGCGTGCTCGACGGCACGACGCCGGCCGACGAGTGGCTCGAGGCGATCTCGAAGGGGAACCTGCTCGTCCTCAACGTCGAGGGCGACGTCAACGAGTTAGCCTCGGGATTCGCCCGCGACGTCAAGGAATCGGGTGGCAGCCTCATCCACTTCCGTGGATTCTTGCTCGTGGCCCCGCCGGGTGTCGACGTCAGTACTGACCGGTTGTAAACGTCAGAAAGTGGCCGTCGGGATCGCGAACGACGACCGTCTCGTCGGTCTCCTGTTCGATGGCACGGACCCGATCCGCGACGGCGTCGAGTGCGACCTTCGGCTCGTCGAGTCTGAACCCGAGGTCGACGTGGACCCCTCCGCGGGCGTCGGCGATCCCGAGCTGTGGCTCCCAGAGTTCGAGCGCCATCGGTCCCTGCATGCGGACACGTTTTCGATCGGCTCCCGTATCGACCGTCTCGAATCCGAGGTCGGCGTAGAACGACGTCGCCCGTTCGAGCGACTCGACCTCGAGGACGACCTCGAAGATGCCATCGATACCCGGCCCCGCGACGTCCTGCTGGCCGATCTCGACGCAGTTGCCGTCGGGATCGTACAGATAGAGCGATCTGGCGGAGCCGAACTGGGCTTCCTCGAGGTCGTACGCCTCGGAGAGACGGTCCCACCAGTCGTCGTACGCTGCGTCGGGAATCGAGAACGCAAAGTGGGTGTGGAGGCCGCCGCGGGGGAACGCCGCTGGACGACGGAGAACGAGCGCGGTTTCGCCTGCCTCGAACACGAGTTCGGTGTCCCGTTCCTGTGCGAGGGTGAGATTCAGCGTCTCCTCGTAAAACGATCGCGCTCGCTCGAGGTATTTGACCTCAAGGGCGAGCCAGGACAGCCCGGTGAGCATACTCGACCCTACTCGCGGGACGTGCATAGGTGCTCTGGCGGCGACAGGGTTCGCGCGATCGGTGGTCCGTTGGCTACACGTTTATGCACTGAGCGTCCATACTGCTGTCACATGACCTTTCGCGTCGACGAGCGTGCGACCGACTTTCGCGAGATCGATCGCTTCGAGGGCGGGGTCGGCTGGCTTGCCCATCCCGACGAACGGATGCAACGGGCGAGCCACGCCCTCGAGATCGACGGCGACGTCTGGGTCTTCGACCCAGTCGACGCCGACGGGATCGATGACCTGTTCGCCGAGTTCGGCGAGGTGGCCGGCGTCGTCGTCATGCTCGATCGACACAAACGAGACGCCGCCGCAATCGCGAACCGATACAACGTTCCGGTCTTCCTTCCCGACTTTTTCGAAGGCGTGACCGAAGAACTCGACGCCCCTGTCGCTCGCTTCTCGCGGACGTTGTCCGACACCGGCCTCGAGGCCCAACCCGTCGTCGATAACCGGTTCTGGCAGGAGGTAGCCCTCTACAACCCGGACGATGGCACCCTGTTGGTCCCCGAATCAGTCGGCACGGCCGCGTACTTTCTCGCGGGAAACGAACGCCTCGGCGTCCATCCGATGCGCCGGGCTGTTCCCCCGCGGGACGAACTGGGTCGCTTTCGACCCGAGCGCGTCCTCGTCGGTCACGGACGTGGCGTCACGAGCGACGCCGTGACGGCACTCGAGGACGCACTCTCGAACTCGGTCCGACACATGCCGCGGCTGTACGCCGGGATGGCCCGACAGCTCTTCCCGATATAGTCGTCCGCTTTCGTGGCGCTCGGTCGAACGCAGCCACTCGTCAAATGTGTCATCGCCTGGCATACAACTAACTATGATGGGCTCCTAGAACCGGTGTGGTTTACATCACGCGTGCCCTCGTCGACGTCCTGCTCGATCTGGCCAGCGACGCCGATCCGAACCGCGTGACGACCGGCGTCTCGGTCACTCCTGCAGGCGACCTCGAGGGGGCGGCAGTCGAGTTGCCACCCGAGACGCCAGTGTTTACGGACTTCTTTCTGCCCGATCCCGGCAACGCCGTCAACGCCGTGTTCGGTGTCGACCTCTCGACACCGGCCCGGCAGGCACAGGGTCGGTTCGTCTCACACCCCGTTCGGGAACTCGAGGTGACCAGACGAGACGACCTCGCCGAAGTGATCTTCGTCGCTGTGCCACCGTGGGGGATCGGCGAGCGGTCGTTCGGCGCGTTCGATCGGCGCGGCGAGCGCCAGCCACTCGAAGTCATCGACGCCAGCCCGCCCGAGCAGTCGCTGTGAGTCGTGGGGATCGGTGGCGAACACGGCTGCTCGCTCGAGTGCTTACTCGAGGTAGCCGAGGCCTCGAAGCTGTTCGGTAATCTCTTCGAACTCGGCTTCCGTGAGTTTCCCCTGCTTCTGGTGCTGGATGACGATGCTGCGAAGCAGGAATCGAGTGAGGTCGCTCGTGCTCTGAAAGCTCGTCCCTTCGATCGTGTCCTCGACGCGGTCGGCGAGATCCTTCGGGATCGAAACCGTGGTGTACTCGGTCATACGCGATACTCCATCGCCGAAGCCAAAGGCGTGTCGACCACACGGAGTCGCAAGCGTCTTCGTAGCGGTTTTGCTATCGGACGCGCTACTGGTTGGTATGGGAGTTCGGCCACCCTCGGGCGGAGACGACGACGAACCGGAGAGTATCGAATTCGGCATCGCCGCCGTCGATGCACATCTTAGAACGGCAGACCTCTCGTTTCCGGCGGCGAAAGACGACGTTGCGGCGGAACTCGGCCACGAGCAGATTCCCTACGACGTCCACGGCAACGACGTCGCGCTGGGTGTGATGCTCGAGGAAGTCGACACGACGGAGTTTCGCTCCCGGCAGGAACTGCTCAACGCGCTCCACGAACCGTTCGAGGAGTACCGTCGGAACAACTCCGGCGGCGTCTTCCAGCAGATGCGATCGATGCTGCCGTTTTGAGCGGGCGCTGTCATCTCACTCCTGCTCTCGGTCGTCGCGCGTGATCTGCTCGAGACGCCGTCGCTGCTCGCGGTGGAGCGTCACGAGCATATCCGAGAGCACGCCGAACATGAGCAACTGGACGCCGAGCAGGATGGCGGCCGCGGACACCATCGCCAGAATCTCGTGGCCCTGTTGATACTGAATCCACTGCCAGAGGACGTACGATGCGACGACGCCGCCGGAGACGATGCCGCCGACGCCGAGGCTGCCGAAGTAAAACAGCGGGTTGTTCGTTTTGGCGAGTGCATACAGCGCGAGGATGATCGTCCCGCCGTCTTTGACCGGGTGGAGATTCGTCTCCGAGGCCTCCGGCCGGGCGCTGTAACTGACCGGGACGACGGTCGTCTCGATTCCGTGTTTGACACACTCGACGGCGAGTTCGGTCTCGATGGTAAAACCGTCCGAATCGAGCGAGAGCCGTTCGAACGAGTCGACCGTAAACGCCCGATATCCCGAGAGGATGTCGTCGTAGTCGGCCCCGTGGATGAACCGGAACGATTTGTTTATCAGCCGGTTGCCGACGCCGTTCAACGCCTTCATCGCGTCGTCGTCCATGTCGGCAAACCGGTTGCCGATCACGTGCTCGTAGCCCCGTGAGAGCGGCTCGAGCATCCGATCTGCGTCGGCCGGATCGTAGGTGCCGTCGCCGTCGAGCATCAACACGTAGGGGACGTTGACGTACTCGAGAGCCTCGCGGACGGCCTGTCCTTTCCCGTCGCCGGACTGGACGAGGACGTTGGCTCCGCGCTCGCGGGCGATCTCGCGCGTATCGTCGTCAGAGTCGCCGTCGACGACGAACACGTTCGTGTAGCCTTCCGCGTGGAAGCCGTCGATGACGTCGCCGATCGTGGCCGCCTCGTTGAGCGTCGGAACGAGAATACAGACATCCTCGGCGGCGATCTCGCGCGTCTCACGGCTCATGGCGACGACCTCCTCATCGCCGACCGACAGCCTCGAGTCCGCACGAACCACGTCATTGTCCATCGCCAAGGAATCTCCGCTGTGACTGCAAAAACGTACTGATTGCTCAGTGATGATTTATATTATCCTCGACCGCGCCGTTCGGGGCTACCAGGTCAGACCCTCGTAGACGTCGAGTTCGGTCTCGTCGACGTCGATCCGGCGCCCGTCGACGACCACGCGCTGGGCCATCCCGCCGAACGCGAGGTCGTCGAACTCGGGCCAGTCGGTCGCAACGACCGCGCCGTCGGCGTCCGCGAGCGCGTCGGTAGCCGACTCGGCGTACTCGACGTCGGGATACATCGGTCGGACGTTCTCCATCGCGACCGGGTCGTAGGCGACGACGGCTGCCCCGCGATCCTGCAGATACTCGATCACGTCGAGCGCGCGCGACTTTCGGATGTCGTCGGTGCCGGGCTTGAACGACAGGCCGAGCACCGTGATCCGTGCGTCCTCGAGGTCGACGTGGGCCGCGAGCGAGTCGACGAGTCGGCGCGGCTGGGCGTCGTTGACCGCGACGACGGCGTCGAGCAGGGCTGGATCGTACCCCTGTTCGCGGGCTCCGGCCCGCAGCGCGTCGACGTCTTTCGGGAAACAGGAGCCACCCCAGCCCAGCCCCGAGCGCATGAACCGCTCGGAGATGCGGTCGTCGAGGCCGACCGCCTCGAGCACCTCGTAGGCGTCCGCGCCGTACGCTTTGGCGATGTTTCCGAGTTCGTTGACCAGCGAGACCTTCGAGGCGAGGAAGGCGTTGTTTGCGTATTTGATGAGTTCCGCCTCGCGGATGTCGGTTTCGACGAGATCCGTTTCCTCGCGCGAAAGGATCGGGGCGTACAGCTCACGAAGCGTCGCGGCGGCGTCGTCGCTCGTCGCGCCGACGACGACCTTGTCCGGCTCGAGGAAGTCCGTCACGGCTGTTCCCATCCGCAGGAACTCGGGGTTCATCGCGAGCTCGAGGTCGTCGCCGACGTGTTTGCCGGACTCGTCCTCGAGGATCGGCCCGACGACGTCCTCGGTCGTTCCCGGCAGGACCGTGCTCTTGACGACGACGAGGTGATCGTCGTTCTTCGTCGCGAGCGCACGACCGAGTGATTCGGCACCGGCACGCATCACGGCGAGGTCGAGACTGCCGTCGTCGGCCTGTGGCGTGGGCAGACAGAGGAACGTGACGTCGGTGTCCCGAACTGCCGCGTAGTCGGTGGTCGCCCGCAGGTTCGTGCCCGCGTGCTCGGCGATGCGTTCCTCGAGACCCGACTCGTGGATCGGGGCCTCACCGGCGTTGATCGTCGCGACGATGTCCTCGTCGATCTCGACGTTGACGACCTCGTGGCCGAGATCGGCCAGACAGGCTGCGATCGTGGTGCCGACGTAGCCGCTGCCGACGATAGAGACGTGCATGCTCCCTCCGACGAAGGGCGATCGTTAGTCGTTTTTGGCTTCGACTCGAGGGAGACGGCACTGGCGGGTGCCCACTCGAGGAGGGGTGCCCGCACTCGCCGGCGAGGTTCGGGTCGTCACAGCGGCCGCGAAGCACTGAATCCGCTGTCGATCCACACCGCTTATTTCGGTTCGGCGCGCCCCTTCGAGCAATGACGAACCAGGCACTCATCGATGCCCTGCGCGAGGCGGATGCCGTCCAGTTCGGCGAGTTCGAACTCTCCCACGGCGGCACCAGCGAGTACTACGTCGACAAGTACCTCTTCGAGACCGATCCGGACTGCCTCGAGGCTATCGCCGACGCCTTCGCCGAGCGCGTCACGCCGAAAGACAAACTCGGTGGCGTCGCCCTCGGTGGGGTCCCGCTCGCGGCCGCGACGAGCGTCGCCGCCGGGGTCCCCTACGTCATCGCACGCAAGCAGCGCAAGGAGTACGGCACCGCGAACTTAGTCGAGGGCCGTCTCGAAGATGGCGAGGAAGTCGTCGTCCTCGAGGACATCGTGACGACGGGGACGAGCCTTGTCGACGCGATCGAGGCCCTTCGGGACGCCGGGGCGACCGTCAACCGCGCGCTGGTCGTCGTCGACCGCGAGGAGGGTGGCCGCGAGAACGTCGAAGACGCGGGCGTCGAGATGGAAGCGCTGGTGACCGCAAGCGAGTTGCTCGAGTCTCGATAGCCAGCCGCCACGACGGCACGCCGATCGAGGCTGGTTTTGATCGGCGAGCGGACGCCCGACGGACCGATCAAATAGACCATCAGAAGGCTTTTATCCCGCTCGAGAGAATTTAGAGCTACGATGGTAGGTGTCCGCTTTACAGGGGCTTTTGCCCGCTTCTAACCCACATCTACCGCTCGCTGTGTTGGCACCGACGCACAGCAGAGCGGTCTGGGCGGACGCCCGACCGAACTTCTCACAGAAGTTCTCTAATCAGCCAGAGTGACATCCATGTCAGAATCAGATTCACAGGAGCAACTCGTGGTCGTACTGCCAGACGGATCAGAACTCGAAGTCGATCCCGGATCGACGGTCGAGGACTGTGCCTACGAGATCGGTCCCGGCCTCGGTCGTGACACGGTCGCGGGCAAGCTCGACGGCGAACTCGTCGCCAAAGAAGCACCCGTCTACGACGGCGTCGAACTCGAGATCGTGACGGATCAGTCCGACGAGTACCTTCGTGTGATGCGCCACTCCGCCTCGCACTGTCTCGCGCAGGCCGTCGAGCGCCACTACGACGACGTCGACCTCGCTATCGGCCCGCCGACGGACGACGGCTTTTATTACGACTTCGACAACCTCGACATCGACGAGGAAGACCTCGCCGTCCTCGAGGACGAAATCGAGGATATCATCGCCGAAGATTACGAGATCGAACGCGAGGACGTCTCGATCGAAGAGGCCGAAGACCGACTCGCCGACGAGCCGTACAAACTCGAGTTACTCGAGGAGTTCGCCGACGAGAACGACCACGTCTCGTTCTACAAACAGGGCGAGTGGGAAGACCTCTGTGCCGGTCCGCACGTCGATTCGACGGGCGAGATCGGTGCCGTCGAACTGCTCGAGATCGCCGGTGCCTACTGGCGCGGCGACGAGGAGAATACGATGCAGACGCGCATCTACGGCACGGCCTTCGAGGACGAGAGCGACCTCGAGGACTTCTTAGAGCGCAAGCAGGAAGCTGAAAAGCGCGACCACCGCCGGATCGGCAACGAGATGAACCTATTCTCGATTCAGGACGTCACCGGCCCCGGACTGCCGCTGTATCACCCGCCGGGGAAGACGGTCCTCAAAGAACTCGAGGACTTCGTCGAGGACCTGAACAAAGACGCCGGCTACGACTACGTCGAGACGCCCCACGTCTTCAAGACGGACCTCTGGCACCGCTCGGGCCACTACGAGAACTACGCCGACGACATGTTCATCTTCGACGTCGGCGACGACGAGTTCGGCCTGAAGCCGATGAACTGTCCCGGCCACGCCGCCATCTTCCAGGACCAGTCCTGGAGCTACCGCGACCTCCCGATCCGCTACGCCGAGAACGGGAAAGTCTACCGCAAAGAACAGCGCGGCGAACTGTCGGGCCTCTCGCGAGTCTGGGCGTTTACGATCGACGACGGCCACCTGTTTATCCGTCCCGACCAGATCGAACGCGAGGTCGAGGAGATCATGGACATGATCACGGAGGTTCTGGAGACGTTCGACCTCGAGTACGAGATGGCCCTTGCCACGCGCCCCGAGAAGTCGGTCGGCTCCGACGAGATCTGGGAACACGCGGAAGAACAACTCGAGAACGTCCTCGAGAAGCGCAACCTCGAGTACGAAATCGAGGAGGGCGACGGCGCGTTCTACGGGCCGAAGATCGACTTCGCGTTCGAGGACGCCATCGGCCGCTCGTGGGACGGGCCGACGGTCCAACTGGACTTCAACATGCCCGACCGGTTCGACCTCTCCTACGTCGGCGAGGACAACGAAGAGCACGAGCCAGTGATGATCCACCGCGCACTCTATGGCAGCTACGAACGGTTCTTCATGATGCTCATCGAGCACTACGAGGGTCGCTTCCCGCTGTGGCTCGCGCCCGAACAGGTCCGTGTGCTGCCCATCTCGGATAACAACCTCGGCTACGCCCACCGGGTCGCAAACGACTTCGACGACTTCCGCGTCGAAGTCGACGACCGCGACTCGACGCTCGAGCGAAAGATCCGTGCTGCCCACGACGACCGCGTGCCCTACCAGATCATCGTCGGCGACAACGAGGAAGAAGCCGGCAACATCTCGGTGCGCGACCGCTTCGAGGATCAGGAGTACGACGTCGAGATCGACGCGTTCAAGGCCCACCTCGAGGCCGAACGCGACGAGCAGCGAACGGAGCCGGACTTCCTGCAGGACTGAACACGACCGCTCGAGCCCGTTTTTCGCGTTCGACCGTCGTCTGTGACTGTCGATCGCTTGTGACCGTCTCGACCCGACTGTCGACGCCCAATCCATGTTTGTGGTAATATCTCTCACTTTTACAATCGAAATATCCATAGTTGCGGAATCGTGCATACCTGTATGAACAGAGCAGAGAAGGCTGCCCTGCAGTTGCGGGCCGTCGACGTGTTGCGGATGTTAAAGGAGACACGAACGTACGACGAACTCGCCGAGACGACGGCGCTCCCAGCGGGCGATCTCAACCGGTACGTCAACGGTCACGTGCTGCCGGGCGCGGATCGCGCGCGCGAGGTCGTCGAGGACCTCGGCCGGGAGGCGTTGGCCAAGGAACTCGAGTCACGTATTCGCGTCGACGAGGAGGGATACGTCGACAACTCCGCGACTGTCTTCGACCAGCCGTTTCTCGACCTCGTCGCCCCCGTCGTTGCGAACGGGTTCGATTTCGACCGTCCCGACGTAGTGCTGACCGCCGCGACGGACGGCATCACGCTCGCCGCCTCGCTCGCGAGTTACTACGGGACGCGGTGTGCCTACGCGAAAAAACGCAAGGAGACCGCCGTCGAGGAGTTCATCGAAGCGCGCGAGCGACTCCAGTCCGGAATCGAACTCACTTACTACCTCCCTCGATCGGCCATCGACACCGGCGAGTCGGTACTCGTCGTCGACGACCTCATCCGCTCGGGCGAGACGCAGGAACTCCTGCTCGATATCGTTGACACCGCCGACGCGGAGGTTGCCGGCGTCTTCGCACTCATCGCCGCTGGCGAAGACGGCATCGAGCGTGCTCGCAACCACACCGACGCGCCGGTCGGCGCGCTGACGACCGTCTGATCGTTCGACGCGCTTTCTCTCAGTTCGACTCGAGCGAGCGATAGCAACAGCTGAAATGGGGATACGCTCATCGTACGGCCGTCGTGCGATGGTGTGTGTATGACGGTCGGCGACAACTCGCTCCCGTCGACTGGTGCGGGTCTGAGACATTCTGTATAAAAGACCATGTGAAACACTACCACATTATTAATCATTAGGTTTATAGTGCTCCTCGCTGTTGGTGGTAGTACGACCATGACGAAGACAGTCATCCTCGGCGTGATCGGCTCCGACGCACACGTCGTCGGGATCACCATCCTGGAACAGGCGTTTGAGGCAGCCGGCTTCGACGTTGTCAACCTCGGAGTGCAGAGCTCCCAGGAAGAGTTCGTCGACGCCGCAACGGCTCACGACGCCGAGGCTGTACTCGTTTCCTCCCTCTACGGTCACGCGAAACAGGACTGTGAGGGCTTCCACCAGAAGATCATCGATGCCGGTCTCGAGGACGTCACGACCTATATCGGCGGCAACCTCGCCGTCGGACAGGACGACTTCGAGGAAACCCGGAGATTCTTCCGGGAGATGGGCTTCGATCGAGTCTTCGACTCCGAAACGGATCCTGAGGACGCCATCGAAGCGCTTCGGGCCGATCTGGACATGCGCTCCTCGGAGTCCGAACAGGAGAGTCACACCGTTTCGGCCTAAACCGCGACTCGAGCCCGTAGTTTCATAACCACACGCGGTCGCGCGGTACCTTTTTCGAATTGCTTGTATGACACGCTCTAGTCGGCTCGCGCCGACTCGATTTCGTCGAATAGTGCCTCGACCCGCGTTTTCACGTCCCTGCGGATCTCTCGAACCATCTCGAGGTCTTCTCCGTGTGGGTCCGGCAGCTTCCCAGTCGCGGACGTCGGTGTCGGCCTCGAGGTCGAGCGTCGAACAGCCCATCGTCGCGACGTAGTCACAGGCCTCGAGGGTCTCCGGAGCGATCGTCTGGGGTTTGCGGTCGGAGATGTCGATCCCGTCTTCGCGCATTGCTTCACGAACGACGTCGTGAACGGCGTCTGCAGGGTGTGTCCCGCTGGTGTGAATCGCTACGTCTTCGGTGAGCCCGGGTGCGTTGCGCTCGCGTTCGGCGTAGGCAGTCGCCATCTGGCTTCGGCCGGCGTTTTGCACGCAGACGAGTGCGACCTGCGTGTCGGCGTCGGTCATATACGCTGTGAGGGACGATCCGCTCCTGACCGTTCGTATGTGGTCCTCTGTGAGAAACGGACACGCAGGTACGTACACAGCGCGTCGGTTCGGCCACGGCAGTATCGTGGCGATGCTCACCGAACGATTGTCACCGGTACCGGAGAGCGCCGAGCCACTTTCTCGGCGACGCTGCCGAGGAGAATGCGACTCGCACCCGTCCGACCGTGGCTCCCGATTGCGATCAGATCGACCCCGTGTTCGTCGGCGTAGTCGACGATCGAACGTGAAATGCTGCCGATGACGTGGTCTGTCTCGATCTCGACGTCGTAGTCGTCTGCCCGCGTACGCGCCTGCTCGAGGAGTTCTTCGGCTCGATTCTCGTGGTGTTTCTGGATCTCCTCGTAGTTCGCCATCGCCCCGCCTTCGATCCCCGTCGCGCCGTAGAAGTCGCCGGGATCGAGGACGTGGAGTGCCGTGATCGTGGCGTCGGCGAACTCCGTACAGGCGAACTCGAGTGCGTTCATCGATTGCGCCGAGTTGTCCACTGGGACGAGAACGTGGTCTACCATGTCTTCCGACTACACCGGCGGATGAAATAAATCTCCGGCCGCTGGGGCGGCCGTCTGATCGACTGGGGGTCAAAAGCCGAGCGCGACGTACGCACGGCTCGAGGACTCGAGTCGAAAAAACGAATCTGGGTAGTCGAACGGGGTTACTTCGCGCGACCCTGACCGCCGTTGTTAGACGGCCGGACCTTCTCGGCACCTTTGCCGCGGTTGTTGAGTCCGCGGTTGGCTTTACCGGCGTTGGTCAGACCGCGGAACGCGCGGTTCTGGTGTGCGCTGTCACAGATCCAGTTCAGGTCGTCGTCGTTCTCGATTGCGGGGTGGTTCGGATCGACGAGGATCACTTCGAACCACTTCTGCGAGCCGTCTTCACCGACCCAGTAGCTGTTGAGCACCCGCAGGTTAGGGTACTTTCGGGAGACGCGCTCCTCACCGATGCGCTGGATGTTCTTGCGCCGCCCGATGCGGTTGACACCCTGGCGCTTCGTTCGGCGACCGGCCGTAAAGCGCTCCTTCCGGGCGGTCCCTTTGCGGACCGATACGCGGGTCACGACGATGCCCTGTTTGGCTTTGTAGCCGAGTTCGCGTGCTTTGTCGAGGCGGGTGGGTCGCTCGATGCGTTCGATCGCACCCTGCTTGCGCCATTCCTGTTTTCGCTGCCACTGCAGTTCCCCGAGCTTGCCGTCGTCGGGGTCCTTCCATGCGTCCTTGATATGGGAGTAGAAGCTTTTTGCCATTGATGTTCACCCGCGGGCGTTTCTTGGTTCAATCCTGACCGGGGCCATGCCCCGCGGATCACATCCCGACCTGTAGCACAGAGACGTGCTGCGCAGGTGCCCGCTGACGCCCGCGACCCAGCGAGTCTACGACCATCTATCCAACTCTCGAGTATAAGGCCTTCGAACTCCCGGACCGACTGTCAAAACAACTCGAGTGCTGTGCGCGTGAGGCCTACCGCTCGAGCGGCACCCGTCGCTCGACAGCCGCCGGCGTCACGCCGTTGATCGCCGCGAAGACAGCCCCGAGAACCAGCCCGTAGACGAGGTGGCCGAGCGCGAACAACAGCGCACTGACTAACTCGCCTGCCATACCGGGAAGCGGCAAGAACGGAAGCGGCAACGTCTCTACGCCGGCGCCTGCCATCGCCACCGGGAACAACACGCCGCCGGCAAAGAGCCCGAGGAGCGCCCCGAACGCCAGACCGACGATCACGTAGTCGGTGAACGTCTCGACCAGTTCCTGAACCACATCCCTCGAGGCGAGCGCTGCAAACAACAGCCCGAACAGGACGCTGATGATCAGGTGAAACGTCCAGCCGGCGGCGAGCGCCGTTTCGCTGCCGGGGACGAGACCACCGAGCAGTTCGATCTGGTTCGCACCGAGGTGTAGGACCAGTCCCATGGCGATGCCGCCGACCAGTCCGCCGGTGAAGCCACCACCCCAGACCCCGACGCTGTCGAGTTCGTGTGTGGTATTATCTCCCATAGTATTTGCTACGGTCCCGAACAGAATGAAACCCACCATCCGTCGGCGAGGGAGACAGTACGGTCGAACGAACATCACTGTCCACTCGAGCGGTCAACACCTCGCCTGCGTCGAACATTCGCCTGCATCCCCACTACTTCGCTATTTCATATAGCACTATAGAATGTACTGCGGATCGACCGACCGGGTCGCGATCGACACGAGATGGCGCGACTACCTGCTCTGTACCCGTACTGGCCGCTCTCGAGCGTTTGATCGGATCGAATCGGCCGCGGAGTCGTTCGTTGGACACCGAGGCTCGCAAAACCGGGAGCTGTAGTGGCCACTGATCGTCATTGCACACTTAATCGCACGATACGTCGCGAGTGTGAATCGATTCAGTATCGCAACCAGTCACCACCGACACGCTCCGACGAGAGAACTGTCGCGACCTCAGTCGGGGGAACTGTCACGGACGGGCGTCCAGGACGCTGTCGAACGAGTCGGTTTCGATCGCCGCCGCCAGTTCGTCGGTGTCGATGTCCTCGGGAACGTGCTGGGGGTACTTCCGACGGAAATACCCCAGAATATTCGTCAGATCACGCCGGAGGAACTCGGTTGCGTTCTCGTGGTCGGTCGGAATCGCCTGTGGCCAGTCAAAAATCTTTACGCCCGCCTCGTTGACGAAGACGTTGTACTCGCTCATGTCCGCGTGGACGTAGCCGTTCGCGTAGGCGAGCGCGACCTCGTCGACGAGCAAGTCGAGCACGCCGAGCACCTGATCGTTGGTGAGTCTCGTCCGTGAGAGTTCGACGCCGTCCATCTTCTCCATGACGATCGCGTGGCGGTTCTGGTCGATCGGCCGCGGGACCGAGACGTCCGGATACAGCGTCTCGAGGATGTCGTACTCTCGTTCGGCGGCTTTCCGGGCAGTGTACATCCAGGAGACGTGCTCGTTGTCCGACGTATAGTCGCGTTCCTTGTGGACTTCCCGGAAGTTCGTATACCCCTCGCGGTGGTACTTCAGAGCGAACGGCTTGTACGAGCGGACTTCGTAGACGTCGCTCTCTTTGCCGACGCCAAGCGGCGAGCCGAACTCGCTGATCGTGTCCCGCTCGACGAGCGATCGCAACGCGAGGACGTCGTACCCCTCGAACTGGAGAGTGTACCCTTCGTACTGGATCGTTTTCTTTTCGACTAACCCGCGCTTGAGACAGCGCTCGAGTCGGTAGTCGACCTCCTCTTCGGTCAGGCCGGAGAACTTCGGGAGTTTCTCCCGCTGGACCCACTCCGAAAAGCGCATCCCCTGTTCGACCCCTGAAAGGAGATAGAAGTCTTCGGCCTCGAGTTCCGGAAGTAATCCGGCGACGTTCCGCACCATAGGCGTGATAGCTGGTGGATACGTAAAAACGTCGTGACCCCGCCGCTGGTGGGTTGATGTCGAGTTGTGATACGGTTCTCGCGCGTATCCGTCTCGGTTTGTCCGGATGCAGGGCTGTCGGCGCTGTGTGTCGACACTCGCGCGCCGGTACTGCTCTGGAATAAATCTCATACTGCGATATCAAAAACCGGTGGCTTCCGAATAGGTGGCTCTCTGTTGGGCTGTCGCTGAACGCGAGCACGTACCGATCATCTCGGGTCAATCGAGAGGGGTTGACCCGTCGCGTTACCAGAGAGTTCACGCGATCGTCCTGCGTGAGTGTCTGCGGTCCCGAGCACGGGCGGCAGGGTCGGTGATCGGCAGTGACGCCAGCACTCCATCTCAGTGGCATTCGATATGCACGGGTGTCCGCGTCGTCTATCGGCTATCGGACGCGTTTCCAGTCACTTGCGCCGTGGGACACACTCGAGCGACACGGCGACGGTCGCGGTAAAAAACGGACGGCAGTTACCTATGGCGGCGATTCGACGGCCGGCCAAGCGGTCGGCCTGGCTCGTTCGGGTGCGGCGTTATCCCTGGCCGACCATGCTCTCTTCTTCGTCCCACTCCTGCTCGCGGAGTTCGTACTTTTGGATCTTCCCGGTCGCCGTCTTCGGCAGTTCGTCGACGAACTCGACGCGGTGGACGACCTTGTAGCCCGCGAGCTTGTTGCGGGTAAAGGCCGTCAGTTCGTCCGGCGAGACGGGCGGATTCTCGGGGTCGTCGTTCGAGGGGACGACGAACGCCTTCGGCGTCTCGCCCCACTTCTCGCTCGGGGACGGGATGACGGCCACGTCAGCGACTGCGTCGTGGTCGAACAGCGTGTCCTCGAGTTCGATGCTCGAGATGTTTTCCCCGCCGGAGATGATGATGTCCTTCTCGCGGTCCTGGATGGCAATCATGCCGTCTTCGTTGACGACGGCCAGGTCGCCGGTGTGGAACCAGCCGTCGCGTTTGTCGTTGAACGCTTCGTCGGTCTCCTCGGGTTTCTCCCAGTA
The DNA here is from genome assembly GCF_009392895.1 of Natronorubrum aibiense. Taxonomy (GTDB): domain Archaea; phylum Halobacteriota; class Halobacteria; order Halobacteriales; family Natrialbaceae; genus Natronorubrum; species Natronorubrum aibiense. The sequence continues at coordinate 390,067 of NZ_CP045488.1, read as the reverse complement.
GCCCTCCATGACCTGGTTGCCACGGACGAGGATCTCGCCGATCGTCTCGTTGTCCCACGGAACCTCGTTGCCGTCCTCGTCGACGACTTCCACCTGGGTCGCCAGCGGGGCGATGCCCTGGCGCTTTTTGAGCGCGAAGCGGCGCTCGCTGTCCTCGTCGATCAGGCGGCGAGTCGCCGAGGTGCCGATGAGTGGGCCGGTTTCGGTTGCGCCGTAGAGCTGGCGGAAGTGCCAGCCGAACTTCTCTTCGACGGTCTCGATGATGCTTTCAGGCGGTGCCGCGCCGGCTGCGGTGACGCGCATTGGGTTGTCGCCCGTGAGCGGAACGTCGTGTTCCTCGTAGTACTCGTCGAGCATGCTGAGCACCGTCGGTGCACAACAGAGGAACGAGACGTCCTCCTCGGCGATGTCGGCGAAGATCTGCTCGGCATCGACGCCGCGGGTACAGACGTGCTTCGCGCCCATGCCCGTGATCGCGTAGATGTGCCCCCAGCCGTTGACGTGGAACATCGGGAGCGTCCACAGGTAGACGTCGTCGTCGGTGATCTCGTGGTGAATCGTCACGAGCTGGGCGTGCAGCGACTCGGTGCGGTGGGTTCGCATGACGCCTTTCGGGTCGCCGGTCGTCCCCGAGGTGTAGTTGATCGTGATGACGTCGTCTTCGCTCATCTCCGGACGCTCGTAGTCGGGTTCGGCGTCCTCGATGAGTTCGTCGAAGTCCTCCCAGTCGCCCTCGACGGCGTCGGCGTCGTTCGTGATGAACGTCTCCGTGGGCACGTCGTCGCGAATCGCCTCGATGTTCTCGGCGTACTCGTAGTCGGCGATGATGGCGTCGATGCCCGCGTCGTTGAGCATGTACTCGTAGTCGTCGGGCGTCAGCCGGTAGTTCAGCGGCGCGTGGATGGCACCGAGTTGCATGATCCCGTAGGCCGACTCGAGGTGATAGTGCGTGTTGGGGTCGAGCACTGCCACGCGGTCACCCTTCTCGATGCCCCGCTCTTGCAACACTGCGGACAGTCGGTCGGCACGGTCGCCGAACTCGTCGTACGTGTATCGTTCGCCTGTCGTCGCAACGATCGCTTCTTCGTCGCCGTAGTACTTGCGCGCCCGGTCAAGGAAATCGGTCACGAGGAGCGGGACTTCCATATGGACAAGTCTTGAATATTGTTTATAATATTCTTTATGGATTCATAATCGACATCCATACTAGATGAATCGGCAACTGGCGAAGATGTTCGCCTCGGTGTGCGGGAGCAAAGAAACGACGGGGCAATTCTGCGGAAACACGACGACGGCATACACGTGTTACCAACAACCACTCTCTAGTTGTGATGAGTGTTCACCGGTCGATTAGCTCGGACTCGAGGAGTGCGTCGACGTGTCGAATCCGCTCGATCGATGGCCGCATCTCGGATTTCGTACCTTTGTCTGACACGTGACACGCCGGTTGCAATTCACCGACCGAACAGCGTGTCTCCCTCGCTCGTCCCGGATCGTCGCTCGTCCGGCCGCCATCACAGGCCGTGTTTCCTCGCCGCAATCCCTAACTCGGTCGAAAGCGATCGAACGAGTATGACCGACCTCGCCGACCGCTCGTGGCGGTTGATTCGGGACGAGCCACGCGATGGACCGACGCAGATGGCCCTCGAGGAAATCGCGGCCGAGACGGCACTCGAGGACGACCTGCGGACGGTTCGGGTCTACTCGTGGGAGCCAAGCACGCTCTCGCTCGGGTACCGACAGGACGCCGACACCGTCGACTGGACGTACTGTGAGCAGGAAGGCATCGACGTCACGCGTCGCCAGACCGGCGGCGGTGGGATTTACCACGACCGGTACGCCGACATCTCGTATACGATCGTCGCTCCCGCGGACGAAGTTCCGGGCAATCTGATGGACTGTTACGAACTGTTCTGCGAGCCGGTGCTCGCGGGCCTCAGAGACATGGGAATCGACGCTGACTTCGCCGCCGTCGAGCAGTCGGCGATCTACCACCCGTCCTGTTATCTGCGGGATATCAACCCGGCTCACGACGTCGTCGCGCCCGCGAGCGCGGGCGAGAACGCACAGAAGATCAGCGGCAACGCGCAGTACCGCCAGCGCGACGTCGTCATCCAGCACGGTTCGATCAGCTACGACCTCGAGGCCGAGCGTCACGTCGGCGTCTTCGAGACGGACCTCGAGCCCGAGACGTTCACTGATCGGGTGACGAGCATCCATGACCAGACGGGACTTGACCGCGAGGATGCCGTCGACACGCTCACAACGGCACTGGGTGAGTGGTGTGACGCAGACGACGGCGACTGGCGCGACGACGAACTCGAGGCCGCCGGCGACCTCGCCGAGCGGAAGTTCGGAGCCGATGCGTGGATTCGAAATCGAGACGTGCTCGAGGCAAGCGAGCCGTAACGATCGCCGAATCGCAACGTGTCGGTGCAAGATCGCAGCACCTCGCCAGTCGACGCCGAGTGGATCGGCTTGAACTCGCGTTGCGGGCGAAAAAGGAGGCTTCCGGGTCGGTTAGCTCACGATCGCTTTCCAGCTCCAGCCACCGAGGACGATCACGACCAGCGCGAGGACGAAGAACGCGCCCCACTGCTGGCCCTCCGTTTCTGCGATCGGTGCGAAGACATCGACGAGGCCGGTCCACTGCAACATGCCGAGCGTGAGCACCAGCAACGCCAGTATCGAGACGACAGCGATCCCGAGCCAGTTGCGGGCCATCGACTTAGTGTCCGCCTTGGCCTCCGATTTGTCGGTTGTCGGCGTTTCGGTCGGCTCTCGATCCGGTTCGGACATACCCGCGGTAGTGGCGGCGCTCGGGAAACGGTTCTACCTGCAGCCTCCGGGTCGGATGTGCGGTCGCGCGAGTGTCCGTATGAGAAGCGGTTAGAGTCAGTCGTCGACGGCTGTTACTCGAGGAGGCCGTTCCGACGGCGGCGTACCGTTCCCCGAACGAACGGTGTCGCGGGAAAGAGCCCGAACTCGAGGCGATCGACTTCCTCGACGGCGAGGGCGTCGTGGCCAACGAACCGCGGAATCGTTTCGCGGGTGAGCTGACAGCCGCCGGCGACGCGCTCCCAGACGGGGTTGAGCAGCGTCTGCCCGGTCCCGCGCCAGCCGTCGGCGTGGACGTGCTCGAAAAACCGGAACTCGCCGCCCGGTTTGAGGACGCGCACGACTTCCTCGAGGGCTGTGTCGGGGTCCTGAATCGTACAGAAGACGACGCTTGCGAGCACGACGTCGAAACTGTCGTCGGGGTAGGGCAACGCTTCGGCGCGGGCGTCTCGGAGGTCGACCTCGAGTCCGACGTCGTCCGCGGTGCGTGCTGCCCGCGTTCGCATGTGCGGGTCGGGCTCGATGGCGTGATACTCGAACGCTGTCGGTGTCGCGTCGGCGACGAACGGGAACATGTCCCCGGTCCCACAGCCGAGTTCGAGCACGCGCCCCGAGAGGTCGTCGACGAGATAGTTCCGGTGGGGTGCAAGCAAGGCTGACTGCGGGAGCCGGTCGTACAGCGTCGCGAAGAGGGGATGGGCGATGCCGTGGTCGTGGGACGACTGCGCGTTCTGGTCGGACATCTGTCTCGAGTGTGGGGCGAGATACGGGTAACCGTTTCTCCGAGGGCGTCGCCTCCGTATCGACGTCGATGGCCGTTACCGAATCGTGTCTGGAACCCGTTCGATCACGTCGGTTGCGACGACCCCCGGGCCGTACTCGGCTGTCGCCAGCTCGCCGCTCTTGCCGAGGATCCACGCACCTAACTCCGCCGCCTTGCGCCGATTCAGCCCCTGTCCGAGCAGGGACGCGACGATGCCGGCCAGCGTATCACCCGTCCCGGCGACCGTCAGCGCGGACGTCCCGGTTTCGTTGTGGATTCGGTCACCGTCAGCGACGATTTTGTCGACGTCACCGGTCAGCGCGATGACCGCACCCGTCTCCTCGGAGAACGCCTCGAGCGAGCCGGCGGCGCGCTGGATCGGTCCGTCTTCCGTCCCGCTCGGCGTGAGCACCGTGGTCGAGAGGTCGGCCTCGAGTGCGGGTTCGATCGCCAGCGCGTCGACGACGGTCGGAATCTCGACGGCATCGATTGCGTCTCGGATGGCAATGGGATCGGCGTCGACGAGGCCGGGTCCGATCACGAGCGCGTGCGCTCTACCGCACCGTTCTCGAACTGTTCGCCCGCGTAGCGGTCCACGAGGAGGTTCGGTTCGTGACTCGCGACGATTTCGTAAATCGGGTCAGCGACGAGCGTTCGGACGTGGTCCGAGCCGGTCCGAAGCGCCGCACGGCCAACGAGTGCGGGTTGATTGGGATACTCGATGGACCCAGCGACGATACCGATGCGACCGTTGTCGGTCCCGCGGTCTTCGGACCGATTCGGAAGCGTTCGTTGCAGGCGATCCATACCACTGTTCCCGAACGACGACGGGTAGCCGTTCGGCAGGAGTGTTCCAGTCGTCGAACGAGTGCCAACTCGAGAATGGGCGATCGCCGACGGATCTGTCACCGGTTCGACGGCACCGTAACGAATAGTACGTGGTCGTCGTAGTCCGTACCCGCCTATGTTCGACGATCGAACCGACGCCGGCGAACAGCTCGCGGCCCACCTCGAGCGCCGCGGCCTCGAGGCCGAGCTCGTCCTCGGCATTCCCCGCGGCGCCTTACCCGTTGCCCGTCCAGTCGCCGACGCGCTGGACGCCGACCTCGACGTCGTCGTCGCCAGAAAGATGGGCGCGCCGGGCAACCCCGAACTGGCGATTGGCGCCGTCGCGAGCGATGGCAGCGTCTGGTACAACGACGATCTCATCGCTCGACTCGGCATCTCCGAAGCGTACCTCGAGGAGGTCCGCACGAACGAAGCCGAAAACGCACGCGAGAAGGCGAGTCGGTACCGCGACGGGGCGGACCTCCCCTCGCTCGAGGGTCAGCGCGTGGTGGTCGTCGACGACGGCGTCGCGACCGGCGCGACGGCGAGAGCCTGTCTCCGGCAGGTGCGAGACGCCGACGCCACTTTCGTCGCGCTCGCGGTGCCGGTCGCCTCGCCCCGGAGCGTCGACGACCTCGAGGCCGAAGCGGACGAGGTGATCGCCCTTGAGACGCCGCAGTCGTTCCGTGCCGTCGGCCAGTTCTATCGAACGTTCGGGCAGGTAAGCGACGACGAAGCGATCGCGTATCTACAGGAGGATTCGTAGCCGGGCGTAGGACAGCGGTTCGATTATTCGATCGGTGTCTGTCGGTTTCGCATGTCGGCGCCGCAGTTCGGACACCGTTCCGGGGCCGTTGCACGGACGACCGTGCCGCAATCAAAGCACTCGTAGGTCGACTCCTCCGTCGGGTTGAGTTTGACGTCTTTCATGGGGGCTGGGACTTCGATTTAGGAATAATAGGGATATTAGGATATACGTGTTCGTAAGATAACTAGCGTCGGCGATCTGCGGCTGTTCACTATTCAACCACTTATGCAGGCCTTGCCGGAATGTCGAGTTCCTCGAAGAGGATCGTAAACAGCTTTCGCTGCACGGTCCGGATGTGGCGGTAGAACGCGGCCGGCGAGATCTCGAGCTTCTCGGCGACGTCTTCGCCCGAGCGCGCCCGCGGCGACTCGAAGTAGCCACCGTAGTAGGCCAGTTGGACGACCTCGAGTTGCCGGTCGGTGAGTCGCTCGAGCAGTTCGGCCCGCAGGTCGCGGGCAGTCGTTCGGTCGACGCTGCGTTTTGCCTGCAAGTCGACGTCAGAGAAGGCGATCGAGACGACGTCGATGCTCGCTCTGGCGTCGACGGTCCGTGGCACGTCGACGACGATTCGCGTCCGGTCCGGCGTGGCCTCGACGCTGTGTAATACGACACCGTGATCCGCGAGTTGCAGGGCCAGAAACGGCGACGACAGCTCGAGCAGGACCGTCCCGCTCCCGCCGTCCTCGCCGTTTTCACCGCCGCTGATCACCTGTGCGCGCTCGACGGCGATGAGTTCCGCAGCCGCGTCGACGATGGCATCCGGGTCGGCGTTTTCGACCGTCGCGAACACCGCAGCGCCGTCTTCGTGGAGACGGACGCCGCCGTCGAACGACAGGATACAGCCCGTCGCCCGGGCGAGGCGGGAAAACACGAAGCTATCGTCGAAGACGTCGAACTCGAGGCGCGTTCTGGAGTCGGTCAACAGCGCCTGCTTGCGTTCGACGGCGGCGATCGCAGAGGCGATCGTCTCGCCGAGTTCCGCGAGGACGGTCCGTGTCACCTCGTCGAACGCGTCGGGTTCGTCGGCGTAGACGGTCACGACGCCGTAGGTGAACTCGTCGTAGGCCAGCGGGACGCTCGTGATCGACTGGTACTCCCGTGAAAGCGCGTCGGAGCGCCACGGCTCGTCACGGAGCCCTTTGGCGACGTTCGAGACGACGGTCACCTCGCGAGTTGCTGCCGTACGTACTGCGGGCTCGCGGCCGTCCGCAAGCGAAAGCGAGACGCTGTCGAGGTAGTCCTGGCCGCGTCCCGTCCCGTCGTGTGCGCTCGGCACGAGCCGTTCGTCCGTCACGTCCGCAGCGCCGATCCACGCGAACGAGAACCGCTCGTCGGAGGTGAGCCGTTCGCAGACGGCCGCTTCGATCTCTTCGCGAGTCTCCGCTTGCACCAGTGCGGCGTCGATCTCGCGGATGATCTCGTTGATCTGGTTGAGTCGCGTCAGCTCTCGGTTTCGCCGTTTGAGTTCCCGGTCGCGTTCGCGTAGCGTCCGCTCGCGTTCGACCCGATCCAGCGCCGCCTCGGCCGTCGTCGCCACCAGATCGGTCAGTTCTCGAGCGACGTCGTCGAACGCGTCGGCCGTCGACGAGCCGACGACGAAGACACCGTGATCACCGAGCGGTACGAACCCGCCGCTTCTGATATCGGTCGTCGGATCCGAGAGCACGTCCGCGTCGTGGATATCCTCGAAAAAGCGAGACTGGCCCTCGACGAAGACGCCGCCCGCAATGCTGTCGGCTGTCGCTCGTTGCTCCGAGAGCGGCCCGTGGAGCCGTTTCAGTCCCGGCGAGGCGGCGGCCGGCCGAAGCACGTTCTCGTCGGTATCGAACAGGAACACGCCACTCGCCTCGAGGTCGAGGATGTCGGGCGCGTCTTCGACCACGATATCAGCGATTTCGCGGTCGGTTTCGGCGTAGAGCAGTTGTCGCGTGGTTCGGTGCAGTGCCGTCAGCGCCTCCTCTCGGTGTTTACGTTTCGTCACGTCCCGGCAGCTATAGAGGGTCGTGCCGTCCTGAATCGAGACTTCGCGGACGTTGACCAACAGCGTGTGTTCACCGCCAGCCCTGTCGGTCGCCGTACACTCGATGTTGGTCAACACGCCCTCGTCCGCGAGCGCCTCGCGGTCGAACAGGTTCGACCCGAGGAGTTCGTCGATCGTCCCCATCTCGTGGATCTCCGCGTCGGTGTAGCCGAAGATGAAGTGGACGTTCGGGCAGACGTAGGTAAACTCGCCCGCGTCGTTCGTGATGAGGACGGTGTCGGTCATGTTGTTAAGCGTCACCCGGTGGAGTTCCTCCGACTCGCGCAGGTCTCGCTCGAGTTGGACCCGCTCGGTGACGTCGATCGCTCGGACGAGCAACGAGGCGACCGTTCCCGACTCGTCGCGGACCGGGCGGATCGTCACCTCGAGCGTGCGCGAATCGGCTCCGTCGCTTCCTTCGTCGGTCGCCCGCGCTCGCGTCACCTCTCGGTGGACGAGCTCGCCGGCTGCCGCCCGGTCGATCGCTGTCTCGATTACGTCCCGGCCTTCCTCGATGTCACACCACCACGGGAGGTCGGCGAACGGCCGCCCGCGAACGTCGGCGCCGGTCGCGACGGCTGCCTCGAGCGCGCTCTTGTTGGCGCGGCGAACGCGTCCGTCCGGGTCCAGCACCCACGAGTACGTCTCTGGGTCGTCGAAAATCGCACTGAACTGTCGCGACTGCGCTCGCTGTTCTCGTTGGCCCCGTCCCGTGTCGATCGCTCGCTCGAGTGCTGGGACGAGATCCGAATCGCGTCGGTCCGCGGGGACGTACTCCGTGACTCCTGCTGCAATCGCGTCGCTCGCGAGCCCTTCATCGCCAGCCGCCGGCGTGAGGACGACCGGACAGTCCGGATCGCGCTTTCGAACCCGCTCGAGGAGGTCGAGGCCGCTCGCGTCCGGCAGTCGCTGTGGCGTCAGGAGACAGTCGATCGGGTGTGCCTCGAGGGCCTCGAGCGCCGCGCCGGCGCTCGAGACCGTGTGTAGTTCGGCTCCCGAGTCGCGCTCGAGAACACTCGGACGCGGGGGCCCTGCCTCGAGTAGGCCACCGTCGCCGTCTGGGGTGACGACGAGGAGCCGAGCGTCGTCGACAGTCCGTACAGAAACCATTCGTGATCACTACCAGTCGATCGTGATAGAATCCATCGGTTTCTCTCCTCCCACGGACCGTTCGCCGACGGGTTCGGTAATCGACCGGTTCACGTCGGTTCATCGGATCTGCCACCGCGTCTCGGGACCCACCCGTCTTCGGGATCGACGCGCCCTGCGAGGACGGCGTTCAGAACGGCTCCGAGCAGGAGACAGAACCCGCCGAGATAGACCCACGTCAGGATCAACAGGACGGCGCCGGCGATGCCAAAGAGCGCGACGCTCTCGGCGGTCGTGACGTAGAGCCGAAAGCCGCCAGCGAGGACGGCCCACGTGAGGGCAGCAAACGCCGTTCCCGGGACGATTTCGCCGACCGAGACGTCGGGTTCGGGAAAGAGGTAGTACATCGGGAAGAAGACGGCCATCAACAGGCCGACGAGCGCGACGGCACCGACGGTCGTTGCCCGGAACCCGCCGCCGAACAGCGAGAGACTGATCCCGACGACGCTGACCAACCCGACGCCGACCGCGACCGTCGCCGTCACAAGGACAACGTTGAACGCGGTGACCAGCGTAACCGTTACAGCTGTGTTCACGTACGATTGGTCTTTCCGAGAGCCGTAGACGTCGGTAAACGCGCTGTTGACTGCCTGAAACAGCCGCACTGCACTCCACAGCAGGATGGATACCGCGAGAACCGCGGCCCGCGTCCGATCGACACCGGTTCCGACGACTCCCTCGAGTCCACCGCCGGTCACGATTCCCTCGAGCCCGATCGCCGTCTCGAGCGCGGCCACCAGCGGTTCGAGCGAATCGACGAGCGTGACGGCGACGAGCGCGAGAATCCCGAGTAGGACGAGGGTGTTGAACGCGTGATAGGCGAGCCCCGCCGACGCGATACTGATCTGGCGCTCCCGAGCAACGGCAGCGACATCGTGGACGAGCGAGCGCGGACTCGAGTCGACCATGTCCAGATATCGACGACGGTCTGGAAATCGCTTGCGCCGGCAGACGGACGGCGACGGTGGGGCGTCGCTCGGCCGACAGTCGCCCAAAGCGGCGGAATCGACGACCGTTACTTGTCGTGGACGACCGACTGCACGTGACCGACGACGCCGGTTTTCAGTTCGACTTTCGGCCCGTCGGGGGTGTCCTCGTAGACCGTGCCGATTTCGCCGACGATTGGCTCCCGATCCGTCGACTGGACGTCCTGATCGTCCTGAATAATCTCGACGGTGATCCCCTGTCGTAACTCCTCGGCTGTTGGTCGTTCGTTGGACATGGGCGACGGTGGGGCAGTCGCGTCGAAAACGATAGTGCTTGCAGTCTCGATGTCCCCGTGTACTGACCGAGTTACTCCCCGTCGAAATCGAGCGCCACCGAGTTGATGCAGTAGCGCTTGCCGGTCGGCTCGGGGCCGTCGTCGAAGACGTGCCCGAGGTGGCCGCCACAGTTCGCACACAGGACCTCGGTCCGGCGCATCCCGTTGCTCGTGTCGAGCCGGGTTTCGATGCGCTCGTCGTCAGTGTCGTAAAAACTGGGCCAGCCACAGCCGGATTCGAACTTCGTCTCGGAGTCGAACAGTTCGGCACCGCAGCCGGCACAGACGTAGCTCCCGTCGGCTTTGTGGTCGACGAACTCGCCGCTAAACGGTGGCTCCGTTCCTGCCTCGCGCAGAATGCGGTACTCCTCGTCGCTCAGTTCGGCTCGCCACTCGCTGTCGGTCGTCGGCTGGGTGTCGGCGGACCCACGATCGTTCGTTTCGTGTCCCATACGACAGACTAGCGTCGAGACACCCAAGAGTCTGTCTGCGCCACGGGACCGTCAGCGACTCGTGATGATATCCGTGCTCTCACACTCCGGACACTGCGTCATTCGTCCCAGTTTCGGGACTTCGATCCGTCGCCATGTATCATCGCCGCCGGGGGCTTCGAACCCACAGTTCCGACACCGGGACTTGCCGACGCTGACTGATTTGCTTACCATACGCTCGAGTATGGTAGGAGCACTCATAGTAATTGTTCACGTCAACCGTGATACTCACAGCAAGTGACTGATTCGTCGCCGAGTGCGTCTCGGACTCGAGGCGACTGGACCGTCACGAGCTACCCCACTCTCGATGACGGCCTCGTCTTCCCACCCCCGTCAGTCGGACCGAAATGGCGGTGGATCGATACGCCCGCTGCCGTACCGGTTCGTGCAATCGTTCGGCCGGTCGACAATCACCTCGGTGGTCCGGTTCTCCTCGTCGCCGGGCAGCGTCGCGTCCGTGTCGTCGTCGACGAGTGTGTCGATCCGATCGAAGACGTCGACCGTCTCGTTGCCGTTGCGACAGGGTGCCACGTGGAGGAGTTCGTCGTCTGCACCGAACTCCGCGAGCGCGATCGTCGGGAGTCGCCACACATCGTAGTGTTCGCCCGTAATTGTCGATTCGATGCTGGTGTTCCGAAAGAACGGCTCGAGGGATCGACTCGTTCGCGCCGCCCACGACTCGAACGCCTCGAGTCGCGTTTCGATCCGCTCGAGCTGTGGAATCCGCGTCGTCCGGTTCGTTCGTTCGACTTCCTTGCCCCAGACGCCGACCTCGATCGACTCGACCGGTGCGCTCGACTTGAGGTCGTCGAGGCACTCGAGGGCGCGTTTCTGGGTTGGACCTGCCTTCATCGGGGTGAACGAGCGGATCCACAACTCGACCGTCTTTGGGGTAGTGGTGTGTTCTGACACGCCTGATCTCTTTCGAGGGTGTCTACGGATTCGTACAAAAGTATTGGCGAAGCTATCATTTTCACGGACCTATCGGGTCGGCCCGCTTGTGGCGAATCTCGTGCTCTCGGTAGACGTCTCGACGGAACGGGACCCGGCGCCGATGAGCCATGGGGTCGGTGTGCGGCGCTCTGAGGTGGCGACGACTCCGTCGCCTGCAGGTCGATGACCGTGACCGTTCACCGTGTCTGACCGCCGAGTCAGCCCGATTTCGTTATGAGGCTCAAGCGCAAAATTGCACCCAATGGATCACCGGCACGAACTCGCCGAGGCGACCCTCGAGACGCTGCCGCTCACCGTTGCCGTCATCGATACCGACGGCGAGATCCTGCTGACGAATCAGGCGTGGCGTGAGTTCGGCTCGGACGACCACCAGACCGACCATCTCGGCGTCGACTACATCGCGACCGCCGCGATGGACGACGACGAACACGCCAGACGCGCCATCGATGGCCTCGAGGCCATCATCGACGGCGAGCAGGAGACGTTCTCGATGGAGTACCCCTGTCATACACCCGACCGGAAGCAGTGGTTCCTGATGCGAGCCAACCGGTTTACCGTCGACGGCGACGTCCGCATCTCGGTCGCCCACCTCGAGATCACCGACCGAAAACTGGCGGAACTCGCCGTCGAGGAGACCACCGCGGAACTCCGCGAGGAACATCAGACGCTCGAGCACGTCCTTGAGCGCATCAACGGCTTGCTACGGGACGTTACTGACGCCGTCGTCGGCGCGACGACGCGCGACGAGATCGAACGGCAGGTGTGTGCGTGTCTCACTGACACCGACCCCTACGTCCTCGCGTGGATCGGCCGGGCCGACGTCACGAACAACCGACTCTCACCGCGCGAGTGGGTCAGTCAGGGTGAGGTGCCCCTCGAGGACGGCGCTCTCATCCTCGAGTCGGACGCTACCCACCCCGCCGTTCGGGCGCTCGAGACGGGTGACCCACAAGTACTGCAGGACCTCGAGACGTTCGACGACGCCGACCGCTGGTGGCCCGTCGGGGCGACTGACATGTTCCAGTCGGTCGCCGCACTCCCGCTCGTCTACGGCGACGTAACCTACGGCGTGCTCGTCCTCTTCGCCGACGAAGCGAACGCATTCGCTGACCAGGAACGACTCGTCCTCGAGTCGCTCGCCGACACGATCGCGACCGCGATGAACGCGATCGAGACGCGACACATGCTGGCGGCCGACACCGTCATCGAACTCGAGGTCGCGATCGACGATCCGTCGCTGTTCGTAACGGCGCTTGCCGACGAACTCGAGGCGACGATCACCTACCGAGGACTGACCTACGGCAAAGACGGAGCCCCGATCGCGTTCTTCCACGCCGATCGCAGGATCGAGACCTCTCCCTCGGCGGACGAGATCGACGGCATCACTGACGTGACGATCCTGTCGACCCACGACGCGGGGACCCTGCTCGAAGTCGGCGTTCGCGACAGCATCGTCGCCGCGCTGGCCGAACACGGCGCGTCGATCCGGCGGTTCGACACCAGCCCCGCGGACGGCACTGAGGCGCGTCCGACGGCGACCGGCCGATCGGTCGCCGATCTCACCGTCGATCTCCCGAACGGCCAGTCCGCCCGCTCTGCGTACGACCTGCTCGAGCAGCGCTACGACACGGTCGAACTGATCAGCTACCACGAGACGGATCAGCCGACACAGACGCCACAGGACCTGCTGGGCCGTCTCGAGTCGTCACTGACTGAGCGCCAACTCACGGCGCTGCGGACGGCCTACTACGCGGATTACTTCGAATGGCCGCGCAACGTCTCGGGCGAGGATCTCGCGCAGTCGATGGACATCTCCCGATCGACGTTCCACCAGCATCTCCGGACGGCACAGCGAAAACTTCTCGACGAACTGTTCGACGACTGGGCGGATTCGCCGACCGATCGGTAATCTGTCGACAGCCGCTATCCGCGACCGGCGCGGACGACGGCTATCGACTCCGTTGGCTGCCGATCGAACCTTCATTTCGCGTTACCTGTTCGCTGGTGTGACAATCAAAACCCCACTAGTGAGGGGGTGCTATTTTATACGTATCTGTCGTATTGATATCATCCCATTGCGGTCTGCGGATACGAGGCTGAGAATGCAACAGGAACACATTGACAAAGGCAAGGCGATCCAGAAGGAGACCGGCAAGACGTTCTATCTCGCGACCAAATTCCTCCCGAAACGGGTTCGCCACGCCACACACGTCCTCTATGCGTTCTTCCGAATCGCCGACGAAGTCGTCGACGACGCGGCAGGCGTTCCGCCGGCCCAACAGCGTGCCGAACTCGAGGCGCTTCGGGCGCAGGCCCTCGGCGAGACCGACCCCGACGGCCCCGTCCTCGCTGCGTTCAACGAACTCCGCCGGGAGTACGACATCAGCGACGCCGAAATCGAGACGTTCATCGACGCGATGCAGTCGGATATCGAGACCGACCGTTACGAGACGTACGCGGACCTCGAGTCGTACATGCGCGGGTCGGCTGCCGCCGTCGGCGTGATGATGACCGCCATCATGGACCCGGACGACCGGGAGACGGCGCTGCCCCACGCGATCAAGCTCGGCGAGGCGTTCCAGATGACGAACTTCCTGCGTGACGTGCGCGAGGATATCGTCGACCGCGACCGGATCTACCTGCCACAGAAGACACTTCGCACCCACGACGTCTCGCCCGAACAGATCGAGCGCCTCGAGTACTCGGAGTCGTTCGGACGGGCCATGGCAGCAGAACTCAAGCGAACGGAGGACCTCTACCGCGAGGGCGTCGCCGGCATTCGATACCTGCCCGAGGATTGCCAGCTTCCCGTCTTGCTCGCGGCCGTCCTCTATGCGGAACACCACACCGTCATCCGCGCCCAGAACTACGACGTGCTCAGTCAGGAGCCGTCGCTGTCGACGGCCCGAAAACTGTGGTGTCTCGTCAAGACTCGCTGGCACTGGCACTGGAACCGCGACCCCGAAGCTGTCTTCCAGCGCGTCTCCGCCGTGCCCGCCCTCGAGACGGACCGGAGCGAACCCGGCCACGGCAGCCGCGTGCCGACGCGGTAAGCAGAGCCGAACTACTGTCTCATCCCCGCCTATGTGTCGGAATACGTGATGCCAGCATCCACACGCCTGATGTTCAGTGGCTCACTCGGAGATGTCTGCTTCTGTTAGCGTTTCCGTTTCGGCGACGACGAACTTCGCCAACCGCAGTTTCGTATGCACCATCACGAGGTGGTCCTCGAGGTTCCGATCACGTGCCGGGACGGCGTGGCAGATCGGACACTCGATCGTGTCTCTCGTTGCCATACATCCACTACCGTACCGAGCGCCAAAAGGGTAGAGCAGGCACGCTCGACCTCGTATGCCGGGGCCGCGGCGGTCGGCTGCGGTGTGCCGTGGCACTCAGGATTCACGACCGCCGACCGCCCTCGAGGGCAGCACCTGCCACAGGAGGTCGCGATCGTAGCGGTCGGTCCGAAACAGCCCGAGACAGAACAGTCCGGCGACGCCGGCCGCCAGCCAGTTCCCGTAGAGGACGTTGATCGCCCCCCAGAGCAAGACGAAACTCACCAGATCGTCGAGGATGAACTCACAGGACCGGACACGCTCGAGCAGCGACGTGCGCTCGAAGGCGAGATCCACGAGGACGACGGCGACGGTGCCCGACAGCAGCCAGCCGACGTAGTTCGACGCCGGGACGCCGTAGTAGCCACCTGGCGGGATGTACGCCCAGAAGCCGATGGCGACGGCGGCCGGGTCGAGGACGAGATCGATCGCGATGACGGCCCCGATCGCGGTGAAGAGTCTGACGAGGTGGTTGTCGCTCCAGTCCTCGAGGACCAACAGGGTAAGCAGGTAGGCGTTCAGGACCAGTGGGATGAAAAACAGCGGCAAGGCCAGTGGCACCTCGCCGAACAGCATCGGCCCGAGTTGGATGGTGTACTCGAAGGCACCGTACGGCCAGTTCGTCCGGATACCGACGATTTCGATCGCGTACGTGTACGCGGTCAAGAGAGTTAGCGAGCCGAGTGCCCACCAGCCGACCCGCGGCAGCAAGCCGACGAGCAACGGCGAGCGCATCACCATCGTGCCAAAGAGGAGTAACAGCGGATTGTACGCAAGCGACTCGGGCAGGAGCCCCTCGGCGCTTGCGACCAGCGACACCGCGCCGACGAACGGAAAGACGATCGCGATGGTAAACCGGTTCTCGCGGACGAGCGCCTCGAGGCGTCGCTGGATGCTCGTTCGCGTCGCCTCGTTCCATGATACCGAGCCGCGGTTATCCATAGAGGATCCTCCAGAGGCCGCCCATCGTCAACGCCGCGCCGACGACCGTGTTGATCGCCGGGAACCACCAGTAGGCCCGAGCCACGGCGACGCTCGAGGCAACGATCATACCGATCAGTCCGGGATAGACCAGCATGAGCGCACCGAGACGAGGGTCGAGTGCGCCGAATGCGAGCGCACTGGCGAGCCAGACGCTCCCGCAGTAGGCGTAGGTTCGCCGTTCGCCAAGGACGGTGGCAGTCGTTTCGATCCCCATCGCCCGGTCGGGTTCGATGTCGGGGATCGCCGAAAAGGTGTGCATCCCCATCGCCCACAGCCAGCCGCCGAGGACGGCGAGCGCGGGTGGCTGCGTGCCTGCGACGGCGGCGTACGCTGCGGCCCCCGGCATGATGTAGAGCCCGTTCGAGACCGAATCGAGCACCGGCGTGGCCTTGAACCGGACCGGCGGGGCGCTGTAGGCTGCGCCGAGGGCGAGAAAGCCCGCGAGCCAGGGCCACGCCGCGGTGGACACGAGCGGGAAAAAGCCCAGCGGAAGCACGGCACAGAGTGTCACTGCGATGGGAACGACCCGCTGGCCGCGATAGCGTTCCTCTTTCGTCTCCTTTTTCGGGTTCGCGGCGTCGATCTCCCGGTCATAGATGTCGTTGATCCCGTAAAGAAAGACGTTCGCTGGGACGAGGAAGTACGCGAACAAGACGATCACGGCCGGTGCGAACAGGTCGGTGACGCTGTCGGCGGCGTACGTAACACCCACGAGCACCGGCCCTGCCAGATAGAGCCAGAATCGTGGTCGCGACAGCGTCAGCAGGTACGACAACTGCGTGGCGAGTCCGCCGTCGCTCGAGGCCGTCGATCCCGTGCTCATAGCAGCCACCCGGTCACTGTTCTGTCGACTGGCCGTAGTCCTCGAGGACGCAGTCGGCGGTCAGTTCGCCGCTGATGAGACACATCGGCATCCCGATGCCGGGTGTGGTGTCTCCGCCGACAAAGTAGAGGCCATCGACCTTCTCGGAGCGGTGTGGCGGTCGGAACAGCGCGGTCTGACGGAGCGTGTGAGCCAGACCGAGTGCCGTGCCGTCGTAGCTGTTGTACCGACTCGCGAAATCGTCGACGCAGAACCGCTCCTCGAAGACGATCCGATCGCGAAGCTCGGCCCCGGTGTTGGTGGCGATGTCGTCGAGGATCCGGTCGCGGTACTCCTGACGGATCTCGGGGGTGTCCTCGAGGCCCGGAGCGATCGGCACGAGGACGAACAGGGCGCTGTGGCCGTCGGGAGCGACCGTATCGTCGGTTTCGGAGGGCACGCACAGATAGTAGGCGGGCTCGTCGGGCCACGCAGGGTCCTCGAAGATCTGATCGAAGTGATCCTCCCAGTCTGTCGGCAGGACGAGCGTGTGGTGGGCCAGCTCGTCGACGTCGCCTTCGACGCCGAGATAGAGCAAGAACGCCGACGGTGCGTACGTTCGTGACTCCCAGTAGTCGGCGTCGTGGCCCCGTGCTTCGGGCGCCAACAGCTCCTGTTCGGTATGAGCGTAGTCACCGTTGCTAACCACCAGATCCGGCCGCAGCGGGCCCCGTGGCGTCTCGACGAGGAACGCGCCTTCACGACCCTTGATCGCCGTCGCCGGGCGATCGGTGTCGTACATGACACCCAGTTCGTCGCCGAGGTCGACGAGTGCATCGATGACGGCACCGATCCCGCCTTCGGGGTACCAGACGCCGAGGTTGAAATCGACGTGGCTCATCAGATTGTAGAGCGCCGGCGTGTTCGTCGGCGAGCCACCGAGGAACACCAGCGTGTACTGCATGATCTGCTGGAGCTTCGGATGGTCGAAGTAGTTCTCGACGTGGCCCTGCATCGACCCCAGCAGGGAGAGTCCGCGGGCCTGTCTGGCGACGTCGAGCGTGAGGAAATCACGAAGCTGGGTGCGATCCTCGTAGACGAAGTGTTTCATCCCGACTTCGTAGTTCTCGCGGGATTTCTCGAGGTAGCGTTCTAAGGCGTCGCCCGCGCCGTCTTCGTACTCCTCGAAGACGCGTTTGGTTCGCTCCAGGTTGGGCGTGATGTCGACCTCGTCCCCGTCTTTGAAGAAGAGTCGATAGTGGGGATCGAGATGAGTTAGTTCGTAGTAATCCGACGGCGTCCGGTCGAACTCGGCGAAAAACCGCTCGAAGACGTCGGGCATCAGATACCACGACGGCCCCATATCGAACCGGAAGCCGTCTTCCTCGAGTCGGCTCGCTCGACCGCCGAGCTGTTCGTTTTTCTCGATGACGTGAACGTCGGCACCTGCATCGGCGAGATAACAGGCCGTCGAGAGGCCGCCAACACCAGCCCCGATCACGACGACGGACTCACCGGCCAGCGATGTCATAGTATACATGAATGTCGGCGAACGCATAAACGTACAGCATACCCACGTAGGGAGGGACCGAAATCCGCGTGAGCGACCGTTACAGATCCGTCAGCAGACGGCAGGGGTTGTCAGCAATGCCAAGCCCTTAGGGGATCTACGACTACGCTCCGATAATGGAAGGCCCGAACCAAGATCGTTCCCTGTCCGTACACAATCGGGATGACGATCCGCCCGACGAGCAGTCCGATGAATCGGATACGGTCCGAGAAGCCGTCGAACGGTCACGAAGCGGTGCTCCGGCGGTCGGATCGGTCGTTCGCGATCGGTTCTCCTCGGACGAGGTGTTTCAGCGAATCGTCGCTGCAGCCGACGAGGAAGTGACCTCGGGGAACCGTGAACTGTTCTTCAGCGGACTCGCCGCCGGCTTTGCGATCACGATCACGTTCTTGCTGTACGCGTCGATGTACGCCTCCACGGACGGCGATCCGGTGTTGAGCGCGCTGTTGTATCCGCTCGGCTTCATCTACATTATCATCGGTGGCTACCAGCTCTTTACGGAGAACACGCTGCCACCGGTCGCGTTGACGATCGAACGGCTGGCCAGTCTGCCATCGTTGCTTCGTCACTGGACGATCGTCCTCGCGGGGAACTTCGCCGGCGGTGCCGTCGGCGCGATGGCGCTCTCTTGGGGTGGCGTGTTCGACGAGCCAGCTGCTGCCGCCGCGATGAGCATCGCCCAACACGGCGTCGAGACCGGCTGGTGGGATCTGTTCTTCAAGGCTTCTTTCGCCGGATTGATCGTTGCGGGCGTCGTCTGGGTCACCTTCGCCTCTCGAGATACGATCTCCCGACTCGTCGTCGTCTATCTGGCGTTTCTGGCGATTCCGCTCGGCAACCTCTTTCACGTCGTCGTCTCCTTTACCGAGATGCTCTATCTGGTCTTCGCCGGCGAGCTCGCCGTCTTTGTCGGATTGACCGACTTCGTGTTGCCGGTCTTGCTCGGCAACACGCTCGGTGGCATCCTTCTTGTCACCGTCGTTAACTACTATCAGACGAGCGAGAAACGCCTCGAGTCGGCACGCTTTGCGGGTGCCGAACGGCGTCTCTCGATCCGCGAGTGGCTGTTCGGCAGCTTCGTCGGCCGCTCGTACGTTCCGCTGATCGACACCGGCGAGCACGCCGTCCCTGACGACGACGCGTACCGGATCGTGGTCCCGATCGCAAACCCACGGACCGAGTCGCGACTCATCGACCTCGCCACGATGCTCGCGAACACCCACGAGTCCGCGATCGTACACGTCGTCCACATCGTCCAGACGCCCGACCGGCCATCGGCGGTCGGCGGCGACAAACAGCGCGATCGGATCATCGCCGAATCCGAAGCCCTCCTCGACGACGTCATCGACTCGGTCGACGACTACGACGTCGACTACGAGGCGTCGACGGTCGTCACCCATCGCTCGTTCGAAGAGGTGTTCAACACTGCCGAACGCGAACACGCCGACCTCGTGATGATGGGCTGGGGCGAGAACAAACTCTGGGACGCTGCACGTGCCGAGCGCCCACTCAGCGAGTTGACCAGCAAACTCCCGTGTGATTTCCTCGTGTTCAAAGACCGCGGCCTGGACACCTCGCGTATCCTGCTGCCGACGGCTGGCGGTCCGGACTCGGATCTGAGCGCAGCGGTCGCGAAGACGCTCAGCACGAGCGTCGGCTCCGATGTCACCCTGTTGCACATCGTCGACGGCCCGGACGAACGCGAGAAGGGCGAACAGTTCCTCGCGGAGTGGGCCGCCGACCACGATCTCCACGATGCCGAACTCGTCGTCGACGACTCTGGCAACGTCGAACGTGCGATCTGTCGCGAAGCTGCCGACAACACGATGATGCTGATCGGGGCGACGGAACGCGGACTGCTCTCACGACTCGTGACCAGTTCGTTGCACATGGACGTCGTCAACGACGTCGACTGCTCGGTGTTGCTCGCCGAGCGGAAAAACGAGCGCAGCCTCTACGAGCGGTTGTTCGGTCGCTGATCGCGCCCGTTTTGTTTTCGCGGCCATCCGGTTTCGATAGTTGGGGGATACGTTCCTGTACGTTCCGAGCGTATGTCGGTCATGGATATGGACGAATTGACAGTCGTCGTCACTGGTGGCACTCGCGGTATCGGTCGCGCCGTCGCCGACGCGTTCGCCGACATCGGCGCGACGGTCGTCGTCGGTGCCCGAGACGGACACGACGTCTCGGAAACCGTCAACGCGCTCGAGACGCGACTCGAGGGAACAGATGGGACCGCCGCGGGCGTCCGTACCGACGTCCGCGACGAGTTCGACCTCGAGCGGCTGGTCGAAACAGCGTCTCGAGCCGGCGACGGCAGCGGGATCGACGTCGTCGTCGCCGCAGCGGGCGTCTATCACGGCGAGCCGGGTGCGACACCGACCGACGACGACACCTACGCAGCCTTCGACGACCATTGGCGGATCAACGGGCGCGGCGTCTTCGCGACGATCCGAGAAGCACTGCCACACTTGAACGACAGCGCTCGCGTGCTCGTGCCAACGGGGTCGATCGCCCGCGAGGCGAAGCCGGGCTACGGCTCGTATGCGATCTCGAAAGCGACCGCGGAGGCTGTCGCTCGAGGCTTCGCCGCCGATACCGAGTACACCATCGGCTGTCTCGATCCGGGGCAGATCGCGACCGGGCTGTCGGGGGAGACGGGACGGGACGCCGAGTCGATCGCGGGGATGTTCGTCTGGGCAGCAACGGAGGCTGTCCCGGAGACACTCGACGGTGCCGTCGTCGGGTTACGGGAGTGGAAACAGGCGACACGCTGAGAAGCCGTGTGCTCGGCTGCTCGCTGGGCTGGGGTATCGAAAGTGCCGTCGCTCGTCTGTTGGGGGTAGACTGCAGTAAAATCTCGTTTAGAGGCCGAAACCGAGGTTCAATCGATGTGGCCTTCGCGACGCAGTTGATCTGCGTCCTGGCTGGTGTAGCGCCACTCGATCGTGGCCTTCTCGTCTTGCCAGTCCCAGGGCTCGGCGACGACGATGTCGTCTTGCTCGATCCAGGTGCGATATTTCATGCGTCCTGGGATGCGGCCGAGCCGTTCCTCGCCGTCCTCACAGCGGAGTTGCACGTGGTTGCCTCCGAGGTGTTCAGTTACGACGGCGAATACTTCATCGCTGTTGGGCATACGGAGGTTCCGTCGCCCGGATTCTTCTGTCACATACTGATTACGTGGCCCACACATTTAAACCATTGGAGACGTGTGGTAACGTTCGACTCGGAAGTGTGCAGTTGGGCACTCTAGTCCGTGCTGCGTCAAGAGACGTTGTTACAGCTTGGCTGGACGGCTACAATTCTCGATCCGAATCCGGGTTCTCGAGTTCCCACAACAGCTCCGGCAAGAATGCCTCGAGGTTGTCGATGACGGACCGGTCGCTGACGTTCAGCCCCTCGCAGTGGTCGTGGGCCGAATCCCGAATGTCGACGTGGAGGTCGCCGTCCTCGAGCCAGACGCCGAGCGGAAAGACCGAACAGCGCGTAGGTTTCCAGTCTTCCTCGAGGTGCAACGAACAGAGGCCGTCCTCGCGCAAAAACGCACAGGCACAGCCGTCCTCGGCGACGTGGTCGTCGCGGTCTTTCTCCTCGCGGGTGACGAACTTCTCGCCGCGAAACGCCGTCGTCGTCTCGGCGAGGTTCGCCCGCTGGGCGAGTTCGAGCAAATCCTGATCGTAGAGCAAGACCCCGTGCTGGCAACACCAGGTGCAGTCCTCGACACACTCGAAGGTGAGATCGGGGTCGAACTCGACGACGACCTCGCGGCCGGGGTAGACCTCGACGCGTCGCGTGGCGTCAGCGCTCACACCGACGGGGAAGGGCCACGTGGGCAAGTGCCTTTCTTCTCGCGTCGGCTCCTACTGGCCCGACTCGTCGGTCGCGTCGACGACGGTGTTCTCGAGCGTGCCGACGCCCTCGTAGGTGATTTCGACGGTGTCGCCGGGTTCGACCAGTCCGGGGTTGGCGGGGCTGCCGAAGGCGATCACGTCGCCGGGGCGGAAGGTGAATCGCCGGGAGAGGTAGGCGACGATCTCCTCGGGGCCGAACAGCATCAGTTCCGTATTCGCCTCCTGTCGGCGCTCGCCGGCGACGTCGGTGTACATGTCGATCCCCGACGGATCGACGGCGGTCTCGATCCACGGCCCGAGCGGCCCGGAGCCGTCGAAGGCCTTGCGCGCGGTGCGGCCCTGCTGGTCGAGCGCATCGACGTCGTTCATGATGGTGTAGCCCCGGACGACGTCCGACACCTCGTCTTCGGTGAGGTTGTTGCAGGGTTCGTCGATGACGGCCGCGAGTTCGCCCGCGTAGGTGAGTTCCTCGGTGAACTCGGGATAAGGAATCGGCTCCCGGTGGCCGAGCAGCGACGCCGGCGGTTTGATGAAGAAGTCGGGCTCGTTGGGCCGTTCGTACTCCATCTGATCGAGCGTCGCCGCGTAGTTGCGCCCGACGCAGTACAGCGCCGAGGGCTCACAGGGTGGCAACAGTGAACCATCGACGCCGACCTCGTAGACGCCGTCATCGCCGTGAACGACGCCGTCCTCGTACCGTCCCGAAACCGGTCCATCGTCCGTCGCGATCCGTGCGAGTTTCATCATCGGCGGTCTCGGTTCCGACGGATTAGGCGTACCGGTTTGCTTGCGAACCGGTTCGGGTCGAATCGACGTGTTACCGTTTTCACACTGCTCGTGGGAGCCACTCGCGCATGTCCGAATACGACACCGACGTACTGGTTTCGGCGGACTGGGTCGAAGACCACTTAGACGAATTTCAGGCCGACGACCCCGACTATCGACTCGTGGAAGTCAACAGCCCTGAATCGCCCGACGAAGGCGACTTCCCATCGCGCTACGAGGAGGGCCACGCGCCGGGTGCGATCGGCCTCCAGTGGGACGAGGATCTCTCGGATCAGGAGCAGCGGGACATCCTGAAAAAGGACGACTTCGAGTCAGTCATCGGCGAGCATGGCATCAGCGAGGACTCGACGGTCGTCTTCTACGGCGACGGCTGGATTCCCAACTGGTTCGCGCTGTTTGCCTACTGGGAGTTCAAGTACTACGGCCACGAGGACGCGAGAGTTCTCGACGGCGGCAAGGACTACTGGGTCAACGAGGACTACCCGCTGACCGAGGACGAACCCGACTTCGACGCCGTCGAGTACACCGCGAAAGGCCCCTTCGAGAGTCTGCGGGCGTACAAAGATGACGTCGACAAGGCCCGCGAGGCCGGCATCCCGATGGTCGACGTCCGCTCCCCCGAGGAGTTCTCGGGCGAGCTCATCGCCCCCGAAGGCATGCAGGAGACCGCCCAGCGCGGAGGCCACATCCCTGGCGCATCGAACGTTCCAGTCAAGACCAACCTGCGCGACGACGGCCGGTTCAAAGGGCCCGACGAACTCGAGGACCTCTACGCCGATGCCGGCATCGACGGCGACGAGTCAGTCGTCACCTACTGCCGCGTCGGCGAGCGGTCGGCGATCGCGTGGTTCGCCCTCCACGAACTGCTCGAGTACGAGGATGTCCACAACTACGACGGCTCGTGGACCGAGTGGGGGAACCTCATCCGCGCCCCGATCGAGAAAGGCGACGGCGAGTAACAATGACCGTCGAAACGGCGAGCGAGGCCTCGAACGGAACGGGGAGGCGAGACTGACCCGTGTAGAAAGACGACGGCCTCGAGAACGCGACCGGTGATCGACGAGCGCGCCGGGAGACGGAAGATATCAGTAATGCTGCCCGACCGTGGCCGCTCGGCGTCTCCTACTGGAGGAGACGTTCGACGGTCCGATATCGAACGTTCGCCCACGCGTCGGCGGGGAGGTCGAACCGATCGAACAGCGCGACCTGCGGCGTCTCCTGTCCCGGATGGAGGTAGTCCGTGCCGAAGAGTAGCTGTTCGTGGTGGATCTCGAGAAAGTCCTGTGCGTACGCTTCGTCGCGCGTGAGCGCGTTCCAGCCCGAAATACCCGAGATGTCGCCGTAGATATTGTCGTACGCGGAGAGCAGTTCGGGGACGCGACCGCCGGGTTCGATCGGTCCCGACGGATACTCGCCGCGGTCCGCCTGGCTCACGTCCGCGGAGATGTGGGCCCACCACGCGTGGGCGTGAGCGATGAAATCGACCGTCGGATAGGAGGCCAGTACGTCTTCGAGTCGCGGGAGCCCGACCTCGTCGAGCATCGCTTTCTCGTCGGTGTGAAAGAGGATCGGCAGGTCGTGGTCGGCACACAACTCGTACAGCGTCTCGAGTCGTGCGTCGTCGATAGCCAACCCGGCTTTCAGTTCGCCGAAGCCCCGTGCACCCCGTTCGACGTAGCGCTCGAGCAGGTCCGTCACGGCTCCGAAGTCGTCCTCGTAGACCAGCGTCCGTGGATCGACCGTACAGAAGGGAATCAGTCGATCCGGATACGCCGCGACCTGCTCTAAGACCCACCAGCTCGGCGCCTGAACGGGGTAGCTCTCGGGCGACTCGAGCGCCAAAACGACGGCGCGGTCGATGCCGCGGCTGTCCATCCACGACACCAGGTCGTCGGCACGCAGCGGTGTTCTGTCGAGGGTCTCGTCGGGGATCAGATGCGTGTGGACGTCGATCAGCGGTTGGTCGGCGACGGCGTCTTGTGTCGGTTCGACTCGAGGATTCGGCTCCGTCTCACGAGTCGTCCCGGCTCCCGCAGTCGCTCCCGTTCCGACGAGACCGATGGAGCCAGTGAGGCCCACGCCGATCCCTTCGAGCACTCGCCGTCGCGTCGTCGCCGATCGCTGGTGGTCCGTCGCTCGCGTTCGTGACATACCGACGGCTCCCACGAGTGCGATGAAAGCGATGTGGGGGACCGGTTACTATCGTGACCGGTTCGACCCGCTCGCTCACTCCTCGAGGACGAGATACGTTCGTCCACTACGGTGCTCGAGCGAGACGGCATCGGTATCGACGTTCTCGTCGACGAACGCCTCGATACCCGCGGCGTGGACCTCGGTGACGTCGATTCGGCGTCGTCGGGGTTCGGCCTCGAGTGTGGCTGGTCGCTCGCGGCCGGCAGTCGCCTCGTTGCGGTCGTCAGTGCGGTCGACGATCAGTGCCATAGCAGGTACTCGGACGGACGGGACGTGAATGCGATCCAGCCGGAGTGAAAGTGAAAGTACGGGACGGCGTCGATGTCTCGCGGTCGCCAGTGTCGCTGCACGATCGACTCGAGGCCGATTCACCCGATCTGTTTGAGTTCGACCAGCTGTGGTCCGTCGTCGGTGTCGATCGTGGTCGCCTCGAGGATCGACTCGCGCGCTCGAGCCTGCCACTTCTCGACGGCGTCGGCGTGGCGTTTGCGAATCTCGTCGGTTTCGTCGGGTGTCGCGTCCTCGAGTGCCGCCTCGAGGCGAGGATAGTCGTCGATCACGTCGCCCGTGATGACGGATTCCGGCGGGATATGGATGGCCCCAGTCAGTTCGGTATCGTCGCGCTGGTAGACGTGGAGTCGAGCGCGCATCCGGCCGTGAAACGGCGGCGTCACCCGAAGGACGGCCTCACCGGGATTCTCCTGCGTGTAGGCGTAGGCGCTGGCGGCATCACCCGGTGAGAGCGCGAGCGAGCGGATCGTCGTCGGGTCGTCGTCCTCGGCCATTGCTCGACCGTTGGACTCGAGGTGGGTTAACGTTTCGAGGCCGGGAGAAGATCAGTCCTCGAGCGAGGGCTGAAAGACGTCCGCCCGGACGTCGGTCGAGACACCGTAGGGCGCGTCAGAAACGGTGTCGGGGAGCGTCGAATCGCTGCCCTCGTAGTGGGCCCGAAGGGTGGCCCGGAGCGCCTCGCGAACGCAGGCTCGAGTCGCCGCGCCCACATTGGTGGCGCTGCCCGAGAAGGATACCTGCTCGCCCGTCGGGTCGTGGCCGACGATGATCGCGTCCGTCGTCGTCCCCGGAAAGCCGGTTTCGGCGAGCAGCGTCGCGGCTTTCGCCTCCGCGGCGACGGCGACGAGGTTCGCCAGCGCGCCGGGGGCGAGCGCTGTCGTCGTGCCGACGATAATGTTGACCGTTCCGTGGCCGGATCGCCCATCGTCACCATTCGAGTCGGGTTGGTCGGCCCCACCAGCGGGGTCCATCGGCAACGCGGCCGGGTTCGAGATGCCTGCCGTCGCGTAGGCCGTCACGGAGCCACACCGAGCGCCGCGGGCGTCGCGCTGTTTGGCTCCGGTCAGCAGCGCCGGGCCGAGGTCGGTTTGGGACTGGTCACGGTCGGCGTCGTCGGCGAAACCGGCTCGCTCGAGTCGCTCGGCAATGTATGCATCGAGATCCGTCCGTTCCCAGCCGTCCGGCACCGTGACGTTGTAGACCGCATCCGACGTCCGTTTCCCGCCGTTCCACCCCGTCGAGAGCCACTCGGTGTCGGGCCGAGAGATGCGGAGAACACCCGCCCGTCGAACCGCATGGTAGGCTGACTCACTCCCGGTCATTTGCGGGCCTCGGCCCCATCCGTTCCGGTTCGATCGTCGCTCTCGAGCACGTCGAGCGCCGCGAGCAGTCGATCGTTCGCCTCGCGGTCTTTGACGGCGACGCGGACGTGTGACTCGAGGCCACGAAACGTCGTCGCGTCACGGATGGCGACGCCGTCCGTGCGGGCCGAGGCGATCACGTCGTCGACGGCGCGGTCGCCGACGTTACAGAGCAGATAGGGGGCCGCGGAGGGAACGACGTCGAACCGTCGCTCGAGCGCGTTCGTCATTCGGGCACGCTCGCGGGCGACCCGTTCGCGCGTCTCGCGGACGAACGCGTCCTGACGCAGGCAGTGGGCACCGACGCTGGCGGCGGGCGTGCCCAGCGACCACGCGCGACGAGCCGTCTCGAGGGCGTCGCGCTGTTCACCGCTCGCAACGGCGAAGCCGGCCCGCAGTCCCGGCAGCCCGAATAGCTTGGTGAGCGAGCGGGCGACGATCACGTGCTCGGCCTCGAGGCCGGCGGCAGAGGGTTGGTCGGTAAAGCCGAGAAACGCCTCGTCGACCAGCAGCGTCGTCTCGTGCTCGCCACAGCGGGCCGCAAACGCCGCCAGTTCGTCCGGGTCGGCCACGTCGCCGGTCGGGTTGTTCGGCGTGCAGACGACCGCCAGCGCAGCTGACTCGAGGACGTCGCCCTCGGCCTCGAGGATCTCGTCGTGGGGGACGAACTGCGGCGACGCGCCCTGTAGCTGGACCTCGCGGGCGTACTCGCCGAAACTGGGGTACGGAACCAGCGCGTCGTCACCGGGCTCGAGCGTGAGCTCCATCGCCAGCCGAATCGCGGCCAACCCGCCGGGCGTCGGGATCACTCGGTCCGGCGTACAGCCGACGAACTCGGCCGCAGCGGCCCGGAAATCGGGATTCTCGTCGTCGGGGTAGCGACGCGATTGCTCGAGCGCGCGGTCGTACACTTCCGCGACGCCGTCGGGCGTGTACGGGTTGGTGTTCGCCGAGAAATCGAGGACATCGGGATCGGTGTCGCCGCCGTGAGGGACGCGCTCGCCCGCGCGAACCGACTCAGGGTCCACGCTCGGCCTCCGGCCCGTCCGATTCCGCCGATTCGGCTGTGTCGTCGATGCCGAGTCGGGCACACACCGTCTCGAAGCGATCCAGAACCTCGTCGAATCGGTCGTCGGGAACGAGTGCGAGCGCACCGCCCATCGCGACGCCCTCCTTCGCTTCGCCGGCACAGTAGCGGTTCATCGAGACGTGGTCGCGAGTGTCGAAGCCGGGATCGGTGACGGTCAGGTCACAGTCCAGTCGCGAACAGGTCTCCTCGAGTCGGTCGCCCTGTTCGTCCGCGACGAAAGACGTGGTCGCGATCGACAGCGGCGCGTCGACGTCGGCGTGGCGAAGCAGTGCCGCGACGGCGACCATCTGGGTCCCGCCGGCGAGCGTGACGTCGATCCCTGCCTCGAGCGCGCCAGCGGCGATTCCCGTGACGGTCGCCTGCACCGGATCGCCAACGGCTCGGACCGCTGCCAGCGGCTCGCCCTCGAAGCTACCGGGCGCGGCGTCGCTCGCCTCGAGCGCCGCGTCGACGACCTCGCGTTTGCGCTCGATCGGGTTCTCCGGGAGCGACGAGGAGACGCCGGCCGGCTCGCCGAGGGCGGTGAGCACGCCGAGCGCGGTCGTCGTCCCCCCGGGGACCGTCTCACCGATCATGAGTTCGTCGTCGGGCAGACTCCCACCGTAGGTGTGCGCGCGGTCGAAGGTCGCCGCCGCGTCGGGGACGGCCGCCGGCTCGCGGATGTCGCCGCCGGGGTCGACGCCGAGGTCGACGGTAGGGGCGGCCGTCGGCTGGGCGAGGCCGGCATCGACGACTGAGAGGTCGAAATCGACCACTTCGCGGACCGCTCGCGTCACCGCCGCCGGCGTCGGACAGCCGTTCGGGCTGACCGGCGTCACCGGGGCGACCGTCGGCTCGCCGTATGCGAGGATCTCGACGTCCGCGGAGGGCGTGTGTTCCATCAGTTCCGGGGCGGCTCCGGCAGCGCTGATGCCGTCGATCAAGCCCGTCTCGGTCGTTCCGGCGGGGAGGATCACGCGCATCGTTACCGGTCCTCCACAGCCAGCCGATCGGCTGCAACACGGGCGTCTTCGCGTCGGTTCACGTTGATCGCGAGTCGTGGATCGTAGCTTACGTGTGTCATGGATTCAGGTTCGTTCGCATCGCCGACGACGTTGACCCCGGTCGGCGCGAGGTGATCATCTGGTTCGAGCGTCGAGTCGATACTGACGCCGAGCCGGCGTTTCAGTGCCACGGGCACGCAGACGGTCTGCGAGGCGTCGCTCTCGCCGTGGACCGCGAGCACTCGGTCGACCGTGGCTCCCGACAGCAGCGGGAGATCGGCCGCGACGGTCAGGATTGGCGGCTCGATCGCGGGGCGCTCGAGCAGCGCCATGAGGTCGATCACGTAGCCATCGCCGTCGGTTTCGACCGTCGTCACGCCCTCGGCTCGCTCCAGATGCGCCTGCGTCTCCGGCGCGTTCGGCGAGACGGCGGCGTAACGGGTGTCGACGCGACTCGACTCGAGGGCCGAGAGCACGCGGTCAACCATCGCCACGCCGTCGATCGGATAGAGCGGCTTCTCGTGGGGACTCTCGAGGCGGCTGCCTTGGCCCCCGCACATCACAACAGCGTCCATGCGATCACCCCCGCGTGGACGCCCACGATGCGGCCGATCTCGTTTGCCGCGCCGAAGATGTCGCCGTTGAGCCCGCCGAGCTGTCGACTCGCCCAGTACCACGGGAGCCCGATGCCAGCGACGGCGCCAGCGAGTGCGACCGCGCTGGCTGGGTGTGGCCACGTCAACGCGACCGCGGGAAGGGCGACGACGGCTGGGACGACGAACGAGACGGGCCTCGAGGCGGCGGTGAACTGCTGTCCCATTCCCTCGTGGTTCGCGTGGCCAAAACAGCACATTGCGGCCAGGCCGAGTTTCGTCCCGACCTCGGCGGCGACCGCGATGGCGACCGCCGCGAGGACGGGCAAACCGGCCAGCGCGAGGCCGGCCAGCGCGAGCGCAGCGACGACAACCGAGACGGCCAGCAGCGCGCCGACGCCGGTCGTCGTGTCCTTGAGGACCTCGCGCCGGCGCTCCGTGTCGCCGTGGACGACGAGCGCGTCGCCCAGATCCGCCACGCCGTCGAGGTGGTGGATGCCGACGACGGCGTAGGTCGCGAGCAGGTAGCCGACGGCGACCGTCGCCGCCGGGAGCACGTCGGCTGCGAGCAACGGCACCGCAGCCAGCGCCCCGGCGACGTAGCCGACGACCGGAAACGCCGCCGGCCGCGAGCGAAACGCGTCCCAGTCGCCGTCCCGGTAGCCGACAGGAAGCCGGGTGAGAAAGCCGAGCGCGCCACGCACCGCGGCGAGGTGGTGACGGATCATGAGATGACCACCTCGAGCGAGCCCGCCAGCGCTGTGATTCCGGCTGCGAGCACGACGGCAAGAAGCGCTGCGACGACGCCACCCCGACCGACGACGACGACGGCGCGTTCCCCGTCGGCAACCGACGGCAGGTCGGCACCGGTGTTGAGATCGTAGACGCCCGGCTTCGTGAGCCGAACCGAGAGGACACAGGCGAGCGTCGCCATGGGCCACCCCGAGTTGGGCGAGGGTGGGTCTCGTGCCCACTCGCGCGCACGAAAGACGGCTTTTGGATCAGCGCCAGCGAGTGCGATCGCGACCGCCGTCACTCGAGCCGGGAGCCACATCACGAGATCGTCGAGGCGGGCGCTCCCGGTACCGTGGGGTTTCGACGGGTAGCCGAGCATCGAATCCAGCGTGTTGACGCCTTTGACCCACGCTGCAGCCGCTGCAGCGGCCGGCAGCGAGATCGGCGCGAGCAGGGCAAACGGGAGCAGCGTCGCGACCAGCCCGTCGGCGAGGTTCTCGCCGGCGCTCTCGACCGCCCCGCTGCGGATCTCCGCCGGTGACAGCGTCGACGTGTCGCGGCCGACGAGTCCCCGGATCTCCTCGCGGGCCGTCTCGAGATCGTGGTCAGCGGTCGCTGCGACGACTGTCTCGGTCAACTCGAGCAGCGAGCGCAGGCTAGACGTGACGAACAACACGAGTCCAGCGGCGAGGACACCGAGGAGCGGTGAGACGACACTCGCCGCGAGGACGAGCCCGCCTGCGACGGTTGCCGGAACGAGCGGGACGACGAGGGCAATGGCGAAACCCGCCAGTCGCTGGCCGCGCTCGCTTGTGGCCCACTCGCGGTCCAGCGGGGCGATGAGCCGTCCCAGCCACGCCACCGGATGAGCGGCGTTCGGCGGCTCACCGACGAGCAGGTCGAGAGTGAGCGCCAGTCCGATGATAATGATCGTCGTCAGCAACACGGCGTCTCCCCTCCGCTCGTCCGGTCGCTTTCGTTACGCCGTTCGCCGCCCGGCCGCACGGTCATGACTCGTCCGTCTGCTCGTGGCCCGCCAGCCGGGCCGGAATCGACTCGAGTGGATGCTCTGTGAGCAACAGCGCCGTTCCGCCGACGGCTTCGATACCTCCGTCGGTCCGCGGATCGTCGCCGACGTGGACGAGGTTGGCTGGTTCGACGTCGAGTTCGGCCGCGGTGAGTTCGAAGATCTGTGGGGCGGGTTTGCGCCAGCCACAGCCGACGCTCGTGACGATGGCGTCGAAATCGTCGCGGTCGAACGCGGAGCGGACGAGTGTTCGGCCTACCAGCTCGGGCACGCTGCAGTTCGAACAGATTGCGATCGGCCCCCGCTCGCGGGCAGCCTCGACCGCTTCGACGGCACCGGATCTGGTCTCGACCTCGGGATCGAACGCCGAGACGACCGCTCTGCGGGCCGCGTTTCGCTCGTAGCTCACGTCGCGACTCGAGAGTGCGCGCGAGACGTGTGCCGGGAGCGGTACTTCCGCACCCTCGGGGGCGTCGACGTGGGCCTCGGTGTAGGCGTCGCGCCAGTCGTCGGGGACGTCGACGTCCCGTTTTTCGAGCTCCGTCGCGACGGCTGCGGCCGGATCGGTCGGTCTGTCGGCGGTCACGAGCGTGTCAAAGAGGTCGAACGATACTCCCACGTTCGCGTAACTAGCGCAAGTTGACTTTAGCGTATCGAGGCTGGGTCGGGATCACACGGCCCGCGGGCCGACGGCGGGACGGATGTCGTCAGTCCCGTGGATCGAGCCACACGGCTTGTCTCGAGAACTGACGTGAAAGACGAGAGACAGGGAGAAAAACGGAACTGAGAGACAGAATCCGAAGTGTGCTCAGGCGAGTCGCGCGAACGCGAGGTTGCCGGAGATGTTCTTGATGTAAATTTCGACGACGTCGCCTTCGTCGGCGCCGGGGACGAAGATCGTGTAGTTGCCCTTCTCGGCGACACCGTCGCCCTTGCGGCCGGTGCCGGTGATCTCGACGGTGTAGGTCTTGCCCTCCTCGACGGCGTCGGCCTGCTGTTGTTGTTGGCTGCTCGCGGAGCGTTTGGTAACTGGGCGGAACGCACCACAGGCGTCACAGCGCAGCATCGGGGTGCGGTCCTCGCGGACGAGGCGGGTGTCCGGCAGGCCACACTCCGAACAGAGGACGTACTCGTCAACGTAGGCGTCGACGGCCGCGTTGAAGTCCGTCTCGGAGAAGGTCCCGTTGTACCGGCCACGGCCGTCCTCGAGTTTGCCGCTGGTCCCCATCTCGCGCTGGATGAATCGGTGTAAGTGTTCGTCTTCGCGCGAGAGGACGTCGGCGATCTCGCCGAGGTTCGTAAACCGCGTGAACGCACCGTCTTTCTGGGTCTCCGCATCGGGGATCTGCAGTCGCTGTTCGTCGCCACCGATGTCCGGAACGTCTTCCATCGCTCGGTCGAGACTCGATTCGTAATCCATACGCGAGAACAGAGGATGCTGACGTAAATCGGTTCTGCTATCACAGTCGGGGACGGCACGGCGTCCGGTGACAGGACGTCGCTGGGCGGTCGCGAGTGTTCCGTCGCTACAGCGAGTCGCCCCCGCGCTTGCCGACCGACCCCTGTTTTTTCTCGTCGAGCTCGGCGAGCTCGCGCTCGGGATTCGCCTCGTTTGGCGATCCAGCCTGACCCGTAATCTCGCCGTAAACCGCCTCGCGAACTTCTTCGGCGCTATCGAACTGCTCGCCGGCCAACCGATCGAAGACGCTGCCGAGCGACTCCGTCTCGTTCGGCAGGTCGATCGCCTCGGAACCGTACTCGGTGGCGAGTTCTTCGCTCGTGACCGGGTACTCGAGGTCGCCTAGATGGCGCTCGACGTCCTCGAGAACCGACTCGGTCGTCTCGGCTCGCTGTGACTTCCGTCGTTCGGCACGGTCCTGTGCGCGGTCACGGCTGGGGCCGTCGTCGCTCATAGCCAGAGCTACCGTTGGCCGACGGAAAAACGGCTGGCCGGCGTATTCTTGTGAACCGCTCAGCCGTTAGTCCTGCGGGAACTCCTTCAGAAAGCCGCGGAACTCGGTGTGGTGGGCCTCTTCGTCGGCCAGAATCGTCACCGCGACGTCTTCGGTGACGGGATCGTTCGCCTCGGACGCCGCCTCGTGGAGCGATCGGTAGGTCTCGATCGCGTCGTCTTCAGCCTCGAGGACGCCCTCGATGACCGACTGGACGTCCGTCGTGTCTTCGGGTGGCTGGAGGCTGTGCTGGCTGGCCTCGAACGCCGCCGAACCTGGCGGCGACTCGTCGAGTTGTTTCAGTCGCTCACCGAGCATTCGGGCGTGGTCGAGTTCCTCCTGAACGTCTGCTTCGAGGCTCGATTTGACTTCCTCGGCGTGGACGCCATCCAGGACGATGGCGTTCGTCTGGTAGTTCATTACGGTCTCGTGTTCGTCGATGTAGGCCTCTGTCAGGAGGTCGGTGATCTCGTCCGTCGTCATGCGACGATGGACTACCACGGCGACTCCTAAAACGGTGGTCTGTGCGTTACCTGAGAGTCACGTTCCGATTACAGTCGAGCCACCACGTGCCGTAATCGCTGACGCGCGAGCGGTGCGATCGTCCGACGGTCTCAATCCGATACCAGCCCTCTTGTGGGTCCCGCCCATTAATGCATCCATATGCGCGACCTCGACGACACCGACCTCGAGATCCTCGAGTTACTGCTCGAGAATTCCCGCCGACCGTACAAGGAGATCGCCGACCACGTCGGTCTGACGCCACCCGCTGTCTCGGATCGGATCTCGAGACTCGAAGCACAGGGAATTATCCAGGGGTTCACGATCGACGTCGATCGGGAGCGACTTCGAGGCGACGTGCCCGTCTTAGTCGAACTCGAAGCGAAACCAGCCGCCGTCGACGACGTGTACGCCGCTGCGGCCGACCTCCCGGGCGTCGAAAGTGTCGCCGAAGGGATGGACGGACGCGTGATCGTCCACGCGACGCTTCCCGAGGCGACCGCCCGCTCGTGGCTCGAGTCGGAACTCGACCTCGACCTGCTGGTCGGCTACGACGTCACGCTGCTCGCGCGCTCGGATCGCGCCTTCGGCCTCTCGGCTGAGGGGTTCTCGCACGAGTGCGTGGTCTGTGACAAGCAGATCACAGGCGACGGCGTCACGCGGACGGTCGGCGGCGAGGTGAAGACGTTCTGTTGCCCCTCCTGTGAGGACCGATACGTCAGCGAGTACGAGGCACGTCAGGAGGCCCTCGAGTAACGACTGTCTGTCGCCGTCCCGTCGTTTCGCCGTCCGTGGTGGCTGCCGCGGTAGCGCCGACTCGAGGGCCGGAACGACGGATCGGTCCGCTGAAAGTAGACGAACGCAGACTCTCAGTGCAGATAACCGATCGTTTCGAGACTCGTCGACGCCAGAATCGGTCCGTCCTGACCAAACGTCCATCGACGAGCGCGCGCCAGCGCTCGAGCGGGCCTCGAGACCGGCAAATCGGTCGAAATCGCGTCGTGAATCGGGGTCGACCCGACTCGAGGAGGATATGGTATTAGGGTGTTGTGTTCTGTATTAGGCCGTTTACGTCATGCGATTTTTCGCCTACTACGTGATTGCGTGAACCGATGTCATATCAACGATCGACCACCACAGCGTTAGGTTTATATATATCGTCGCACCTCGGATTCAGATACAATGTCTTCACAAGACAACCCGTCCTCTGACACCAGTCAGGGGGGTCGAGTTCTTCCAGGGCACGTTAGATTCCACTGACGAAATAGAGTCAGCACGTGTCTTTGATACCACCCTCCGGGATGGTGAACAGTCTCCCGGAACTTCGTTCTCCTACGACGACAAACGGCAGATCGCGTCCATTCTGGACGAGATGGGCACCCACGTCATCGAAGCTGGGTTCCCGGTCAACTCGGACGCGGAGTTCGAGGCCGTTCGTGACATCGCGTCTTCGACGCAGGCAACGACGTGCGGGTTAGCCCGCGTTGTCGATGCGGACATCGAAGCCGCACTGGATTCGGGCGTCGAGATGGTGCACACGTTCGTCAGCACCAGCGACGTCCAGATCGAGGACTCGATGCACACCACACGGGACGAAGTCGTACAGCGCGCAGTCGACGCAGTCGAACGTGTCACCGAAACGGGAACGACCTGTATGTTCTCGCCGATGGACGCGACACGGACCGACGAGCAGTTCCTGATCGACGTGATCGAGGCGGTCACGGAGGCAGGCGTCGACTGGATCAACATTCCGGACACCACTGGCGTCGCGACGCCGACCCGGTTCAAGGCCATGATCAAGAAGGTCGCGGCCCACACCGACGCGCGGATCGACGTCCACGCACACGACGACTTCGGACTGGCCACCGCCAACGCGTTGGCCGGCATCGAAGCGGGAGCGGACCAGGCACAGGTCTCCGTCAACTCCATTGGCGAGCGGGCAGGCAACGCCGCCTACGAGGAGTTCGTGATGGCCGTCGAGTCGCTCTACCAGACCGATACGGGGATCGACACGACCCGCATCACCGAACTCTCGGAGATCGTCGAAGAGAAAAGCGGCATGGGGACGCCGGGCAACAAGCCGATCGTCGGTGACAACGCCTTCTCCCACGAAAGTGGGATCCACGCCGCCGGCGTCATCGAAAACTCCGATACGTTCGAGCCCGGCGTCATGACGCCGGAAATGGTCGGTGCCAAGCGCCGACTGGTCATGGGCAAACACACCGGGACCCACTCGGTCCGTGAACGCCTGCACGAACGCGGCTTCGATCCGACCGACGAGCAGGTCAAAGCGGTCACCCGCCGCGTCAAAGACTACGGCGCCGAGAAACGACGGGTCACCGTCGACGATCTGGAGCGGTTCGCCAAGGAGGCTGGCGTTGAACGCCAGACAGAGGAGGAGGAGGTGCGCGTCTAAGCGATGTCTTCCCCGTTTGCCACCGCCCGCGAGCCCCTGCTGTGGCGCTCGAGCGGTTCGATCGACGAGACTCGCAAGGATTATAGTCCTCGAGGGACCTACGTCAGTAGTAATGACGGTCCGCGCTCAGCTGTCGGGTCGCCTATCCGCGGTCGACAGCAGCGCGCTCGCTTCGATTCGTATTGTAGGGGCACTCTCGCCCCTCATCTAGTATCCCGTAGCTCCGGTCCCGAATTCGTCGCACCGTTTTCACAGCGACAGCAACTCCAGCAGATGACACCCTATTACACACCCAGAGCCACAACGGATCGCCGCACGGCGGCGGGAGGCAATCGATGAGCGAACGCGCAGCAAAGGTCACACCAGCTGAAACGGACGAACAGGACGACGACCAGATCACGGACAGCGCAGCACCGGACGCGGTCACCGAACCCGACGCCGACGCGGCGTCAGAGTCGACGACCGAGCCCGTCACCAACGGTGCCCAGTCGGTCGTGCGCGCCCTCGAGAACGCGGGCGTCGAGTACGCCTTCGGCGTGCAGGGCGGGGCGATCATGCCCGTCTACGACGCGCTGTATGATTCCGAGATCTATCACGTGACGATGGCCCACGAACAGGCGGCGGCCCACGCGGCCGACGCCTACGGCATCGTCTCGGGCGAGCCGGGCATCTGTCTGGCGACGTCCGGTCCCGGCGCGACGAACCTCGTGACGGGGATCGCTGACGCCGACATGGACTCGGACCCGCTGGTCGCCCTGACGGGCCAGGTGCCGACGGCGTTCGTCGGCAACGACGCTTTCCAGGAGACCGACACGACTGGCGTCACGAAGCCGGTCACGAAAGACAACACGTTCGCGAGCGATCCGGATCGGGTCGGTAGCGACGTCAGCGAGGCGTTCGCGCTCGCCCGCGAAGGACGACCCGGCCCGACGCTGGTTGACCTACCCAAAGACGTCACCAAATCCGAGACCGACCGCGAGCCCGACGAGCCGAAAACGCCCGATACCTACCACGTGCAGGAACGGGCCAACGCGGAGATCGTCGCCGCCGCGGCCGAACGACTCGAGAACGCAACTCGTCCCGTCATGCTGCTCGGCGGCGGCGTCATCAAAGGCGAGGCCAGCGAGGCCTGCCGCGAGTTCGCGATCGAACACGAGATCCCGGTCATCACGACGATGCCCGGTATCGGGGCGTTCCCCGAAGATCACGAACTCTCGATGGAGATGGCCGGCATGCACGGCACCGGGTACGCCAACATGGCGATCACCCACTGTGATACGATGCTGGCAATCGGGACGCGATTCGACGACCGCTTGACCGGCGGCATCGAAACGTTTGCCCCCGACGCGGAGATCATCCACGTCGACATCGACCCCGCCGAGATCTCGAAGAACATCCACGCGGACTACCCGCTGATCGGCGACGCCGAAACGGTCGTCGAGCAGCTTTCGACTGCCGTCGAGACCTCACCGGAAGCCAAGAAGTGGCGCGCCCAGTGTCAGCAGTGGAAATCCGACTACTCGATGGCCTACGACGCGCCCGAGGACGAACCGGTTCAACCCGAGTTCGTCGTCGAGGCCTTAGACGAGGCGACGGCCGACGACACCATCGTCACGACCGGCGTCGGGCAACACCAGATGTGGGCCTGCCAGTACTGGACCTACACCGAGCCCCGAACGTGGGTCTCGAGTCACGGACTCGGGACGATGGGCTACGGCCTGCCCGCGGCGATCGGCGCGCGACTCGCAGCCGACGACGACCAGGACGTCGTCTGTATCGACGGCGACGGCTCGTTCCTGATGACACTGCAGGAGCTGTCGGTTGCGGTTCGCGAGAACTTAGACATCACCGTCGCGGTGCTCAACAATGAGTACATCGGGATGGTTCGACAGTGGCAGGACGCCTTCTTCGGTGGCCGCCACGCCGCGTCGGACTACAACTGGATGCCCGAATTCGACAAGCTCGCCGAAGCCTTCGGCGCGGCCGGATTCCGTATCGACGACTACGACGACGTTGCAGAGACGATCGAAGAGGCACTGGCCTACGACGGCCCCTCGGTGATCGACGTCCACATCGATCCCGACGCCAACGTCTACCCGATGGTGCCAAGCGGCGGCGACAACGGACAGTTCGCACTGACGGAGGATCAGCTATGAAACGTGGCTTAGATGGACCGGCACCCGAGGAGCGACCAACGCCCGCGGGCCGGCGCAACAAGCAAGGCATTCGTATCGATCCCGAAGTCGAGGCGACACACGACCCACGTCGGACGGTCATCTCGGCGCTGGTCAAACACGAGCCCGGCGTGCTCTCTGACGTCTCGGGACTGTTCTCGAGACGGCAGTTCAACATCGAGAGCCTGACGGTTGGACCGACCGAGGACGAGGAGCGTGCCCGAATCACGGTCGTCGTCGAGGAACCCGACCCCGGCATCGACCAGATCAAAAAGCAGCTGCGAAAGCTGGTGCCGGTGATCTCGGTTCGCGAACTCGAGCCCGACGCGATGCGCCGGGAGCTCGCTCTCGTGAAAGTCGCCGCCGACCGACCTGACCAGGTCGCTGCCGTCGCGGACATGTACGGCGGCAAGACCGTCGACTCCTGTCCGGAGACGGCGACGATCGAAATCACCGGGACCCGTCAGAAGATCGAGGCCGCGGTCGAGACGTTCAGTCAGTTCGGCATTCGGGAGATCTCCCGAACCGGTCTGACGGCGCTCGCCCGAAGCACCGACGAGACGGCCGCGCAGTCGCCGGCCGTCGGTACCGAGGAGATGAATCGACAGGACAAACACCCCCACACCCAAACAGCAGACGATGACTGACGAATTCACTACCGACATCTACTACGACGATGATGCAGACGTATCGACGCTCGACGACGAGACCGTGGCCGTGCTCGGCTACGGCAGCCAGGGCCACGCCCACGCACTGAACCTTCACGACAGCGGGGTCGACGTCGTCGTCGGCCTGCGCGAGGACTCCTCCTCGCGCTCGGCAGCCGAAGCCGACGGGCTGACGGTCACGACGCCAGCCGACGCCGTCTCGCAGGCATCCTACGTTTCCGTCCTCGTTCCCGACACGGTTCAGGCCGACGTCTACGAGAACGCCATCGAACCGAACCTCGAGGCCGGTGACACGCTCCAGTTCGCCCACGGGCTGAACATCCACTACAACCAGATCCAGCCGCCGGAAGGCGTCGACGTGACGATGGTCGCCCCCAAGAGTCCGGGCCACCTCGTCCGCCGGAACTACGAGAACGACGAAGGAACGCCCGGCCTGCTGGCGATCTATCAGGATACGACCGGTGACGCACAGAAGCGAGCCCTCGCGTACGCGAAGGCGATCGGCTGTGCCCGTGCTGGCGTCATCGAGACGACGTTCCAGGAAGAAGTCGAGTCCGACCTCTTCGGCGAGCAGGCCGTCCTCTGTGGCGGCGTGACCGCGCTGGTCAAACACGGCTACGAGGCGCTGGTCGATGCGGGTTATTCGCCCGAGATCGCGTACTTCGAGTGTCTCAACGAACTCAAACTGATCGTCGACCTAATGTACGAAGGTGGGAACATGGAGATGTGGAACTCCGTCTCCGACACTGCCGAGTACGGCGGGCTCACCCGTGGCGATCGCATCGTCGACGACCACGTTCGTGAGAACATGGACGAGGTCCTCGAGGAGATTCAAAACGGCGAGTTCACGCGCGAGTGGATCGTCGAGAACCAGGCCGGTCGACCGAGCTACAGTCAGCTCCGGCAGGCCGAGCAGGAACACGAGATCGAAGACGTCGGCGCGCGACTGCGCGAGCTGTTCGCTTGGGCCGACGACGAGAGCGAAACCGAACCCGAGTCCGCTGAAGTGACGGCGGACGACTGAGCACACCCCACACAATGAGCGAACACGACACGACAGAGACGATGGCTGACGTCAGCCACACCAACCCCTACACCGGGGAAACGGCTGGCCGACTGTTCAGCCGCGGCCCGACCGTCGCGACGGACGGCGGTGAGCCGAGCGCGACCGATTCGAACGGCAAAACAGAGAACCGAACGATGAAAGACGTCGATCACACGCCGCCGAAACAGGCGGCCGACGCAAACCGCGTCTTCGAACGCGGCAGCGAACACGAAGACGAAGACGCCGTAGAGGACGTAGAATGAGTGAGGGAACACTGTACGACAAGGTCTGGGATCGACACAAAGTCACCACGCTGCCGACCGGACAGGATCAGCTGTTCATCGGGCTGCACCTCATCCACGAGGTCACGAGTCCGCAGGCGTTCGGGATGCTCCGCGAGCGCGACCTCGAGGTCGCCTATCCGAAGCTGACTCACGCGACGGTCGACCACATCGTGCCGACGGCCGACCAGTCCCGACCGTACGAAGAAGACGCCGCCGAGGAGATGATGGCCGAACTCGAGGAGAACGTCCGCGAGGCGGGCATCGACTTCTCGGACCCGACGTCGGGCGATCAGGGGATCGTCCACGTCATCGGTCCAGAGCAGGGGCTCACCCAGCCCGGCAAGACGATCGTCTGTGGGGACTCCCACACCTCGACCCACGGCGCGTTCGGCGCGCTCGCCTTTGGGATCGGGACCTCTCAGATTCGGGACGTGCTCGCGACGGGCACCGTCGCGATGGAGAAACAGAAGGTCCGCAAGATTCAGGTCGACGGCGAACTCGGCGAGGGTGTCGAAGCGAAAGACATCATCCTCGAGATCATCCGCCGACTCGGTACCGAAGGCGGCGTCGGCTACGTCTACGAGTACGCTGGCGAGGCCATCGAGAACCTCGGCATGGAGGGTCGGATGTCGATCTGTAACATGTCGATCGAAGGCGGCGCTCGCGCGGGCTACGTCAACCCCGACGAGACCACCTACGAGTGGCTCGAGGAGACCGACTACTTCCAGGACAACCCCGAGAAGTTCGACGAACTCAAACCGTACTGGGAGTCGATCAAATCCGACGACGATGCCGAGTACGACGACGTCGTCACCATCGACGCGAACGAACTCGAGCCAGTCGTCACGTGGGGGACCACGCCCGGACAGGGCGTCGGCGTCACCGAGCCGATTCCGGCCCCCGAGGACCTGCCCGAGGAGAAACAGGACACGGCCCGACGCGCACAGGAGCACATGCGCGTCGAACCCGGCGAGACGATGGAAGGCTACGACATCGACGTTGCCTTCCTCGGGTCCTGTACGAACGCCCGTCTGCCCGACCTGCGCCGTGCCGCCGAGATCATCGACGGCCGACAGGTCGACGACGACGTCCGTGCGTTGGTCGTCCCCGGCAGCCAGCGCGTCCAGCACACTGCCGAGGAGGAGGGCCTGAAAGACATCTTCGAGGAGGCCGGCTTCGAGTGGCGCAACGCCGGCTGTTCGATGTGTCTCGGCATGAACGAAGACCAACTCGAGGGCGACGAGGCCTCTGCTTCCTCCTCGAACCGGAACTTCGTCGGCCGACAGGGTAGCAAGGACGGCCGCACCGTCTTGATGAACCCGCAGATGGTCGCCGCGGCGGCGGTCACCGGGGAAGTAACTGACGTGCGCGAACTGAAGGAGGTGACCACTGTATGACTGACACCGACGACGTCGAGATTCCGAAAGTCGATTCCGTCTCCGGCTCGGGGATCCCGATCCGAGGCAACGACATCGACACCGACCAGATCATCCCTGCGCGATTCATGAAGGTCGTCACCTTCGATGGGCTGGGTGAGTTCGCCTTCTTCGACCTGCGATTCGACGACGACGACAACCAGAAAGACCACCCGATGAACGAGGATCGGTTCCAGGGTTCGTCGGTGATGGTCGTCAACAGCAACTTCGGATGTGGCTCCTCGCGCGAACACGCCCCGCAGGCGCTGATGCGCTGGGGGATCGACGCGATCATCGGCGAGAGCTTCGCCGAGATTTTCGCAGGCAACTGTCTCGCCCTCGGCATCCCGACCGTGACGGCCGACAGCGAGACGATCCAGGAACTGCAGGACTGGGTCGACGAGCACCCTGACGAGGAGATCGACATCGACGTTGAAGCCGAGACGGTCACCTACGGCGACGACACGATCGACGTCACCGTCGACGAGGCCCAGCGCAAGGCCCTGGTCGACGGTGTCTGGGACACGACGGCGCTGATGAAGTCCAACGCCGGCGAAGTCCGTAAGAAGGCCCAGGAACTGCCGTACGTCGACGACGCGGCGATCCCTGAGGCCGAGTAACGCCAAGCCAATCGCGGCTTCGCCGCTTTCGAACCGACCACCGCACTCGAGCGGACTCGAGTGTCGTTTTCACGCAGGCGTCTCGAACGGTGACCGGCGGCGATAGGTTCCGAAATCGCCAGCGCTTTCGGAGATCCACGCCTGTATACGGTATGTCTCGAGCCCTCGATGTGTCGCTGTTCCTGTTGCTCGCCGTCTTGTGGGGGCTGTCGTTTCCCGCAATCGCGGTTGGCCTCGAGTATCTTCCGCCGCTTTTGTTCGCCGCCTTCCGATACGACATCGCGGCCGCCTTGCTGTTAGTGGCTGCCGTCACGCTGACCGACGAGTGGTGGCCCACCGGACGGAACAACCTCGCCGCGATCGCGGGCGGCGGACTCTTTCTCGTCGCTGGCAACGGCCTGTTGTTCATCGGCCAGCAGACCGTCCCCAGCGGCGTCGCCGCCATTTTGCAGGGTCTGGTCCCCATCATCACCGCACTGTGGGCGATCTTGCTGCTCGGCGAACGCCTTTCGGCGGTCGGTGCCGTCGGCGCTGCTGTCGGCTTCCTCGGCATCGGACTGGTCGTCCAGCCCGATCCGGCGAACCTGCTCGCAGGCGACACCGTCGCTCGGTTGCTCGTCGTCGGACAGGTCGCCAGCGTCGCCCTCGGCGGCGTGGTGGTCCAGCGGGCCGGCCCGACCATCGAACGCGTTCCACTCGTCGGCTGGTCGATGTTCGTGGGCGGGCTCGTCTTACACGCCGGCAGCCTGCTAGCCGGCGAGTTTCCGTCCGCCGACGCGATCGCCCCGATGGCGATCGCCATGCTGGTTTATCTCGGCGTCTTCTCGACGGCGATCGCCTTCTTCATCTACTTTCGGATTCTCGAGGAACACGGCGCATTCGAGGCAGCGCTGGTCGCGTACGTGGTCCCGATCGTCGCGACAGTGGCGGGCGTCTTCCTGCTCGGTGAGTCGATCGGTGCGGCGACTATCGCCGGGTTCGCCCTCGTCGCCGTCGGGTTCGTGTTGCTCAAACGGCGTGCGATCGCCGACGCGGTGGGACTGACCTCCGGTGTTAGTAGCCCCTGACAGTGCCGTGACCGGCAGGCTGGGGTGAGTCGACTGTGTTCGAGTCGCCGACCGACCCCGTCTCCGAGTGTGACGGCGTCGAAAGGGAGAAAACACTTATAGTACCGTTGACAATCCAGGGCAACTTCGGTTTCAGCCCCAATGACTGTCCCTCCAACGGATCGAACAACTACCAAGCAGCGACACTCGAGGGGTCTCGAGTCGTTCCGAGCGGTCCTCGAGTCACGTCTTGGCATCGACCCGCGAGCCCTCGGTGCGTTCCGGATCGTACTCGGCGTGCTCTTGCTCGCCGATCTCGCGGTCCTCCGGCTGCCGGGACTGGGCACGTTCTACACCGACGCGGGCGTCTTTCCGCGGTCGACGCTTCTGGAGGCGTATCCGACGGTCGGACGGATGTCGATCCACGCGCTGTCCGGGGCGGCGTGGTTCCAGGCGGTGTTGTTCGCGATCGCCGGCGGGTTCGCGTTCCTCTTGCTCGTCGGTTATCGAACCCGCCTCGCGACGCTTGGCTCACTCGTCCTGTTCGCGTCGCTGCACGCCCGTAATCCGCATCTCGTTAACGGCGGTGACACGATCCTGCTCAGCTTTCTTCTTTTTGGCCTGTTCCTCCCGCTCGAGGACCGGTGGTCGCTTGAGGGCCGTCGCCAGCCCGACCGTCGCGGTCGCCGCGTGTGTTCGGTCGCAACGGTGGCGATTCTGGTGCATTTCGTGGCCATCTACGTGACGAACGCGGTGCTCAAGTTTCAGAGCGAGCCGTGGATGGACGGCACGGCGGTCCAGCAGATCTTTCAGTTGAACCAGTATCTCACACTGCTCGGACCGGCGCTTTCGGCGTACCCGACGGCACTCGCCGCGATCAACTGGCTCTGGACGGCCGTGTTGACCGCCGGCGCGTTGTTGCTCGTCGTCACCGGGTGGCGTCGCATCGCGCTCGTGGCGGCGTTCGGCGCGACACACCTCGGGATGGCGGCGACGATGCGGCTGGGCGTGTTCCCGTTCGTCATGATCGCTGGCCTGCTGTTGTTCCTCCCACTGGGAGTCTGGGATCGGCTCGAGCGACTCGTCACCGTGTTCGGTCTCGAGACCGAGAACGGATTCGGTGCTCGCTCGACGGTCGACGGTGACGGTGCGCCCGCGAACACGACGGGAGACGGCGCTCCGTCTCGCCTTCGGCGCGGTCGTCGTCTCGTCGCCTCCGGGCTCGTCGCGTGTCTGCTGATCTCGAGTCTGCTCTGGCAGGCAGCTGGAATCGGCGTCGTCGACACGCCGGCGGTGGAGGGTGAACTCGACGAGGCGGGCTGGACGTTTTTCGCACCAACTCCGCCGTCGGCACACAGCTGGTACGCCGTCGAGGGGACCCTCGAGTC
Source organism: Natronorubrum aibiense (assembly GCF_009392895.1). GTDB lineage: Archaea > Halobacteriota > Halobacteria > Halobacteriales > Natrialbaceae > Natronorubrum > Natronorubrum aibiense. The sequence continues at coordinate 345,845 of NZ_CP045488.1, read as the reverse complement.
CGGCGAGACTGTCGACATCGCCAACGCACGCCGCGACCGGCCGCCGACCGCCGCGGAGACGTATCCGAGCACGCTCTGGAAACGCTACGGGATGGAGCTACGCTACGCCGACGAGACGCAGTACGAATCGGCGGCCGCGTACCTCTGTCAACGGAGGGACCGCGAGGTCGACTCGCTGACCATCTCGCTCGTCGAACAGCCCGTCGACCCTGACGGCCCAGTCAGTGAGCCGACAGTCTACGAACGCATAGAGTACGACTGTTGAGCACCGAGTTGCGTCGGTCAGCGTCGCCAGTATCGATACCCTCTTTTCTCACCCCCAGAGAGATGCAGACATGACTCACGAAATCGCCGTCATCCCTGGCGACGGAATCGGACAGGAAGTCACACCAGCCGCGATTGAGGTCCTCGAGGCGCTCGATATCGACTTCGAGTTCGTCGAAGCCGACGCAGGCGACGCAGTGAAAGCGGAAACCGGTGAGGCGCTGCCCGAGGAGACCTACGAGCTGGCGGCGTCAGCTGACGCGACGCTGTTCGGTGCGGCCGGCGAGACGGCAGCCGACGTCATCCTGCCGCTCCGAGATGCAGTCGGCTCGTTCGTCAACATCCGCCCCGCGAAGGCGTACCCCGGCATCGACGCCGTCCGCCCCGAGACGGATCTGGTCTTCCTGCGAGAGAACACGGAAGGCGTCTACTCGGGCCACGAGGACCGCCTGACCAACGACGTCTCGACGCTGACCCGCGTCGTCACCGAGTCCGCCTCGAGAGAGCTCGCCGAGTTCGCCTGCGATTACGTCGACACCGACGACCACGACGGCTTCACCATCGTCCACAAGGCAAACGTCATGCGCGAGACCGACGGCTTGTTCCGCGACACCGTCGCCGAGGTCGCCGACGAGCACGGCGTCGAGACTGACGAAGTGCTGATGGACGCCTTCGCGACGCACGTCTGTCTCGACCCCGAGCAGTTCGACGTCGTCGTCTGTCCGAACCTCGCGGGCGACGTCCTCTCGGACCTCGCAGCCGGCCTCGTCGGCGGGCTCGGGCTTTTGCCCAGCGCCAACGTCGGCACCGAGCGCGCGCTGTTCGAGCCCGTCCACGGCACCGCACCCGACATCGCCGGCGAAGGCGTCGCGAATCCGGCTGCGGCGATCATTTCCGCCGCGATGCTGGTCGAGTATCTCGGCTACGACGAAGAGGCCGACGCCATCAACGAGGCCGTCGAGGCGACACTCGAGGAGGGTCCGCGAACGCCGGATCTGGGCGGCGACGCGTCGACTGAGGACGTGACCGAAGCGGTCATCGACCGCCTGTAGGACACCACGTCGCCACGGTCCGAATCGACCGTCGCCGCAGTGGTTTTTGAACAATCCTGCTCTTTCGACCATCAGTTGGCTTACCGTTATAACGGGTCACGTGGTAGCGCCCGTCCATGACTCGAGACGACACCCTCGCCGGCGTCCGCTCACGTCTCATCGACACCGACCGCCTCGAGACGCACGTCCTCGAATCGGGCGGACGAAGCGAGACAGTCGGCACCGACGGCACCGTCGTATTCCTCCACGGCAACGTCTCCTCTTCCCGGTTTTTCGAGGACGTTATAGCGGACCTGCCGCCCCGGTATCGGGCGATCGCCCCCGATCTGCGGGGGTACGGCGATTCGGAGCCGAAAGCCGTCGATGCGACGAACGGGCTCGGCGATTTCGAGGGCGACCTCCGGGCGCTGCTCGCCGACCTTGAGCCCGACCCGCCCCTGACGCTCGTCGGCTGGTCGAACGGCGGCGGGGTCGCGATGCGGTATACGATCGACAACCCCGACGCCATCGACTCGCTCGTCCTCATCAACCCGCTTTCGCCCTACGGCTTCGGTGGGACGAAAGACCTCGAGGGAACGCCTTGTTTCGACGACTACGCGGGCTCCGGCGGCGGCCTCGGCAACGACGAGTTCGTCGCCGGCCTCGCGGATCGCGACCGCAGCGAGGGTGGGGAGTCGTCGCCGCGGAAAGTGTTGCGAACGTACTACGTCAATCCGACCCACGAGTTCGATCCAGAGCGAGAAGAATCGTACCTGACCGGCATGCTCGATACGGCCACTGGCGACGAGAACTATCCGGGCGACGCGACGCCGAGTGAGAACTGGCCCGGGGTTGCGCCGGGCGAGACTGGCGTCAACAACGCGGTTTCGCCGAAGTACTGCTCGCTCGAGTCGATCACCGAAATCGACCCCGATCAGAAACCACCGATCACCTGGATCCGCGGCGCGTCGGATCAGATCGTCTCCAACGAGTCGCTGTTCGACGCCGGCACGCTCGGTGAGATGGGTGCGATGCCGGACTGGCCCGGCGAGGACATCTTCCCGCCTCAGCCGATGGTCGACCAGACGCGAGCCGTCCTCGAGTCCTACGCCGACGCCGGCGGCCAGTTCGAGGAGGTCGTCTTCGGCAACACCGGCCACACGCCACACCTCGAGGTGCCCGGCGAATTTTTGGATCGCCTCGAGACGGTTCTCGAGGGGTGAGCGGTTCGCTCGAGACGGGACGCAGAATAGAATCGAAGCGACGACTGTCTACGAGTCGGTGACCTCGAGCGTCCAGTCGCCGCTGGCCTCGACGTTGATCCAGACGGCCCCGCCGGCGCGGTACGATCGCGAGTTGTCGAACGTGCCGGTCTTGTTGACGATCGATTCTTTGCTGCCGTCGGCACCGTAGCCGTCGACGACGAAGTCACCGTCGCCGTCGTGGGACACCTCGAGTCTGACGTCGGTGTCGGTCCAGATCGGCCCGACGAAGCCCGATCCCGAGCCGCTTGCCTCGACCGGGAGCGAGTCGAGGTCGTCGGCGTGAACCTCCGGCTGGAAGAGGTCGATCGACCACGTGCCGTCGGCGTCGACCTCGAGTCGATACGTTCCGCTTTCGACCGCGGCGATCGACTCGCCGGCGGTGATTCCGGAAGTGGTTACCAGCGAGTCGTCGCGACCGTCGCCCGTTGGCATCAGTTCGACGGTAAAGTCGCCGTCGCCCTTGTGGGAGAAACTCGCGCTGAGAACGCCCTCGTCGAGGTCGATGGTCAGTGATTCGGATGACTCCGACCCTTCGAACGCGTAGGACTGGCCCGCTTCGATGATCGTCCCTGTCGGTCGACCGTCGTCGACGACCTCGTCGTCTTCGTCGTCGGACTCGAACGTCCCGTCGACGAGATCCGACGGCGTGATGACGTCGAGTCCGCGGTGCTCGATGTGGTTGAGCAGGTGTTCGAAGTCGTCGAGTGACATCTTGTTCGCGTCGGGGTGGACGTCCTCTTCGTCGACGATTCGCGGGATTCGAAGTACGGTGAGGACCTGATACTGATCGGCGAGGTTGATGTGGCGACGTACGCCGTTGTGAAGCGCAGGCCCCCAGATCAGCGGGATCGTGTGCATCCCGGTCGGGGGGATGCCGGACGTACAGGAGCCAAAGAGGAACGCCGAGTCGTAGACGTCTCTGATGAGCTCGTTGGTCGTCGCATCCATCCGGTCATCGGGGATGAACAGATGCCGCGAACCGTCTTCGAACCCCTCCGATTTGAGCATATCGCGGTTGGTCTCGAGGACCTGTCGCTGTCGGCTTTCGGGCATCTCCGGGAGCGCCATCGACACTCGTGGGTACGAGCAGACGTCCCAGCCACGACCTTGGAGTTCGCTAAGTTCGGCCCGCCCCATCCGGCCCTGATCGCCGATTCGGTCAGGGCTGACCGGAACCGCAGCCGCCCAGCCGCGCTCCTCGAGCATCTCCGCGGCGATGTCGTAGTGGGAGTCGTGGCCGCCGTAGAACGCCAGGATCGCTTTGCCGTTGTCGGCTCCCTTGGTTCGACGGAGGTCGTCGACGAGCATTCTCGTTTTCCCGTCTCCCGGTCCTACTGCCACGATGTTGATTCGGGTGACGTTCGACAGATCCGGCTCGCCCTCCGGCTTGTGCTCGTAGCCACAGTCGAGGCGGAACCAGCCGTCGAACTCGTCGGGAATCGTCCGGACGGTGTTGAGCCGCGCGTCTCGATCCGGCGCGAGGAACTCGACGACGATCTTGTTCGCCGCTTCCGGCTTGACGGCGAGGGAGGTATCCCACTCGCGGAGGTCGAGCCCGTCGGGGAAGCGGAGGTTGATACTGGCCTCCCGCTCGTCGCTCTCCATGACGGCTGCCTGGGTACCGATCCGCGCCTCGTCGGGCGCGGCTGAGAGGTCGGTCTTCCACGCGTTCCACTCGTTGAGATCCTCGAAGTCGGAGAGCGATTCGCCCTCGTCGATCGCGGGCCAGCGGATCGAACCGCTGGCGGCGCCAGCGCCGCTCTCGTCGTCACCGCCCTGTGAGGAGACTCCATCCGCCACGGAGTCCGCCTCCGAGAGGAAATCCGTACAGCCTGCCAGCGCAGCCGACGTCGCTCCGGCAGTGGTCAACAGCCACCGTCGAGAGCGCCCGTCGCTCGAGTTGCGTTCGTCGTTCATCTGTCGTTACCAGAGACGTGCCAGCCAGAGTACTTGTTAATAGAGCTGTTAAACGACCCGCCGCTGATGCAATCCAGAATCGCATCCGATCGAAACCGTTTATCAACTTGTTAAGACGTATTTCAGGCCGTTTCTAGCGGTTTTAGAACGCGATCCAGAACCGGACTCGAGCGGCGTTCAGTTCCGTTTCAAACGCTTCATACGGGCCGCTGATCGTCTCAAACGACGTCGAGATCGGCCCGATCGACGCCGGCGAGTTCGACCAGCGCGTCGGCCTCGAGCAGGTGACAGTCGCCAGGGATCACGAGCAGGTGCAGCGGGTCGCCGAACTCGCGGTCTGCGAGGGCGGCCATCGTATCGGCGTCGACGAGCGGGTCCGGACTGCCCGCGCGGGCGACGACGACGCCGACGAGGTCGGGATACTCCTCGGCGAGCAGTGCCGCGGCCACGTCGGCAGTCATGTACTCCTCGATCGTCTCGTCGCCCTCGAGACGGTTCGTCGCGGCTTCGTTGTCGACTTTGATGTCGAGGTAGACGACGGTGTGCAGGCCGTCCTCGCGGTTGTCGTCGATCGTTCTCGTCACGCTCGCGGGAAGCCCGTCAGCGCCGTGGGCGTAGGGAAACGGCAACGTCGTCGCCTTCCCGAAGCGGTAGTTCTGGAGGCCGGTCAGTGCGCTCGTGGCTGTCTGGGCGGTCACGCCGTGGATCACCCGCGTCTCGATGCCCCGGTCGTGAGCGCGCAAACGCAGGTCAACGTGGGTCGTCGAGATCATCGTATCGCCCGCGGTGAGGAAGGCGACGTCCTCGGTTTCGGCGGCGTCGAGGATGTCGTCGGGGTGTTGTTCGACGCCCGCGCGGTCGCGAACCTCGATGTCGACGTCGTGGTGGGACTCGAGGTCCGCGACGGTCGTGCCGATCAGTTTGCTGGTGTAGAACTCGGCGTAGACTCGGTCGGCGTCGCGAAGCGCCTCTTGGCCCTCGACGGTGATCGAACGTTCGTCGTAGAGCCCGAGACCGATGAAGGTGAGCATAGCGCCGCTAGTCGACAAACCCGCTATAACCTTTCGAGTCGGCCGTCGCGGGCGCTCACAACGAGATGTGTGAGGTCGAGTCGGGGCCGTCGTCGTCCCCGTCGCTGCTACCCTCGTGGAGGAACGTCGTGTCGTCGTCGGTGAGATACACGGTGTTGTCGGCGCTGACGGTGATGTCGACCGAGGGGAGTGTCGTCCCGGCGGCGTCGCCGTTGTCGCAGTGGCCCGAACACGCGTCGAACATCGACCCGTGTCGGGGACAGATGAGCTGGCCGTCGCGCATCGGGACGCCCCGTCCCGTATCGAATCGCTGTGCTTCGTGCGTACAGCGGTTGATCCACGCCGCGACGCCGTCGTCGGCCGCAGGCCGACTGCTCGTCGAGCCCTGCTCGGTAGCGTCGTCGCAGGGGACGAGGATGACCTCCTCCTGCTCGCCGTACTGATTTCGAACCGTGAACAGCCACGAGCCCTCCTCGTGGACCGTTTCCACGGTCGTGAGTTCCTGCATAGGATCGCTAGCATTGCCAGTCTGAAAACCGTTTACCGGCTCGGTGGCTCGAGGCCGTCCTCACGGCCGCCGCGAAACGTCACCGTTACGGCGGACGACCGGCTTTTCGGGGGTATGGAAGTGCCGTGTGTCCGCGTTTCGCTCGAGGAGGGGGAGCAGACGCGTCGCGAACTGGCGGACGCGGACCTGATCGACGACGAGTACGAACTGACCGTCGAGGATGGGTGCCTCTACGTACCGGTTACCGACCCCGACGCGGTGCCCGATTCGCTCGAGTTGGTCTCGATGACCGTCCCCGAGCGCGAGACGCAGACGACGCCCGCCGACGTGCTCGGGTTCGACCCCTCTTACGAGCGACTCGGCAAGGCCGTCTTGCTCGACGAGGACGACGACGAGCGTGCCCGCGGGATCGCCGACGCCGTCCTCGAGTCGGATCTACCCGTTGACACGGTGTTGAACAAGCAATCGAAGGTCAAAGGCGAGACGCGGGTGCGCGACTGGGACCTGCTCGCGGGCGAGGATACCGAGGTCGTCCACCGCGAGTACGGCTGTGAGTTCGCACTGGACCTCGCCGAAGTCTACTTTTCGCCGCGGCTCGCGACCGAGCGCCATCGAGTCGCCGAGCAGGTGAGCGAGGGTGAACAGGCCTTCGACATGTTCGCCGGCGTCGGTCCGTTCGTGATTCCCTTCGCGAAACGCGGCGCAGAATGTGTCGGCGTCGACGTCAACGAAGACGCGATCGAGTATCTGCGCGAGAACGCCCGCCGGAACGGCGTCGAAGAGCGGGTAACGGCGATCTGTGCGGACGTCCGCGAGGTCGCCGCCGAGTACGAGGGGTGGGCCGACCGCCTCGTGATGAACCTCCCTCACAGCGCCGACGAGTTCCTCGAGACCGCAGCCACCCTCGCGGGCGATGACTGCGTGATTCACTACTACGACATCCAGCACGAAGACGACCCCTTCGGTCCCGGCGAGCGCGCGATCCGTGCGGTCGCCGAACCCGAGTACGAGGTCAGCGTCGAAACCCGGCATACGGTCCGTTCGTACGCACCACACGAGCTCAACGTCTGTCTGGATGTCCGACTCGAGCGATAAGGACGGCCACGGGACCCAATCGCACAACCACGGCGATTCGCAATCCTTATGACTGGTATCGACCCTACGAATGAATGCACTCGCATCGGACAGTGATAGACCGATGGTGTGCCGGTGTAGCTCAGACTGGCAGAGCGAATCCTTCGTAAGGATTAGGTCGAGGGTTCAAATCCCTCCACCGGCTTGCTTTCTGCGACGAACAAACTCGTGAGCCGGTGCGCTGTTCCGGCACGAATCGAACGGAACGACGAACGGGTAGTGTTCACGCGTTCTCCCTCGAGCATGCCGTGAGATGGATTATTGATCGGTTCTGCGGCGTGTCGGGAGTTCCGAGGGACGCAACTCGTCGCTCGAGTCGCGTCAGTCTGCCAGCGGCGACTCGGTTCCGCGGACGCTGTCGACGATGACGTCGCCGTCCGATCGGGACGCGATCCAGAACAGTTTGTAGGCGTCGACAGCCCGTTCTAAGGACACTGCCGGTGTGGAGCTGACGGCGACCGTTCGCAGCGTCCAGGTAAACACGGCGTCCTCGGCCTTTTCGCGGGTCTCTACGTCGGAGAGTTCCGACGGGATGACGAGGACGTCGTCTAGCGTTCGCGTCGTCGTCTCCGGGACCGTGTCGGCCCGGACCGCGAGCCGGCGCGATCGATCGACGGTGACGACGTACGAGATGTCGCGGTCCGCGATCAGCGGCCGCTCGACGGTCGCGGTCGCATCGTAGACGCGATAGGGATACGCGACGGCCCCGACGCGGCCGTTCGAGTCGACGTCGTCGCGTTCCACCGACGGGGTGATGACAGACAGGGCCGTACGCTCGCAGTGGCCGCTCTCGAGGTCCGTGGAGCCGATCCGGCGTCGGTGGCCGTCACTCTCGCTCATCTACTCGTCGCCCTCCTGCCAGTAGTCGCTGGCAGCGACGTGGGCGCGAATGTTGTCGGTCTCCGTGACGGCCTTCGGGTTGATGTCGCGACCGCCGTCGGTCACGTACTCGGGTGCTCCCGTCTGGCTCTCGGCGCTCGAGAGCGCCGAGAGCGGTTTGTCGAACACGTCGAAGTGGTTGTCGACGCCCTCTGGCGGGCGCGTGAGAAGTGAGACGGCGATGAGCGTCGTTGTCGAGAGGACGAACGCCGGGAACAGGCCGTAGACGTCGACGAGACCGGTGAGGAACGAGGAGCTCTCGACTGCGCCGGAGAGTCCGACGGCCTCGATGACGGTCGACAGTTGGGTCCACAGGATCATCGTCGTCGTTCCGACGATCATACTCGCGACGGAGCCTTCGGCGGTGACGCGTTTCCACCACAGTGCGGCGATCAGCGTCGGCCCGATCGCTGCGCCGAGACCGCCCCAGGCGTAGTCGAGGACGAGCGTGTAGATCGGGGTGTCCTTGGCGAGGTAGGCGAAGGCGATACTCGCCGCACCGAGACCGAGCGTCACGGCCTGTGAGTACCGAACCAATTTCTCTTGGCTCGCGTTCGGATTGATGTAGCCGTGATAGACGTCCTCGACGATTGCGCTGGTCGCGACGAGCAGCTGCGAGTCGGCGCTGGACATCATTGCGGCGAGGGCCGCTGCGAGGATGATCCCTGCAATAGCTCCGGGGAAGAACTCGAGCGTGAGCATCGGCATGACGTTGTTCGGGTCGTCGATGCCGCCCTGGCCGAAGGCGACCAGCGCGTACAGTCCGACGAAGCCGGCGCCGATGTAGGCGACGAACATGAACAGTTGGGCGACCAGCGCCGCCAGCCGGATGTTCTTCACCTCGTCGATCCCCATGAACCGCACCATCACGTGCGGGTTCCCGGGGATGCCGAGCCCGATAGCAGCATAGCTGATGATGCCGAAGATCGCTGCCCAGCCGGTCATCCCGGCCGTGACGCTCGTGTACGAACTCCCGACCGAGGCGAGGTCGTTGAACGGAAATCCGTAGGTGGTGAACGCAAGTACCGGCAAGACGATGAACGCGATCAGGATGATGGCTCCCTGGAAGTAGTCGGACCACGCGACGGCGAAGTAGCCGCCGAGGATGGTGTACCCGACAACGATGACACCGCCCGCGAGGATTCCGACCAGCGGCTCGACGCCGGTGAGCACTTCCAGCAGCGTCCCGGCGGCGACGATCTGGGCACCCACGTACCCGCCCTCGAAGATCATCAACACGAACGCGGAGACGCCTTTGACGAGCCCGGTGTCGTCCTGCAGACGCGTCTCGAAGAAGGTCGGCAGCGTGACCGCTTTCACGATCTCCGTGTACTTCCGGAGGCGCTTTGCGAGCCCGGCCCACGCGAACAGGTCGGCGGGGATCATGCCGAGCCCGTTGTAGAAGGCCATCACACCCGTTCCGAACGCGTCGCTGGGAACGCCGAGCGTGAGCCACCCGCTCATCTCGGAGGCGCGTTCGGAAAAGCCCGTAACGACGGGGCCGACGCTTCGGCCACCGATGACGTAGTCGTCGACTGAGTCCATAAGTTGGGACGCGTACAGCCCGATTCCGAGCAGAACGAGGAGGTACGCTGCGAACGTTCCGAGGACCCAGATGCCGGCCGAGCCGGCGATTCCCTCACTGGCCATACTCCGCCTCCTCGTATCGCTCTTGCAGTCGCTTTTCTCGCCGCCCCTCCCAGACGTAGTAGACGCCGAGCATCACGAGATACACCACGAAGGGGCCAAACAGCCACAATAGATCGACCGAACCACTCGATAGCATTATTGTCGTGTCGACACCTCCCGGATATAAGCCCGTCGAGGGAGAATTCCATCGGTCCGCTGACGCTCGAGTTAGTAGAACGCGGACACGGCGAGGACGACGGCCAGTCCGAGCGCGGGGTAGTCGACCCGTGAAAACGTCAGCGCGGGCAGTGTGGGGTTCCAAGCGAAACAGCGCGCCTGTAAGGCGAGTGCGAGTCGATCCGCTCGGTCGAACGCCCTCGAGAGCGCGAGCAACGAGAGCGTGCTGGCGCGGTCGATAACGCCGCGCTCGTCGCCCAGCCGGGCCGCCATCGCGTCGCGGATCGTTCGGAGATCCGCCTGCAAGACCGGCAGGAACCGGAAGACGAGCGCGACGCCGATACCGAGCACCTGTCCGGGTTTGCCGGGGATCGTCCGCTGGATCGCGGCTCGAGACGCTCGCACCGGCGTCGAGCGGATATATGCTGCGCTGACGAGCAAAATGAGCAGGACTCGGTAGCTCGCTCGTGCGGAGGTTCCCGCGTCCGTGGAATCGAACCACGGCGCACCGAGGGTCAATCCTGAAACCAGTGGCGCGACCGCGAGGATGACGAGCGCAAAGCGGTAGGCGTAGAGTGCCTCGAGCACCGACAGTCGGGCGAAAACGAGGATCAGCCCGGCTACGACGGAGAGGGCGAGTAGCGCCCGTGGACTGGTGTGGGCCAGCGCCGTCGTCGCGAAGCCGATCTGGAGCGCCAGCTTCGAGCGGGGGTCGAGCCGGTGGGCGAGCGTGTCGTCAGGGGCGTAGGTAAGCATCGTCGGTGGTTAGGTGTCGGGGACGCGAACGTCGAGTCCCGCCAGTGCCTCGAGTGCGCGTTCGGGCGAGTCGTCGACCACGACGCGGCCGTCTTTCATGGCGACGATACGGTCGGCGAGGCCGACGACGTCTCGGAGGTCGTGGGTCGTCAATAGAACCCCGGTGCCGTCGATGGAGAGCGACTCGATGCGCTCGAGAACGGACCGCCGAGCGGGGTCGTCGAGTCCGGTAAAGGGTTCGTCGAGGACGAGATGGTCCGGGTTCATCGCGAGTGCGCCCGCGATGGCCACGCGGGACTGTTCGCCCCCCGAGAGCGCGTCGATGCGCTCGTCGCCGCGACCGGCCATGTTGACGGCGTCGAGGGCGGTTTCGACTCGCCGATCGATCGCCTCGCGCGAGAGGCCGAGGTTTTCGGGCCCGAAGGCGACGTCGGCACCGATCGTCGCGGCGACGAACTGGTCGCGAGGGTGTTGAAAGACCATCCCGACGCTCGAGCGGGCGGCGATCAGGTCGTCCGCAACAGGGGTTCCATTGACGAGCACGTCGCCAGAATCGGGCTCGAGCAGGCCGTTGCAGTGGCGCAACAGCGTCGTCTTCCCGCTGCCGTTGGCCCCCGCGAAGAGGACGAACTCGCCGTCATCGATCGACAGTGAGACGTCCTCGAGAACGGGAACGTCGTCGAACGCGTAGGTGACGGACCGAAACTCAATCATTTGAGGTTGGCGGCTGGTGTCGCCCGTTCACGATCGAACCGGCCCGATGCGGCCGCTTTTGACGATCGCGATCGCCGCGGCGATCTTGAGCAGTTCGCCGGGGATAAACGGCAGCGCGCCGAGAGTGATCGCCTCCCACGCCCCGATCTCGAGGAGCCAGGCCATGTAGCCGGTGCCCATGCCGTAGATGAGGATCGTCCCGGCGACGAGCGCGACGATGACGACCGGAAGCGAAACGGCAGCAGGATCTCGAAGCTCGGTGTCCCGATGGATCACGAGTCCGATCAGGCCGGCGGCGAGCGGGTACGACCAGAGGTAGCCGGCCGTGTTGCCGACCAGTACGCCGAGTCCCGCACTCATCCCCGAGAAGACGGGCAGCCCGATGGCTCCCGCAGCGAGATAGAGGAGCAGCGAGATGGGTCCCCAGACCGGCCCCAGGACGAGACCGGCGAGGAAGACGAACAGCACCTGTAAGGTGATCGGTGGTGCCGCCGATAGCGGGATCGGGATCGAGACGGGCGCTGCCGCACCGAGCAGCGCTGCGAGCAGTGCCGCTCGAGCGAACTGACGAACGACGTCGCCGTCGACGAGCGCGACCGAGTTGTGTTCCGTTGCCATACCACCGTCACTCTCGTAAACCTAGTTCAACACTTCGGTTTCCGAGACGCGCGACAGCCACTCGTCGTCGACCGTCGAAAGGTTCGACGTAACTCGGGGCGCTTGTGTACGGCCCGAAACAGGCCGCTACCTCTCATCCTACTGGCCACTCGAGTTAGCCGACCCAACGGGGGCTCGGCGGCGATGGTCTCGACACCGGTCGGCGATCGACTCGCTCGAACTGTCGCGTCCGGTGACGATAACCTCGTATTGTGTCTCTCGCCTAACTGAAACGACCAGCGGGGCTTATTGACTCGGTCAGACCGGTGGTGGGAAACCGATGTTATTCATGCGAACTATTAACAGTCGACACTATCAGGGGGCGTCCCGGAGACAGCAGTCGGCCCTCGGTGGGGTAGCGATCGGCTGGGAGCCGACCACGACCGCCCGTGGGGGACTCGAGTCATGAGCAGTCGGGGTGCGATCGCCGTGGTGCTCGTCGTTGCGCTGTTGATGACGAGTGCGATGGCACTGCCCATGCTCGGTGGTGGGTTCGTTCCGACCGATGATGGCAATGACGAGCGTACGCACGACACGGCCGGCGAATCGCCAGAGTCGGCGGACGGCTCACAGACCGAACTCGGCTCCAGTTCCGACAGCGTTGCCAGCGACCTCGAACTGGTGTCGATGGAGTCAACGGTGGAGACAGACGCCACCAGCGGCACCCAGGGGTCGCTGTCGATCCAACAAGAAGACGCTGTCGAGGCCGGCGTCGATGAGGGCATCGAACTGGCCCAATCGCAGGGTGTCGAAGTAACGCAAGAGCAACGAGCGGCGGCGCTCGAGGGCGCACGTGAGTCGGTCATCCAGCATCAGCAAGCCGACGTCGGGCAGGTTCAGGAGGCGACGACGGGGGCTGTCCACGGCTCGCTGATGCAAGCCCAGCAGGTCGAAGCCGAACAGGTTCAGTACGCCGTCAGCGGGGCGACCGACGGCGCGCTCGCTCAATCCCAGACGGTCTCGGCGAGCCAGATGCAGAGTGCGACGTGGGGGGCCGCACACGGCGCGATTGCTCAGGAACAGCGCGTGACCGTCGAGCAGATTCAGGTCGCAGCCCGCGGCGGGGCCGCCGGAGCGGCGAGCGAGGCCGGGGATAAAGACATCACCCACGCGCCGAAGATCCAGGAAGCCGCACAGGGCGCATCCTACGGCGTGCTCGAGCAGTACCAGAAGATTACGGCTGAACAGCGCCAGCAGATCACTCTGGATCATGTCCAAAACGCGGCCGCGGGTGCATCCGCGGGCGCGCTCGAGGGGAGCAGCGAGACCGTCCTCGAGCAAGAACAGCGTATCGAGGTCGGACAGTACCAGCGGGCGACGGTCAAACAGATCCAGAAGGCCGCGACCGGGGCTGCGAAGGGAGCGCTGGTCCAGCATCAGGAAGTCTCGGTCGAGCAGACACAGGCCGCCGCACGCGGAGCGAGCAAAGGGGCGTTGATACAGGTCCAGTCGATCAGTATCGAACAGGTCCAACGGATCTCGATCACGCAGATTCAGGAGGCATCCTTCGGCGCGGCCAAGGGAGCAATCAGCCAGAGTCAGGAGGCATCGGTCGAGCAGATTCAGGCCGCTGCTGACGGGGCTGCCGGCGGGGTGCTCGTCCAGTACCAGGAAATTTCGATCACACAGATCCAGTCCGCCGCTGTCGGTGCCGCACAGGGCGCGGTTGGGACGGCGATCCAGTCGCAGACCGTCGAAATCGAACAGATTCAGGCCGCTGCGTTCGGTGCGGGTCAGGGTGCCGTGATCCAGCGGCAGGTCGTCGACGTGACGCAAGTTCAGGTGCTTGCCGCGGGCAGCGCAAGCGGCGTGCTGGAACAATCCCAGGAAGCGACCGTCGAACAGCTCCAGCTCGCAGCCAGCAGTGCCGGTCAGGAGACGGCCCGAGTGGTACAGTACCAGCAGATCAGCATCACGCAGTTGCAGGTACTCACGTCGGACGCCGCAGCCGACGCCACGGCGTACGCGGTCGAGGAAGGGGTCGACGACGACGCGGCGACTGCCGACCTCAGCCAGTTCCTCGAGGCCGACCTCGAGCAACGCGTCGAGGAGATCGACGCCCTCGAGGGCCAAGCGACGGTCTCGTTCACCGACCAGGAGCGCGACGACGACGCGGTCGTCATCGACACTGTCGACCTCTCAGAAGGCGGCTTCGTGGCGCTCTACGACGACGGCACCGTCGATCCGGCTGCTGTGGTCGGCGCGTCTGCGTACCTCGAACCCGGATCGCACAGCGACGTCGAGATCGATCTCGAGGACCCACTCGAGGGCGAGCAATCGCTCGTCGCAGTGGTCCACCACGACACGACCGGCGACGAGACGTTCCAGTACGCGGAGACGGACGGCGCGGAGGACGAGCCGTACGTCGCTCCCGGCGGCGGTCCGATCCTCGATACGGCGCTGGTGACCGGTGGTGCGGTCGACGGCGTCGAGGAATCCGAGGGAACTGACGAGCCCGAGGAATCGGCGGACGACGACGAGCCGGACGCGACCCTCGAGGTGAGCGATCAGGAGGGTGATGGCGAGACGCTCGTCGTCGACGAGGCGAGCGCCGACGTCGAGTTCACTGTCACGGCCACCGCCGACGACACGATCGTCGAGAGTGATACGTTCGAGGCCGAGGAGACGATCACTGATCTGGAACTCCCCCTCGAGCCGCCGCTCGAGGACTCCACGACCGTCGACGTCTCCGTTATCGGTCCCGACGGTGACGAACTCGCGACCGAATCCCTCGAGTACACGCTCGCGGACGAGGAGGGAGCGGAGCCAGTCGATGACACGAACGAGACGGACGAGGAGGGAGCGGAGCCAGTCGATGACACGAACGAGACGGACGAGGAGGGAGCGGAACTCGCCACGCTCGAGGTGGCCGATCAGACGGGCGACGGCGAAACGCTCACCGTCGACGAGGCGACTGCGTCGGTCGATTACGCGCTCACCGTCACCGACGAGGACGGCGAGCAACTCGTAGAGAGCGAGCCGTTCGAGCGAAACGAGACCGCGTCGGCCGTCGATCTCGACCTCAAGCCGCCACTCGAGACCGATTCGACGCTCGAGGTGGCCGTGGTGTCACTCGCGGAGCTAGACGATCAACAGGTCCTCGAGAACGAGACCGTCGAGTACACGCTCGAGGACGAGCCGACAGCGTTCGACGTCGAGTTTACCGACTGCTCGCAAGCCGAGGTGACGGGCTCGTTCGAGGACGGAGAGACGGTCATCGTCGCCACCGGGTTCTACGAGTCGGGCGGCTTCGGCAACACGATGGGCGAGTACGCGATCACGATCGGCGAGGACGTCGACGCGCCGTTCGAGGGAACGATCACGTACGAGACCGGCGACGAGTTCACCGTCACCGAGACCGACGACGGTGCGACCGTTACCGTTCCCGAGGGCGACTTTGGTGCCGCAATCACCGGTGTCGCCTCGCCCGACGCGACGCCGGGCGAGATTGACTACCCGAACCCCGACGCAGAGGCGTGTCTCGAGGACGTCCGCCCCGAACTCCCCGAACTCAGCGTCGAGGAGACGACGCCGACCGAGGACGGCATCGAGGTCACTTTCGGCTACGAGAACCCGAACGACGCGGCCCTGCTCGTCGACAGCGAGTTCGTTGAGGGGGCGACCGCGGACGAGCCAGTCGACGAACTCGAGCCCGGACAGAACACGTTCTCCGTCGAGTGGACGCCTGAAAGCGACGACGAGCGGCTCGTCTGGGCGGTCGACATGACCAGATACGACTACGACGCGGACGCCGTCGACCCCGCGACGACCGCGACGGCCGGCGAGATCGTGCCGAGCGAACCGGCCGAGTTCGCCGTCTCAATCACGGAGACGACCGATTCCGTCGAACAGGGAACGCTGCTCGAGGTCGCCATCGAGGTCGAGAACGTCGGCGGCGAGGCGGGTACCCAGGAGATCGAACTCGCCGTCGGCGACACTGTCGTCGATGCCGCGACGGTCTCGCTCGAGCCCGGCGCGGCGGAGACGCTGACGCTCACCGCGGACACCGCCGCACTCGAGCCCGGCGAGTACCCGGTTACTGTCTCGAGCGAGACCGAACTCGTCGAGACGACGGTGACGATCGAGTCGGTCGATGAGCCGGACCCGCCGACGGAAGACGGGCCGACGGAAGACGGACCGACGGAGGATCCGTTCGATGAGGGGCCGACCGACGAGCCACCGGATGACGGACCGACGGAGGATCCGTTCGATGAAGACCAATCTGATGATCCGTTCGACGAGGGACCGTTTGACGATCCATTCGCCGGGCAGTCGGCATCCTCACCCGTTCCCGGTAGTCCGGGCTCGGTCGGTGTTACGATAGCCCGGACTGCGGGATAGTCAGCTGAAGACGCCAACGGCTGACTCACAGAACTACAGTGCCGTGGTCGTCCCAATCCCGTCGGCCATTTTTCTCGGTGTCCTACTGTGGTGGCAAAAATCGCTCGAGTCGTTCCGCGGTCGCTGTCTCAGTGCTGGTGACCGGTCGCTTCGCCGTAGGTGACGCCGAACCGTTCCTCGAACAGGTCCATGATACGGGCTTCCTGGGCCTCGAGCTCCTCGTTTGCGCCCTGTCCGTGGTGGACGAGATGGTGGGCGCGGCTGGCGAACGACAGCAGCGCGACGTCGCCGATCGTCTCGGCCTCGGTCTGGTCGCCCTCCGCGACGAGATCGATGAGTCCGGACGGAATCGTCACTTCGTCGGTCGTGTCATCGTCGGTGCTGATCGAGACGGTCGTGGTTTCGACGTCATCGCTCATACCCGTACGGTCGGGCAGCGCACCTATAGGTGCTGTGGCTTCGGAGTGTGTATCCGCAGACGGCAGGTCCCGACAGTCAACAGCTACCCGTCGACGGCTGCCGCCTTTCGGACCGACTCCCAGCGCCCTTCCGACTCGAGGTGAGCCTGCAACTCCTCGGCGTACTCTTGGGTGAGCCGTTCGGCGGCCCGCAGTTTCTCGGCGTCGCCGTCGCCGTCGTCGCCACCGCCCAGCCCGAGCGCGCCCTTGATCGAGCCGAAGAGGCCGCCGCTCGAGGACCCACCTTGCTGGCCGGCTCCCTGCCCACCCATCGCGCCCATTCCAGTCGGCATGTTGTCGAGTTCGGGGATGATCTGTTCGACGCTGTCGGTGTTGGCGACGATCCGTGCGCGGTCGGGGTCGTCGGCATGTTCCATCTCGAACTCCGTAGCGGTCATGATCAGACTCCACTGCTGGTTCGAAAACTCCGAGTCCGCGATCCGCGTCGAAAACGACTGATCGACGGTCATTCGCGCGCCGACGATCCGGTCCGTCCACGAGTTGTCGCTCATAGCAGCCGATTGGTGTGGTGGCTGTATCAGCGTTTTTATCAGACCGAACACACGACCCGGTGTCGGTGCCGCTCGACCGTGACTCGCGTTACTCGAGTCGGTCGGACGTCTCTGCGTGTTTCGTCGACAGTTCGACGTAGCGATCGGCCGTCGCCCCGAGATGCGGGTCGTCGATCTCAGTTTTCACTTCGGCGGGTGTTCCAGCGACGAGCGTCGACGGCGGGATCTCGGTGTCTTCGGTGACGACGCTGCCGGCCGCGACAACCGCGCCCTCGCCGACGTGGCTTCCGTCGAGGACCACGGCGTTCATCCCGACGAGCGCGCGCTCAGCGACAGTCGCGTCGTGGACGATGGCGCTGTGGCCGACCGTCGAGTACGGCTCGAGGACTGCGTCTTCGTGGAGGACGGCGTTGTCCTGGACGTTTGCGCCTTCGCCGACGACGATCTGGCCGTGGTCGCCTCGAAGGGTCGTGTTCGGCCAGACGCTGGCGTCCGCCTCAATGACGACGTCGCCAATCACGACCGCCGCCTCGTCGACGTACGCCGAGTCAGCAACCTGTGGTTCCGTTCCGTCGAACGAACGTAACATGTCAGCATCTGTTTCGGGAACTGTCTTGAAGATGCTCATTGCCGAACGTCTCCCGTTTCGCGTCTCTCGACGCGACGAGCCGTCCTGTGTGGGGAGACACAGCCACAGTCGCCACCGAATCGGCGTTCCAACATACGTTGGCATCACGGCTATCATCCCGTCAGAACAATCTCCATTTGCGGCGGACCCTGACCGAACTATCGGAGGGCATCCGTCGTTGTGTCATCCCACACATCCGAACCACCACTAGGTCGACCCCACACCCCCTCCTGCTTCGGTCTTCCGCTGTCGGCTCCACAACGCGTACTTACTCTTCGTCGAATCGCTCCGAGAGTCGGTCGAACCGCTCTTGCATCGCTTGCCGCCGGTCTCGCGTCTCCGACGATCGGTACGTCAGCTCGCGAAGTGTCTCGCCCTCGAGGTCGACGTCGAACACGGCTCCCTCGTGGCGGCCGTCTTCGGGCAGTCGCTCGACGGCGAGCGTGCGTTCGTCGACCACTGTCCCGTCGACCTCGAGCAACAGGACGGCCCATTCGTCGTCGACGAGCCGATCGAGGACTGCGGTGTCGAAATCGGTCATGTGTCGACAGTAGGGGTGACTGCCGTATCAACCACCGGCCACGGTGTGGTCGCTGCCGGACCTGCCTGCGGTCGCTCGGCTACTCGTGGTGGCGACAGCGACGAACTCGACGTGTCGTCCGGCGACTGGGCCTCGTGTTTTCGCTCGAGCAAGGCCGCGGGGTCGGCCGTCGCCTCGCGTTCTGCCGTGACGGCTACGTCGTTGCCGTCCGTCGTGAGGACGACGTCGCCGTGGACGCCGGTCCAGTACGTTTCGATGCCGCGCTCGGCGAACGACTCGAGGACCTCGTCGTGGGGGTGGCCGTACTGGGATTCGAGTGGGCTCGAGATGACGGCGATCTCGGGGTCGACTCGCTCGAGAAACGGCAGTGTCGACGACGTCGAGGAGCCGTGATGGCCGGCCTGATAGGCGTCGGCCGCGAGGCCGTCGTCGTGTGTCTCGAGCAGTCGCCGTTCGGCCGTTTCGTCGACGTCGCCCGTCGTCAGGTAGGAGAACGACCTGAACTCGACAGCGAGGGCGACGCTGTTGGCGTCGAGGCCGACCCCGGACTCGTTTTCAGGTGGATTCAACACAGTCGCCTCGACGCGCTCGTCCTCGAGATCCAGTGTGTATCCCTCGGAAACCTGAATCAACGTGACCTCGTGGTCCTCGATGGCATCGAGATAGCCCTCATAGGTCTGGCTCGTGTGGACAACACCCGAATCGTAGACTGCACCGACTCCCTCGCCGTGCTCTTCGAAATGCTCGATAACGGCCGCATGGCCGCCGATGTGGTCGGCGTGAGCGTGGGTCGCTACGAGGTGGTCGATCCGGTCGATATCCTGCGTCTCGAGGTAGTCGATGACTTCCTGTCCGTCCGCTCGCCAGTCGCCCGTATCGATCAGTATCGTCTCCCCAGTGGGCGTCACGAGCAGCGTCGAATCGGCCTGCCCGACGTCGATGTGGTGGACCTCGAGTTGTCCGTCGATATCGGTAGTATCGGCGCCCTCATCCGCGCCAGCGCCGCCGAGACAACCCGATAAAACGAGCAACCCTGCCACCATCACGACCCCCACCCCGCGTCGGCGTTGCATGCCCAAATCGAAGATATCGTCGGATATGTGGGTTGTGATCACCGCACATTACTGTCACTCGAGCGTACTGATCGGTCGCCGCCGGCCCCATCCCCCGCTCGAGGCGGCACGATCACACGCCAGGATTTCGGCCTGTTGTCGAGTCTCGAGGGCGATTGGTGGCGGTATCAGACAGGCGGCTGTCCGTCAGTGCCGGCACACTGTGCCCCAGTCTGTGAGTGTGCCGGTCCCCAGTGACAGCCGACGACTTAGAAGGCGTCGGCGTTGACGGTCGTTTCGGCGTGCAGTTCGTCTTTCAGCGCGTCGTGGACCTTACAGAGTTCGAAGGCGCGTTCGACGACCTCGTCGGCGGTGTCGTCGTCGATCTCTGCCTCGACGTTGATTTCGAACGCGATCGACTCGAGTTTGTCGTCGTCGTTGAGTTCGCCGCTGGTCTCGATTTCGATCTTTCCGAGGTCGTCGGCCCCGCGCTGTTGGCCGCCGACTCGCAGCGCCGGCACGTAACAGGAGCCGTAGGCCGCCAGCAGGGCCTCGAGCGTGTCGGGTGCCTCTTCCCCGTTCGGATCGATGGTGGTCTCGAACTCGCGGATCTCGTTCGTCGAACTGAACCCCTCTTCGGAGACGGTGGTGACTGCTTTCGTCATCGCACTCGAGACGTCCACACCCGGTGGTGTAAACGTTACTGGTGGTCGTATCGGCCAATCGGCACGAGGCGAACCGCATGGAAAATCGGTGACTGGAGCGAGCGACGGCCCAGACTCAGAGTTCGAACGGTTCGTCGGCCTCGGCGATCACGACGTCGGCGTCGCTGCCCGTCGCTTTGACTTCGCGTTCGAACTCCTCGGGATCCTGTTCGATCGGCGGGAACGTATCGTAGTGCTGTGGGATGGCGTAATCGACGTCGAGCCAGTCGACGGCGACGGCGGCCTGCCACGGCCCCATCGTGAAGTGGTCGCCGATCGGGACGGCGGCGACATCCGGCTCGAGATACGGACCGACGACCTCGCGCATCTCGGTCATCAGCGACGTGTCGCCGGCGTTGTAGAACGTCGTCGACTCCTCATCGCTAACCTGCGTCGGTTTCGTATCGGAGATGACGAAGCCGGCGGGCATGCCGCCGCTGGCGTCGCTTTCGGTCATGATCCCGTTCGTGTGGTCAGCGCGAACCATCGTCACGAACGCGTCGCCACACTCGACGGTGCCGCCGATATTCATCCCCATCCCGCCGACGGCGTCCTCGAAGCCGAACTCGTCCTGACAGTAGGAGACGAGTTCCGGCGTCGCGACCAGCGTGGCGTCCGAGAACGCCCCCGCGTCAGCGATGTGATCGGCATGGCCGTGTGTCAACAGCACGTAGTCCGGCGTGTCGATATCGTCCGGCTCGAGGTCCGTTTTCGGGTTGTCGAAGAACGGATCGATCAACAGCGATGTCTCTCCGACGGTGACGTGCCACGTCGAGTGGCCGTGCCAGGTAATTTCCATAGCGTACGCCAGTTCGGCCGAACGCGACTTAAAAGTAGGCGCGAGCGATCGAACCGACTTCTAACGACCGCCGGAACGCGGTCGGCGTCGATGCACGTCGTTTTGTATCCCGATGCCGTACTGGAGGTATGCTCACACTGTCGCTCGAGGAGTTCATGATAGAGCTAAACGAGGGGTCGATCAAGAACGTCGGACCGACGAACAAGTCGGCGACGGTCAAGCTGTTCGACGTCGAGTCCGCCGAGGCTCGCGAGTTCGGCGACAAGCGCGTCAAACTCGTCTTCGACGACGAGGACGGGAACGAGATTCAGGTGTCGTTGTTCCCCGAAGACGTCCGGAAACTCGTCAGCGACATCGAGAAACTCGAGGACGACTCGCCGGTTTTCGAGTAAGCGATCGTTCGCACGCGCCGTGTAATAATGGCGAGTGCATTTCGACAACCGTTTTAGGGCGAAACTGCTTGGTTCGAGTAGATGGGTAACTGTATCATCTGTGGCACACCCGTTGACGGCGAGATCTGCGAGAGTCACGAGGAGGACGCTGTATTCGAGTTTCACGGCAGCGCTCCCTCGCAGCTCACCCCCAACCGCTACTATCGGGGAACCGTCGACGGCTACGCCGACTTCGGCGTCTTCGTCGACATCGGCGATCACGTCACCGGCCTGTTGCACCGAAGCGAACTCGACCAACGACTCGAGAGTCTCGACTGGGAGCCTGGCGACGACGTCTACGTTCAGGTCCTCGACGTTCGAGACAACGGAAACGTCGACCTCGGCTGGTCGATCCGCCAGCGCGAACGCGAGTTCCGCGGCAAACTGATCGATACGGGCGACGGCGAACGTCGTCCCGAGGAGTTCGAAGATAACGACGAAGCGGCCGACGAAGCCGCCGCCGAAGCCGCTGACGACTCCCAAGACGACGTCGAGGCTGGCGACCTGCAGACGGCCGCCGACGAATCCGCAGCCGACGACGGCACCGGCGCACCGAGCGCGTCGGACACCGTCGCCGCCGGAAGCGGCTCCGTCGCAACCGAAAGCGCCGCTGCATCGACGCCGACAACCGACGCCGAACCCGAGTCCGAACCGTCGTTGAACCGAACCACGATCGACACGATCGACTCGCAGGTCGGCAGCGTCGTTCGCCTTGAGGGCGAGATCACCGGCGTTCGCCAGACCAGCGGACCGACCGTCTTCGAACTTCGTGACGAAACCGCGACCGTCGAATGCGCCGCCTTCAAAGAGGCTGGCGTTCGCGCCTACCCCGCCGTTGAAATCGAGGATGTCGTCGCCCTCGAGGGCGAGGTCGAACGCCATCACGGCGAGTTGCAGGTCGAAACCGAGTCCCTCGAAATCCTCGAAGACGAGGCTCGAGAGACCGTTCGCGACCGACTCGAGAGCGCACTCGAGAGCGAGGCCCGACCGGCCGACGTCGACCTGCTGGCCGACCACGACGCCGTGACGGCCGTCGAAGACGGGATCGGCGACGCGGCGACCGCGATCCGCCGCGCTGTCATGGAAGCGCGTCCGGTCGTCGTCCGCCACGGCGCGACTGCCGACGGCTACGTCGCCGGCGCGGCGATCGAACGCGCCGTCCTCCCGCTGATTCGCGAGAAACACACCCGCGACGATGCGGAGTATCACTACTTCGAGCGCCGACCGCTCGACGGCCGCGTCTACGATATGGACGCCGCGACGAACGACGTCACCTCGATGCTCGAGGCGCTCGACCGCCACGGCGAGCAGCTGCCGCTGGTCGTCCTCGTCGACGCTGGCTCGACAGCCGAGTCCGTCGACAGCTACGACCTGCTCTCGCTGTACGACGCCGAGACGGTCGTCATCGACGACAGCCGCGCCGACGACGAGATCGCCGACGCCGTCTCGGTCGCCGTCGCCCCGTCGCTCGACGGCGTCGACGTCTCGGATTTGACGTCAACGGCACTCGCCGCTAACGTCGCCGCTCACATCAACGACGACGTTCGCGACGACCTCGAGCACCTCCCAGCGGTCAGCTACTGGGAAGACACGCCCGAGAGCTACGTCGACCTCGCAACCGACGCCGGCTACGACGAGACGGCCGTCTCCGAGCGCCGCGAAGCCGTCGCCCTGCAGGCGTACTACCAGTCGTACAAGGACAAACGCGAACTCATCATCGACCTGCTGTTCGGTGACGGTGAGGCGACGGCGCCGCGAGACGGTAACCTCGCCGCTCACGTCTCCGAACAGTTCCGCGCGAAACTCGAGACCGAACTCGAGACCGCTCGCGAGAACTTAGAGATCGAAGCCGTTGACGGCGTAACGGTCGCCGTCCTCGACACCGACGCGTTCGTCCACCGGTACAACTTCCCGACGACGACGCTGTTGCTGGACGCGCTCCACCGTCGCCAGCGCGACGAAGGGCCGTTCGTGACTCTCGGTATCGGCGACGACGAACTCCACGTCCGAGCGACGGAGTCTGTCGATGTCCGCGAACTCGGTGACGCGATCGCTACTGCAGCGCCGAACGCCGGCGTCGGCGTCGTCGGCGGTCAGGACGGCCACGTCGAGTTCCTGCCCGGCGAACGCGACGCCGTTCGTGCGGCCGCACTCGAGGCACTCGGCGAGACGCTCGCGTAACACGCGCTCTTCTCCGCTGTCCACACCGGTCACGAGCGGTCGCGCTGGGCTGTCGAATCGCGACCAACTCAATCGATATCTGGTTTCGGCCGAACAGGACGCGTATGGGACTGCTCGAGTCGACCGGACGCCAGCGCGATGCAGCCCGTGGGTGAGAGTCCGTGAAAACGCGACCGGAATCGCATCGATGCTCGTGACGGCGGTCTGGCTCGGCGCGATGTTCACCGGTCAGTCGTGGTGGCTCGCGGCGTTGCTCGTCGGCTACATCGCCGTCGTCCCGCTGGTCGCCCTGCTGTTCGGCGACGAAGCCGACCGACGGGAGTGGTGGGACGACTGGGCGACCGACTCGAAGACTGAAACGGACACCACGGCGTCGACGTCGAGTGAGGAATCCGACGCCGAGCGACGCGGTGCCCTCGAGACGCTTCGCGACCGGTACGCCGCGGGCGAGTTGACCGACGAGCAGTTCGAACGCAAACTCGAGCGACTGCTGGAGACGGAGACGCTCGAAGACGCCGCGGAATGGCGACGCGAGAGTTACGAGAAACGGACGCGAGAGCGGGAGTTCGAGCTGTGAGTGAGCTGCGCCAGGCACCTGTTCGCTGATCGTCGTGACCATTACGACGAGACAGGTCTGGAGTCGGCGCGGATCGAGTCGAACACGCGGGTCGCCCACTCACGGGCGATCGCGGCGTCGGTGTCGACGAACACTCGCATCGTCCCGGTTTCCTCGTCGTAGCCGCCGATGCCGACGCGGTCGTCGAACAGCGCGAGGCCGTACGGTAGGGCGTCTCTCGTTCGGACGGCGACGTTACCCTCGTCGATGGCCGTTGCGAGAGCGGTGTCCGATTCGTCTCGAAGGGCCTCGACGGCGTCCGGAACGTACACGAGTTCGGCGGTTCGATCCTCGAGCAACCGATCGGCGGAGTCCTCGGCCCCAGGCGGGATCATATGCGTCGTGTTGAATCCGCGGAACGATTCGCTCTCGCGGAGGAGTGACAGGAAGCGTGCAATCGGCGCGTAGGGATCTGAGGGGGTGGCGACGGTTACTGTGGCGTCGGCAAACGGTTCGATGACGAACTCCTCGTGGTCCTCACAAATGTACTCGAACAGCGGGTCCAACCGTCGGGCAGTCCGGAGGTACCCCTCGAACTTGCAGACGCCGTCAGCGACGACCCGTCCGAGGCCCGTCAGCCGATAGCGCCCGTCGACGCGCTCGCCGTAGCCGTGTTCCTCGAGCCAACGCACGAACCGGTGGCTCGTCGCCTTCGATACCTCGAGTTCGGCCTCGAGGTCGCGTCGCTCGAGCGGCTCGGCCAGCAGCGCCCGCAACAGGTCGCCGTGTCGGACGATGTCGATCATCGCTTCGGTGTCCGGAAACGGGTCGCGGTCGCGTCGCTGCTGGTCGCGCCGAACGCGTCGGTCGTATCGGATGAGTTCGTCGAGGAAGTGCTCTGTCACGGCTCGGCCACCCTTTGGCTCCTGTTACCACGTGGTACACCACCCACCGGCTTAATCCTGTCTCACGACGTGAGACACCGTTCGTTGTCGGACACTCGTCTCGGAAATCAAGTATAGGAGTTCGCACAGCGGGTAGTACATCATGGACACGACGACTACCACCGCATCCGAACCTACCGACACGCGCATCCCGTGGGATTCGCCGACGGTCCGTATCGTCCTTGTGAGCACGCTGCTGGCACCGCTCGGGGTGCCGCTGGTCAGTCCGACCCTGCCAGTCGTTCGCGACACGTTCGGCGTCAGCGAGGTGACGGCCAGCCTGCTGATCAGCGCGTACTTCGTCGCCGGAATCGTCCTCTCGCCGTTCATCGGCGCGCTGGCCGATCGGCTCGGTCGGCGACTCGTCCTCGCCGCGAGCCTCGTCGTCTTCGGCCTCGCGGGCGGCGTGATCGTCGTCGCACCGTCGTTCACCACGGTCTTGCTCGTGCGGATCGTTCAGGGGACGGCCTCGGCCGGCATCTTCGTCGCGACGGTCACCATCATCGGCGACACCTTCGAAGATGCACAGCGAAACGCCGTCCTCGGGATCAACACCGCAGTACTGTCGGTCGGGGCGGCGATCTTTCCGGTCGTCGGCGGGGTGCTCGTCGCCATCTCGTGGGACGCCCCCTACCTGCTGTACCTGCTTGCCGTCCCGCTCGGTGTGCTCGCCTGGCGCGTGCTCGAGGCCCCCGACCGCGACGACCGGGGCGACCGCACGGACGACACCGAGCCCGGAGTCGACCGAGTGGCAGCCCCCGACGGCGGCACTGCTGACGGGACGATAAGCCTCGATACGGGCTACGCTCGAGGGGTGCTCGCCGCGGTCGGCACGGGCAGCGTGCTGGCGATGTTCCTCGCGACGTTCGCGGCCGAACTGCTGTTGTTCGGGGCCATCCTGACGGCGGTGCCGTTCTTGCTGGTCGGGTCGTACGGACTCACGCCCGCTGTCGTTGGGGGCGTCTTGTTGCTCTCGGAGGGCGTGTCGGTCGTCGTCTCGGCAGCGAACGGACGGTTCGCGAGGCGCGCGACGAACGCGACGCTCGTCGCGGTGGGGTTCGTCTGTCTGGCGGTCGGACTCGCCGTCGCGTGGCTCGCCACGTCGGTCCTCGCGATCGCGGCGGCCACCGGGATCATCGGCGCGGGGATCGGCCTCGTGTTGCCGTCAGTCGACGCCGAGGTGAGCGACCGAGTCACCAGTCAGTATCTGGCCGGCGCGTTGAGTCTGCGCAATAGTACGACGTTCCTCGGTCGAACGCTCGGTCCCGTCGCCTTCGCCGGCGTCGCCACGACGACCGGCTACGCACCGTTGCTGTTCGCCAGTGCGGTCGTCGCGCTCGCCGTTGCAGCGGTCGTCATCGCGGGCGCGCGGCCGATCGGGGACGGCGACCTCCTCGCCCCGCGGAGCGCGTGAGTACCCGCCAATCGTCTCATACGGTCTGCTGTAAGTCATTTCCCGGCGCGGCCACAGGACGGCTTGCGGGCGCGCCGGGAAATCGTTACAGCAGTATCAATCGTCGTCCGATCGGTCGTCGGACGATTCGGACCGTTCGTCGATCAACACCGACGCGTCAGGCCAGGTCACGCCCTCGACGAACGGGATGCCGATCCGTTCGGCTGAGCGGGCGATCATGTGCGCGCCGGTCGGCACGGTCAGGAAGAGAAAGCCGATACCGATGAGCGATGTCAGCCCTTCGTTTCCCGGCCCGAAGTAGACGAAGCCCGCGAGGAAGATCGCCGCAGTGCCGAGGGTCGTGGGCTTGCTCGTCGCGTGCATGCGATTGTAGACATTGGGCAGGCGAAGCAGTCCGAACGTTCCAACGGTCAGGAAGAAGACACCGACGACGAGCAGCGCGATGATGAGCGCGGTTCGAATCACTTAGATCACCTCTCCTTCGATGACGAACTTCGCGACGGCGACCGTCGCGACGAAGCCGATAATCGCGAGCACGAGACTCACGGTAATAAAGAGGCCGCGGCCGGTCTGAATGGAAAACAGGACGGCGATGGCGACGACATTCGTCGCGATCGCGTCCAGCGCGACGACCCGGTCCGGGTCCGTCGGGCCGCGGATCACGCGGTAGCTACAGAGCACGCAGAGGCCACTGACGAGGATCAACGCAGCGCGAACCGTCCACTCGAGAACTGTGGGATCCTCACTCACTGCCATCGTCGTCACCTCCGTGCTCCGCGTCTCGCGTGCCGCCGGAAACGACGAGCTCCGGGACCGGGTCATCGGGTGAGGCGGGTTCGTTGAACATCTCGAGGGCGTAGTTCTCCCAGTTTCTGATCGGGTCGACGATCGTCTGCGGATCGCGGCCGTTGACGGCGTGGACGTACAGTGCGTTCGCCTCGGCCTCGTAGTCGAGGGTGACCGTACCCGGCGTGATTGTGATGCTGTTCGCGATGATGGTGATTCCGAGGTCGGTTTCGACGCGAAGCGGGACCAGAACGACTTCCGGTTCGATCGGCATCCCCGGCGAGAGGACCCGATAGGCGACATCGACGTTCGCACGGAGGAGTTCCGCGACGAACGTGATGAGATACAGGCCGGCATAGGGTGCCGCGTGCAGCCACCGTCCGACGTCGGTTCGCTTGACGTACAGTCGCCGGAAGACGAACGCGACGGGGAGGCCGACGGCGAGACCGAACAGGAACTGGCCGACCAGCGCCGATGGCGAGAGGGAAACGCCGCGGACGAAGATCCACAGGACGGCAAAGCCGATACCGGTCAGCGGCCACGTTCGGACGCTCACGGGTGCCCACCTCCGCTCGAGTCGAGTGACTCGATGTCGGTCGGCGAAACGGCGTCGATGTAGGCATCGGAATCCAGCGCGGCCGTCGCAGCAGCGTCGGCGAACCGGTAGATCGGCTCGAATCCGACGCCGACCGCGAGGATCGCTGCCGCAAGTCCGAGGAGCACGGCAACCTGCACCGAGTCGGGTGTCGCGTCCTCGACGGCGGATGACTGTACCCCCCAGAAGCTCCGGTTCCACGTCCGCGTCGCGTACGCGATGGTCAACAGCGACCCGACGAGCAAGAGCACGAGTACCGGAACCGTCTCGGCTCGAGCCGCGGTGTCGAACACGAGGAACTTGCCGAAAAAGCCAGATAGCGGCGGGATGCCGACGAGCGAGAGCGCGGCGACGAAAAACGCGATCGCGAGGGGTGGCGACCGCCTCGCCAGCCCGCCCAGGTCGGCTAGTCGACTCGTTCCGGTCGCCGTTCGGACCGTGCCGACCGAGAGAAAGAGCAACCCCTTCGCGAGGGTGTGGTTCAGCGCGTACACGAGCGCGGCGACGATCCCGATGTGTCGAAGTTCGGGGCTCACCGTCGTCGCCGCGATGGCGACCGGGATCGCGATGAAGCCGACTTGTCCGATACTCGAGTACGCGAAAACGCCCTCCAGCGAGTCCCGTCCGACGGCGCCGAGTCCGCCGACGAGGATGCTGGCGGCGGCCATGACGAACAGCACCGAGCCGACGAACGCGAGCGGCGAGTCGCCCGAGACCACGACGCCGACGCCGGGGGCCTCGAGTGTGACGCCGAGTTGCGCGCCGGCGAAGACGGTAAACGAGAGGCGAATGATCGCGTAGATGCCGACCTTTTTGGTCGCGCCGGCGAGCAGGGCGGTGACCTGTGGCGGTGCCGCCCGGTAGGCCGTCGGAATCCAGAACTGGAAGGGGACGAGGCCGGCTTTGATCGCGAACACCGAGAGCAGCAAGGCGAGGAGGCCGACGACCGGACCCGGATCGATCCCGTACGCTGCCGGCTCGGCGAGACGCTGGGCGAGGTCGGCCATGTTGAGCGTGCCCGTCGTCGCGTAGAGGCCACCGACGCCGAGCAGGAAGACGGCGCTCGCGAGCAAGTTGAGCGCGACGTACCAGAACGCGGCGCGGGTGTGCTGGGGCCCGCCGTAGTAGGCGACGAAGATGTAACTCGCCATCAACATCACCTCGAACCAAACGAACAGGTTGAACAGGTCGCCGGTGAGAAACGCGCCGGTCACGCCGAGCATGAGGAAGTGAAACAGCGGGAAGTAGTAGCTGCGCCGGTCGAGTTCGGGCAACACACGCATCGAGAAGACGAACGACGCGATCCCGATCGTCGCCACCATCGTCAGCAGAAACGCCGACAGCCCGTCGGCAACGAGCGTGATGCCAAACGGTGCCGGCCAGTCACCGACCTGGTAGGTCGCGATCCCCGACGCATCGGGCGCGAGGACGATGTACCAGTCGATCGCCGCGACGGCGACGGCGTAGGCGACGGCACCCACGACGCTCACGGCGGCTCGAGCCTGCGGGCGCTGGCCCAGCAGCAGGGTTCCGACGGCCGTCGCGAGGACGATCAGCATCGGCGCGACGACGAGCTGTGCGTCCGTCCCGATTGGCACTGCGGCCATCGGCATCATCGATGGTCACCTCGCCGCCGATTCGTCGCCGTTCTCGAGTTCATCCGTCGTGCTCACCCAGTTCGGAGACGTCAAGCGTGTCGTGTTCCTCGTACACCCGATAGGAGAGCACGAGCGCGAACGCGGTCATCCCGAAGCCGATGACGATCGCGGTCAGGACGAGCGCCTGGACCAGCGGATCGGCCGTCTCCGGCGCGCCCGCGCCGTGTCCGGCCAACACCGGCACCGAATCGAACGTCCCCGCGGCGATGCCACCCATCGCCAGCAGGTAGACGTTCGCCGCCTGACTGATGATGGCCAGCCCCCAGACGACCCGGATCAGGTCGCGTCTGAGCAGCAGGAACGTCCCGAGCGCGAACAGCGCGCCGACGACGAGCGCGAGGACGAGCGCCGTCATTCGGCACCCACCACCGAGAGGATCGTCAGGAGTCCGCCGACGACCACACAGTAGACCCCGAAGTCGAACGCGAGCGCGCTCGCGATCTCGAGGTGATGATAGATCGGCACGCCCTCGAGCTCGACGAACGTCTGCGTGAGGAAGGGCCGACCGAACAGCAGCGGAACGAGCCCGCTGCCGACAGCGACCGTCAGCCCGAACGCGAACAGGCGATGGTAGGCGACGACGACGCGGTCCCGAGCCGGCTCCTTGCCGGGGTCGACGTCCCGTCCGAGGACGGCCCGCTCTAAGAAATCCAGCCCGAACGTGAGGTAGATGATCGCGAACGCGGTGGTCGTGAGCACGCCCGCGATGAACCCGCCGCCGGGGAGGTTGTGCCCCTCGATGAACAGCGAGGCCGCGACGACGAAGATGATCGGGACGACCGCTCGAGCGGTCGTGCGCATGATGACGGTGGTCATCGGCGTTCACCTCGAGGCTCGAGTCGTGTCATTCCTCGTCACCTCCTGCCCCGCCGCTGCGCATAATAATGAGCGTCAGGATCGAAATCGCGGCCAGCGCGACGACGACGAGTTCGCCGAGCGTATCGAAGCCGCGAAAATCCACGAGAATTACGTTGACGACGTTCGTGCCGCCGCCCTCGGGAACCGCGCGCTCGGTGTAGTAGCGGGCGATCTCGGTCGTTCCGTCGGGACGGGCGTCGGTCGTGACGAGGACCGTGACGAACGCGGTCGCGCCGACGGCGAGCGAGAGGACGCCGTCTCGAGCGACCTTGCCGAGGCCGACCTCGTAGTACTCGGGGATCTCCTCGATGACGAGCAGGAAGATCACCAGCACGAGCGTCTCGACGACGAGTTGGGTCAACGCGAGATCGGGCGCGCTCGCGAGGATGTAGAAGATAGCGACCATAAATCCGAGAATCGAGAGCGTGAGGACGCCGGCGACGTGCGTCGACGCGAGGACGACGGCGAGTCCGGCGACGACCGCGACCGCTAACACCAGTGCGATCGCAGGGTCGGCGTCGAGGCCGATGAGCTCGGCCGGAACGACGGTTGCCGTCGCGGCGAAGCCGGCGAGCGTGAGCGCGCAGGTGGTCGCGAGCGTCCACGTCGCGTACGTCCGAAGCAAGCCGTTGTGAACGCGCGTGGCGAGCCAGCGCCCACTGCCCGTGAGATTGCCGACGACGGCGTCGTACCACCAGTTCGCGCCGACGGGCGGGGCCGTCCGCGGAATCGCTCGAATCCCGTCGTGGAGCGTGCCGTAGACGGGGAACGCGAGGATGCCGCCGGCGATCGCGACGGCGCTCATGCCCACCGCGGGCGAGTACGACGTGGGAATGCCGACGTGCATCTCGTGGGTGTCGACGGCCGTCGCGTCGACGCCCGACTGCACGATCGCCCGAACCGCGAGTTCCGGGTCGACGCTGATGACAGCGGTGAGCAGCGCCAGCAACGCTGGCGGGACGAGTAACGTGAGCGAGGGCCGGTGGACGTGACTGTATCCGGCGGGACGGTCACCCACGAACAGCGCGAGAAAGCGCAGTGAGTACACCACGGTAAAGACGCTCGCGAAGACGGCGACGGCGGGGTAGAGCCAGCCCAGCACGCCGATGTCGTAGACGTGGCTCGCCTCGAGCGCGGCCTCGAACAGCAGTTCCTTCGAGTAGAAGCCGCTAAACGGCGGAATGCCGGCCATGCTGAGCGCGACGACGGCGGTGATCGCCGCCGTGAACGGCAGGTCGTGTCGAAGCCCGCCGAGGTCTGCGATCCGTCGCGTGCCTGTCTCGTGGGCGACGATCCCGGCGACGAGAAACAGCGCCGCCTTGAACAAAGCGTGGTTCAGCAGGTGGAACACACCGGTTTCCGCGCCGAGCACGGTCGTGAAGCCGAAGCCGGCGATCATGAGCCCGAGGTGACTCGCCGTCGAGTAGGCGAGCAGTTCCTTGATGTCCGTCGCTGCCACCGCGAGCAGCGCACAGACGGTCATCGTCACGAGCCCGACCGTAGCGAACAGGAGGAGCCACTCGAGGCTGACGAGCATCGGCCGCACCCGGCCGACGAAGTAGACGCCGACTTTCACCATCGTCGCGGAGTGGAGAAACGCCGAGACGGGCGTCGGGGCCGCCATCGCGTTTGGCAACCAGAAGTGCAGCGGGACCTGTGCGGATTTCGCACCCGCGCCGACGGCGACCAATCCGAGCACGGGGACGAACAGCCCCCGTTCCCGCAGCGCCGTCTGTAGCTCGTCGGGTCGCTCGAGCATCGCCGCGAGGTCGAACGCCGACGCCGGCCCGACGACGTCGCCGGCGACCAGCGAGAGCAACAGGAAGCCGACGAGCAAGAAGAGCCCGCCGCCGACGGTGACGAGCATGGCCATCCGGGCGGCGTACTGCGACTCGTCTTCTTCCGTGTAGTGGCCGATCAGGACGAACGAACAGAGGCTGGTGAGTTCCCAAAAGAGGAAGATCGAGATCAGATCGGCCGCCAGCGCGACGCCGATGATCGAACCCATGAAGGCGAGCAACGCGGCGTAGAATCTGGCGAGCCCCGATTCGTCGTGCATGTACGCGGGCGAGTACAGAAAGATGAGCGTCCCGATGCCGCTTGCGAGCAACGCAAACAGCAGCGCCCAGCCGTCGACGTGGAAGCGAAGGGCGACGGCCAGCGATGGAATCCACTCGAGTTCGACAGTCCCCTCGCTGCCGTACTGGGAGCCGAGCAGTCCGAAGCAGACGAGCGCGACCACCGAGCCGGCGTAGCCCGTCCGTTCGCCGAGCGCGCGAAACAACAGCGGCGTCACACCCGCAACTGCAAACGGAAGTCCCACTGCCAGAAGCACGATCGGCAGCTCCGGATCCATTCAGTCCGATGAGGGTACCAGCAGGGGTAGCTTAACGGTTTGGCTGGCATTCGCGACGTGAGACAGCCACGGCTGCTTTCGCTCGAGATCGGCCAGCACGTGCGGTCGGGTCCGTCACCGCCGGTCCCGCGAGAGCGGTGACAACCGGGACACCTATTGTCGTTCTGGGATTACGGTCGAACATGACCGTCACACGGCGACGACTGTGTTCGGCCGGGCTTACACTCGCGCTCGTCGGTGCGAGCGGCTGTCTGGATGGCACTGAGACGGAGAGCGAGAACGCAGACGGCGACGACTGGGCGTGGTCGGGAACGCTGCCGGTCGACAGCGTCGTTCAGTATCACGACCCGTCCTGTGGCTGCTGTAGCGAGTATGTCGACTACCTCGAGCGCCACGACATCGACGTGCAGGTGGAATCGACGGCCGACCTCGAGGACGTCAAACGCGACGTCGGTGTTCCGGAGGAGGCGATGAGCTGTCACACCCTCGAGGTCGGCGACTATCTCGTCGAAGGCCACGTCCCGCTCGAGGCGATCGCGACGATGCTCGAGGACGAGCCGGCTATCGACGGGATTTCGGCACCGGGGATGCCCCAGTACTCGCCGGGCATGGGGCCACGCGGCGACGAGCCATTGACGATCTATGCCTTCGACGCAGCGGGCGACCTCTCGACGTACACGACCGTTTGACACTGGACGCCAGACGAGCGGTTGTGAGTCCGACACGCTTATTCGCAAACGGCGACGAAAACAGTACAGTGAGTACCGAGACGCCCGATCCAACCGAAACCGACGCGTTCGAACAGGTCTGTGAGACGCTCGTCGAGCGGATCCTCGCGGGCGAGATCGAGCGCGACGACGTCGAGAAGGCCAAACTCGAGGCCTGTTCGGAGCACTCGGCGCCGAAGGTGCCGAAGAACTCCGAACTGCTCGATTACGCCCCCAACGAGCACCGCGAGGAGCTGCAGGCGGTCCTCCAGCGTAAACCAGTCCGCACCGCCTCAGGCGTCTCGCCGGTTGCGATCATGACCTCGCCCGAGCGCTGCCCCCACGGGAAGTGTCTCTACTGTCCCGGCGGCCCCGACTCGGAGTTTTCCTCCTCCCAGAGCTACACGGGCGAAGAACCCGCCGCGGCCCGTGGCGTCCAGAACGATTACGATCCCTACGGGCAGGTGACGCTGCGACTCGAGCAACTGCGCGAGATCGGCCATCCCGTCGACAAGGTCGAACTCATCCTGATGGGCGGGACGATGACCGCCCGCAGCCACGACTACCAAGAGTGGTTCGTCAAGCGGGCCTTAGAGGCGATGAACGACTACGACGTCGAGAAAGAGCCAGAACCGGCCGAAGGCGAAAGCTTCGCACAGGATCCCGAGGAGTACGAGTGGAAGTACGTCGAGGACGTCACCGAGGAAAACGAGACGGCAGATGTCCGAAACATCGGGACGACGTTCGAGACCAAACCCGACTGGTGCGATCCGGAACAGATCGACCGGATGCTCGACCTCGGCGGGACGAAAGTCGAGGTCGGCGTCCAGACGACGTTCGAGCGGATCAACCGGGAGATGCACCGGGGCCACGGCGTCGCCGAATCAATCGAGGCCAACCAGCGCCTGCGCGATTCGGCGTTCAAAGTCGGCTTCCACATGATGCCTGGCCAGCCGGGGATGTCCAAGGAGATGTGCCTCGAGGACTTCCGGCGGATCTTCGAGCAAGAGCAGTGGAAGCCGGACTATCTGAAGATCTACCCGACGCTGATCGTCCGCGGGACAGCGACCTACGACTGGTGGCACAACGGCGAGTACGACCCGCTCGACAACGACGAGGCCGCCGACCTCGTCGCCGAGATCAAAGATATGGTCCCGCGCTACACCCGGCTCCAGCGAGTGCAGCGCGACATTCCGGCCGACTTCATCGACGCCGGCGTCTGGAAGTCCAACCTCCGCCAGCTCGCCCGACAACGCATGGACGAGCACGGCTGGGAGTGTGAGTGTATCCGCTGTCGCGAGGCCGGCATGAACGACGAGGAACCCGACACCGTCGACCTCGACGTCATGACCTACGACGCCTGTGGCGGCACGGAACACTTCATCTCGTTCGAGGACTTCGAGCAGGACCTGCTGGTCGGCTTCTGCCGGCTCCGATTCCCGAACGATCCGGTGCGCCCGGAACTCGAGAACACGGCGCTCATCCGAGAACTCCACGTCTACGGCTCCGAAGTCGCCGTCGGCGGGACGGGCGAGACGGACCAACACCAGCATCAGGGCTACGGCCAGCGGCTGATGGAACGCGCCGAGGACCTCGCCGCCGACGCGGGCTACGACAAGGTCAGCGTGATCTCGGGCATCGGTGCACGGGAGTACTACCGGAACAAACTCGGCTACCATCAGGACGGCCCGTACGTCAGCAAACGGCTCTGAGGTCCGCCGTCGAACCGATTCGAACGCTTTTCGTCCGCATCTGTGTTCGTCGATCGCTGCCCGCTTGAGTCGGACCGCTAATCGTGATGCCTTCGAGTGGTTTCACGCTCGAGAACGGGAGACAATTGCCGATTCTCGAGGGCTAATATAACAATACACCTCCAGAAAATTTATACGGCACTGTGGATAACGTTTCACCTGCCGACGATCGTCGGCACCGTTGTCATCACTCCCCACCCCGACAACGGCACCGAGTTGCCTCTCAACGCGCCGTGAACTCCCCAGCTCGTTCGTCCCCCACCGAACGAGCACCCCGCGGCGTGTCTTTTACCGTCGCACGAACTCGAGAGCGGCGCGTCTCGAATCACGTCTGAGTTCTCGACGTCGCCGCGAGCAAAGGATAACTAGGTTGTATTCGTCATGTATATTCTCGAGGCCGACCTCTTTCGAGACGAGATGACATTCAGCGACCAACTGCTCGAGGACGGCGACCACATCTGGGAGGCACAGAAAGCCCATCCGTTCGTCCGCGAACTCGCGGCGGGAACGCTCGATGCGGCTGCGTTTCGCCACTGGGTGACGCAGGATTATCGGTATCTGCTCGACTACGCGCGGCTGTTTTCGATCGCGGGCTCGAAGGCCCGCGACGAGGCGACGATGACTCATCTACTGGGGGTCGCCCACGAGGTCCTCGACCACGAGATGGATCTTCACCGGGAGTTCGCCGCCGACTACGGCATCTCGCGTGCGGACCTCGAGTCAGTCGAGAAAGTGCCGACCTGTGTCGCCTACACGAACTTCCTCGTGCGGACGGCCTACGAGGGCACGATCGCCGAAATCGCGGCCGCGCTATTCCCCTGTATGCAGGGCTATCTCGACGTGGCCGAGCACATGGCCGCCCTCGCCGACGGCGAGCATCGATACACTCCCTTCATCGACATGTACACGAGCGAGGAGTTCCGTGAGGCCACCGCGTGGTGTCGGGAGTTCGTCGACGACTGCGGCGAACGGTTCCCAGGCGAACACGACGCCATGCGCGAGGCCTTCCTCACGAGCGCGAAACTCGAGTACCGATTCTGGGAGATGGCGTACACGCTCGAGGAGTGGGAGATAGCGTGAACCGCCTCGGGGTCAAGTGGTTCGAGAGACTTCGTCTCTCGTCATCACGGAAATCGGAGATTTCCGTACGACCCCGAGGCACTTGCCTTGCTTCTCTGTAGATTTTTGCGAGCAGTTCGACCGAAGCGAGGGAGACCCGAAGCAAGCAACCGAACCGGTCGTTCTCGGCCAGTTGACGAAGCAGCGTGTGCGCCCTCAGTCGATCGAAACCTCGAGTTCGAGGATGCCCAGATACGGCGGCGCGTTGCCGCCGCTCTGGCGGAGTTCGGTCGCCGACGCGCCGATGTAGTCGTAGAACTCTCCGGGCGTCTGTGGGATCACCGGCGTGCCGTCGTCGCGTTTGAGATAGGCCGGGGCATCCGTATTCTGGATTCGATCGACGCGTTCCTCCCAGTCGCGGCCCGAGTAGAGGAAGATGCCGAAGGAGAACCGACCGGCGGCGAGGGCGTCGTGTTTCGACGCGAAGAGGTCGCCTTCCTCGCTTTTGTACTCCTCGTCGCTGACCCACGCGAGTGCCGCTACGTCGTCGGTCTGGAGCAGGTACAGGTCCCAGCCGAGTTGGGCATCGAACACGGCCCACGTGTTTCGGGGCCCGACCGTATCGACCTCGACGCTGAAGGCAGGGCGGCCGCGCGCGCCGGACGGCTCGTGGACGAAGGTGGCGTCGTAGCCGGGGACGCGGATGCCGCGGTCGTGGTAGACGATCCCGTCGACGTCGATATCGGCGTCGAGTTGGTCGACGATGGACCGAACGGAGAACGCGCCTTCGTCCTCGAGGTGGTCGACGAACGTCTGAAAGCGGGAGACGTCGGTCCACGGGCGCTCCTCACGCGAACTCATGGGCACTTCCCTCCGTGTGTCGGCTGGCCGTGGTGGCAAGCAGTGTCGACAGCGTCGTACATACCGTCATGGAGGTACCGGGTGCGGATTAGCCTTTCCGACCGCGACCTCGACCAGACAGCGCCGTCGGCGCCACGACGCCACGTCGGAGCGACACGTCTTTTTGACCGCGCCGGGCAGGTGTACGTATGGATCCAAAGCGCGAGCTTACGAGCGTCGACCTCGCTGCCCTCGTCGGGGAACTCGGGGCTTACGAGGGCGCGAAGCTCGACAAGGCGTATCTCTACGGCGACGATCTCGTCCGACTCAAGATGCGGGATTTCGACCGCGGCCGCATCGAACTCGTTCTCGAGGTCGGCGAGGTCAAACGCGCCCACACGGTCGCCCCCGAGCGGGTACCCGACGCCCCCGGGCGACCGCCGCAGTTCGCGATGATGCTCCGAAACCGACTCTCCGGGGCTGACTTCGTCGGCGTCGAGCAGTACGAGTTCGACCGCATCCTCGAGTTCACCTTCGAGCGCGAGGACGGGACGACCCGACTCATCGTCGAGCTGTTCGGGCAGGGCAACGTCGCCGTCACCGACGGCGAGTACGAAGTGATCGACTGCCTCGAGACGGTGCGACTCAAGTCTCGAACCGTCGTGCCGGGCTCGCGCTATGAGTTCCCCGAGAGCCGACTCAACCCGCTAACGGTGTCTCGTGAGGCGTTCGACCGCGAGATGGAGGATTCGGATACGGACGTCGTCCGAACGCTTGCAACGCAACTCAACTTCGGTGGCCTCTACGCCGAGGAGCTCTGTACTCGTGCCGGTGTCGAGAAAGGGATGGATATCGCCGACGCCGCCGAGGACGAGTACGACCGCCTCTACGAGGCCATCGAACGGCTCGCGCTCGACTTGCGAAACGGGAACTTCGAGCCACGACTCTACCTCGAGGACGGAGACGAGGAAGGGGACGACGGCGAAACCGACAGCGCACGCGTCGTCGACGCGACGCCGTTCCCGCTCGAGGAACACGCCGAACTGGCGGCCGAACCTTACGACTCGTTTCTGGCCGCGCTCGACGACTATTTTTTCCGGCTCGAACTCGACGAGGACGAGGAGCCGGACCCGACGACCCAGAAACCCGATTTCGAGGAGGAGATCGCCAAATACGAGCGGATCATCGAGCAACAGCAGGGGGCGATCGAGGGGTTCGAACAGCAGGCCGACGAGCTACGAGCGCAAGCCGAGTTGCTCTACGCCGAGTACGGCCTCGTCGACGACATCCTCTCGACGATTCAGGAGGCTCGCGCGCAGGACCGCCCGTGGGACGAAATCGAGGAACGCTTCGAAGAGGGAGCCGAGCGCGGCATCGAAGCCGCCGAGGCGGTCGTCGACATCGACAGCAGCGAGGGAATCGTGACGATCGACCTCGACGGCGACCGGATCGACCTCGTCGCCCACGACGGCGTCGAGCAGAACGCCGACCGGCTCTACACCGAGGCGAAACGCGTCGCAGAAAAGAAAGAAGGCGCGCTGGCGGCCATCGAGGACACCCGCGAGGATCTCGAGGACGCAAAGCGTCGCCGCGACGACTGGGAAGCCGACGACGAGGGCGACGAGCAAGCCGACGACGAGGAAGCCGAGGAGAAAAACTGGCTCGAGATGCCGTCGATCCCCATCCGAGAGAACGAGCCGTGGTTCGATCGCTTCCGCTGGTTCCACACCAGCGACGGCTACCTCGTGATCGGGGGTCGCAACGCCGACCAGAACGAGGAACTCGTCAAGAAGTATCTCGAGCCCGGCGATACGGTCCTGCACACGCAGGCCCACGGCGGCCCCGTCACCGTGTTGAAGGCGACGGACCCGAGCGAAGCCTCCTCCTCGGACATCGAGTTGCCCGACTCGAGTATCGAGGAGGCCGCCCAGTTCGCCGTCTCCTACTCGTCGGTCTGGAAGGATGGCCGCTACGCGGGTGACGTCTATGCCGTCGACTCCGATCAGGTGACGAAGACGCCCGAAAGCGGCGAGTACTTAGAGAAAGGTGGCTTCGCGATCCGCGGGGATCGGACCTATCACCGCGATACGCCGGTCGGCGTCGCAGTCGGCATCCAGTGTGAACCCTACACCCGCGTCATCGGCGGCCCGCCGTCGGCGATCGAACAGACCGCGGAGACGACGATCGAACTCGAGCCGGGGCGCTACGCCCAGGCTGACGCGGCGAAGCGACTGTATCGACGCTTCCGCGAGCAGTTCGCTGACGAGTCGTTCGTCCGCAAAATTGCGAGTCCGGACCGCATTCAGCATTTCATGCCGCCGGGTGGCAGTCGAATCGCCGAGGAGTAGCGCTCACCCATTTTCGTCGAATCGCTCGAAGATCGTCCAGACGCGCGTGTCCACGACGGCGTGTGTCGAGAACTCGTAGTCGATGTCGTACAGTTGGCTGCGGGTGAGATACCGCTGCTCTCGGTACTGGTCGCCGAACGTCGCCAGCCGTTCGGGCAACACACCCTACGTCTCGGCGTCGTGCTCGAGCGACGTCGCTACGAGGTCGCGGTCGATCTCGGTCGGCATTCGCTCGAGTCGATGGGATGTCGACTGGAGAAGGGTTTGATATCGACGGCCTCGAGCGTAATGCGACCGCGGAGGCCGCGGTCCGGCCACGACTACCCTTCGGTGATGTCTACGTCGACATCGACATCCGCGTCCGCGTCGGCGTTGGCGTCGTGCTCGAGCTTGTCCGTCCAGCGCTGTTGACTTTCGTCGTAGGACGCCCCGAGCGCGATCAGGAAGCCGATGATTGCGGTGATCACCGCGATTGCACCGACGGCGACGACGGCGACCGACAGGAGTTCGCCGCCCAGCACCTGCGCAGAGGTCAGCAACGACACCGCGGTCACGGCTGCGATCAGGGCGAGCAGGCGACCGAAGCGGCCGGTGTCGAAGCCCGTGTCGGCGTCGTCGGTGCCGGTGTCCAGCAGCTCGTTGATGATTCCGCTGTACTCGTCGTCGCGAGAGGCGTTGCCGAGCGAGTGAATCGAGTGGGCGACCCACAGCCCGGCGGTGAAGTTGAGCAAGGCGACGAAGGAGACGAGCCCGATCTCTCCCCCGACGAACAGCCCCGCCAGAATCGCGTTGGCGAAGGCGACGACCATGACCGCGTGGATCGTGAGTGAGCGCGTGCCGAAGTCCTCGAAGAGCTGAACGTGTGCGAGCTTCATACACACAGTTGGCTTCGAGCGTGAATACAACGCGTCCCTAACTATGCCACACTGTACCAAACGTGACTGTGTCGCGAACCGATACGAACGCCGAGCGAATCCGTCGACCACGCGGGACTCGTTCGAGTCGAGAGCCGCTCGAGGGATCGCAGCCCACTTACCGATTCCGCGCAAAGCCACGGCCATGCAGATCAAAGACCGGGAGCACGTCGAGGGCGGGCGCGAACGGGTGACCGTCGTTCCCGAGAGCGTCGACGACCTCTGGCACTTGCAGTACGTCTTAGAGCCCGGTGACCGCGTTGCGGGCGATACGACCCGACGGATCCAGCGCAACGACGACCAGATGCGTGATACGGGCGGCGAGCGCGAGCATATGTGGGTCGCCATCGCTGTCGACGATATCGAGTTCCACAAGTTCGCGAATCGGCTCCGAGTCGGCGGCGAGATCGTCGCCTGCTCGCGGGAGGACCAATTGGGCTTTTACCACACCCTGAACGTCGAGGAGCGCGACGAACTCTCGATCGAGAAACGGTTCAAGCCGGACCAGGAGGCCCGCCTCGAGGAAGCCGAGGAGGCGACCGAAAATCCCGACGTCGCGATCGCGACCGTCGAGGAGGGGCAGGCCCACGTCCACACGGTCGCCCAGTACGGCACCGAAGAGCGGGCGACGATCACTGGCACGACCGGGAAAGGCGAGTACGCCCGCGGGCGCTCGGAGCTGTTCTCCGAACTCGGCACGGTTCTCAAACGGCAAGACGCGGACGCGATCATCCTCGCCGGGCCCGGCTTTACGAAACAGGACGCCTACAAGTATTTCGAGCAGAACGTGCCCGAGATCACCGAGCAGATCACGATGGTCGACACCGCAGCAGTCGGCGACCGCGGCGTCCACGAAGTGCTCAAACGCGGCGCTGTCGCCGACGTCCAACAGGAGACTCGCATCGAGAGCGAGGCCGAATACATCGACGAACTCACGAAGCGGATTGCCGAGGGCGCGAAAGCGGCCTACGGACCCGAAGAAGTCCAGCAGGCCGCCGAGTTCGGTGCGATCGAACGGCTACTCATTCTCGACGACCGACTCCGGAAAGAACGCGGCCCCGACGGCGAGTGGGCGATCGACGTCGACGATATCGTCCGCACGACCGAACAGAAAGGCGGCGAGGTCACGGTTTTCTCGAGTGAGTTCCCGCCCGGTCAGCAACTCGCCAATCTCGGCGGGATCGCGGCACTGCTTCGATACCGCCTCGAGTGAGCACGGGTCGATCGCCGGCAACGCGGTTTCGAAGGACCGATTCGGTCACTCGGCGATGGGTTGGACCTCGTCGCTCGCTTCGATCAACTGGATCAGCACGGACGCAAACAGCGAGTCGGCACTCCAGATCGCCGTCTCGCTGAGGTCATCGTCGACGACGCTCAACAGGAGGCTCTCGTCGTCGACGAGGACGATCCGGCCCGATCGGTCGTCGTCATCGCGGTGGGCTGGCGGAGTCGCAGTCTCGACACCCTCGAGCGCGCCGAGTCGTTCTCGAACGGCATCCGTGCGGCTGAGTACGAGCACCGACACGCCGGCGGCGGCCTGTTCCTCGAGCGTGCGCTCGATCGAGTCCGTGACGAACGACGGCAGACGCGTCCCGAAGACGATCGTCTCCTCGGCTTGCGAGAGGAGATCGACGACGCGGTCGTCGACGCGGTCGCGACTGCGGACGGTCCAGATATCCTCCTGTGTCTCCTCGGTTGCTGACTCCCGTTTGACTGCGTCGACGTACTCGAAAGCCCGCTCACGTTCGCGTTCGAATCGTTCCTTGAGCGTGGTCTGTGCTTCCTCGATGCTCACGGGTCGGTACCGAATCGGGTTCGACTGCTGGATCTCGAGCAGCCCACGATTCTCCAAACTCTCGGCGACGCTGTAGACCTGCGAGCGGGGAACGTCGGTGACGCTGGCGACGTCGCGCGCTGTCCCGGAGCCGAGCCGGTGGAGGGCGATGAAGACCTTAGCCTCGTAGCTGGTGAGTCCGAGCCGTTCGAAGGCGTCGACGGCGTCGCTTTCGTCGACGCTCATCGGTCATCGCCTCCCGGTCCGTCGCGTGTCGTTTCGGTGCCGCCATCGCTCGCGGTTGGCGCTGCCGTCGCCGCTCCGGACGTGTCGAAGGAGACGTCTGGCCCGAAGTACCGCGTCCAGACCACCAGCAGCGCTGGCAGGACGACGACGCTCGCGAGGAACGCGTACGTAATCGTCAGCGCAGTGATAATCCCGAACTGCCGG
Source organism: Natronorubrum aibiense (assembly GCF_009392895.1). Classification (GTDB taxonomy): domain Archaea; phylum Halobacteriota; class Halobacteria; order Halobacteriales; family Natrialbaceae; genus Natronorubrum; species Natronorubrum aibiense. Next base: position 303,226 of record NZ_CP045488.1, on the reverse strand, counting down.
AGTACGGGTAAGATGGCAAAGGCGAGGGTGCCGAAGCCACCGACGGTCGTCGCCGCGCTGCCGAGCAGCGCGCCCCCGGTTCCCGTCACCGTCGTCCGCATCGCCGACCAGACGTTGCCCTGTCGCTCGAGTTCGAGCGTATAGCGGGCGCTGACGTGGATGCTGTAGGCGACGCCGAGACCGACCGTGAGGCTGGTGATCATCCCAGTCAACACGTTAAACGGCATGTCGATGAGATACATCGTTCCGAGGATCCAGCTCACTGAGAACGCGACCGGCAACAGGGTCACCGTGCCGAGCGTCGCGCTGTTCCCGGTTAGCCAGTAGGCCACCGTCAGGAACACGAAGACGGCGACGAGTGTGATGAGCAGGCTCTGTAACACCGTGTCGAGCAGGTCCTGCTCGACGATGTGGCTCACGATCGGATCGCCGGTTGCGATGGCGTTTCGCTCGCCCGGCCCGGCGTCGAGATTCCGCTGGTCGCCGGTTCCGCTGGCGTCGATGAATCCAGCGACGGCTCGCATGTCCTCGGTCGTCTGGTCGAATCCGACGTTGCCGCGAGTGGAGATGATCAGCCGAGCCGACTCGTACTCGCCGTCGTCGGTCCGATAGAGGACGCTGCTCGCCGCGTCCTCGTTGACCTCGAACAGCTCGTCGTACAGCGCCTCGACGTTTTGGTCGGGGACGTCGTTGTCGTCCGTATCGGCAGCCTCGAACGACTCGTTGAACGACTCGTTCTGGGCTGCGGTCTCTTCCATCACCGACAGCGGGCCGCGAACGTCCGCATCGCCGTTCGGGAGCGTGTAGACGGAATCGGTCGCGGCCGCTTCTGCCTCTGCATCGGCCAACTCCTCGAGCGTGCTATCGTCGCCGACGTCCCCTTCGACGAGGATCTGTGCTTGTGTGTCTTCGCGCTGGAAGTTCTCGTTGACGTAGTCGAGGTCGTTTTTGGCCTGATACTCGCCAGGTGCCATCCCCGCCGGAAGGTTCTCGGTCCAGGCGGGTGGGCTCTCGGCGAGGAAATCCTCCTGATTGAAGCTCGTGTCGACTTCGCTCGCGCCGTAGACGCCGCCGGCGGTGAGCAACAGCGCAGCCACCAAGACGACAAGTGGTGCCTTTCGGGCAGCAGTCGAGCCGACCGTGAGGGCGCTGGCGAAGCGGCTCTCGCCGGTCCCGAACGCTCGCTTGTGGCGGCTCCAGCCGCGTGCCTCGAGTGCCGAGTCGATCTCGACTTTGAGCGCGGGGATCAGTGCGCCGAAGATGATCAGGGCAGCGATGATACCGACGGAGCTGACGATTCCGAACTCCTGGATGGGGCCGATCGGGCTGACGAGATTCGCGAGGAATCCGATCGCGGTCGTAGCTGTCACCCAGATGAGGGCGACGCCGACGCCTGCCAGCGCGAGCGCCATCGAGCCACGGACGGTGCTCATCGCCCCATCCGTCTCGCGTTGCTCGCGAATCGCGTTGCTTCCCGCTCGCTCGTCCGAGACCCGCTGGGTCTCGCGTTGCTCGCGATGGCGCATGAAGACGTGGATCGCGTAGTCGATCGAGAGTCCGATCAACAACACCGGCACTGCGATCATCATCTGGTTGAACGCGATTCCGGCCCAGCCCATGAAGCCGAACGTCCAGACGAGGACGGCACCGATCCCGGCGACCCCCAGCGCGATGTCGAGAGGATCACGATAGGCGATCACCAGCGCGATGACGACGAACAACAGCGCGAGCGGGCCGACGATCGCGAGACTGTCGCCCATCGACCGTTCGATCTCGTCGTTGACAATGCCGAACCCGAAGACCAGATACTCCTGCTCGCTCTGCTCGGCGAGTTCACGAAGGTCGAGCTGGGCGTCGAGTTCCGGGCTGGAACCGCCGCCCATTCCAGCCTGACTGACGTCCGTCTGCTGGCTGATCAGTGTCATGCGGGCGTCGGCTTCGGTCGAGCCGGGCTCGTACGATGTCGGCATGAACGCCAGCGCCGCACCGCCGCGCTCCTCGTCGTCGGACAGCGTTTCGACGAGAACCTCCTCGTACTCCTCGTCGTCAAGGTCCTCGAGCGCCTCGATCTGCTCGTCGAGCGACGGTCGCTCGTCGCCGCTCTCCTCGAGCGCCTGTTGGTCTGCTTCGAACTGTTCGAAGTCTTCCTCGAGTGCCTGCTGATCGGCCTCGAGTTGCTCGGCATCGGTCTCGAGTTGTGCGTACTCGTTTTCGAGGACGCCGACCGTCGCGCCGGTGTACACCTCCTCGAGTTGCTCGGAGAGGTCCTGATACTCGGGGATGGACTCCGGATCGTCGGTCTCCTGCTCGATCGCCCAGCGCTCGGCCTCGATCTCGCGTGCCTGTCCGGCCAACTGCTCGTACTCGGCGGTCTGCTCGTCGTCGAGGTCGGCCGTCTGTGCTGCCTGAGCGATCGTGCCGTTGATTTTGGTTTCAGTTCCCGCGGCGGCCTCAGTCTCGTCGTTTGCGAGCTGGGCCTGGCGCTCGCGCTCGAGTGCCACCGTCTCGTTGAGCCCGTCCTCGAGTGCGCCGCGTCTGGTCTCGAGGGCCGCCTCTCGTTGCTCGAGTTCGGCCCCGCGCGTTTCGAGTTCCTCGCGCTGTGCTTCGAGTTCAGCGCCGCGTTCCTCGAGGCCGGCGACCTGTTCGTTCGTGATCGCCGTGATCGCGACGAGGTTCTCGACGCCGGTGATCGAGTCGTTCTCGACGAGCGTCGCGTTGATCGACTCGTTCGCGTGAATCTCTTGTTGGAACTCGAGCGAGTCGATCAGTGACTCCTTCGTGAGGGCATTGTCACCGCGATATATCAACTGTACTGCTGTCGTGTTTTCCTCGCCTTCGGCGGCGAAGCGCTCGTTGGCGTCTTCGAGCGCCTCGGCCTCCGGCGAGTCGCTTTCGAACTGGTCGAGCGACGAGTCGTCGTCGACCATCGGCATTCCCGCACCCACGAGCGCCGTCGTCAAAAGCAAGACGACGATGACGACTCGAGCGTGCGCGGTTATCACGTCCGCGAGACGATTCGGGACGCTCATCCGTTCTTCGCCTCGAAATCCGTCAGCTGCTGTTCCAAAATCATTCTGTTGTTATGATCCTACAAACTACGCGTATATACTTCGTTCGGATATCTATGTTAGGTGTGAGAGGTGATGACGCCACGCATATGAGGCGCTGTCGGAGCCGTAGTTAGACGGACTTCACTCTGTGCGTCTCGGTACTCAGTACTCAGACAGAGTGCGAATCGGGCGAAAATACGTCTCGGCGAACGGGGTCCGTGGTCGTCACTCGATCGAGATCGTTTTCAGATCCTCGGCGAACCGCACGTCGCCGTCGTAGTGGGCTCCGATCGACTCGAGCATCTCGTCGTGGCGACCCTCGGTGTGCGGGTAGAGATGGGTCAGGTAGACCCGACCGATCTCTCGGCCGGCGAGTGCCTTGCCGAGTGCGTCGGGCGTCGGGTGGTTCGAGACGTCGACGTCGTCGGGAAAGGAACAGTCGTGGGCCAGGATCGCGGAGCCCTCGGCGAAGTTCGCCAGCCCCGCAAAGGCCTCACTGTCGCCGCTGAACGTAAACAGATCGCCGAATCGGTAGGCCAGACACGGCAGCGAGTGTCGCGTCTCGTAGGCCGAGACGTCGAAGCCGGCGACGGAGAACTCGCCGGCGACGACCTCCCGAACCTGCACGTCGAGTTTGCCCTGCATATATTCGTGGACCTCGAGGAGGTCGTCGATCAGCGCTTTCGTCCCCTGTGGACCGACGATCTCGAGGTGCTCTTCGCCGGCGAGCCAGCGCGCTTTCATCAGCGGTAGCAAGTCGGCGACGTGGTCGAGGTGGTGGTGGGTCAACAACACTGTCGAGATGCGTTCGTAGCCGACACCGGATTGCTGGAGTCGGTGTAAGACGCCCGAACCGCAGTCGACGAGCAGGGTTCGGCCGTCGTCCTGTACGAGCACGCCCGTCTGGAAGCGCTCACCGGTCGGCATCGCGCTGCCGGTTCCGAGGAAAGTAACGCGCATATCGAACCCTTCGAACGGCCTGTCCGATAAGGTTAGCCTCTTGGAATCACGCCACGCGAGCGCGTCGGCGACAGCACAGCCCACGCCCGATCGGATTCCAACCAGCTCGTAATCGACGAGGGGTTTTCGGTGATGGGGATCGTACTCTTCGCTAGAAGGCCAGTGTCACAGCTCGAGTACTACGATAAACTGCTGCTCGCCATCGTCGGGAGCCTCGCAGTCGGGCTGGCGATCGGCCTCGCCACGTCGGTCGCTCCCGAAACCGGGCTGGCTGGCGGTGCGGTGTTCGCGACGGTGTTCGTCTACGACGCGATGTTTCGGAATCCACCGCTTCCGACGGCGGGTGTCAAAGCTGCTGCAGTCGTCTGGCACGTGTTCCTCGTCGGGACGCTCGTTGCGGCCGTCTTCTGAGCGGCTGATCGACGCAACCACCGGGGCAGCGTGCCGTTCACTTTCGCTCCGGTGGGCAAACCCTCTTACACGGCGGGACCGCAGACGAGTACGATGGACGGGAACGACCGCCTCGAGGGACCGGTTGCCGACGCCGACGTACCGTTCGATTCGGACGCGGTCACGATCGAGGACGGTGACGTCTTCGACCTGCTCGAGCCCGCGGTCCAGCAGTGGTGGCTCGAGGCCTTCGGCGAGTACGTTCCCGAAAATGAGGGTTTTTTCACACCGCCACAGCGAGGGGCGATCCCGAAGATCCACGAGGGAACGAACACCCTGATCTGTGCACCGACGGGCAGCGGCAAGACGCTCGCGAGCTTTACGTCGATTATCAATGCGCTGTTTACCACGGAGCGGGATTCGGAGGACGGCCTCGAGAACACCGTCTACTGTCTGTACGTCTCGCCGCTGAAATCGCTCGCCAACGACATCCACCGCAACCTCGAGGTACCCCTCGAGGGGATCGCAGATATCGTCGCGCGCGGAGACGACGACCGAACGATGGGCGAGATTCGACACGCCATTCGCCACGGCGACACGTCCTCGAGCGACCGCCAGCAGATGCTCGAGGAGACGCCCCACATCCTCAACACGACGCCCGAAACGCTCGCCATCCTGCTGAATTCACCGAAATTCCGCGAGAAACTGCGTACCGTCGAGTACGTCATCGTCGACGAGATCCACTCGCTCGCCGACGGCAAACGCGGCACCCACCTGTCGGTCAGCCTCGAGCGGCTCGAGGCGATGGCCGAGGGCGACATCACCAGAATCGGCTGTTCGGCGACGGTCGATCCGCTCGAGGAGGTGGCCGAGTTTTTGGTCGGGCAGGAGACGCCGGGTGGCGACGCTCGTCCATACGAGATCGTCGACGCCCGCTTCGCCCGCGAGTTCGACATCGAACTCGAGTGTCCAACGGACGACCTGATCAACACCTCTCGCGAGGTCGTCCAGGAACGGTTCTACCAACAACTGCACGACCACGTTCAGGCCCACACGAACACGCTCGTGTTCACGAACACGCGCTCGGGTGCCGAACGCGTCTTGCACACCCTTCGCGAGCGCTTCGATGCCTACGACGAGGACAACTCCGGCTGTCACCACGGGAGCCTCTCGAAAGACGTTCGCCAAGACATCGAAAGACGACTGAAAGACGGCGACCTCGAGGTCGTCACCACCTCGACGAGCCTCGAGTTGGGTATCGACATGCCCCACGTCGATATGGTGATCCAGGTCGGCTCACCCAAAAGCGTCGCCGCGTTGCTCCAGCGGGTCGGCCGCGCGGGCCACCGCGTCGGCCAGACCGTCACCGGCCGGGTGATCGCCCTGGATCGGGACGAACTGCTCGAGTGTGCGGTTATGCTAAAAAAAGCCGACGAGGGGTTCGTCGACTCGGTGTCGATCCCCGAGAACGCACAGGACGTCGCCGCCCAGCACGTCTACGGCATGGCGATCGCGGAGATCCGCCCGGAAGCCGACCTGAAGGCGGTTTTAAAGCGGGCCTACCCCTACCGGAACTACACCGACGCCGAGTACGAGTCGCTGATGCGATATCTCACCGCCGAGTACGCCGGCCTCGAGGATCGAAACGTCTACGCGAAGATCTGGCGCGATGAGAACGATCCACCTGACGGCGAGCACCACCACGAGGCGTTTCCGGTCGGCGAGCCCCTGATCGGCAAACGCGGCCGGCTGGCGCGGGTCATCTACATGACCAACATCGGGACGATTCCGGACTCGTTTACCTGCGACGTCTACACGCGCGCCAGCGACGAGTGGGTCGGCCAGTTGGACGAGAATTACCTCGATACGCTCGAGAAAGGCGACGTGTTCGTCCTCGGCGGCGACCACTTCGAGTACCGCTACCGACGCGGCTCGAAGGTCTACGTCGACCGCACGAGTGCCCGCCCGACCGTCCCATCGTGGTACTCCGAACGGCTGCCGCTGTCGGTCGACCTCGGCCGAGAGATCCTCGCGTTCCAGGCCGACCTGCTCGACAACTACGAGGCGGGTGGTCCACCACGGGTTCGGGCCTGGCTGCGGGAGTTCCCGCTGGACGACGACAGCGTGCGCGCGATCGCCCGGTTGTTCGACCACCAACTCCAGTACGCGGGCCCCGAGAGCGTAAGCACCCACGACCGACTGGCGATCGAAGTCGTCCGTGACCGCGAGGAGTACGAACGCCACTACTACGTTCACTCGGCGTACGGCCGCACGGTCAACGACGGCCTCTCACGACTGTTCGCGTACCACTGTGCCCAGCAGGCGACCGCCAACGTCCGCGTCGCCGTCGCGGACAACGGCTTCGTCCTCTCGATGCCGTTGAACCGAAAAGTCGACCTCGAGGGACTCATCGGTGACCTCGAGGCCGACGACGTCCGCGAGGATCTCCGACAAGCAATCTCGGGTACGGACCTCCTCCAGCGATACTTCCGGATCAACGCGACGCGGGCGCTGATGATCCTCAAACGCTACAAGGGCTACGAGAAATCGGCGAGCGAACAGCAGGTCTCGAGCGAGATGTTACTCGGCTTCGCCGAGGAACTCGAGGAGTTCGCCGTCATCGAGGAGACGTACCGGGAGATCCTCGAAGACAAACTCACCGTCGACGAAATCGAGGATATCGTCGGCGCACTCGAGGCTGGCGACCTCGACGTTTCTCGAACCCTCCTCGATTCGCCGACGCCGCGGGCGTTCGGGCTGGCGACGCTGTCGGCCAGCGACGTCGTCCTCGCGGAAGACGAAAGCGCCGCCTTGCAGGCGTTTCACGAACACGTCCTCGAGGAAATCAGCGACGAGTCGGGGCGGAGGCTGACGACCAGTTCGGCCGACGAGTAGCGAGTCAGCCGAGGTATCCAGTTCGCGAGACAACCGAACCGAGTTAACAACGGTAGCGTTCTCCCGAAATGATTTTGTGTTGGAAATTGAATTGGGTATATGTCACCACGGGCAATGGTCGAGCCAGTCGGACGACGTTTCTGTCGTGGCCACGGGGGCAGAGCTGCCTGCCGTCGGCAACCGCTCGGTCGGTTCCTGACCTTGAGGGGCGGCTGGAGGTCGGCAGCGACCGACTGTTCGAGTTTCTGGACGGAACAGATGCATACTAATGACCCACTACACTGCACACTAATATGACCGACGGCGAACACCCAAACTGGGATTTCAAGGACCGCGATATCGCTATCCTGTGTGAGCTCTCGAACGATCCACAACTCTCCTCGCGGGAGTTGACGAGCGTGCTCAAATCGGAGTACGATATCGACGTCTCACACGTCACCGTCAGCGAATCGATCCGGCGGATGCGCGACGAGGGCGTCTTCCGCGAGGCGATCATCCCCAACGAGGAGTACTACATCTTCGCGCTGTTCGAGTTCAAGTTCAACACGGAACACTTCGAAGAGAGCTGGCGTAATGCGATGGAACACATCAAAGGGGACAAACACACCCTGTTTTTCTTCCTCTCGGACGGGGAGTACCAGTGGAAGACCGTCATGATGTTTCGCAGCCGCGAGCAGATATCGAAGTGGATCCACAACTGCTACAAGGAGTACGGCGACGTCATCGCAAACATCCGCAACTCGTCGGTCCACAACGTGTTGAAGTTCCAGACCGACCCGCAGATCTACGAAGACCTGCGCGACGAGCAGTAAGGAGGATCTGATCCCCTTCTCGAGGCTCGCTCCCGGCTCATACGGATTGCTGTAACTATTTATCGCCGATCGCCGACCCGTTCTGGCGATCGGCGGTAATTGACTACAGTAAACCTATCAGTCGCCGGGCCGGAACAGCCGGTACGTGGTGCGCCCGACGGCTGCCTCGCCGTCGGCACCGGTGACCGACACGTCGGTGACGCCGGTCGTTCCGCCGGCGCGAATCACCTCCGCCCTCGCTCGGAGGTCACCCGTCGCCGGCCGAAGGTACGAGACGTTGAGATCGGTCGTCGTCAGCCGCGCCGTTGCCGGCTCGTCGAACGTCGTCCGGAGGGCAAACGCGCTCGCCGTGTCGATCAGGGTCGCGACGATGCCGCCGTGGACCGGATCGTAGCCGTCGTTTCCGACCGGATTCTCGAACTCCTCGTTGTGTTCGACCTCGAGGGCCGCCGTCCCGTCCTCGAGGTGGGCGACGCTGACGTCGAGCCACGAGAGGTAGCCGTGCTGGTCGACGAACGAGCCCCACTCGGGCCAGTCGCTCGAGGACGTCGGCTCCTGTGCCATTTATTTCCCCTCGAACTCGGGCTCGCGGTCCTCGGCGAAAGCCGTCGTCCCCTCTAAGACGTCTTCCGTACTCGCAAGCAGCCCGAAGCCCTGACTCTCCATGGCGATGGCGGCGTCCAGACTCGCGTCCGTGCCCTCGTTCATCACCTTCTTGGCGACCTCGAGGCCGATCGGTGGGCCGGTACGGAGGTCGTCGACGAACTCGTCGACCGTCTCGTCGAACTCGTCGCGGTCGACTGAGCGGTTGATCAGCCCCCAGTCCTCGGCGCGGTCGGCGTCGATGTGGTTGCCCCGGAACACCAGTTCCTTCGCGCGAGTCTCGCCGAGCAGCCGCAGGAGTCGCTGCGTGCCACCGCCACCGGGGATCAGCCCGAGCGTGATCTCCGGCGCGCCGAACGTCGAGCGCTCGGTGGCGAGTCGGAGATCACAGGCGAGTGCGAGCTCTAAGCCGCCGCCGAGACAGAAGCCGTCGATCTTGGCGACGACGGGCCGCGGGAAGTCGTTGACCGTCTCGAACGCCGGCGTGACGTCCATCAGGTCGGTCGGCTCCGCGCCGGCGAAGCCGCCGATGTCGGCGCCGGCGCTGAACGCGCGGTCGCCCGCGCCCTCGATCGTCGCACACCGCACGTCGTCGGTGTCGACCGTCGAGAACAGGTCGTCGATCTCCTCGAGGAGATCAGACGAGAGCGCGTTCATCCGCGAGGGCCGATCGAGTTCGACCTGCAGGACGCCGTCCTCGAGCGCGACGTTCAGGTGGTGGTAGGAGTCGAGCTCGCCGTCGTCGCTGTCGTATTCGTAGAACCCGGCCCCGGCGTCTTCGCCTGTGTTCCCCGCTTCGACGAGGTCCTCGAGGTACGGATGGGGCTCGAACCGGTCGTCGCCGGTTGACTCGTGGAGCGTCTCGAGTTTCTCGAGGACCCGCTCGAGCCCGATTTTGTCGGCACGGCGGCAGATGCCTTCGGGGAAGCCCAGTCCGAGTTGGACGCCGGTGTCGACCGCCTCGGGAGTGGCGACGTCCTCGCCGACGAGGTACGCCGCGCGATTGATCATTCGGGCCTCGACGCGGAGCGTGTCGAATCCCTCGCCATCCCCGCGCTCGTAGTCGGCCCCGTCACCGTTCTCGTACTCGTAGTACCCCGTCCCGGTTTTCTGCCCGAGTGCTTCGGCCTCGACTTTCTCCTCCATGATCGGCGGGATCGCGTCGCCGGCTTCCTTGCGGACGTGGTAGCCGACGTCGATCCCGGTCAGATCGCCGAGTTCGAACGGCCCCATCGGGTAGCCCCGCTGGTGGACCATCGCGGCGTCGGCCTGCCGGATCGTCGCCTCGCCGTCGGAAACCATCCACGCGGGTTCGCCGATGAATGGCCCAACGATGGTGTTGACGACGAACCCGCGGACGTCCTTCCGGACGTAGATCGGCGTCTTGTCGATCGACTCGACCCACTCGGAGCCGGCCTCGGCGGCGTCGTCGCTCGTCCGCTCGCCGTAGATAACTTCGACGAGATCCATCTTCACCGGTGGATTGAAAAAGTGCAGGCCGAGGACGCGCTCGGGTGTGTCGACGACGTCCGCGATGTCCGAGATCGGTAGACTCGAGGTGTTCGTCGCGAGCAGCGTCTCCTCGTCCGTATACCGCTCGAGGTCGCTGAAGATGTCGTGTTTCAACTCGAGGTTCTCGGGTGCGGCCTCGATGACCAGATCGGCGTTCGCGACGGCCGCCTCGAGATCAGTCGTCGTCTCGATTCGTGAGAGGATCTCGTCGGCGGATTCGTCGAGTCGGTCTTTCTCCTCGAGTTTCTCGAGGCTCCAGGCGATCGCGTCGTAGCCGTCCTCGACGAACTCGGGTTTGATATCCCGCATCGAGACGTCGTAGCCGGCCATCGCGGTTACCTCGGCGATTCCGTGACCCATGTTCCCCGCGCCCAAGACGGCGATGTGGTCGATGTTTTCGAGTGACATGGTCGTGTGCTCGACCGGGACTGTCTTAATACCACCGACGATTCGTTACCAATGTTAAGCACGAAGTCAATAGAGACACAGCTCGTACGCGGGGTCGGACGTCTCGTGAACGACAGTAACCGGGGCTGGCGCAGCGGCCTACAGCGGCTCGTCACCCTCGATGATCCGCATCGCTCGAGCGGCCAGCGCCGGGACGCGGGCCTCCATCTTCGGGTAGATCGGGTTGTCGCTGTTGCCCTCGAGGTAGCGTCGGAAGAACATCTCGCCGAGGGCGGCCAGTTTGTAGACGGCGAGCGTTCGGTAGAACCGCTCGTGTTCGAACTTGAGGCCAGTGTGGGTTTCCCAGCGGTCGACGAGTTCGACCCGTGTCGGATACCCCGCACGTTCCATGAACCGACTGGTGAGTTCGGGCATCGACGGCTCGGGGTCTTTCGGATCGCGCCAGTAGGACAGCATCCAGCCCAGATCGGCGCGCGGATCGCCGAGCGTGGCCATCTCCCAGTCGAAGACGGAGACGAGTTCCGGCGACCGCTCGGCGTTGTCGTCGGCCGCGCGGTCGGCTCCCGCCGTTCCGAACATGACGTTGTCGAGTTTGTAGTCGCCGTGAACGAGCGCGTGCGGGTGCTCCTCGGGCACGCTGTCACGGAGCCAGTCGCCGACCGCATGAAGATCCGGCACCGCCCGTTCGTCCTCGGTCACCTCGAACGCCCACGCGAGCTGTTTCCCCCAGCGGTCGACCTGTCGCTGCGTGTAGCCCGCGGGCCGGCCGAACTCGCCGAGGCCGACGGCCTCGTACTCGACGTCGTGGATCGTCGCGAGCGTGTCGACGAGTTCCTCCCCGATCCGCTCGCGGTGTTCGGGGGCGGCGAACCGGTCGGGTTCGTCGTCTCGGAGGACGTCTCCCTCGAGTCGCTCCATCACGTAGAAGTCGCTCCCGATGACGTCGTGGTCGTCACAGGCCAGTACAGGCTCGGGAACGGGAACGTCGGTCTCGGCCAGCGCCGCCGTGACGCGATACTCCCGAAGGACGTCGTGAGCCGTGTCGGCGGTGTTTCCCGGCGGTGGGCGACGGAGCACCAGCTCCCGCTCACCCCAATCGAGAAAGAGCGTCTCGTTCGAGTGACCCTCCTGATGGCGGTCGATTTCGTACTCGTCGACCTCGCCGAGTCGAGACTCGAGGTGCGCAACCAGCGACGTTTCGTCGACCAGCCGCTCGTAGTAGCTGTCGCTCATGTGGGTTGGGGTGTCGGTACGACGGCGACGATCGGATCACAATACGAACTCGGCATCTGTGTTCGGTACTACCACATCACTGCTTTACGAAAATAGTTTCGGCGCTCTCTGAGCTTACATTGTTCGTATCGGGAGTCAGCAGCCGTCGTCGTCGATGATCTCGAGGACCCCCTCGGGCGACTCGATCCGATACGAGACGGCCGGGCCGTCCTCGGCTCCGAACGCGACGCCGTGCATCCCCACCTCGTCGGCCCCGCGTACGTCGTGGCTGTAGCGATCGCCGATCATCAGCGACCGGCTGGAGTCGACGCCAGCTTTCTCGAGGGCGGTTTCGAACATCGCCGGATCGGGTTTCGTCTGGCCTACCTCCTCGGAGGTGGTGATCGAATCGAACCGCTCGCGGACACCGAACTGCGACAGCATCCACTTGCCCTCCTCGTCGTCGACGTCGCTGATAACGCCGACGTGGACGTCTCGTTCGGCCAGTTCCGTGATCGTCTCGACGGCACCCGGAACGGGTTCGATCGACGACTGGACGACATCTTCGAACGTCGACAGCCACACCCGTTTCGGGATCGGCTCCGCGGCGAGTTCGTCGATCCCCTTCGCGTAGGCCTCGCGTGCGGCTCGAAACTCCGTCCCCTCGCGCTCGCGGAAGTGGTTCCCGACGGCCGACCGCCACGTCGCCGTCGCCTCCTCGACCGTCGTCTCGAGGTCGTGTTGGTCGACGAGGGTCGCGATAAACTTCTCGTGGGCCTCGCGGACGGACTCGAGGTCGAGGATGACGCCCCCGATATCCCAGAACACTGCCTCCCACTCGATGCAGTCGGGGTCGCTCTCAGCCATCAGTCGATCCTCCGACTCGTCGTGCGATCGCCACCGACGGGCGGTCGCTCAAGTCGCGTGCCGTTTGCGGCGTTCTGGTTTCGGATCGAGCCCTCGAGTCGGGCGGGTAGGGTGTCGCCTGTCATAGTGGTCTGTCGTCGTCTGTCTGTGGCAGTGATTGCCGCGCACTTAACGCTGCGGGATTCATACCCATCTTTATTAACAAACTCTCCATACACTCGAGTGGAACTAACAATGGTAACACAGACAGCTCGAAGCGTCGGTGGTCGCGCGTGAGCACCGCCCAGTTCGGCGTCGACGGCGAGACCGCCATCGTCACCGGGTCCTCGAGCGGGATCGGGCGGGCAATCGCACGGCGGTTCGCCGAAGACGGCGTCGACGTCGTCGTCTGCTCGCGCGAGCAGGAAAACGTCGACCCCGTTGCCGAGGAGATCAACGAGGGCGACAGCCCCGGCCGGGCGCTGGCGGTCGAGTGTGACGTGACGGACCGAGAGGCTGTCGAGGCGCTCGTCGAAGCCACCGTCGAGGAGTTCGGCGGCCTCGACGTGCTGGTCAACAACGCCGGCGCGTCGTTCATGGCCGCGTTCGACGACGTCTCGCCGAACGGCTGGCAGACGATCGTCGACATCAACCTCCACGGCACCTATCACTGCACCCACGCCGCCGCGGCACACCTCAAAGACGGCGGCGGCACCGTAATCAACTTCGCGAGCGTCGCCGGCCAGCGCGGCTCGCCGCTGATGAGCCCCTACGGCGCGGCCAAGGCCGCCGTCATCAATCTCACGACGACCCTCTCCAACGAGTGGGCCCACGACGGCGTCCGCGTCAACTGCATCGCCCCCGGCTTCGTCGCGACGCCGGGCGTCGAGAGCCAGATGGGCGTCTCCGCCGAGAACATCGACCGCGAGGCAGTCGCCCGACGGATCGGCACCGTCGAGGAGATTGCCGACATCGCGCAGTTCCTCGCGAGCCCGGCCTCGTCGTACATCGTCGGCGAGACGATCACCGCCGGTGGCGTCCCACAAATTTCGGAGGAGTACGAGGTATGACCGACCGAGACGTCCACCTGCCGGTCGCCGCCCAGCCGACCATCGACTCGATCGTCGACTACACCCAGCGGGCCGAAGCCGGCGGCTACGACTGCGCGTGGCTCCCCGAGACGTGGGGTCGCGACGGCGTCACCGTCCTGACGGCGATGGCCGAACGCACCGACTCGATCGACATCGGCTCGAGCATCCTCAACACCTACTCGCGCTCGCCCGCTCTGCTGGGCCAGACGGCGGCTACGCTACAGGAGGTCTCCAAGGGCCGCTTCCGACTCGGCCTCGGCCCGAGCGGCCCTGTCGTCATCGAGAACTGGCACGGGATGGCGTACGGCAACCCGCTCAAGCGCACCCGCGAGACCGTCGACATCGTTCGGCAGGTGCTCTCGGGCGACCCGGTCGACTACGACGGCGACGAGTTCGACCTCTCCGGTTTTCGGCTGCGCTGTGCGCCGCCGGAACCTACTCCGCCGATCGAGGTCACCGGAATGGGGCCAAAGGCCGTCGAACTCGCCGGCCGGTTCGCCGACGGCTGGCACGGCATCATGCTCACCCCCGACGGCGTCCGCGACCGCCTCGAGGACATCGAACGCGGGGCCGAACTGGGCGAGCGCGACCCCGAAGACGTGCAGGTCACGACCGGCGTGACCTGCTGTGTGCTGGACGATACTGATCGCGCCCGCGAACTCGCCCGTCAGCACGTCGCCTTCTACGTCGGCGGCATGGGCACGTTCTACCGCGACGCCCTCGAGCGACAGGGCTACGACGAGGCCACGGAGATCCACGACGCCTGGCAGGCAGGCGACCGTGAGCGCGCACTCGAGTGCCTCGGCGACGACCTGCTCGACGATCTTTGTGCCGTGGGCGACCCCGAATCGGCTCGCGAGAGCCTCGAGCGCTACGAGGCCGTCGACGGGATCGACGCCATCGCGGTCAGTTTCCCACGCGGCGCGACCGAAGACGATATTCGACAGACGATGGACGCGGTGGCTCCGGACACCTGAGCGTCGACGGTCGAACGACGTCGACCGCGGTGTGTTTTTTGCGGGGCGCTCGAGTCGACCCCGACAGCTACAAACCCCGGATTCCCCCAGTTCGTGGTATGCCCGGCAAGGTGAGCCCGGACGACTTGCTCGAACACGTCTTCGGCCGGACGGGAACGGCCGCCGACGACGAGACAGTGCTACAGGGACCCGCGGACGGCGAGGACGCCGCCGGAATTGCGGTGCCCGGCTGCGACGAGACGCTCGTCGTCAGCTCCGACCCCATCTCGCTTGCGGCCTCACAGGTCGGCACGCTCGCCGTCCGCGTCGCCTGCAACGACGTCGCCGCCTCGGGTGCCGACCCACGCTGGCTGACGGCCGTCATCATGCTCCCCGACGAGGACGCGCCGCTCGAGGAAATCACGCGCGACCTCGACGTGGCCGCTCGAGACGTCGGGGCGTCGATCGTCGGCGGCCACTCGGAGTACGTCGACCAGCTCGAGCGCCCGCTGCTCTCGCTGACGGCGATGGGGATGGCCGAGTCGTTCGTTCCGACACACGGCGCTGAACCCGGCGACAGCGTCGTGCTGACGAAAGCCGCCGGCCTCGAGGGCACCGCCATCCTCGCGTCCGACTTCGGTGCCGACCTCGGTGTCGACGACACCATCTGCGAGCGCGCTGCGGGATTCGTCGACGAGATCAGTATCGTCGTCGACGGCCGCGCGATTCGCGAGTACGCAACTGCGATGCACGACCCGACCGAGGGCGGCGTCGCCGCCGGCGCACTCGAGATCGCCCGCGCCTCCGACGTTCGCCTCGAAATCGACCGCGGCGCGGTGCCGATCCGCGAGGAGACCGAACAGTTGTGTGCGGCGGCCGGCGTCGACCCGCTTCGGATCTTCGGCTCCGGGGCGTTGCTCGCGACCGTGCCGAGCGAGGCCGTCGACGACTGCCTCGAGTCGCTCGCCGAGGCCGGCCTCGAGGGGGCCGAAATCGGCACGGTTGGCGAGGGTGCGTTCGAACTCGTCCTCGACGACGAGTCGATCACCGAGCCGATCGAGGACGACCTCTACCCGCTCTGGGAAGCGGCCGACGCCGAGGACTGATCGTCGGCTTCGCTGGCGTTCACCACCGCGTCCACGATCGTTTCGACGAGGTCTGGATCGGGCGCAACGACGACGACGTCCGCGCCGTGATGGGCGATTGACGCGCTCGAGTCGGACTCCGCGATGGCCACGATTCGAGCATCGGTGAGCGACCGAGCGGCGGCGACCGCCCCGTCAGCATTGGGCCCGACAGCCGCGACGAGAACCGCCTCGCACCGCTCGAGGCCCGCTCGCTCGAGCGCGTCGCCGTCCGTCACCTCGCCGACGAACTTGCTGACGTCGTCGGGCAGACCCGGAACTGCGTCCTCGTTCGTGACGACCGTGACCGACGCGTGTTTCGAAAGCCCCTCGATTACGGGCACGAGCGTCGCCGTTGAGGACGGCGATCCGCGGGCCCTCGTCTTCGCCCTTGTCATCGGTATCGTCAGCGCTGGCGTCGTTCGCCGCCAGCGCGCGCCGGCCGGTTCGCTCGAGGTGTGCCTCGAGTGCAGGCTGGAACAGGCTGCCGGCAGCCACGGCGATGGTTGCGGGCCCAAGGATGGCCAGCGAGATGGCGAAGAGGCGTCCCGTATCGGTAGCCGCGTGGACGTCGCCGTAGCCGACCGTACTCGCGGTGACGACGGTGAAGTAGATCGCGTCGACGACGCCGTCGAACTGCCCGCGGAGCGTGTACGCGCCGGCAGTGCCGTAACAGAACACGCCGACGATCGCCAGCAGCGCCCCGACCTGGGTCGCGGTGAGATGAGTTGTCCGTCTGAACCGTCCGCTCGTGGCCACGAGGACGACGAGACCGCCGACGGAGAGGACGACGAGCGGCACCGACAGCAGCCGGTACTGGACGATACCGTGAGCCAGCGACAGCCCGACGAGGCCGACGGCGGCGACGAACGCGACCCGGTAGCCGCGTCGCATTCCCCATGCGGTGACGAGCAACGCGAAGCCGACGATGGTGCCGCTGAACTCCGCGGCCGCTTGCAGCGCCCCCAGTGTGCCGTGCGCAGCGATGGCGGGATCCGTGAGGATCGCCACGACGCCGGTCGCAATCGACGTCAGCGCGATGGCGACGACGAGCCAGACCGCGGCCCGAACGCCGGGTCGACGCAGGTGGACGGAGCCGAACATAGCGAATTCACACTGCCGACGGCGGTAAACCCCACCCTGTCTTTCGCTTTTCGAGGTCGGATCCGGCCCGAATTCGCCTGCACGAGTTTCGCCACGATAACGATTCTCTCGGGCTGGCGACAATCGCGCACCCGACGACACCGTCGTGAAAGCGGTCGACTACTCCTCCGTGGGCCGCCTCGAGCGACGATTGTCCACCGACGAGTCGACGAGTCGGTCGCCGACGCGGCCGACGACCGTGGGGACGACGAAAATCCACGCGACGAGAGCGGCGTACAGGACGCCGAGCGCGAGTGTGGCGTCGACGACCGATTCGGCGACTTGGAGCACTACGATGCCGCTGCCACCGACCGCGGCGAGGGCGACGCCCTCGAGTCTCGAGCGTAACGCGGGAAGGCGGTCGATTCGGCCGGCGGTCAGGAGGCCGCCGAGCGCCCCGCCGACGGCGAGGACAGTGTCCTCGCTGACGCCAGTGATGGCGAGGGCGGGCACCGCGAGGACGAGCGCGACCGCGAATCCGACCGCCGGCACGCCGCGAGTGAGTCGGTTCATCGCGACGACGAAGCCGACGCCCAACAGCATACCGACGATCACGTCCCCCAAATAGTGGACCCCGAGGACGACCCGCGAGAGCGAGACGGCGACGACGAGCGCGACGACGCCGACGACGGTCCACGGTTCTCGAGCGCGGTCGGACATCGAGAGCAGGCCGCCGTAGACGACCGTCGCCGCGAACGCGTGGCCGCTCGGGAAGCCATACCCTTCGCGCTCGTCCTCGAGTGCGACCAGCATGGCGTCTTCCGGCGGTCGCGGGAGGGCGAACGCCGTCTTCACCGCCAGCAACACGGCGAGGCCGGCGATCGCGTAGCTGATCACGAGCGCGCTCTGCCGTCGGTCGCCCCACCAGAACAACAGCGCGAGGATACCCATCAGCGCCGTGACGCCGCCGAGTTCGGTGATCGCGATCACGAACTCCGCATACTCTGCCGACACTGCCTCGCGAACGAGTTCGCTCTCCGCTTCGAATCGCATCACGTCTGCTGACTGTCAAGCAAAGCATTATAAACGTATCCCGTCGCCGCGTCGGGCGGTTCTCGAGTCCACACAGTTCGGCAACCCGCCAGCAACGCGGAACCGCGAACCTGCCGGGCGACGCGAGCACCTCACTCGAGGGTCGTCGTGGTCATGACGGTCGCAGTCTCACCGTCGTCGTAGCGCACCGCGAGTTCCGCCCCGGCCGGAACGTCCTCGATCGTGGCTGTGTCGCCTGCAGTCACCGTCTCGACGCCGAACGGGTTCTCGAGTCGGTCGCCGTCAACGTCGACGACGACAGCATCGCCCTCGAGGTGGTCGCCGCTCGTGTGAGTAATCTCGACGGTCGACCCGTCGTCCAGTCGTTCGATCTCGAACGCGACCTGTGGAGCGCTCTCCGTTACGGTGTCGGCATCCAGTCGGTGAATGCCGACGACCGTCGCCGCGTCTGTCTCGAGCGCGTCCCGTCCACCATCGACGATTACGAGACCGTCGGCGTCGGCACTCGTCTCGAGGTGGAACACGCCGGCCTGCAGCTCGTCGAACGAGGCTCGACGCTCGTCAGCGGGGGTATTGTCCACCAACTCGACGAGCGTCCAGTCGGCGAGAGCGATGAACGACTCGTTCGCGAAGACGTGATACGTCACGCCGTCGCTGTCCACGACCGGTGCGATGTAGGCCGTCGACACGTCACTGTCGAGGTCACGGCTGACACGGAGTTCGTCGGCGGTCGCGTCTGCACCCTCGAACTGCACAGCGAGGACGAACACCGGCCCGGAATCCGAATATTCGATCCCTCGCTCATCGTCCGTGACGCGCACGTCTCTGTCGACGAACGCGGGATAGTCAACGGTTGCGTCAGCCGTCACCGCATCGGCGAGCGGACTCGAGTCGTCGCCATCGGCCGCGTCGGTGTCGTCCCCGCTCGACTCGTCGCGTTCGACGGATGACTCGTCCAGACAGCCGGCACCTGCCGTGGAGACGACGCCCACAGCGACGGCGAGCAGTCGTCGTCTCGTTGATTCGGTCATTGCGATTGCTTTCGAAGCGGGATAGTAATATGTTGTCAACTTCGGATGTGAAATATACACCGTCGGGTCGGATTACGTCCGTGCCCACTCGAGCATCCGCTCGTACACGGGGTCCGATGCCAACGCCGCCGGGTCGCCGACGAGCACGAGCGCCCGTTTCGGCCGGGTCAGTGCGACGTTGATCCGCCGGTAATCCTCGAAGATAGGGCCCTCGAGCGACCCCGTCGCCGTAAACGAGACGATGATGACCTCCTGACTCGAGCCTTGGAAACGGTCGACCGTGTCGACGGTGACGTCGTCGGGGACGTGACTCGCGATCTCCGAAACCTGCGCGCGAAACGGCGCGATGACGCCGATTTCGGATCGCTCGAGGCCCGCGCGCTCGTAGGTTGCGATCAGGTCGGCGATTCGGGCCGCCTCCTCGCTGTCGGTGTACTGCCCGCCGTCGCCCTCGACGTCGACGAACGCGACCGGATCTTGCAGTTCCGGTGGGAGTGCGTCCGTCGAGACGCCCGCGAGATCGTCAAGGGTCCGTCCGGCGACCTCGGGTTCGGCGGGTCGGAGCTCGCCGTCGTAGAACTCCTGCGAGGCGAAGGCCTGAATGCGCTGGTTCATCCGGTACTGGCGATCGAGCATGACGCCAGCCTCGGGATGACAGTCGATGAGCCGTTCGAACAGCGACTCCGTGAGGTCGTTTTCGGCGCGGACGACCGGCGGTAGCTGCTCGTGGTCCCCGACGAGGACGAACCGCTCGGCGAGATTGATCGCCGCGCAGGTGCCCGGCTCCGTCAGCTGGGCGGCCTCGTCGACGAGCGCGACGTCGAACGCCTGCTCTTTCATCACGCGGGAACCGCACGTCGCCGTCGTCGCGGCGACGACCTGCGCATTTTGTAGTTCTGCGACGCGGTCTTCAGGGTCGCCGGCGCGTTCCAGCCGGTAGGGCTCCATATCCTCGCGGATGCCGCTCTCGGAGCCGACGCGGACGACGGAGACGGCTTTGCCGTCTCCAGATCGTTGCGTCTGCGACCCAACGCCGTCCTCGAGTTGCTCGAGCAAGGCCTCGAGGGCGTTGTCGACGGCTCGGTTCGTAAACGCAGAGAGCAGGACGCGCTCGCCGCGTTCGACCATCGCGCGGATGGCACGGGCGATGGTGTAGGTCTTCCCGGTGCCCGGCGGCCCGTGGATCAGGGCACAATCCCGTGCGCCGACGGCTTTCGTCACGGCCTCGTTCTGGGCGGCGTTGTTGTCGATGAACGTCTCTGAAATCTCGTCAAATTCGGCCGTGGCCCGTCCGAACAGGATGTCCTTGCGGCGCTCGTCGCCTTTGAGCAGCGCGTCGTGCATCGCGACCAGCAGCCGGTCGGTCGTCAGTTCGGAGGGGTAGACGTCGAGGCGCGTGACCTCGACCGGCTCGTCGGCTGTCAGGACGACTTCGTCATCGAGCCGTTCGATCGTTGCAAGCTCCGAGTTCCCACGCACTGGATGGCCGTCGCTCGCCAAGACGAAGTCGCCTTCCCGAATCTTCGAGTTCGCGCTGCTCGTCCGCCGGGCGCGAAGCTCCCAGCGACCGCCCTCGAGCGGGCGTTTCTCGACGAACTTGAGGTCGATCAGCGCCCGGTCGTCGTCGGCGCGCTCCTGGGCGTCCTGTTCCCAGAGTTTGGCGTACTCGCGGTGGACCTCCCGGCGTTCTTCTTCGATCGCCTGATAGAACCGATAGAAGTACTCGCGTTCCTCCTCGGGCAGCGGCGTCGCGATCTGGCCGGCTTTCGATTCCTGATCGAGTCGGCCCGAGACGACCATGCAGGTGTCCTGTTCGAAACAGTACTCACACTTCGCCGAGCCCTCGTAGCCGGTCGGCACGTCGCCTGAAATCTCCATCGCCGCGAGTTCGTTACGCTGGCGGACGACGAATTTCAACAGGCCGTCGCCCATCGTGAACTCCTTTGCCGGGGTGAGATCGCCAGTCTCCTCGTTGCGATCTAGCGCCGAGTTCTTCGTATAGAGCAGCGTCCCGAGGTCGACGTCGCCGCCGTGTTCCTCGAGCAAGAGCGCATAACAGGCGGCCTGCACCTTGTCCTTGAATCGCGGCTCTTTCTTCAGGTTCTTGCCCGTCTTGAGTTCGACCGGCGCGCCGCGACGGATCGCGTCGGCCCGGCCGCGGAGGCCGAACGTCTCGCTGATGAGGAGTTGTTCGGAGCGCCAGCTGTCTTCTTCGGTTAATCGACCCTGCTCGAGCCAGCCTTCGATCGCTTTGGCGTTCTCTCTGACCTCCTCGGCGACGGCCTCGGGTGTCTCGCCGAGCAAGCCGAGCTCGAGGCCGCGTTCGTCGACGCGAGCGTCGATCGACTCCTCGAGGTCGCGTCCTCGCAAGAGGTCGCCGAAGACCTCGTGGACGAGCGTCCCCTTGACGACGGGGTAGTTCAGCGGCACGCCCGAGAGTTTGTTCAGATAGTAGAGGCGGGGACACTGCACCCAGTTGCGGATCGCCGTCACGTTCACCAGAAAGCTCGGCTCGACGACGACGTAGGAGTCGCCCGTCGTGGCGTACTGGGTCTCGCCCTGATACGTCTCTTCTTTCGCGTCGGTGACGAGCACCTCTAGTCCCGGCTCGAGGTAGTCGGCCGACTCGGCCCACTTGTTCCACAGCGTG
This sequence comes from Natronorubrum aibiense, assembly GCF_009392895.1. Taxonomy (GTDB): domain Archaea; phylum Halobacteriota; class Halobacteria; order Halobacteriales; family Natrialbaceae; genus Natronorubrum; species Natronorubrum aibiense. The sequence continues at coordinate 281,550 of NZ_CP045488.1, read as the reverse complement.
ACCGTCGTGGTCTCGTAATCAGATGTCGGGTCCGACACTGCACCGTCACCGTCTCGAGCGAACGTTCTGGTCGGGGGTCGCTCGCCGTCATCCTCGGCCGCCAGCAACAGCGGCACCTCGGCGAGTTCGCTTTCGCCGTAGCTCGTCGACACCGAGCGCACTTCGACCTCGCCAGCGACGGTTCCGCGTATGTGCACGACTGATCGTCACGGGCCGAGCCGTCAAAAACGCTATCGGTCGCGGGCGAGAGGTTGATCACTCGGTCCGGTGATTCGTGGTGACGTGTCGAACCGGGGATAGAATTGTCGTAATAGCTGATTACCACCGAGTTTCAGATTGCGACGGTGGAACAGTCGTCGGCGTTTTTGCCCGACCGGAGTCTCGTCTCGCTCGTCATGACCGACTCGAACAAAGACGACCGTGAGCCACGCTCGGCACACGAGAGTGCGAACGACCTCGGCCGAGAATCGCACACCGGAGCGCCATCCGACGACGCCGATACCATCACCGCCGCCGACGTCGATTCGGGAACTGGCGTCGGCGACCGTCCGGATCGTCGAGACCCTCGAGACGAGTCCACCGCGATCGCAGACGAGGAACGGCGACGGAAGACGTCGGTGCTTAGCATCGTCATCGCTGCACTCGGCGTCTGGGCCGCCGTCTCGGTGCTGGCTTTCGATACCGGCGCGGCGGCGCTCTGGAACAACCTGCTGGCCGGTGCGTTCGTCGCCATCGCCGCCGGCTACAACTTCTACCGGCTGTCGAACGACATTCCGCTGAGCATCGGCGTCGCTTCGCTGGTGGCGATCCTCGGTATCTGGCTGATCATCTCACCGGCACTGCTCGAGATGACTGGGATGCTGTTCTGGAGTACACTCGGCGCTGGACTGCTCATCGCCGCCTTGGCAGGATACAACGCCTACGAAGCCCGCGGTGCCCGACGGGTCGCGACCGAGTCCACGCGGGCCTGATCAGCGCTGCTGGCTGATCCCGGACTCGAATGCGGTGTCGACGTTCGTCTCCGCCTCGAGTTGTCGACGCCGGTGTTCGGCAGCGTGATGACGCGTCGCGACGACGGCAAACGCGAGCATGACGACGGCGAACGCACTCGAGACGAGGGGCGAGACGCCGTTAACGTAGCTGTTCCCGAGTTGTCCGGCGGCCAGTGCGAGTGGGCCGATCATGAGGAGGGCGGTTTTGGCTGGTGTCGCACGAAACAGTTCGACGAGCGAGAGTGACTGGCGGACGGACATGGACAAACGGTGGTTACTCGTCCTGTCGGGGGAGCCATCGTATCCCTTTTGGTTCGGTGATGGGCGGGGCGTCTGATGGCGGTCGCAGCCCGCAGCCGGGAGAAGTTGCCGGCCGCGCGCTTTTGCACGACGACACGATACGGACGGTATGAACGGACAGGAGTTGGTGGTCGAATGAACGTCAGCAAGGGGTTTTACCTCCTTCTCGTCACGATTTCGGCCGTGCTGACGCTCGCGATAGTGTGGCCGTTCCTGCAGTACGTCCTGCTCGCCGTGCTTCTGGCGTACGTTCTCTATCCGCTGCAGAAACGGCTCGAGCCTCGAGTCGGCCCGTCGTTCTCGTCGGCCTCGTTGGTCGTCGGGGCGACGCTGTCGATCATCGTCCCGTTTGCGGCGATGATCGGCCTCATCGCGACCGATGTCGTGCGGTTCGCACAGTCCCTAGAGAACGGCGGACCGGGGATCGATCGCCTCGAGACGACGATCAGCGAGCGCACGGGACAGGACGTGAACATCGCCGAGACGGCGACCAACGGTGCCCGAAGCGCTGCCGAAGGGCTGTTAGGGGGTGCACCCGACGCCCTCAGTGGACTCATCCACGCGGTGGTCGGGATCGGGCTGGCAGCGTTCCTCCTCTATTTCCTGTTGCGAGATGGGGATCGCCTGTTCACCTGGGTCCGCGAGATCGTTCCCCTCCCACGCGAAGTCCAGACGACGCTGTTCGAGGAACTGGATCGGCTCACGTGGGCGGTACTGGTCGGTCACGTTGCCGTGGCGATTATCCAGGGCGTACTCGCGGGACTCGGCCTGTTCGCGACCGGCATTCCGAACGTCGTCTTCTGGACGTTCGTCATGATCTTGCTCTCGCTGATTCCGCTGATCGGCTCGTTCGCCGTCTGGGCGCCGGCTGCAGTGTGGCTGGCCGCAACCGGCTCGGCCGTTGCGGCGGTCGCGCTGGCCGTCTACGGGACCATCGTCGTCGGCGCTTCCGACGAGTTCCTCCGACCGCTGATCGTCGGTCGCGCCGACGTCAACCCGAGTATCATCATCGTCGGCGTCATCGGCGGGATGTACCTCATGGGCTTTATGGGGCTGTTCTTCGGCCCGGTCATCGTCGGCGCGTGTAAGGTCATCCTCGAGACGTTCGACGACCACTACGACGACCTCGAGCCGGCCGGCGACTGGTAGGGTCTGCCTCGAGTGTCGTTCGTCGCGACCGATACGTTCATTCTGTCCGCGACACAACCGTCACGTATGCGGATTCGCGAGTGGCAGGACATACTCGAGGACGTCACCGAACGGAACGTCGATCCCGAGAACTGGCGCGCCGTCGCCGGTGACCGTGCTGGCGGCGTCGGTGAAGACATGTACCTCGCCCACCCCCGTGCCGGGGTCTTCTTCCTGAAGACCTACGCGAAAAACCCCTTCGAGGTGCGTGGCGTCGGCACGCAGGTCGCGCGCAACCTCGACGACGAGATCGGCTCGTTTCTGCCCGAACGGGACGAAGGTGGCCGGTTTGCAGTCCAGTCTCCACCCGAGGACGAAGCTCAGGCCGAAACCGTCGGCAAACGTCTCGAGACCGTCCTCGAGACTCATGCGGACGCGCCAACGCGCCCACAGGATCTGTTCGACGACGTCATGGAGGCAATCGAGAGTCCCGCGTTCGGCCCGATGGCCTACGACCAGTACGACCGACCCGACGAACTCGAGGACCTCTCGGACCGATTCGAGGATGCTGACGACCTGCTGAACGCGGAACTCGACGACCTGATCGAGACCGACGACGTCGGCCGCGGCTTCATGTAATCAGCCGCCGTCTGTCGCCGGTGGGCCTTTTGAATTGGACGTCGACAGGAGACGGTATGAGCGACCGCGCCGAAACCGTCGTCCGCGACTACTACGAGGCGCTCCGAGCCGGGGAACCGCTGTCACCGTACTTCCTCGAGGACGAGTCAACCGTCAAGTTCGGCATCAGTGAGTCGCTGTTCGGCTTCGAGGCCGTCAGCGAGGCACTCCAAGAACAGACCGAAACGACGTCGGGGTGGTCCGTCGAGAGCCACCACCTCGTCGTCACCGAGCGCGACGGCGTCGCCACGGTCGCCGACGAGGTGACGATGGCCTGGACCGATACTCGAGACGGTGAGCGCCGGTGCTTCGAGACGCGCTGGAGCGGGACGCTCGTTCGAGTCCCCGAAGAATCGACGGCGGCCGACGACGGCCGCGAGTGGCTGTTCGCAACGATGCACGTCAGCGCAGCCCACGAGCTATCGTAAGCGAAAATACGATCCACGAACCCGCAGACCCGCAGAAGACAGCCGTCGTTAGCGCTCGATACGGCGGAGCCACAGCCCGGGCTGGTCGAGTTCGTCGTGCGTCGGAAGGTTTTCGGGTCGCTCCCAGACGAGACTCGCCGTCTCGAGGTCGCGTGCGCTGACGACGTCCTCGAAGAATCCCTTGCCGCGCTCGTACTGTCGTTCTTTCAGGCCGAGGCCGAGCAGCCGTCGGAACAGCTTCTGGAGCGGCCCACGACCCTGTCGGCGCTGGTCGAGTTTGCGCCGGAGGTCGGCGTACTCGTCGTCGAACGCGTGGTCCATCAGCAGTTCTGCGTAGCCCTCGACGACGGTCATCGCGGCGTCGAGTTCGCGGAACGACTGTCGGTCGAACGAGCCGTCAGAAAGCGCGGCGATGCCGTGTTCCATGCGGGTCTCGAGGTGGTCGGATAGCCACGGGGCGGCCCCGAACTCGGCAGCGTGGGTCACCTCGTGGAAGGCGATCCAGCGCCGGAACCGGTCGGCGTCGACGTCGAGTTTGTCGGCGGCGTTCAGAATGTTCGGCCGGACGAAGTAGAGTGCGTGGTCGTCGGCGGGTGTCTCGGCGAGCAAGAGGGGATCGTACTGGCCCAGTACGTTTCGCCCGAGGAACGCGAGCAACACCGTCATCGTTCCCGTGTTGATCGTCTGGGCAACGCCGGGGAACATCCCCGTCTGGACCTGCTCCTCGAGGGTGCCCATGACGCGTTCGAACGTCGCGATGTTGGCGTCGATCCAGTGGTGACGGTTCTGGATCTCGATGGTGTCGGGAACGTCGAAGTCGGCACCGGACACCGTTCGGATCGCCGCTCGCGCCTCGCGGACGTCACGCGCGTAGGCCTCGCGCTCGGCAGGCGACACGTCGAGCGAGCCCGGTTCGGTCGCTGCTTTCGCAGCGTCTGCGGCCGACTGCCAGTCGATCATATCGTCACCGGACGCCCCGGCAACGGCCTGGGCGCTACGATAGAGATTCACGAATACGGATACGGGAGGCAGGCGCAAAAGCGTTCGGTCGGGTTAGTTGACGATGACTTCGGGCTCTTCGTCGGCCTCGAGGTCCGATCCCTCGTCACCGCCACGGAACTTCTTGGCGGCAGCGGCGATGGCGACGAGAACGGCGAGCGCAACGATCGCACCGATGGCTTTTCCGCCGGACTCGTCGTCGGCCGCGGCGACCTCGTCGTCCTCGGTTTCGCTCTCGGCCTCTGTCGCCGACTCGTCGTCGCCGACTGGCAACGCGTCGCCGAGCGCTCGCGGACCGAACTGGGTGTCGCCGTCGAGATGCAACTCGATGAAGGTGAATTTCTTGTCTGCCATGGTCGGACACTCCACGAGTGGACACTTAGCCGTTGGGTTGACTCACTCGAGGTGAGACGATTTCGGGCGACGGACCGGTACGATTAAGTGTCCATCACCTGCGGTCTTTCGTATGAGTGGACGACCGCTGGACGTCCTCGAGGCGTCGCTTGGCGAACGTGTCACGGTACGACTCAAGAGTGGCGACGAGTACGTCGGTGACCTCGCTGGCTACGACCAGCACATGAATCTCGTGCTCGAGGACGTCACGATCCCCGTTGGGGACGAAGTCGAATCGGAGTCGCCGGCCGAAGACACAACCATTATACGCGGCGATAACGTCGTTTCGATCACTCCATGACTGGCGCAGGAACCCCGAGCCAAGGAAAGAAGAACAAGACGACGCACACGAAGTGTCGTCGCTGCGGAGAGAAGTCTTACCACACCAAGAAGAAAGTCTGCTCGTCGTGTGGCTTTGGCAAATCGGCCAAACGCCGCAGCTACGAGTGGCAGTCGAAAACCGGCGACAACTGATTCTGACCTCTGCCGTTTTCGCTTCTGCTTTCTCCACCTCGAGTGACGACACTCGAGGTCACTGACGGCGACCCAATGGCGTGAACCCGCCGATGGACAATCATTTGTCCCGGGCCGCGAACACTCGAGTATGGAGACGACGGACGCCTTTGTTGGCCTCGAGTGTGTCGACTGTGAGGCGACCTACGACGCCGCGGACGAACCGCACCAGTGTCCCGACTGCGGCGGGATGCTCGATCCGACTTACGACTACGACGCGATCGATCTCGATCGCGAAACGCTCGCGTCGCGACCGTTCGACTCACAGTGGCGCTACGAGGAACTGCTGCCGTTCCCGCGCGAATCGGCAGTGACGACCGGCGAGGGGGCAACAGCGCTGATCGACTGTCCCGACCTGGCTGACGAACTGGGTGTCGAGCGCCTGCTGATCAAAGACGACGGCCGAAACCCGACGGGTTCGATGGCGGATCGGGGCCAGTCGCTTGCGCTGACGGCGGCCAGCCACCACGGCGCGACGGACGTCGTCCTCGCATCGACGGGCAACAGCGGGCAGTCCGCGGCCGCCTACGCCGGCCGGGCAGGCCTCGAGTCCCACACCTACGTTCCCTCGCGCTCGAGTTTTTCGAACAAGGCCATGATCAACGTCCACGGCGGCGACATGAACGTCGTCGGCGGGCGCTTCGGCGACGCCGTCGGGGCCTACGAGGAGGGACTGGCCGAACACGACGACTGGTACTCGGTCCAGTCGTTCGTCACGCCGTACCGCCACGAGGGCGCGAAGACGACGCTGTACGAAATCGTCGAGGGACTCGAGTGGGAGGTCCCTGACGTGGTCGCCTACCCGACGGGCATCGGCGTCGGCCTCGTCGGCGCGTACAAGGCCGCGACGGAGCTGCGGGCGCTCGGCCTGATCGACAAGCTGCCGGGGCTGTACGCTGCGCAGGCGGCCGGCTGTGCGCCGATCGTCGACGCCGTCGAGAACGAACTGGACGTCCACGACCCGGTCGAGACGCCAGACACCATCTGTGGCGAACTCGAGATTCCGGACCCGCCGGCGAGTGAGCGGGTGCTCGAGGCGATCGACGAGACCGACGGCGGGGCTGTCGCCACCGAGGACCCGGACATCCTCGAGGCCGGCGTCCAGGTCGCCAAACACACTGGTCTCGAGCTGACGCCGAGCGCGGCAGCAACCGCCAGCGGCGTGTGGGACCTATCCGAGCGCGGCGCGTTCGACGGCGACGAGACGGTCGTCATCGTCAACACTGCTGCGGGAAGCAAGGAGGGCGACGTGTTGCGCAGCCACCTGATGAGTCAGGGCGTCTAGAACGAGTCTCGATACCGACTCAGTCGTCGTCGGCGCTGTCGGCGCTCGAGTCCTCGAGGGCCTCGACCTGTCGCTCGTCGACGACGTCGATCGAGACGCCGGCGTCCATGCTGCGATTCCGGCTTGCATCGCCGAATCCGGCGCTCAGAACGCGAGTCAGCGCGTCTTCGACGTCTTCGTCGAGTTCGATGATCCGCTCGGATTCGACCTCGATGACGAACCCGGTCGTGATGTTCGGTGACGTCGGTAAGAACAGCACCTCGCGGCCGTCGTCGGTCGTCTTGCCGGTTTTGAACGCCGTCATTCGTAACCCGTTCCAGGTCTCGACTTTCACGGGTTTCTGTAGCGATTCCTGTTCGCCGAAGGCGGTTTCGGCGGCCATCTTCGAGGCGTTGTAGACGACGCGCATGACGGGGACGCGGTTGGCGACGTTGTCGACGAGCCGTTCGACCAGGCCGCCGACGGTCGTCCGCATGAGATAGCCGACGGAGAAGGTGAGAATAACGAAGACGGTCAACGCGACCACGACGCGGAGAAACTGTGCGAGCTGTTCGCGAGTCTGCTGGGCCTGCGGGCCACTGCCGGGGATCAGCGACTCGAGGGCTTCAGCCTCGAGGATGAGGCCGGGCGTGAGCCCCGCGATGAGCCCGTAGAGCCAGTAGATGACGTAGAGTGTGACGAGAATTGGGCCGAGAACGATCAGCCCACTCGCGAAATCCCGCTTCCACGAAGCCATGTACAAAAACTCACACCAAGGGCTAATGAGCCCTTCCCTTTAGCGACCGAGGATCGCTCGAAGGCCGAACCGGAGGTTTTCTTTCCGCTCGGTCATTCGACGATAGAAGTACGACTTCCAGCGGTCGCCGAAGGGGACGTACTGGTAGACCGGGTACGACTCGGCGAGGTCGAACTGTGCGGTTTCACGGACGCCCATGAGCATCTGAATCTCGAAGTCGGTGCCGTGTTCGTCGTGGAGGGCGATCGCGTGGTCGATCATCGCCGGATCGTGGCTGCCGACGCCGATGCCCCCGTCGTACCGTTCGAAGACATACTCGAGGAGGGATTTGTACTCCTGGTCGACACGAGCCGACTGCTGGTAGGCGACGGCGGCCGGTTCGTCGTAGGCACCCTTGACGAACCGGACCTTGCCGGGAACGTCCGCGAGCCGCTCGACGTCGTCGCGGGTCCGTCTGAGATTCGCCTGCACGCAGACGCCGACCCGATACTGGTCATCGTCGCCGTACTCACGGGCGAGGGCCTCGAAGGCGTCGAGGGTCGCGTCCGTCGTCGTGTGATCTTCCATATCGATCCAGACGAAGACGTCGTGGTCAGCCGCCGCGTCGACGACCGCGGCGAGTTCCTCGCGGAAGACATCCTCGCCGAGATCGAGGCCGAGCTGCGAGGGTTTGACCGAGAGACAGGCATCGAGCCCCGATTTCGAGATGTCGCCGACCAGCGCCCGATACGCCGCGGCGTCGGCACGAACCGACGATCGGTCGTCGTAGTGTTCGCCGAGCAGGTTGACGATCGCCTTGACGTGCTGTCCGTTGAGCTGTCGGACGTGATCGAGCGCTTCTGCCGGCGATTCGCCGGCGACGAAGCGGTCCGCGATCGGCGGAATCATACGCGTTCGTTCGGCAGCCACTATTAAGGGCGTTTGTACGTCTCTCAGACTGATGCGTTCGACTGACTGGAGTCAGGACCGACCGCTCCCGTCTCGAGGACCGACGCACGATAGTATTCGATATCTGTGTATGGCCTGTATAGATACTGTGGATAAATTATTAGTAGCTGTTTCTCCTGGGGTGAGGTATGACAGCAGGACCACCGATCGAGGAACTCCACTACGATGACGCACCGGACGTCGACACCGTTCCCGGGCCGAACACCCGCTCGCTGCTCGAGAAACAGGCGGAAATCGACAGTAGCGCGGTCGCGTACCCGAACGACATTCCGATCGCGTTCGAGGAAGGCAAGGGTTCGACGGTTCGTGACGCCGACGGCAACACGTACATCGATCTCTTCGCGGGGATCGGCGTGCTCAACGTCGGCCACTCGAACCCGTACGTCTTAGAGGCAGTCCACGAGCAGGCAGACAAGTTCGTCCACACGGTCGACTTCCCGACCGACGCGCGCCTCGAGTTGATCGAGAAACTCGACGAGATCGCGCCTTCGGGTCTGCAGGGGAACAACCGGGTCGTCTTCGGCGGCCCAACCGGCAGCGACGCGATCGAAGCGTCGATCAAACTGTCCAAGTACAACACCGGGGGCGACGGCCTTATTGCCTTCCGCGGGGCCTACCACGGCGCGACCACCGGCGCGATGAGCGTCACCTCGAACAAGAAGTTCAAGGGCCACTACACGCCGCTGCTCTCGGACGTCGTCCACGCGCCGTACCCGCATCCGTTCCGACAGGGCAAGACGCCACAGGAGGCCATCGACCACGCGCTCGAGGAAGTGCAGGCGATCGTCGAGGACCCCTACGGCGGGCTCGCGAACCCCGCGGGCATCATCGTCGAACCGATTCAGGGCGAGGGCGGTATCGTCACGCCGCCGGAAGGGTTCCTGCAGGGGCTGCGCGACATCGCCACCGACAACGACGTTACGCTCGTCTTCGACGAGATTCAGTCCGGCCTCGGCCGCACCGGTCAGTGGTGGGCCAGCGACTGGGAGGGCGTCACGCCCGACGCGATGACCTCCGCGAAGGCACTCGGTGGCGCGGGCTTCCCGCTGTCGGCGACGATGTACAAAGAGGACCTCGACACGTGGGGCTCGGGCGACCACGCCGGCACCTACCGCGGCCACGTCGTCGGCATGCGCGCCGGCACCCGCGCCATCGAGTACATTCAGGAACACGACCTGCTCGCCCACGCCCGTGACCTGGGCGAGTACATCCAGGGCCGACTCCGCGAAGCCGCCGACGAGACGGATCGTCTCGCCGACATCCGCGGCAAGGGACTGTTCATCGGCGCCGAATTCGTCGACGAAGACGGCCGACCGGACGGCGACGTCGTCGACGAGATCCAGCAGTACTGTTTCGAACACGGCGTCCTGATCTGGACGGCCGGCCGCCACGGCAACGTGCTGCGATTCCTCCCGCCGCTCGTGCTCACACACGAACTGGCCGAAACGGCGCTCGACGTCGTCGTCGACGCGATCGAACACGCGACGAAAGCGACGGCACAGACCGCCTGAACAGTCACTCGAAGCACGATGTCCGACCCCACCCCAATCGAAACCGACGGCGCACCGAGCAACGACAACCCCTACTCGCAGGGCGTCCGCGCCGGTGACACCCTCCACGTCTCCGGCTACGGCCCGGTCGATCCGGCGACCGGCGAGGCCGTCGACGGCGAGATCGAGGCTCAAACTGAGCAAGTACTCGAGAACATTGCTGCCGTCGTCTCCGAGGCCGGCGGCGACGGCCTCGCGGACGTCGTCAAGGTAACGGTCTATCTGACCGATCTCGAGGACTACGAACGCGTCAACGAGGCCTACGGCGCGCAGTTCGGCGACGAACCGCCGGCTCGCGTCTGCGTCGAAGTCTCGCGGCTCCCCGAGGATGTCTGCGTCGAGATGGACGCGACCGCATATCTCGGTTGAGACCGGCGGCCGAGCGACGATATCTGTTTTCCTCCCCCGCTCAGTGTGCGATCATTGAGCACGATTAAATAGTTCTGCTCTCTAGCAGTGCCACGCATGGCCTACGACACCCCCACTCGACTGCGCGATCTCCGGCGGGCGTTCCATCGCCATCCCGAGCCCGGCTGGCGGGAGTTCCAGACGACGGCCCGCGTCGTCCGCGAACTCGAGTCGATCGGCGTCGACGAGATCGCCGTCGGCCGTGAGGCGCTGGCGACCGACGAACGCATGGCTGTCCCATCCGACGCTGAACTCGAGCCGTGGCTCGAGCGGGCCCGAGACGCGGGCGTTCGATCCGACATCCTCGAGCGGACGGCAGATGGTCACACCGGCGTCGTGGCGGTCCTTGAGCAGGGTGCGGGACCCACGGTCGGCTTGCGCGTCGATCTCGACGCGATTTCGATGGCGGAATCGACGGCTGACGATCACCGGCCGACTGCCGAAGGGTTTCGCTCGAATCACGAGGGCTACATGCACGCCTGTGGCCACGACGGCCACATCGCGATGGGGCTGGGAACGCTCGAGGCGGTCAAAGCGAGCGAGTTCGAGGGGACGCTGAAGGTCTTTTTCCAGCCCGCCGAGGAGATCTCCGGTGGTGGGAAGGCGATGGCTGCCAGCGGCTATCTCGACGATGTCGACTACCTGCTCGCGGTGCACATCGGCCTCGATCACCCGACCGGCGAGATCGTCGCTGGCGTCGAAAAGCCGCTGGCGATGGCGCATCTGACGGCGACGTTCGAGGGGGCCAGCGCCCACGCCGGCAAAGCGCCGAATCAGGGGGCGAACGCGATGCAGGCGGCTGCAACCGCGATCCAAAACGCCTACGCGATCCCTCGACACGCCGACGGGATGACTCGCGTCAACGTCGGCCGGATCGAAGGCGGCACCGCGAGCAACGTCATCGCCGAGGAGGTCTCGATCGAGGCCGAGGTTCGCGGGGAGACCACGGCGCTGATGGAGTACACCCGGACGGAACTCGAGCGCGTGTTGTACGCCGCCGCCGAGATGCACGACTGCGACGTCACGCCGCGCGTGCTCGGCGAGTCGCCCCGCGTCGATAGCCATCCGGCGCTTCGCTCGCTCGTCGGCGACGTCGCCTGGGAGGTGTCGGGCGTCGACTCCGTCGTTCCGAAGACAGATTTCGGCGCCAGCGAGGACGTCACCTATCTGATGGAGCGTGTGCAGTCGAACAACGGGCTGGCGTCGTACGTGCTCGTCGGCACCGATCACCCGACGAACCACCACACGCCGACATTCGACATCGACGAGGACAGCCTCGAGATTGGCGTTTCGGTGCTCGCAAACACCGTGATCGACCTCTCACGGCGGCAACCGTGAGGCGGTCCATCCGGCAGTGTTGTTGAATACATATCATGTTTGAGAGATCAGAAACGTTAATTCCCGCGCTCTCTGTGTAGGGTGTATGAGCCAGGACGACGTGCCGGAGTCGCTCCGAACGGCGGCGGACTCGGATCGCCCGCGCGGTATTCTGACGCCCTCCGACCGCGATTTTCTGCTCGGTCGAAAAACGGACTACACGGATCACTCGAAAAAGCAGAAGCGAAACCGGATCCGGCGGCGAGTTCGTAACGCAGTGCTCGATTTCAGCATCCTCTTCGAGTACCTCGAGGAACGCGACCGACAGACCGTGTTCGATCCCGACGACGAGGATCGGGACGCCTACACGCAGGGGATCACCGACATGCTCGCGTTCTTGCATCTCGGAACGATGGGCTACTACACCCCCTTCAAGGACATGCTCTCGGAAGGTGTCGGCAAAGCCGAACAGCAACTCGCCGGCTCGAACTACCGGATGGTCAACGTCGAGTTCAACGTCGAACCGGTCGGCCAGATCGATGTCGACGAGGTCATCGACAAACTCGAGAACGAGGAGTTCGCCCAGTTGACCGACGAGGAACTCCGTGCGTTCGTCCGGCTGTTGACGATGTCGGATGGCTTCTCGCCCGACGCGGCCCGCGAGAACATCCAGGACCGCGTCGACGAGTTCAGCCAGCGACTCACCGAAAGCGCCGAGACGCGCGAGCAAAAACTCGAGGAGTTGACGAACTGAGCCCGTCAAACCGATCCACCGGCAGTGACGTGCTGGCCGTGTCGTCTATTCTGTCCGACAGTATGACAATCCGAGAGAGGGCAGACATACACTACCGGTCCAGAAAGCTGGCATCAGATACGATAGTTTATTATCTATAAATAGATATATTAACCATAAGTTGAAGAAAAATATATTTTATGATAGGAAATTGTCTCGAGGAAGCCCCTCTCGGTGTCATTTTGCTCTCACTCGTTCTCGGACTGGACGGGACGGTGTCGCTTTACCAATCGATCGCTGATATTGGCATCGGTGGTTCGCCGTTCGAGTGGCTAGGCGGCGTTTTGGGAGCGCTAGTCACGTTAACTGTGGGTATCGGGTTGCTGTCGTTACACCCGCTTGGCTGACTCACGGCAGTCGCATATTTTACAGTATCGGCGTTCGGGGTACTTCTCATCAGTATCGCGTATGCAATTCCCCCGGTAGGAATCGTGATCCCGATTCTCGTCTTGTTGTATCTGATGTCGGTAAACGAACAGTACGACGACCCGGTCAATTGGGGATCCCATCAGGTTCGGCGAATCGGAAACGGTGTTCGACGAGAGGCTCTCAACTGATTTCAGGGTGAGCGTCGCTGCCCGGAGTCGTGGCTGTGTGGGGTAAGTCGTCCACCCGGTCGCCAAGTCACTCGTGGCGTGACAGTCGGGCATCGGTCGTCCGGTATCGAGATTAGCCGTGGGTGGTGTGTCTCACAAACCGAGGCAGCATGCCATGTCGTGTCATTAGAAGGGCTCGCGTCGGGACTGTATACAGTATGTGAGTTCGTTCTTCGTCACCCTGCCCCCGTAATCGTTCAGGGTTAGTGTACTGTCGGCCCGGTGTGTTGTGCTCGGCACAAAGATCTGTGTGGTATTGTCTTCTTCTGAACTATAATTGCATGGGCGTTTGATTATGTATATCGTTGTGGCTGTGCTCTATAAGGCTGTCCAATAAACGTAATCTGTGTATGTCGGTTACAGAAAGGAAATGTTTATACGAGATACTGACAATTGGTGAGGTATGCCATTGCAGCGCATGGCGAGTGGTAGACGAACGCAGGGATTGGGGACCAAACTATCCGACCAGCAGTCGACGACGGGGGTGAGAACATGAGCGACTCCGAGATGGGGATGGTCGAGCGCTTTACCGACGAACTCGATCCGGTCGTCTTCATGTTCGGGGCGTTGATCACACTGGGGGTGATCGGGGCCTTCTTCGTCGACCGAGACGCCGTTTCGAGCGGTATCGCGACTGTGCACGCCGAAATGCTCAGCTACCTCAGCTGGGCGTTGCTGGTGATCGTCTTCCTCATCGTCCTGTTCCTGTTGTTTTTGATCGTCGGTCCGTGGGGGAAGGCCACGCTGGGCGATGACGATCCTGAGTACAGCTTCCTGTCGTTTTTCTCGATGCTGTACTCAGCCGGGTTCGCTGCCGGGGTCGTCTTCTGGGGCCCGACCGAGGCGCTATTCTACTACGACAACCCATCGCCGCTGTTCGGCGTCGAGGGTGGCTCGAGTGCGGCGATCTCGGTCGCAGTCCAGCAGACACTGTTCCACTGGGCGCTGCCACAGTTGGCGGTGTTTACGATTATGGGGATCGCGATCGGGTACTTCGCGTACAACTACGAGAACGTGCCACTGCGCGTTTCCTCGGCACTCACACCGGTTATCGGGAAAGAAAACCTCGATGGGCCGGTCGCCAAGGTCGTGGACATTCTGGCCGTCTTCGCGACGATCGGTGGCGTCGCGACCTCGCTTGGATTCATCGGCAGTCAGTTCATCACCGGGCTGGACTACCAGTGGGGAATCAACCTGGGTGACTGGGGTATTCTCCTGATCGTGACGACGATGACGATCCTGTTTACCGTCTCGATGGTGCTCGGGGTCGACAAGGGAATCCGGCGGCTCTCGAACTTCAACATGGGGCTGTTCGTCGTGATCATGCTCGCGACGTTCATCTTGGGGCCGACGATGTTCCTGTTGTTGCTTGGCTCACAGGCCATGGGCGGGATGATCAGCGACTTCGTGTCGATGAGTCTCTACACCGGGACTGGATCCGAGGGCGGAACCGCCTGGGTCGAATCCTGGACCGTCTTCTACTGGGCATGGGCGCTCTCGTGGTCGCCCTTCGCCGGCCTGTTCATCGCGCGGATCGCCAAGGGCCGTACCGTTCGTGAGGTCGCGTTTACGGGAATCGTCGCAACCTCGGCAGCAACCATTCCGTGGTTTACGTTCGTCGGTGGCTCGGCCGTCTGGGCCCAGCACAACGGCGTCACGGATATCCTCGGCCCCGTGAGCGAACACGGCGCGCCAGTCGCTGGCTTCGCGCTGTTCGAGGCGTTCCCGTTCGGTTCCGTGCTCATGATCGCCTTTATGATCATCGTCACCACGTTCTTCATCACGTCGGCGGACTCCTCGACGCTCGCCGTCTCGATGATGACGACCGGCGGCAAGGAACGCCCCTCGACCATCAATCGGGTCTTTTGGGGGATCGTCCTCGGGCTGACGGCAGCGATTCTCATGATCCTCGGCGATGGGGCCGGAGCTGATGCACTCCAGCAGGCGGTCGTCATCACCGGCGCACCATTTGCGTTCGTCTGTTTCCTCGCCATGCTCTCGCTGATCAAGAACTTCAGCGCAACCGAGGGGCGAGTGTTGCTGCAGGATAAGACGGTGCTCGTCGGCTCGACGCCGGACCAGTCCGACGAGGAACCGGCCGCAAGCGCCGAACCGACTGACGACTAACCTCGCTACCGCTCTCCGTTTTCGCCATTCGTCTCGACAGTGGCTCGCCAGTCCGTCCGATTTCTGCGACCATCGTTCCAATCCATAACAAGATTTAATGATGACGTACACATAATCTGTGTATGGACAGGGACACAGCGCAACCGGACGTGGATGCCTTCCCCGGACCCAACGGCCGCGAGTGGGTCGAGTTCCACGGAAAGAACGCGGCACCGAGTGAGTACTCACACGAATTCGTCTGGGACATCACCCGCGAGGCCGACGGTCCCTTCGTCACCGACGTCGACGGGAACGTCCTCCTCGACTTTACCTGCCACATCGGCGCGGCGCCGCTTGGCTACAACAACGAGAAAGTCACCGACAAACTCCGTGAGTTCGACCTCGTCGAACCGATGAAGATCGCCGGCCAAGATATGTACTTCGGCGCCGGCCCGAGCCCCGAGGAGTCTGCCGTGCCGGGCTCGAGTCACCTGATGGAGAAACTGACTGACGTCTCGAGTCAGTACGGGATGGATACCGTCTTCCTCTCGAACTCCGGGGCCGAGGCCATGGAGAACGCGATGAAGATCACCCACGACCATCGCGCACCTTCGAAGTACGGCGTGGCGTTCTCGGGGAGTTTCCACGGCCGGACGTTCGGTACGCTGTCGATCACGAAATCCAAAGACGTCTACACGCGCCACTACCCGGAGATCAGCGGCATCGAAACGGTACCGTTCTGTGCCGACCGTGGCTGTTCGGCCGACACCTGCGACTGTGGCTTTTTCACCGGCGCGGGCTCACAGCTTCGCAACTCGCTTGCGCCCGAAGGCGGGCATATCGATCCCGACGAGATCGCCTTCCTCACCCTCGAGCCGATTCAGGGCGTCGGCGGCTACCGATTTCCGAGCACCGAGTTCATGCAAGAAATCGCGGACGTCACAGACGAGTACGACATTCCTCTCGTGGTCGACGAGATTCAGGCTGGTGTCGGTCGTACCGGCGAGATCTGGGCGTCGGATCACTACCCGATCGAACCCGACGTCATCGCCAGCGCGAAGGCGCTGCGCGTCGGTGCGACGATCTCTCGGTCGGAGATCTTCCCCAGCGAGAAGAACCGACTGGGCTCGACCTTCGGCGGCGGCGACCTGCTCGGCTCGATGATGGGCACGTTCACCCTCGAGGCCATCGAGGAGTACGACCTGCTCGACAATGCCACCGAACGCGGCGAGCAGGCCAAAGAACTCCTGCGCGACGACTCGCCGGAGTACGTCGAGGACGTCCGCGGGAAGGGCCTGATGCTCGCCGTCGAGTTCGACACGCCCGAACGCCGCACCGCTGTCGTGCAGGAATCGCTCGAGCGCGGCCTGCTCACGCTCGGCTGTGGCAAGAAGACGATCCGTCTGCTCCCGCCGCTCGACTCGAGCGAACGCGAGATCGAACTCGGGATCGGCATCTTCCTCGAGGCGATCGAGGCCGTCGGCGCGAGCGCGAAAGCGGCGTAATCGGGCTCTGTATTCTTACTCGACGATCGTTCTGTCGGCTACCCGGCGCGGCGGGATCGATGACAGTGACACCGGTCGTGAGTCGCAGGATTCAGTTCCTGTGGGGAGAATAACACTATCGCTCTCGTGAAGCAGATTGTTGGTGACAACCGCGCGGGTAGCGTCGGATCAAGAGACACACCCATTCAATCGATTTCACGGCCTTTCTGACGAGACAAGTCACCGGCTCTGGTGACAACAAAATCGCCAGACAGCGCCCCACCAACAATGTCCTACACAAGAGCATAACACGATGCGGACGGAAACCGAGAGCCCGTCGTCCTGCAACACTGGCACCGATGAGTTCCTCACTCTCCTCACCCGATTCGCTCGTTCGCGCCGCTCACTCGCTCACCCTCGCGGTGTTCGAATCGTGACGGTGTCGCGATTCAGCGCGCCGACGGTGTCTTCGTGGGCTCACTCGAGCGAGTGCTCGACCACCGCTACGCTCTCGAGGTCATCTAGCGCTTCGAGTACGTCTGTTAGATGCTCTGGGCCGCTCCCCTCGAGGCCGACGGTTACGGGCGTTCGATTCGGGTGATCGTCCGCGCCCCGTCGCGCGCGCTCTAAGACGTCGAGTTCCGCCCCCTGTGACTCCACGGCGTCGACCACGTCGCCGACGGTCGTCGGCCACCCCGAAACGGCCAGTCGGGCGTCGACGTAGCGCTCGAGGTCGTGGAGGCCGGTGCGGGTCAGTTCGGCGTGTTCGGTGAGGTTGACGTTCCCGCCCGAGATGACGACGCCGACGTGGTCGCCCTCGAGATCGAGGTCGTCCGAGAGAGCGGCTGCCAGCGGGGCGGCACCGGCGCTCTCGGCGACAGTTTTTGCGCGCTCTGCGAGCAGCGTCACGCCGGTCGCGATCTCCGTATCGCTGACGCTGACGGCGTCGTCGACGACCTCGCTGGCGACGGTGAACGTCTTGGTGAGCATGCGGGTATCGGCGATCCCCTCCGCGACGGTGTCGACGCCTTCGAGTTCGTGGATTTCGTCGCCCTCGAGCGACGGTTTTGCATGGGCAGCCCCCTCCGGCTGGATCCCAATCACGCGAATGTCCGGATCGTGTGCCTTCAGCACCGTTCCGATACCCGAGATGAGGCCGCCGCCGCCGATGGCGACGAGGACGGTGTCGAGGTCGGGATACTGCTCGAGCAACTCGAGACCGATCGTCCCTTGCCCGGCGATGATGGCCTCGTCGTCGAAGGGGTGGACGAACGTCTCGCCGGTTTCGGCGGCGCGCTCGAGGGCGTACTCGTAGGACCGCTCGTAAATCTCGCCCTCGACGACGACCTCGGCCCCGTAGCCCCGCGTGGCCTCGATCTTCGCTGCGGGCGTGACCTCGGGGACGACGATGGTCGTCTCGATGTCGAGCAACTGGCCGGCCAGCGCAACACCCTGCGCGTGGTTGCCCGCGCTCGAGGCGATGACGCCTGCCTCGCGTTCCTCGGCGGAGAGCTGGGCCATCCGATTGTACGCGCCGCGGATCTTGAACGAGCCCGTCCGCTGGACGTTCTCGAGTTTAAGACCGACGGAGGCGGCCCCGCTCATGTTGGCGAACGTCCGCGAGGTGTCAAGCGGCGTGCGGTGGACGACGTCGGCGATACGCTCGTGAGCGGCCTCGACGTCGTCGACGGTGACGAGCGAGTCGTTCATCCCGTCGACCTCGTTCATGTCTCACCCTCGTTCCGTGCCACCGGGTGCTGGTGCTCGAGTGCTCGAATCGTCTCAACCAAGACGTCGACGCCGTGCTCGAGGCTGTCTTCGTCGACGTCGAACGTCGGCGTGTGGTGGCTCGTCGGGTGGTCGGTGCCGACGATCATGTACGTCGCGAGGCCGCCGTCGCGCTGGACGCGATCCATGAGGAAGGTCGCGTCCTCGCTCGCGCCAAAGTCGGCGGCGGGCAGCACGCGGTCGATGCCGTCGACGCCGTTTGCGACGGTGCTGACGAGCGACTGCAGTTCGGGATCGCTGTCGGCGCGCGGCGACTCGCTGACGACGTCGACGTCGGCCCGACAGCCGTGCATTCTGGCCGCGGATTTGATCGTGCGCTCGAGGCGATCCTTCATGTACTCCATCAGCTCGGTCGTCTCGCCGCGGGCTTCGGCCTCCATGTGGGCGCGTTCGGCGATGACGTTACTCGCCGAGCCCGCTTCCGCGTAGCCGATGTTGACGCGGGTCATCCCGTCGGCGTGGCGGGGGATGCCGTAGGCGTTCTCGATCGCCGTCCCCATCGCGTGCATGGCGTTGTCACCCTCGTTGGGTGCCTTGCCCGCGTGGGCAGAGGTCCCCTCGATCGTCGCGTCAACGTGACACATCGCCAGCGGCTTCTCGATTCCGGCGACCACCTCGCCCGTCGGATGATCGAGGCCGACGTGGATCGCGAGCAGGTAATCCAGCCCCTCGGCGAACTCGCTTTTGGCCATCGGACAGCCGCCGCCGCCGGTCTCTTCTGCGGGCTGGAAGAAGACGACCAGTCGCCCCGAAAAGTCGCTCCGTTTGATCGCCTCGAGGACGGCCAGCCCCCACGTCATGTGGGCGTCGTGGCCGCAGGCGTGCATCGTGCTGTCGATCTCCGAGCGAAACCCTTCGGCTGTGGGATCGTGGTCGTCGTCGGTCGACTCCTCGATGAACAGCCCGTCGATGTCGACGCGCAGCCCAATCGCCGGCCCTTCACCGCGCTCGAGGACGGCGACCGCGCCGGTGTTGCCGCCGGTCATTCGCTCGAGCAGGGCGTCGTCGACGCCGCGCTCGCGGGCGCGTTCGACCCACGGCTCGAGGTCTGCGTCGGGGACGGCCATCCGATCGGCAGGGTCGTAGGCGTCCGGGCCGACGGCGAGTTCGTCGACACCGATGGCACGGATCTCTTCGACGAGTCGGGCTGTCGTGGCGAACTCGCGCCACGCCGGCTCGGGGTGGCGGTGCAGGCTCCGTCGCAGCGTCACGAGGCGGTCCCGTATCGGCTCGTTCATGCGAGTCACTGACGCGCCCCACCGACTTAATTATACACAATCAGTGTTTACGATGGATACACAAAAAGGATAAGAGAGACGATGACAATCGTAGGGTAGAGTTGCGTTTCGGTGGGATCAAACCGCCGTTGCGCCCACAGACACCACTATGAGCACGAATCCAGATATCGTCGTTCTGAGAGAGGGGACCGAAGGACTGTCGATGGAGTCGTACGCTGACACGCTGCGCGAACGGCTGCCCGACCACACCGTCGCGCTCGCGCGGACGCCGAAAGAAGAGCGCGAACTCGTCCCGAAAGCACGGATCGTGACCGGCATCACCATCGAGGAAGACCTCCTCGAGTCCGCCGACCGACTCGAGCTGTTCGCCTGTACCTTCGCCGGCACCGACCACGTCCCGATGGACGCGCTGGCCGACCACGGCGTCGCCGTGACGAACGCGGGCGGCATCCACGCGCCCGGCATCGCCGAGCAGTCCATCGCCAACATGCTCGTCTTCGCGCGAAACCTCCACGAGGGGTGGCGACGCAAGCAAAACGGCGAGTGGCGTCACTTCCAGTCCCACGAGTTCACCGACAGCACCGTCACGGTCGTCGGCCTCGGCTCGATCGGTCAGGAGGTCGTCAAGCGACTCGAGGGGTTCGACGTCGAGACGATCGGGATTCGATACACGCCCTCGAAGGGCGGCCCGACCGACGAAGTGCTCGGGTTCGAGGACGAAGACATCCACGAGGCCTTCTCCCGCAGCGAGTACGTCGTCCTCGCCTGTCCGCTCAACGACCTGACCCGAAACCTCGTCGACGAGGACGCGCTGGCGACGCTTCCGCCGAACGCCGTGATCGTCAACGCGGCCCGCGGCGGCATCATCGACACCGACGCGCTCGTCTCGGCGCTGCAGTTCAACGGCATTCGCGGGGCTGCCCTCGACGTCACCGACCCCGAGCCGCTGCCGAACGACCACGAGCTCTGGGACCTCGAGAACTGCCTCATCACGCCCCACACGGGCGGTCACACGCCGAAACACTGGGACCGACTCGCCGACATCGTCGCGAACAACGTGAGCGCGCTCGAGGGCGACGGTGACCTCGAGAACGTCGTCTATCAGCCGGGCTCGAGCTGAGTTCGATGGCAACCGATAACTCGCGTTCGACGACTGACCACAGCGACCAGACGTCGACGCCGGACGAGACCGACCTCGGACCGCCGTCGGACCCGCGGGCGGGCGATCCTGCAGCGGACCCGCGAGCCGACTACGACTACGTCGGTGGCGACGTCGACCGTCCTGACCTCGTCTCGGCACTGCGCGAGCGAATCGACGGCGAGGTTCGATTCGACGAGTACAGCCGCCGGCTGTACGCCACCGACGCGAGCGCCTACGAGATGACGCCCGTCGGCGTCGTTCTGCCGGAGTCGACGGCGGATATCGCCAGCGTCGTCACCTACTGCGCCGACAACGGGATTCCGGTGCTCCCGCGAGGTGGCGGGACCAGTCTCGCCGGACAGGCGGTCAACGAAGCCGTCGTCCTCGACCTCTCGGCACACATGGGCGAGGTATGCGAGGTCAATCCCGACGAGCGTCGGGCGACGGTGCAGGCCGGGGTGGTGCTCGCCGATCTCAACGACGAACTCGAACCCTACGGCCTAAAGTTCGCCCCGGACCCTGCCGCCGGGAATCGAAGCACGATCGGCGGCGCGATCGGGAACAACTCGACGGGGGCCCACTCGCTGCAGTACGGCAAGACCGACGCCTACGTCGAGGCCTGCGAGGTCGTCCTTGCCGACGGCACCGTCGAGCGCTTCGGCGAGGTAACCGTCGCCGAATTGCGCGAGCGGGCCGATCCCGATGGGAATCTGCTCGAGCGAATCCACGAGGCCCTCCGTCGCGTTATCGACGAGGAAGCCGACGCGATTCGGGAGGTCTTCCCACAACTGAAACGCAACGTCTCGGGGTACAACCTCGATCGGCTGGTCGCGGAAGCCTACGGCGAGCCGGCGGCGTTCGACGAGAACACCGAGGAGTCGGTCGTCATCGACGGCGAGCCCGACCCCGATGCGACGGTCAACCTCGCCCGCGTCTTCGCCGGCAGCGAGGGCACGCTCGGTGTCGTGACGGCTGCCACAGTCTCGCTCGAGCCCGTTCCCGAGACGACGTCCGTGGCGCTGTTGACCTACCGCGAGCAGCTCCCCGCGATGGCCGACGTCGACACCATCGTCCGAAACCACGATCCGGCGGCGATCGAGGCGATCGACGACGTCTTACTCGACCTCGCTCGCGACACCGAAGAGTTCGCCGACCTGGTCGACCGACTCCCAGATGGAACCGAAACCGCGCTGCTCGTCGAGTTCTACGCCGACAGCGACGACGACGGCCGCGAACAGGTCGCCGACCTGCTGGCCGATCGACTGTCCGGCACGGACGTTCCTGACCCGACGGCTGACGGCGGTGTGAACGCAACGACAGACGTCGAAGGAGGGTCCGACACCGACCCCGTCCGCGCGTTTGACGCCCTCGAGGCCCACGAGCCGGAGGGAATCGCCGAACTCTGGAAGCTCCGCAAGAGCGCCGCGCCGATTTTGCTCTCGCGGACCTCCGACGCGAAACACATCTCCTTCATCGAGGACACGGCCGTCCCGACGGAGAACCTCGCAGAGTACGTGGCGGACTTTCAACAGGTGCTCGAGGACAACGACACCTTTGCGAGCTTCTACGCGCACGCGGGACCGGGTTGTATGCACATGCGGCCACTGGTCGACACCAAGAGCCCGGCCGGCCTGAATCAGTTCGAGGCGATTTCGGACGCCGTCACCGACCTCGTCGTCGAGTACGGCGGCAGCGTCTCGGGCGAACACGGCGACGGCCGCGCTCGCACTCAGTGGAACCGCAAACTGTACGGCGAGGACGTCTGGTCGCTGTTTCGCGACCTGAAGACCGCGTTCGACCCCGACTGGCTGCTCAACCCGGGCAACGTCTGTGGCGACCACGACATGACCGAGCACTTGCGGTTCTCCCCCGACTACGAGTTCGACGCCGGCTTCGAGCCCGCCCTCGAGTGGGACGTCGACAACGGGATGCAGGGCATGGTCGAACTCTGTCACGGCTGTGCCGGCTGTCGCGGCGACCAGGAGACCACCGGCGGCGTGATGTGTCCGACCTACCGGGCCGCCGAAGAGGAGAGTCTTAGCACCCGCGGCCGGGCGAACATGCTCCGGAGTGCGATGAACGGCGAGCTGGACGCCGATGCGACCGACGAGGAGTTCTTGGCGGAGGTGATGGATCTCTGTATCGGCTGTAAGGGCTGTGCGCGGGACTGTCCGAGTGAGGTCGATATGGCCAAACTCAAAGCCGAAGTTGAACACGCGAATCACCAGCAAAACGGCTCGAGCCTCCGTGCGAAGCTGTTCGCGAACATCGACCGACTGAACGCCGTCGGCTCCGCGCTCGCCCCGGTGTCGAACTGGGCGACGTCGCTGCCCGGTGCCGGAACCATCGCGGAGCAGACCGTCGGCATTGCCCGCGAGCGCGACCTGCCGACGTTCGCGAGCCAGAGCTTCGAGGACTGGTTCGACGCGCGTGGGCCGCGGATCTCACTCGAGGAGGCCGACCGAAAGGTCATGCTCGTCCCCGATACGTACACGAACTACAACCACCCACGGGCGGGGAAGGCAGCCGTACAGGTCCTCGAGACGGCGGGCGTCCACGTCCGGATTCCAGAGAACGTCGGACCGACTGGCCGGCCGGCTCACTCGAAGGGCTTTCTCGACGTCTCGCGCGAGCGAGCGCGGACGAACGTCGACGCGCTGGCCCCTGCCGTCGAGGACGGCTGGGAGATCGTCCTCGTCGAGCCCTCCGACGCGGTGATGGTCCAGTCTGACTACCTTGACTTACTCTCCGGCCGTGACGCCGAACGCGTCGCGGCGAACACCTACGGCGTCATGGAGTTTCTCGAGCGGTTCGATCTCGCAACGGAACTGCCGACCGCAGCACCCGGCGAGCGGCTGACCTACCACGGCCACTGCCACCAGAAGGCGACGAAGAAGGACGGGTACGCAGCGACGGTGCTCGAGACGGTCGGCTACGAGGTCGACGCGCTGGATTCTGGCTGTTGTGGGATGGCAGGTTCGTTCGGCTACGAGGCCGAACACTACTCACTGAGCCGGAAGATCGGTGAGGTCCTGTTCGACCAGGTCGACGCAAGCGACGGCGAAACCGTCGTCGCGCCGGGGGCCTCCTGTCGCACTCAGCTCTCGGAGTACGACGGCTGTGGCGATCCACCGCATCCGATCGAGAAGGTCTCCGAAGCGCTGTCGACGACGTAACGACCCGATTTTTCGATCTCGTTGCGACTCGAGTTGATAGAATGGTATAGGCCATAAGCGATTTATCCATCAAAAAGAGAAAGGTAATATGGTTGACCGGAATCCGCGAGACGAGATGGGACTACTCCGGTACCTTAAATTCAAACTGGGATCGTGGGTGCAGGTATCGACTCTGCCAGAATGGGTCCATAAGGCGAATGCTGGCTATTATGAGGGTTACATAGAAAAATACGGTCAACGACCATATAATGTTGAGAAAATTTACACAGGTAACAGTCTAAAATACAAAATCTTTTACAAGACAGTTGGTGCACCTGGGAGAATCGAAGAAGAATACTACACCAAAATCAAGTGATAGCGACTGTCTATCAAGTTATTTTGACTTTGTATTTTGAAATGCGAGGGAACGTCGTTCAACGGATAGACACTGCCCTGAACTGACACACGAACTGGACGTTGGAAGACGGGCTACGGCCAGAGCCCGCGCGTCGCCTTCGCCTCGGCGATCCGGGAGAGCGCCACGACGTAGGCGGCGTCACGCCACGTCAGGTCCTTCGCTTCGACCTCCGCACGGACGTCGTTCCAGGCCTCGAGCATGTGTTCCTCGAGTTCCGCGTTGACGCGCTCGAGGCTCCACTGGCGGCGGTTGATATCTTGGAGCCACTCGAAGTAGCTCACCGTCACCCCGCCGGCGTTGGCGAGGATATCCGGGATCACCTGCACGTCGCGCTCGGCCAGGATCGAGTCGGCCGCGAACGTTGTCGGCCCGTTTGCCCCCTCGACGACGATGTCGGCCGCGATGGCGTCCGCGTTGTCCGCGGTGATGACGTTGCCGACGGCGGCTGGGATCAACACGTCGGCGTCGAGTTCGAGGAGCGCCTCGTTCGTGAGCGTCTCGGGGGCGTCCTGCTCGAGGACGGCTTCGGGTTCTTCCTCGTGGGTCGGGACGTCGTGCGTCGAGAGGCCGTCGGGGTCGTAGATCGCGCCGTTGACGTCGCTGACGGCGACGATCGTCGCGCCCCAGTCCTCAAGCAGGCGGGCGGCGTTGGCACCGACGCTGCCGAAGCCCTGGACGGCGACGGTCGTCTCCAAGAGGTCGCGGCCGTCGTAGTCGACCGCCTCTCGTGTGACGATCGCGGTCGATCGACCGGGTGCCTCCTCGCGGCCGTAGGAGCCACCGATGACGGGTGGTTTGCCGGTGACGACGCCGGGGACGGTCTCACCCTGTTGCATCGAGTAGGCGTCCATGAACCACGCCATCGTCTGCGCGTCGGTGCCCATGTCGGGTGCGGGAACGTCTTTCGTCGGGCCGACGACGTCGCGCAGTTCTTCGGCGAATCGGCGGGTGAGCCGTTCGGTCTCGTCGCTGCTCAGCGACTTGGGATCGACGGCGACACCGCCTTTTCCGCCGCCGAAGGGGAGATCCATCACGGCGCACTTCCAGGTCATCCACATCGACAGCCCGGTACACTCCTCGGCGGTTACCTCGGGGTGGTACCGAAGCCCACCCTTGTACGGTCCGCGGACGTCGTCGTGCTGGGCGCGGTAGCCAGTGAAGACTTCGACGTTCCCGTCGTCGCGCTCGAGGGGGACCGAGACCTGCTGGACCTTTGTCGGGTGTTTTAGCCGCTCGATCACGCCCGGGTCGACGTCGATATGGGCCGCGGCTCGCTCGAGTTGGCGGCGGGCGGTGACGAGCGCCGAGTCAAGGTCGTCGTCCGTCTCGTGAGTGGGTGGTGTCGTTGTCATTGTATTTCTCAGGTTGTAAACAGCTGTCGCGGGAAGTCAGCCAGCGTTTCGGCTCCGTTGTTGGTGACGCGGAACGTCTCGCTGATCTCCATGCCGACTTCCTCCGTCCAGATGCCGGGGATCATGTGGAAGGTCATGTTCTCCTCGAGGACCGTCTCGTCGCCCGGCCGAATGCTCGCGGTGTGTTCGCCCCAGTCCGGCGGGTAGCCCAGTCCCATCGAGTAGCCGATCCGATCCTCCTTCTCGAGGCCATACTGGGCGATCGTCTCGCGCCAGGCCTTCTCGACGGCTTCGCAGGTCACGCCCGGTTCGACGACATCGAGGGCCGCCTCGATCCCTTCGACGACGATCTCGGCGGTTTCCTCGAGTTCCTCGGGCGGATCGCCGACGAACGTCGTGCGGGCCAGCGGCGAGTGATACCGGTGGCGACAGCCCGAGAGTTCGATGATGACCGGGTCGCCGTCCTCGAACGGGCGGTCGGTCCACGTGAGGTGGGGCGTGTCGGTGTGGTCGCCCGAGGGCATCAGCGGGACGATCGAGGGATAGTCGCCGCCGTACTCCTCGGTGCCGGTGATCAGCGCCTCGTAAATCGCTGCCGCGGCCTCGTACTCCGGCACGCCTGCTTCGATCGCGTCGAGGCCCGCCTGCATGGCGTTTTCGGAGATTCGGGCGGCCTCGCGCATGTACTCGAGTTCCTGCTCGGACTTTTTGATCCGTACCCAGCCGACCAGCAGCGTCGCATCTTCGAACTCGGCGTCGGGTAGGTTCTGTTGCAGACGCGTGTAGGACTTCGCGGTGAAGTAAGCCGCGTCCATCTCGAGGCCGATCCGGCCGTCCGCGACCTCGAGGTCCTCGAGCACGCCCGCGATGTAGTCCATCGGATGGAGGTCGTGTGGCGAGTGGACGTGGTCGTCGCTGTAAGAGAGGATATTCGGCTCGGACAGATACGTCGTCGCTCGCGCGCCGCCCCCGTCCATCTCGCGGCCAACCCAGACTGGTTCCTCGTGGTCCACCGTGACAACGACGGCCTGGTGGACGTAAAACGACCAACCGTCATAGCCGGTGAGATAGTTCATGTTGGCCGGGTCGGCGACGACGATCGCGTCGAGATCCTCCTCGCGCAACCGTTCTTTCGTCCGCTCGACCCGCCGTTCGTACTCGGCTTCGTCGAAAATATTTCGTGACACGGTAACAGGGCCTCTACGAGGCAGATCGACTAGCAGCGCTAAAAGTTTTTCGTGTACGTCTATTACAGATACTGTTTACATTTGGGAAGTGAGTCGACGAGACATCGGCACCGTGGGTCGTTCGTGGGTCGTTCTCGCGGTCGCCTGCGAACCACCGCCGATTAAGACACGGCGGTTCGTTCGGCCGGATATGGCAATCTTCGAGACGATCGTGATCGCGTTCTGGGCGATGTTGCCCGCCTACGTGCCGAACAACGCCGCAGTGTTGGCCGGCGGCGGTCGACCGATCGACGGCGGCCGGACGTGGGGTGACAAGCGGGTACTGGGCGACGGCAAAACGTGGCGCGGCACCGCAGCGGGGACCACTGCCGGGCTCGCGCTTGCGGGTCTCCTGACTCTCGCTGCGAACTCCGTCGGCTCCGCGATTGGCGTCGATGTCCCCGAATTCACGTTCCCCGCGGCGCTCGGACTCGCCGCCGGAGCGATGCTCGGCGACATCCTTGCGTCGTTTCTCAAACGCCGGTCCGGCCGCCAGCGCGGCGCGATGTTCCCCGGACTCGACCAGCTCGACTTCGTCGTCGTCTCGCTGCCACTGACCGCGCTACTGGCGACCGATTGGTTCGTCGACGTGTTTACTTGGGACGTCATCGCCGTCGTCGTGATCCTCACGCCGGTTCTCCACGTCACGACGAACGTCATCGCCTACAAACTCGGCCTGAAAAACGAGCCCTGGTAGCTCCATCACGCGACTCTTCGTTCGGTCGCTACGTATCACACCACGCGGCGACCACACTCGAGTCCGTTCGTGTTACTGCTCGAAGACCGGTTCGTCATCGTCGGACTGAATTCGTTCTTCTGCGGTCTCTCGATCCTCGGGATAGCCGACGTCGATCCGCCAGCCGTCCATCCGGATCGCGTCGATCGTACGCCCGGACTGGATCAGCAGATCGATCGCGTCGGGGAGTTCGTACTCGCCCCGGTCGCTCGGCTGAACGAGATGACAGGCGTGGAAGATCGCCGGTGTAAACGTATAGAAGCCAGTCATGACGAGGTTCGACGGCGGCTCGTCCGGTTTCTCGACCACTTCGACGATCTCGCCGTACTCGTTCGTGTCGAGCACGCCATAGCGGGAGGCCTCCTCGTACGGCACTTCCTCGACGAGGAAGGCCGCGTCGGCGCGGTCTTCCTGCTGGCGGTTGATCACGTCGCCGAGGTTCCCCCGGAAAATGTTGTCCCCGAGCATCAACACGAACTCGTCGTCGATGTGCGGCTCGGCCTGTAAGATCGCATGGGCAAGTCCCAACTGCTCGCGCTGGTGCGCGTAGGTGATCGGGACGCCCTCGTACTCGTCGCCGTAGCGCTCGATGATCTTTTCTTTCATGTAGCCGACGACCACGACGAGCTCGGTGACGCCGATCTCGAGGAGGTTGTCGAAGACGTCCTCGATGAGCGGTGTGTCGTCGACTTCGACGAGGACCTTCGGCTTATCGTCGGTGAGCGGCCGGAGGCGAGTTCCCTTGCCCGCGGCCAAGACGACTGCTTGCATGTACCGAATGTTCTGACGGGATAGTATATACTTTGTGAGCGATACACGATTGCGTCTATCTACTGACGGCGTTATTTCACGAATACCGAACACAAAATGGTTGCCTCCCATCGCGAAGAAACACAGTATTAACACGTCGGCGCCAGCAACTCCGCTTGTATCCGCTAATCCCGTGACCGTCTATGAAATATGGCCGCACATCCATAGTGAATTTCCTGTCCCAGCTTGCGATGTCGGTCTCGGGATTTGTCGCAACCATTGTCCTCACGCGTACACTTGGACAAGACCAATACGGGACGTACATCGTTGTGTTGTCTGTACTCTCCTGGGTGGCAATTGCTGGAGAGTTCGGCTTGCCACAGGCGATTCGAAAACGCGTCAGCGAGGGTAACAACGGCAACTACGTTGTCGCCGGCGCGGTCACGCAGTTCGCGCTGTACGGCATCGTCGCTATTTCTCTTTGGATTGCCCGCCCCTATTTGAACGACTTCATGAATATTGACGCGACGTGGATTCTCGTCGTAATGTTGGCTGTGCGGCTTGCACTCGTCTTTGTTCAAACGGTTCTTGACGGCCAGCACCTTGTGCACGTGTCGAGTCTTCTTTCCCCAGTCGAATGGACGAGCCGAAGTATCGTCCAGATTGTATTAGTGCTCACTGGATTCGGCATCGCCGGTGCGTTTACCGGGTACGTCGTCGGTGCCGTTGTCGCGGTCGCTATCGGTGCGTACTTCGTTACGATACCCAATAAACCGCCGTCTCGGCAGGAATTCTACCGGTTGAAATCGTATGCACAGTTCTCGTGGCTCAGTTCGATTAAGGGTCGAACGTTCTTGTCGATGGACACAATTATCCTCGCGATCTTTGTCTCCCACAGCCTCATCGCCGTCTACGAAATTGCGTGGAACCTCGCATCTCTATTTGCCATCTTCGGTGCGTCTATCTCCCGAACGTTGTTCCCGGAGATGAGCAAGTTATCGTCAGAAAAAGAATCCGACCAAGTCGCTGGGTTGTTGCGTGTCAGTCTCGCGTACGCTGGACTGTTCATCATACCGGGGCTGGTCGGCGCCGCGCTCGTCGGTGACGTCGTTCTGACTGTCTACGGATCTGGGTTCGAAACTGGATACTACGTTCTCCTCGTGCTCACGTTCGCGCGGCTCCTATACGGCTATATGGACCAGTTCCTGTCGACGATCAACGCGCTTGACCACCCGGAGCTCACGTTCCATATCAATGCTGTTTTCGTCGCAGTGAACCTCACACTGAACCTCGTTCTCACGTGGCAGTTCGGCTGGTACGGTGCGGCAGCAGCGACAACTCTCTCTGCCGGTATCGGCCTCTTGCTCGGCTACCACTACGCCAACCGGGTTGTCAACGTCGACCTACCGGCCGGTGAAATAGCTAAACAGTGCTTATCCGCCGGTACAATGGCTGTGGTCGTTTTCGTCGCTCGTGTCACTGTCGGTGATTCGTTGCCCATCGTTATCGTGTTGATCGGCATTGGCGCCGCCGTCTACTTCTCTGTCCTCCTTGCGCTCTCTCGAGAGTTCCGGACGACTGTCGAGAACAACCTCCCGTTCCGGTTGCCAGTGTTCTCCTCGGAGTGAATCGGTCGTTTCATCACTGTTGTCCTGCGACCGAGAACACATGCAGACGAACGTCCGGGAATGGCTCGCAGAGATGCGCGAGCGATTCCGTCAACATCCCACTCGAGCACCACTATACATCGTATATACGTGGTATCTTGTGTTCTGGTATGCGATAACGTCACGAGCTCCGTTGGGTACGAACATCTACGAACGTGAGTGGGACGTCCTCGTGGTTCTGGACGCCTGTCGGGTCGACACGCTTCGCGAAGTCGCAGACGAGTACGACTTCATTGCGGACGTCGACACGATGTGGTCGGTCGGAAGTCAGTCGGACGAGTGGATGGCGAACACGTTCACTGAGACATATCGAGACGAGATTGAACGAACGCACTACGTAACCGGGAACGGTCATGCAGGACAGTTGTTCGAACGCGGCACCTTACCGCCGAAGAACAACACGACGCCACTGGATTTTTCTCGGTGGAATCTCGTCGACCTGTCGACGTTCGATGCGGTCGATATGGTGTGGCGTGACTACCACGACGACACGTATCAAGTGGCGCTTCCGCGAGTAATGACCGATCACGCGATCAAAGCGGGGAGGGAAAACGACCCTGATCGACTGATAGTTCACTACATGCAGCCACACCTGCCATACCTCGGCCGTGCACTAGATGAAGGTCGGCCGCTGACTGACCTCGAGCAAGAAGGGTATCAGCAACTCGAGACGGGAGATGCTGACCGCGAGGATGTCTACGAACTATACATGCACACACTCCGCCTCGTTCTCGATGACCTCGAGGTTCTACTGGAGAACATCGATGCTGAAACCGTCGCGATTACTGCTGACCACGGCGAAGCGTTCGGAGAGTTTCACGCATACGGTCATCCGGAGGGATTTCCACATCCGGTCGTAAAGCAGGTCCCGTGGGTAGAAGCGTCAGCGACCGATCAGAGAACGCGAGAACCGGATTTGGATGCCGGTCGAAGTGAAGCGATAGACGTGGAAGAGCACCTCCGCGATCTTGGGTATCGGTGAATCTCGTTTCCGAATCGGTTGCCTCCATTACATACGAATGCATATTAACCACTCATCATTGATTTAAACCATGCAAACAGTCGTCAATCAGGGCGACAAAATGACCGAAGAACCAACAGAAGTGTCTGTTGTAATACCGGTCTACAACGACCCTAGCGGAATTACTACCACTCTCGAGTCCCTCCTTGCCCAATCAACCACTCACGACTACCGAATCGCCGTCGTCGACAACAACTCCACCGACCGAACCTCTGATGTCGTCCGATCCTACGACGACGACAGACTCTCACTCTGTCACGAAACCGAGATTCAGTCCTCCTACGCCGCTCGCAACACTGGCATCCGCAACACCGACAGCGAACTTCTGGCCTTCGTCGACGCCGATATGACGGTTCCCGAGGGCTGGCTCGAGTCCGCCCTCCAGACGTTCCACTCAACGGATGCCGACTACATGGGTTGCAACGTCGAACTCGCCCTGCCCGAGAACCCGTCACTGGCAGCCCGCTACGACCATCACACTGGCTTTCCCATTCAGCAGTACCTCGAGCGCCAGCAGTTCGCGCCGACTTGCTGTCTGTTCGTCCGCCGCGAGGTCTTTGCGGACGTGGGGCTGTTCGACCACCGCCTGATTTCGGGCGGCGACAAGGAGTTCGGTAACCGGGTTCACGAAGCGGGCTACGACATGCACTTCGCCGATGACGTCACGATGTCCCACCCGACCAGAAACACCCTCTCCGAGCTCGTGAAAAAAGACCGCCGCGTCGGTCGCGGGCTCTGCCAACTACAGCGCTATCATCCCGAGCGCTACGGCACTCCCGGCGTTCCGCCACGACCGAGCGGGATTAAACGTCCCAACCGCGACCTGCCGCGGCGAGACCGACTCGCGTTCGGCGCACTCTCGAGATTTCTCACTGGTGTCCGTGGCCTCGGCTACTATCAGGAGTATCTCACCGGCGACCGCGACACGACACGCGAGTGCGGTATCCCGACACTCGAGGAGTAACCAAACCGACCCAGCGTCGTCAACTCACAGGCTCAGCGTCCCGTTACAGTGTCATGATCCGCAGCAAGTTCCGAACGATCGACGTCGATGAGACCGTACAGATAGCCGAATCCGACCGCGGCGGTAAAGATGAAGATCGTCACGAGCTGTTTCGCCTTCGCCGTCGACGGCTCGCGGACGAGATCGAACAGCCGGTCGGGGACGAACTCGAGCATGAGCTGCTTCAAATACTCGTTCTTGTCTCCCGACGCCTCGGGCAGCAGAATATCCATGATCCGTTTGGAGTAGCCCTGCCAGAACGAGCGAAACACGAGCCAGCGGAAATCGCCGCGGTAGTCGAACAGTTTGTGATGGACCACGGCGTCGGTGTTGTAGATCACACCCTTGCCGTACTTGTTGGCCATTCGAATGCAGACCGGCGCCTCGTGGGCCTGGATGTGGCGATCGCCTTTCCGGCCGGTATTCTCGTCGTAGCCGCCGACGTTGAGGAACACGTCACGGCGAAACGAGATGTTCGAGCCGTACGTGTTCCGCAGTTCCTCCATGTGCTCGCCCATCCCGCGCTCGTCACAGCCGACCAGCCAGTAGAACTCTTCGGGGAAGAACTCCGGCTTCTCAGTCACCCAGTCGGGTTTCGCGTGGCCACCGACAGCGATTGCGTCGGTCTCGTCGTAGACGCGAGCCAACTCCTCGATCCAGTCGGGTTCGGCAACGGCGTCGTCGTCGATAAACGCCACGACGTTGCCGGTTGCGAGTTCGGCACCTCGAGTTCGGCTGTACGAAATGCCCTGATTCTCGTCGTTGCAGTGGAGGATGACGTCCTCGAGGTCGCCGTAGTCATCCTGGACGCGATCGAAGACGGCATCGTTCCCGTCGACGACGATGACGACCTCGAGTGGCTCGTACGTCTGGGCGAGTACGCTGTCAACACACTCGGAGAACACGTCGTAGCGTTCCATCGCGTAGGTACAGATGACGACAGAGACCTTCATCGGGAATCGGTTGCTGTGAACGGCGAATAAGTGTTTTCCTTCAGGAGGGTTCCAGTCGTAGGGGCGGTACGAACCCGTACCGGGTTACGTGCCATCGTAACTTTCGTTTCCGAAGAGCGACAGATAGATGACAAGGCTTATTCTTGGGTTGTGTCTGTTGCAACCTAATGAGTACGGACACTGAACACGTCGACGACGGGGCTGAAACGTCGCCGTCGTTCCTCCAGACGTGGGCCGACTGGTATCACATCCCCATCATCGGGGTGGTGATGCTGTTTATGTTCTGGGTACGGACCCAGGCGTACGGGCGATTCGTCACCGAGGACGGCACGCCCGCGCTGGGTGGCATCGACTCCTGGTATCACTGGCGGACGATCGAGTGGACGGCAGAGAACTACCCGAACACGATGCCCTACGAGATATGGACCGGGTTTCCGACGGGGAATTACGTCGGTCAGTTCGGGACGCTGTTCGACCAGCTCATCGTCACCGTCGCGATGATCGTCGGTCTCGGTGATCCGTCGACGAGCACGCTTTACTCCGTTGCGTTGCTCACTGTCCCCGCGATGGCGGCGCTCGTCGCGATCCCAGTCTTCTACATGGGGCGACGGCTCGGCGGTACCGTCGGCGGGCTCGTCTCGGTCGTCGTGCTCGCGCTCGCGCCGGGGTCGTTCCTCTATCGGACGACTGTCGGCCAACTCCAACATCACGTCGCCGAAGTGCTGTTCATGGCGATCGCCGTCCTCTCGATGATGGTCGCGTTGCGCGTCGCCGAACGCGAACAGCCGATCTACGAACTCGTCGTCGACAAGGACTGGGAAACGCTTCGACAACCGGCCATCTACAGCGTACTTGCCGGGCTCGCCCTGACGCTCTACATCTGGGTCTGGCCGTCCGGCGTCGTGCTGATCGGTATCTTCGGCGTGTTCTTCGCCGTTCAACTCTGTCTCGACTACGTTCGCGGCGTCTCTCCCGACCACGTCGCGTTCGTCGGTGCGACTAGCCTCGGTGTGACGACACTGACGACGCTGCTCTTGCTCGAGGAGCCGGGAACGAGCGTCACGAGTTTCGGCTATCTCCAACCGGGGACGGCGCTGCTCGTCGCGGTCGGCAGCCTCTTTATGGCTTGGCTCGCACGCGAGTGGAACGACCGTGGCATCGACCGGCGCTACTATCCAGCCGCGATCGCTGGGCTCATCGTCGCAGCCCTCGGGCTCATGTGGCTGGTGCTTCCGGAGTTCTACAACACGCTCGTGGGCAACCTCACGGGTCGGCTGTTGCCACTCAATCCGGATGCTGGGACGCTCACAATCTCGGAAGCCCAGCCGCCAGAGGACTTCGCCAGCCACGTGTTCGACGAGTTCGGTGCGGCCTTTTACACGATGCTCGCGGGGATTGCGCTGCTCGTCGCGCGGCCGTTGTTTGGCCGTGAGTACCGTGCCGAGTACACGCTAATCCTCGTCTGGTCTGCGTTCTTGATCAGTATGGCTGCGACGCAGCTTCGCTTCGCGTACTACCTCGTGCTGGCGGTTGCAGTCGTCAACGCCGTCTTCGTCGCGGACGTCGTCCGGATCTTCGACCTCGATATTCGGGGCGGCATCGATTCGCTTCGCCAGATCGAGACCTATCAGATCATCGTGTTGGTGCTGGTCGTCTTGCTGCTGTTCGCCCCGCTGTTGCCACCGATCGCGGCCGACACCGACACAGCGTGGAATCGCAGCGAAAACGTCGGTCCGCACAACGAAGCCATGGTCTGGGAGGAATCGAACCACTGGCTCGCAGAGAACACGCCCGAACCGGGAGACTGGGGCGGTGCGGACAACGCCTCCGAACTCGAGTACTACGGCACCTACGAATACCCCGAGGGCGCTGACTACGACTACCCCGAGGGTGCCTACGGCGTGATGTCGTGGTGGGACTACGGCCACCTGATAACGACACAGGGCGAACGGATTCCCCACTCGAATCCGTTCCAGCAGAACGCTCGCTCTTCGTCGGCGTTCCTGACCGCCGAATCAGAACAGCGCGGCGAACTGGTCCTCGATGCCATCGCTGCGGGCGAGTCGCCGCGTGGGACCGACGTTCACACGAACGAGGACCTCAAGGCGATGGCCGAAGGCGCGAGCCACGAGGAGATGCGGTACGTGATGATCGACCACGCGATGGCCGGTGGGAAGTTCCCCGCGATCACCCAGTGGACGGGGCCGGACTACACCCACTACATGACGCCGGATGACTATCAGCCGGGACAGCCGATCGCAGCGGACGAACTCGCCGAAACGTTCGGCGAGGTGCCATATTACGATACGATGCTGTCGCAGCTGTACTTCGACGACGCGGCGGGCATGGAACACTACCGTGTCGTCCACGAGAACGAGGAAGCTGGACCGGCGATCTTCGCCAGTTACGCGCAGGTGTACACTGCCGACGCGTTCCCACAGCAGACCGCCCAACAGTTAGAATCGTGGGGGTACGAGGACGGTGACGTGCTCTACGTGAACGAGGGCGAGCCCGCTCCACCGGGCGAAGGCCAGCTTGCCGTCCAGATAAACCAGCGAGTGAACCAGCAACAGCTGTTCCAACTCGAGCAGGGCCCGACCACAGAACTGTTCGATGCGCGAAGCGCTGCCACGGTGAAGACGTTCGAACGTGTCGAGGGGGCGACGCTCACGGGGACCGTCGCGGACGAGGGCGACCTTCTCGAGTCGAACGATACGGTGACCGCCACCGTCGAACTCGAGACCAACGCCGACCGGACGTTCAACTACACGCAGGAAGCCGACCTCGCCGAAGACGGCTCGTTCGAACTGACCGTCCCGTACGCGACGAATGACGAACTCGGCGTCGAGGACGGCTACACGAACAGTAGCGTCGAGGCGGTCGGCGACTACACGCTGACCGTCGGCGAGCCGGGCGAGCAGGGATACGAAGCGCAGACGGCCGTGCCGGAGTCCGACGTGATCGAGGGCGAAGCGATCGACGACATCGAGTTCGAACGGGTCGAACTCGAGGAGACGGACGAGCAAACGGACGACACTACAGCCGACGACGGCACGGCTGCCGAGAACATGGACGACCAAGACGCCGCGACCGACGACGGAACGGCAGCTAACGACACGGCCGAAAACTAACTCGTCGCGGATTCGTGCTGTGAGAGCGTCTCACAGCCCGGTTCGAGAGTGAGAAGCCTTTTGTCGTCGTCCGGAATACCCCCGGGCAATGCGGGAGTTTCTCGCCGTATACCTGAAAGGGATCTCGATGGGGTCGGCAGACGTCGTCCCCGGTGTATCGGGCGCGACGATCGCGTT
Source organism: Natronorubrum aibiense (assembly GCF_009392895.1). GTDB lineage: Archaea > Halobacteriota > Halobacteria > Halobacteriales > Natrialbaceae > Natronorubrum > Natronorubrum aibiense. Next base: position 245,140 of record NZ_CP045488.1, on the reverse strand, counting down.
GATCGTCGGGATCTACGATCGGCTGATCCGAGCGATCACGTCGATCGATCCGCGAGCGTTTCGACCCGCACTTCGACCCCACGACCCCGAAGCACGGGCGACCCTCCGGACGGAACTCGAGCGGATCGAACTCCCGTTTTTGCTCACGCTCGGATTAGGGATCGGGACGGCGGTCGTAATCCTCTCGCGGGTGATGCACGGGGCGGCGACGACGTACCCGGTGCCGACGTACGGCTTTTTCTTCGGGTTGATCGCGGCGTCGGCGATCGTCCTCTACGGAGCGATCGGGACGTGGACCGGCGGCCGGCTGTTGGTCTCGGCAGTCGCGATCGTGCTCGCGTTCGTCGTGACGGGCGTGACGGCGGACGGCGTCCCGCATAGCCCGCTGGTGGTCTTCGTCGCCGGTGCGATCGCCATCTGTGCGATGGTCCTGCCGGGCGTCTCCGGGGCCTTTTTCCTCCTGATTCTGGGCCAGTACGAGTACATGACTGGCACGCTGAGTACGTTCGTCGACGGACTGATCGGGCTGCTCGAGGGTGACGCGATCGCGCCCGTGATCGAATCCGGCACGGTCGTCGCCGTCTTCGGTGTCGGCGCGGTGCTCGGTCTGTTCACGATGGCCCACGTGGTGGGATACGCGCTCGAGCGCTATCGGGCAGCGACGCTCGCGTTTTTAGTGAGTCTGATGGTCGGATCGTTGCGACTGCCGGTCACGGAAGTCTGGACCAATCTCGGAGAGTCGTCCACCGGAACGCCCGTCGCGGCCGTCGTCGCGGGTATCGTCGGTGCGGGCGCGGTCTTGCTCGTCGACCGCTACACTGACGACCTCGAGTACTGATCGCAGTTCGATTTCGATCCTGCATCAATTGTTCGTGGCTGGTCCCAGCGCCCGAAACACGATCGTTGGAAACCGCGGGACGACGGCGCTGGGTCGACGGCCGCTCCCGTTTGCGGGCAGCGGGACGCGTTCGATGATGCCGCGATCGGCCAGTTCGTAGAGAAAGCGTTTGACCGTCCCCGCAGTCAGCGACGACCGGCTGGCGATCTCTGCGGCGACCTCGCGGATGGGTCTGTCGGCCGAGTCGACGGCGACGAGGTCGGAGAGTACCTGCTGACGCGTCTTCGAGAGCGACAGCACGCGGTCCAGGTGAACGCCGTTTTCTGGGACGTGCTCCTGTGCCATCTCGAGGTGGTGCGGTTCGATCCGGTCGCTGCCATCATCGGTCGCGAGCACGCCAGCACCGAACAGGGCGGCGAGCGCATCGTGTGCATTGCCGTCTGCCCACGTTGCGACGTCACGGATCGACTCGTGATCCAGCACGCCCGCGGCGAGGCCGGTCGAAGCGCGGTCGGTCACAACATCGACGAGTTCGTGGTTTCGATAGGCGGGAACCGGTACGCTCGGTCGTTCGTCGTTCCAGTCGTCGGGTTCGCGCTGTCCAACAGCGACGGTCGAAACGCTGTCGGCGACCGGCTCGAGCAGGTCGTCGATCCGGTCGTAGGCGAGGGATTCGGGCTCGTCGTGGTGGTCGAGCGCGATCACTGCACGGTGGTTCGGCTGGGCCAGTCGGGTCTGGAGCCGGTCGCGGAGTTCGCCGGTGCCGACGCCGCTTTTGGGAACGGGATCGCTCGAAAGGACGGACAACACGGCCCGGTAGAAGGCGAAGGCGCTCTCGACGCGTCGCCCGTCGACGTAAACGAACCACGTCACCGGCCCGGTACTGCCGGCACGCGTCGTCGTGCCGATCGTCCGGGTCGACTCGCTCAGTCGGTCGTTCAACGCGTCGAACAGCGCCGTGATGATCGCCGACGTGCCCGATCCCGTGGGACCGATCACAGCTACCGGCGGCGGCAACTCGCCGTCGAACACCGGCTCGAGGGCATCGAGCAACTGCTCTAAGACGGGTCCCCGTCCCACCGGCTCCGAGCGGTGCACGACCGGACTGAGGTCGTCACGGTCGACGATAATCTCCCGGTCCTTTCGTGCTGACCGTCGCCGGGCGATGCGCTCTTCTAAATTCATTACCTCGCCTGCTGGCCGTCGCGGTCGGTTCCGAGATCGGTTCCCACGAGCGCCGCTGCGAGGATCTCGAGGGTGTGTTTGATCTCGTAGCCGGTGCCGTGTTCCATCTGCATCGAGCAGGTCGGACACTCCGTCAGGCCGGTCTCTGCGGGCGCGTCGTCCATGTGCTCGAACATCTCCTCGCCGATTTTCATCGACGTCTCGTAGTTCTCTTCCTTCCAGCCGTACGTCCCGGAGATTCCAGAACAGGAGTCGCCGACGTCGTGTGCGTCGATCCCATCGATTGCCCCTAGCACTTCGATCGTTTGTCCATCGAGGCCCTGGTTACGTGAATGACACGGTGCGTGATAGGCGAAGGACTCGTCCTCGAGGGAAGTCCCCTCGAGTTCGCCCTCGAGGTCCTCGTGGACGCGGAGGTATTCGACGGCGTCCCAGGTGTTCGCGGCGACGTCGTCGGTCCCCTCGAAGTCGAACAGTTCGGGGTACTCCTGGCGAATCGACATCGAACAGGAGCTACAGGAGGCGATGATGTCGGCCCCCGCTTCGAGTGCATCGGCGAGTTCACTGACGTTCGTCTCGGCGGCCCGGCGAGCGTCCTCGAGCATGCCGTTGGCGAACATCGGCGTGCCCGAACAGGCCTGATCGGGGACCATGACCTCGTAGCCGAAGTGTTCGTAGACGCGGACGAGCGCCTTCGCGACCTCGGGGGTGTTGTAGTTCGAGTAACAGCCGTGGAAGTACGCGATGCGCTTGTCGGAGTTTTCGACCTTTGCGCCGCGCTCTGCTCGCGCTTCCTGCGCTCGCTGTTTCGAGGTGGCGTTGCCACCTCGCACCGTCCACCACTCCCGGAACGTCTCGGTCGCGAACTCGGGGAACTCCCGCTCGCTCGTGATGCCCAGCGTCTTCTCGCCGAGCCACTGGGTGACCGACAGCCCCATCACGAAGTTCGCCGTGCGGGGGAAGGTCGCGGCCAGTGGCGCGAGTCGCCGGTAGTTCGCGAGGAGTCGGTTACGGATGTACTCTCGAGAGAGTTTGTTCATGTGCTCGTCGACGTACTCGCCTCGAGCCGTGTTGTGCATCTGCGAGAGCGGCACCTCGGAGGGGCAGGCGCTATCACAGCGCATACAGTTCGAACACTTCATCACGGAGTCGTCGATGTCGTGGTCGTCCTGTCGTTTGAGTCGCCACTGCTCCGGGCCTTGGAACTTCGGCCCGGGGAACTCGTCGTCGACCTCGGCGACGGGACAGTTCGTGTCGCAGGTCGAACACTTATAACAGTTGTCGGCCCCTGGCCGGAGATCCATCTCCTCGGCCTCGGGAAAGACCTGAATCGGTTCGAACTCGTCGTCGCTCGATACGCCGTCGTCGGTAGGGTGTTCTGCGTCGCTCATGAACTCACCTGCATCGGCTGCTGGCTTCCGGATCGATCACTCGAGTCGATCGCTCGCACACTGTGTCTCAAATCAGTCATTCGCCGCCCTCCTCGCCGGCGCGCGTCCCGGCGACGTAGCCTGTCGCGAGCGAGACGCCGCCGCCGGATTTCTCCGCCGCGAAGTCGTAGCCGCTCAGAACCGCGCCAGCCGCGCGCAGGTTCGAAAACTCCGGGTCGTCGGCGACGGTCAGCGGCCGCAACTCGCGGTCGACGCGCAAGCCGAAGCGCGCGTAGGGCTGGTCGCCGAAGACGTCGTCGACGAACCAGTCGTAGCGGTCGGCGGCGTGGGGAACGTGACAGTCGAAGAGTGGTTCGTACACGCGGTCGCGCTCCGATCGGACACCTTTGCCGACGAGCCCGCCCGTCGCGAGGACGTACTGGTCGGCGCGGTGGGGGAGTTTCGAGCCGGTGCGGTCGACGACGACGTGATCGATTCGGTCGCCGTCCGCACCCGTCTCGTACTCGACCACCGGCACGCCCGAGGTCACCCGCACGCCCGCGGCCTCGAGTGCATCGTAGAGCAGGTCCTCGAGTCGCAGTCCCGGCAGGCTGGGTGGCCCCATCGGGACCTCGAAGACGTCGACGCCGAGGGCGTCCGCGAGGTCGGCTCGCACCTCGGCGGCGTGCTCGTCGCCCAAGATCGCGGGGAAGCCGACTCGAGACTCGCCCTCTATGTGGGCCTCGACGGCCGCGGCGAGCGCCTCGCGCGCGCAGGTTTCCCCTGCACTCGTCGAGACGGATTCGTTCTGGTCGAGCAGGTGGGCGTACCGCGTCACCTTCGCGTCGTCGCGGACGATACCGGGGAACGACAGCGTGACGCCGCGAGCCGAAAACGGCACGCCGGCAGCCTCGAGGTGTGCTCCAGCTAACGGGGCCTCGAAATCCGGAAGGGTCTCGAAGCCGACCAGCAGCGCGTCCCGGTCGTCGCTCGCCAGCCCGGCGGCCGTCGAGGCTGGGTAACGGGCGGTCGGTTTAACCGTGCCGCCGTGGGTCGGGACCAGGGCATTTGCGTCCGTGTGTGCGCCAGCATACGCTTCGCCGGCGACGTCGTCAAAGAACGAGAGCGCCTCGCGGACGGCCTCGGCTCCGACGCGCTCGTAGGGATGTCCGTCGGGGAGGTCGGAGAGAGCGTCGAAGGGGTCGACGAGCGGACCGTCACCTTCGGGGGTGTAGCCGAGCACGTCGATCAGCCCGCTGGCGTGGCGCAGCGTGCTCTGTTTGTGAGTTATTAGCCGTACCTGCACGTCTTGCTCCGCTGCGGCGAGTGCGGCCGTCGCGCCGGCGAGTCCGCCGCCGATCACGAGGACGTCGTCTTCAATGGCCATCTCAGTTCCCCCCGTCGGCGCGCGGTTCGGCCGCCCGCTGGCCGCCGTCGAACGCCGCGTACTCGAGGTCGCTCGACTCGCTTGCGGGGTCGCGGTCACGGTTCATCGTCGTCGCGTGCAGGGCGTAGTTGAGCATCGCTTGGGAGAGCTGTTCGCCCCACAGCGCGTGGCGTTCGCCCTTCCAGCGTTCCTGAAACAGTTCGTCGAGCGCCGCCCGAACGGTCTCCTCGTCGTACTCGGGGTGGAGTTCGTTCGACATATTCTGACAGCAGAAGCCGCCCTGACAGTTTCCCATCGAGGCGCGGGTGCGGATGCGAACCGCGTTCAGGTCCGTCCCCGACTGGGAGATCGCGTCCTGAATCTCCGCGCGCGTAACGCCCTCGCACTGGCAGACGACCGGATTCGCCGCGTCAGTGTCGAGCACCTCGCTCGCTCGACTACCGAGGCGCTGTTTGCTCCGGCGGGCGACCGGCGAACGGAGGCCGAAGTCGTCCATGCCGGCCTCGAGGGTTTCGATGCTTTCGCTGCCGGGGAGCGGTTCGTCGGCGGTGGCACAGGAGGCGCGCACGCCGAGTTTGTCACAGACGTGGTCGGCGATCTCTTCGGCCATCGCTCGATACGTCGTCAGCTTGCCGCCGACGATGCTGGACATGCCGGAGACGCCGTCGCGATCGGCGTGGTCGAGTAAGAAGAAATCCCGCGTGATGTCCGTCGGATCCGTGGTGCCGGTTCCCGGCGGCTCGTACAGCGGGCGAACGCCCCAGAAGGACCGAATCGTCCGCGCCTCCGAGAGGATCGGGACGAGTTCCGAGAGGGTGTCGATCATCTGGTCGACCTCCCACTGCTCCTCGGGGTAGTCGTCCGGGTCCGAGACCTCCTCGTCGGTGGTGCCGAGGATCGCCGTCGTCTCGTGAGGGACGATGATGTCGGCGTCGCCTTTCGGCCGACAGCGGTTGATGACGGTGTCGACCTGCCGGACGTTCATGATCGTCATGACGCCTTTCGAGGGGCGGACCGCAATCTCGAGGTCGGCCATGTCTCCAATCTGGCCGGCCCACGCGCCCGTCGCGTTGACGACGTAGTCGGCCGTGATCTCCTCGGTCGTCCCGGCGACCGCGTGGGTCCGTTTGCCCGGCCCCGACGTGTGGCGCACTTTCACGCCGTGGATGCCGTCGCCGTCACGCAGGAGGTCGACCACCTCGGCGTGGGTCTCGATGCGTGCGCCGTGGGTTTCGGCGTCGATCGCGTTCGCCACGCAGAGTCGGAACGGATCGACTGCCGCGTCGGGCACTTCGATCGCGCGTTTAACGTCGTCTGCGAGATAGGGTTCGACCTCGCGCGCTTCCCGTCCCGAGAGGACGCGCGCTGGAATGTCGCACTCACGACAGCCCTCGAGTTTCTCCCGAAAGTAATCGTCCGAGTCCTCGGGTCGCTGGACGAACAGGCCGCCGGTCTCTTCGACGCAGTGACCCGCGATCTCCCGGAGGATTTCGTTTTCCTCGATACACTCGATCGCGCTGGCCTGATCGGAGACGGCGTATCGGCCACCGCTGTGCAAGAGCCCGTGCATGCGGCCCGTCGTCCCCTCCGTCAGATTACCCCGTTCGACGAGAGTTACGTCGAGGCCGCGCATCGCCAGATCTCTGACGATGCCACAGCCGGTCGACCCCCCGCCGAGAACGAGGACTTCAGTGTGGGTTGTCATCCCTTGGTTCGTACCTAGGTCCCCCTGCTCTTTATTTTATCGACGCTCGACCAACAGCCATAACAACAGATAGTGGTAGAAAATACCACGCATGAAATAATTCAAGAGTGACGACTATTACCGGTGAGATCACGTTTTTCGGACGGGTTCTTCAGCTGCTTCTGGATGCGTTTCGCCAATATTGCCGAGAGAATATTCTGATACTATTACACTTTCAGGAACATTTATAATGATCGTCGAATTTGTTTACCAGTAGCACGCGACCACCGGTAAAGACATCGCGTGAGCAGTACGCTATGGGTGACTACCAGTGACAGAACAAACCTACGTCGGTGCAGTAGACCAGGGGACGACCGGGACGCGCTTTATTGTGTTTGACCACGGCGGACAGGTCGTCGCGAACGCATACGAGAAGCACGAACAGATCTATCCCGAACCCGGCTGGGTCGAGCACGACCCGATGGAGATTTGGGAGAATACCAAACGCGTCATCACGCAGGCACTCGGGCAAGCCGGGGTCGCACCCGACCAACTCGAGGCCATCGGCGTGACCAACCAGCGCGAAACGACGCTTTTGTGGGATGCTGACTCGGGTCGGCCAGTCCACAACGCGATCGTCTGGCAGGACCGGCGCACGACCGACCGCGTCGAACAACTCGAGGAGGACGAGCTGGTCGGTACGATCCGCGAAAAAACCGGCCTCGAGGCCGACGCCTACTTCTCGGCGACGAAAGCCGAGTGGCTGCTCGACAACGCGGACCCGATCAAACTCGAGCGGTCGCGGCCGGACGACATCCGCGATCGGGCGGAGAAAGGCGACGTGCTGTTCGGAACGATCGACACGTGGCTGATCTACAACCTCACGGGCAACCACATTACCGAGGTGACGAACGCCTCGCGGACGATGCTCTACAACATCCACGAACTCGAGTGGGACGACGAACTCCTCGAGGAGTTCTCGATTCCCAAGGCGATGTTGCCCGAGGTTCGGCCCTCGAGCGACGAGCAGACCTACGGGACGACCGATCCCGAGGGCTTCCTCGAGGCCGAGGTGCCCGTTGCTGGCGCGCTCGGCGACCAGCAGGCGGCCCTGTTCGGCCAGACCTGTTTCGACGCCGGCGACGCCAAGAACACCTACGGAACGGGCTCGTTCTTCCTCATGAACACGGGTAACGAGGCCGTCGAGAGCGACCACGGGCTGTTGACGACGATCGGCTTCCAGCGCTCGGGCGAGGACGTCCAGTACGCACTCGAGGGCTCGATCTTCATCACCGGCGCGGCGATCGAGTGGCTCGAGGACATGTCGTTGATCGATAATCCGTCCCAGACGGCCGAACTCGCTCGTAGCGTCGATTCGACCGACGGCGTCTACGTTGTCCCGGCCTTCACCGGCCTCGGTGCGCCCCACTGGGATCAGCGCGCACGCGGCACCATCGTCGGGATGACCCGCGGCACCCGAAAAGAACACGTCGTTCGAGCGACCCTCGAGTCGATCGCCTACCAGACGCGTGACGTCGCGGAAGCGATGGAGGCTGACTCGGGCATCGAGATGACGAGCCTGAAAGTCGACGGCGGCGCGGTCAAGAACAACTTCCTCTGTCAGCTCCAGTCGGACATCATCGACTCGGAGATCGTTCGGCCGGTCGTCGACGAGACGACGGCACTGGGATCGGCCTACGCGGCCGGGCTCGCCGTCGGCTACTGGGACGACGTCGACAGCCTGCGCGACAACTGGCAGATCGACAACGAGTTCGAACCACAGATGGGCAGAGAGACGGCCGACAAGCGATACGACCGCTGGAGCGACGCCGTCGAGCGGTCACTGAACTGGGCGACGGAGGAGTAACCGATGTTTCAGGCACTCCTGCAGCTCCCGGTCATCGGGCTGGAGGTCGAACAGTTTCTCCTCCTGTTGATCGCCGCCCTCGCCGGTGGCGCATTCGGCGCGGCGCTCGGTGCGCTGCCCGCGTTCATCTTTACGGGGTTCGTCGTCTTCCTCGGTGAAGGCGTTGCGATCCTCCAGCGGGAGCTCGGCACGCTCGAAACCATCGAAACCGGCGGACTCGCCGCGGACATCACCGGCGTGATCGGCTTCGGGATGGTGACCGGCCCCCACGTCGCTTTCGCCGGCGGCGTCGCCGCGACGGCGTATGCCGGTCGGAAGTACCCTGAAATGGAACCGGAGGGGTGGGACTACCACTTCGGAAAGAACATCCTGTACGCGTTCGGGACCAAACCCGATATCCTCGCGGTCGGTGCGGTCTTCGGCGCCGTCGGGATGCTCATCACACAGGTGATGAACGGGATCGGCTTCCCGACTGACAACATCGCGCTGTCGGTCGTCGCGACGGCTTTCCTGGCCCGAGTCGCGTTCGGCTATCCGCTCATCGGCACGGTGGCGGGTGCAGGGATTCTCGACATGTCGCCGTTCGAGCGCGGAGAGAAACGCGTGGCGGCCGACGGCGGCACCGAGACCAACCGACTGGCGACCGAACCGTGGCTGCCCCACCAGTACAAGTGGTCCGGCGTCGCCACTATCGGCCTCGTCGGTGGGGTCCTCGGCGGCTACATCTGGCTCGAGACGGGAAGCATCTTCCTGGGCTATGCGATCTCCGCGATCAGCCTGCTGTTTCTCAACCTCGGCGTCGAGAAGATCCCCGTCACCCACCACATCACGCTGCTCGGCGCAGTGGGCGCGATCATCGCGATGCCGGCCATCGGAAGCGAACCGGTCGCGTTGCTCGTCGCCGGCGTGTTCGGTGCGATCAGCGGCCTGTTCGCCGAAGTAACCCAGCGAATGTTCTACTCTCACTCCGGCACGCACGTCGACCCGCCAGCGATGGCGATCGCGATCTTCATGTTCCTCCTCGGTATCCTCTATCTGCTCGGACTCCTCCCCAACGCGGGCTACCTCGCGCTCTGAACGGGTCCGAGCCACCGCTGTTTTCCGTGAACCGACTCCTTTAGGTGACGGAACGCTCGAGTGACGGCTATGACTGCCGATCCGCCGCTCGTGCTCGACATCGACGGCACGCTGACCCGGCCCGACGGGTGGGGCATCGACCCGCGCGTGTTCGATCCGATCCGCGACTGGGAGGCCCCCGTCGTCATCGCGACCGGGAAGGCATTTCCGTACCCGATCGCGCTCTGTCATTTTATCGGGGTTCCGGAACTCGTCGTCGCCGAGAACGGCGGCGTCGTCTACACTGGCGACGATGTCTTCTTCACCGCCGACCGCGAGGCCGCCCAGGCCGTCACCGAGGAGTACCGCGCCGCCGGCTACACCCTCGGCTGGGGCGCAGAAGACACTGTCAACCGCTGGCGAGAAACCGAAATCGCGGTCAACTTAGAGCAACCGATCGGCCCGCTGCGCGAGATCGCTGCCAAACACGGCCTCGAGGTGATCGACACCGGCTACGCCTACCACGTCAAGGACACGACTCCGACCAAAGGCGCTGGCCTCGAGACGATCGCCGACCACGTTCCGATCGACCTCGAGGCCGCCGTCGCCGTCGGCGACTCGGTCAACGACGTCTCGTCGTTCGACGCCGTCGGTCGGAGCTTCGCCGTCGGGAACGCCGACGAGCTGGCCAAAGCAGCTGCTGACGAGGTACTCGAGGACGTTCACGCTGACGGGACGCTGTCGGTGCTCGAGCGGGTTCGCGGGACGGCATGAACGTGGACTCGTTGTAACACGCGGAACGCTTTTCCTTCGGCCGGCTAACCACCGGATATGGTAGTCGATACGCTCGTCGCCGTCTTCGGGCTGGTGGCGACGGTCGGACTCTTCGGTGGAACCTACTGGGATGCGACGCGAGTCGACGTTTCGCGGCCGCTGCTGTGGGCCGCGCTCGTGGCGGGGACGTTCGCGGTCGGGGTCGGCCTGTACCTGTTCGCGACCGTTCCGATGACCGGCGTCCTCCTGACGGCGAATACTGGACTGGTGTTGTACGGCTTCGAACGCGAAGTAACGACCGAGGACGACGACCCGGCACAGCCGGGCGAACTGCCGCACGAATCGAACAGCGAGTAACCCGTTCCACACCACACGGCTTTTGTCCGCCCCCGTCCAAGCGGGGGCAATATGAGCAACTCCGCCGAGACGGGCGTCGACTCCGGTTCCGACGCCGAACGGAGCGAGGGTGACGGCGACGGCGGTGCGATGCAGGTCTCGAGTCCGGACTACCACAGCGAAAACCATACGGCTGCCCAGACGTGTGGCTGGACGGCAAACGCCATCCGCGGCGAAGGGAAGTGTTACAAGTACATTTACTACGGAATCGAGTCCCACCGCTGTATCCAGATGACGCCGGTCGTTCGGTGTAACGAACGCTGCGTCTTCTGCTGGCGCGACCATCAGGGCCACTCCTACGAGATGGACGACGTCCAGTGGGACGACCCCGAGGCTGTCGTGGACGCCTCGATCGAACTCCAGAAGAAACTGCTCTCGGGTTTCGGCGGCAACGATGAGGTGCCACGCGAAGTGTTCGATCAGGCCATGGAGCCGCGTCATGTCGCTATCAGCCTCGACGGCGAACCGACGCTGTACCCCTATCTGCCCGAACTCATCGACGCCTTCCACGACCGCGATATCACCACCTTCCTCGTCTCCAACGGCACCCGCCCCGAGGTGCTCGCCGAGTGCGATCCGACGCAACTGTACGTCAGCGTCGACGCCCCCGAGCGCCACACCTTCGACCAAGTCGTCGGCGCGATGGAAGACGACGCCTGGGACAAGCTACTCGAGACGATGGCCGTCCTCGCCGACAAAGACGAGACGCGAACCGTCCTCCGGACGACGCTCGTCGACGGCGAGAACATGCACCACCCCGACTGGTACGCCGGCTTCTACCAGCAGGCCGACCCCGATTTCATCGAACTGAAGGCGTACATGCACGTGGGCCACTCGCAGGGCCGACTCGACCGCTCGGCGATGCCCGACCACCAAGACGTCGTCGACTTTGCCGAAGACGTCATGTCGTACATGCCCGAGTTCACCGAGTGTCGCGGCGTGCCGGAGTCTCGAGTCGCGTTGCTCGCCACGCAGAAAGATACCTGGGTGCCGAAGCTGAAGAAAGGCAGCGAGTTCTGGGAGCGCGATCCCGTAACGGGGAACTGAATCGCTCGAGCGAGCGGATTCTTTTACTTGCCCCAGCTACAACCCTTCGCAATGAGTTTGCGATCGTTTATTGAGGACACCGGGCCTCCGGAAGCGACGATCGTCGTCGTCGGCGACGACCAGCCCGGCCCGCTCGAGGCGATGCTCGACGAGACCTTCGAGACGCACCCGATCGACGTCGAGACGGCAACCATCGACGCCGTCGAGTTCGCTGCCGACCTCGAGACGACCGAAGGCGACGTCGCGGTGCTCCTCGAGGACGGCGTGCCCGTCGCCACCTCGCCGATGGCCGACCTCTACGAGTCGATTCTCGCGATTAACTCGGATCTGTTCGTGACCGGGGCGCGTGGGCTCGGCGAGATCGAGTTCCCGAGTGTGCTCGCGAACCTCGACGAGACGCAGCTTCGACTGCGAGGGTATCCGCTTGCTCACAACGAAAAGCTACTGTTGATCCTCGTCTCCCGGCGCATCGAACAGCTGGCCTGGAACGACGGGCGTGGCACGCTGCGGAGTGCGTTTCAGCAGCTTTCGCGACTCACCGACGAGATCGGTACCCACGACGTGTACACGGTACTGGCGGCGAGCGAACTCGACGTCCACGTCTACGGCGTCGACGACGCACCGATCGATCTCGACGTCACCGTCCACAGCGGCACGGAGCCGCGGTACCGAAACGCCTGGTTCGTCGTCTACCGTCCCGACGACCCTGCCGACGGAACTGCCTCCGCGCTGGTCTGTCTCGAGGACGAGCCACGCGTCTGGGACGGCTTCTGGACCGACGATCCCGACCGCGTCGCCGCGATCGACGACACCATCGCACGCGAGTACTGACCGCGCGACCGATGGCTTTTTGCCCCGACTCGCCAACCAGGTGATACACCGAACCCGCTTCGGAGTGTTGTTCCATTTCCGTTACGCATGCCACATTCGGTATGCTTTTAGTTGATCGCCCCGAAGCAACCGGTATGTCAGTGTCAGCTGAGTCCGCCGTTGGGTACGACGAACTCGCCGTGCTCAAACTGCTCGCACTCGAGGGTGGACTCGAGGGCGACGTCAAGATCTCCTGTTCTCATCTCGCCGATCGGCTCGACGCCTCGAACCAGACTGCCTCGCGACGACTCCAGCGCCTCGAAAGTGGTGGGCTGCTCGAGCGCGATACGGTCAGCGACGGCCAGTGGGTCGCGATCACCGACGCCGGCGAGCAGACGCTGCACGCCGAGTACGAGGACTACCGTCGGATTTTCGAGACGGACTCGGAGATCGAACTCGACGGCACCGTCACTAGCGGCATGGGCGAGGGCCGCCACTACATCTCGCTACCGGGGTACAAACGCCAGTTCGAGGACCGACTCGACTACGAGCCGTTTCCCGGCACCCTGAACGTGGACCTGCGCGACGACAGCGTTCGTCGCCGAAGTGCGATCGGCTCGCTCGAGCCGGTCCCGATCGACGGCTGGGAGGACGACGATCGAACGTACGGTCCCGCAGTCTGTTATCCGGCGACGATCGAGACGACTGACGGCGAGCGCTACGAGCGCGCCCACATCATCGCGCCCGAACGAACGCACCACGACGAGGACCAACTCGAGATCATCGCGCCCGATAAACTCCGCGAGGCACTCGGTCTCGAGGACGACGACCACGTCGTCGTCTACGTGGGTGATCGCCGATGACGGGCTACCACGCCGGCCCCCGTTCGAACGCGACTGGGGACGGCGACACCACCCCGTCGACGACGGACGCGTTCGAGACGACGCTCGAGGCGCTGCGTGCGGGTGAGCCGATTCTCGTTCACGATGCGGCCGATCGGGAAGGCGAGACTGATCTGATCTACCACGCGGATGCCGTCACGCCCGATGCCGTTGCTCGACTGCGAAACGATGCCGGCGGGCTGGTCTGCGTCGCGCTCGGTCACGAGGTCGCCGACACCTTCGGGTTGCCCTTCTACAGCGACGCGGTCGACCATCCCGCGACGAGTGACCACGAACTCGGCTACGACGAGCGTTCGTCGTTTTCGCTGACGGTCAACCACCGAGAGACGTACACCGGGATCACGGACGTCGATCGCTCGATGACGATTCAGGCACTCGGTAACGCCGCTGCCAGCCTCACCGAAACGACGTTCGCCGAGGAGTTTCGCGTTCCCGGCCATGTCCACCTGCTGAAAGCCGCCCCCGACCTCCTCGCACAGCGGGAAGGCCACACCGAACTCGGCGTCGCACTCGCTGAAGCTGCCGGCCTCTCACCCGCCGTCGTCGTCTGTGAGATGTTAGACGACGAAACCGGTGAGGCACTCAGCCCCGCTGACGCCCGCGGTTACGCTGATCGACACGGTCTCTCCTATCTCGAGGGTCGGGACGTCCTCGAGCGATTGGGATAAACGCGAAAAACACTGTCGCATACGGACCAATGGATGTCCGTTTCGGCGCACCCACAACCACCCTCCAGGTACGCCGGGACATCGGTACGGCAAGCCGTATCAGTTGCCGTCCGGACCCGACTGGAGGGTGCCGGAATCGACGTCGTTTTCGGTAGTCACCCGCGACAGCGGCCCGCTTCGATAGACGGCATACAGGATGAGCACGGCGATCGTCACGTCGGTGCCGTGCTCGACGAGGTGGTGTACCGTCATCGGAACCAGCCCGAAGACGGTCCCGAGACCGACAATCGACCGAGCGACGAGCAACCCGAGGACGATCGTGATCAACAGATATCTGGTCGATCGCCGTTGCAGGTAGGCGACGAGTCCGCTACAGAAGAGGATCATCGTCCCGGCGACGGCGAGCACGATGACACCGATGAGTACCGGTGCCAGTTGCGGATCCAGCCACGTGATCTCGAGAGGCGTCGTGTGATCCATCTACGCGGCTATACCTCGGGGCGTGAGTCACCTATGTGCTTCGGTCAGCAGGGCTGGATCGGTCCGGACAGCTACAACCGTCGTCGGACTTCCGATACGAAAGCGGGTCATATGACCCGTTCTCACTCCTCGGGAACGATCGGAAGTCGTTATCAGGACAGCATCGCTAGGCTCACGTAACAGCCAGTTCCCGCCGACAGGGGACGAACGCGGGACGACATCGATTACCATGAGCGACACTCGACAACAGATCAGGGCGCACGTGCAGTCGAACGCCGGCATCCACTTCAACGAACTCGTCCGAACGTCGGAGTTCGCGCCGGGACAGATACAGTATCACATCCGTCGATTGATCGATGCCGACGACCTCGTCCGAGAGGAACTGTACGGCCAGACCCATTACTACCCACCGCAGTACAGTGAGTGGGAACGTGGGGCACTGGCACTGTTTCGCCGTGAGACGGCTCGAGAAATCGTCGTCTACCTCATCGAGCACGAGCCGAGCCGCCCCGCCGCGGTCGCAGACGAGTTGGGGATCGCCCGGAGCACACTCGAGTACCACCTCGACCACCTGGTCGAGCGCGATATCGTCGACAAACGCTACGACGAGCGCAATCGGGTCACGCTCTCGCTCGCCGATCCCGATCGGACCGCACCGCTGCTCTCTGAGGTGACGCCGACGGTGCCCGATCGGCTGGTCGATCGGTTCACCCGACTCGTCGACGGACTCCTCGAGGGCGGCCACGACGCGCGGTAAGACGGTTTCTGCTTCGTTCTGCGGTCTCGCCCCGCAAATCACGAATACTTAGTACGGTGGGTTTCCTCACAGTCGAGCATGGGATTTGACGAGATGGATGTCGACACGATCTGGATGGACGGCGAGTTCGTCGATTGGGACGACGCGCAGGTCCACGTGCTTACACACGGCCTTCATTACGGGAGCGGCGTGTTCGAGGGGGCACGCTGTTACGACACCGAGGAGGGCCCCGCGATCTTCCGGTGGGAGGAACACTTAGAACGGTTGTTCCAGTCCGCAAAGCCCTACGAGATGGACATCGACTACACCAAAGAAGAGCTCACCGAGGCGACCAAAGCGCTCATTCAGCGCCAGGAATTGCCGTCGTGTTATATCCGCCCGGTCGCATTCTACGGCTACAACTCGCTGGGCGTCAGCCCGGCAGACTGCCCGACGCGCACCGCTATCGCCGTCTGGCCGTGGGGTGCCTATCTCGGCGAGGAGGCACTCGAGGAAGGGATCGACGTGATGATTTCCTCGTGGCGCAAACACGCCTCGAGTCAGGTGCCGACGAACGCGAAGACGACGGGACTGTACGTCAACAGCATGCTCGCCGGCGAGGAAGCCCGCCGGAACGGTTACGCCGAGGCGCTCGTCCTGAACAAGGAGGGTAACGTCGCGGAAGGCCCCGGCGAGAACGTCTTCCTCGTGCGCGACGGCGAGATCTACACGCCCGGCCTCTCCGAGTCGATCCTCGACGGCATCACCCGCGACAGCGTGATCGAGATCGCCGAAGACCTCGGCTACACCGTCCACGACAACGTCTCGATCTCGCGTGGCGAACTCAACACCGCCGATGAACTGTTCTTCACCGGCTCGGCCGCCGAAGTCACGCCGATCCGGAAGATCGACAACGTCGTTATCGGCGACGGCTCTCGCGGTCCAATCACCGAAGACATCCAGTCGCGGTTCTTCGATATCGTCGAGCGCAAAACGGACGCGTACGACGAGTGGTTCGAGTACGTCTAAGCTGACGCTCGAGGCGACCGCCCTCACCGCTCGACGGCCGAGAGCACGCCTTTCGAGCCCGGTTTTTCGAAGGGGGCCCGTTTCGTAGCGTTTTTGCCGGTTGTCGGGAAACGGAGCGGTATGACTACCGCTTGCCCCTGGGACGACTGGAACCACATTCTCAAGATCGATCCCGACAAGGAGCTTCCCGAGGGCGTCACCTACGGAGACCTCTGTGCGACTGGCACCGACGCGATCGAGGTCGGCGGCACCATGGGAATCACCGAGGAGAACATGGAGGCCGTCGTCGACGCCTGTGCCGAACACGACGTGCCGCTCTACCAGGAGCCGTCGAACCCCGAAGTCGTCATCGACAACCGGGCGCTCGAGGGCTATCTCATTCCGACGGTGTTCAACGCCGGCTCGCCGTTCTGGATCACGGGCGCACACAAAGAGTGGGTTCGACTCGATGGCGACATGGACTGGGATCGCACGTGGACGGAAGCGTACATCGTAATGAACCCCGAAGCGGACGTCGCAACGTACACCGAGGCCGACTGCGATCTCGACGCGGACGACGTCGCCGCCTACGCGGAAGTCGCAGAACGGATGTTCGGCCAAGAGATCGTCTACCTCGAGTACTCCGGCATGCTGGGTGACGAGAATATCGTTCAGGCCGCAAGCGAGGCGACCAAGGAGTCGACGCTGTTCTACGGCGGCGGCATCCACGACTACGACTCCGCTGCGAAGATGGCCACGCACGCGGACGTCATCGTCGTCGGCGACCTCGCCCACGACGAGGGCGTCGGCGCCGTCCGAGAGACGGTTAAGGCGGCCAACGACGTCTGAACGCTGTTTCCAGGCTCGATTTTAGTCTTCGTTCTGACTGTCTGGGGTAGAACGCTCGCCGTTTCCTTTAGATGAACATCAGGGGCACCATCGCCGCAACGCCCGTGCCGAAGCCGGCGAGGAGTTCGTGATGGCCACGGTTTGGGAGCGCTGTCCCGGTCTCCAGTGCCTCGGGGATGAACTCCGTCGCGACCAAATAGACCATCGCACCGGCGGCGAACCCGAAGCCGAACGGGAGGAACGCCTCGGCCCACGAGACGAACGCGAATGCGATGACCGCGCCGATGGGCTGGGGCAGGCTCGAGAAGATCGCCGCACCCACCATCCGCCACTTGGACAGGCCCATCGCCCGCATCGGGATCGCGATGGCGGTTCCCTCCGGAATGTTGTGGATGGAGATGGCGACCGTCATAAACACCGCGAGCAGCGGGATCGTGAACCCGAGGATCGGAGCGCCGCCCTCCAGCCCGAGTTCGGCGAACGAAACCCCGACCGCCACGCCCTCCGGGAAACTGTGAACAGTGAGGATGCCGAGGATGAGGACGAGCGTTTTCAGGTCGCCCTGAGCGAACGCCTCGGCCTCGAGCGCGTGCTCGTCGTGGCCGTGACCGACGCCGTCAGTGCGGAGTTCGTCCCCGGTCGCACCGCGGTCGTGTTCACGGTCGTCGTGGAGGTCGACGCGGTCGAGTACGTTGTCGGAGACGATCACCAGCGCGACGCCCGTGAGGAGGCCGCCGACCAACAGGGTTGGAAAACCGTCCGTGGCGTAGGCCAGCCCTTCGTCGACGAGCCCGAACACTGACACCGCGACCATGATCCCGGACGCGATGCCCCACAGCGCCACGTTCCACCGGTCACTGAAGTCGTCGACGAAGAAGAACGGGATCGCCCCAAGTCCCGTCGCGATGGCGGTGATGAGGCCCGCGACGAACACCAGTACGTAGTTTTCCATGTTCATCTACGACTTGTGTGCGCAGGGTAAAAAGTCTTTCAGAATAGCAAAGAAATTATTTGGCTAGCCGAAAAATACGGCCCGCAGTGGGAACATATTTTAGCTGGTCGAAATCGGTTGGGAGCTGTTTCCGATTCCGATTGATCGTCGTAGCAAAACGGTACGGTGTCGGATACGCCAGTGTGTTCCGAACAGTCGAATCCACTCCACCACGCGGAAAACCGAATACGGGACGGCTGATTGGGACCGATACGGATTCGCGAGCCGAGATCACTCCTCGAGCAGGCTTCGAAGTCGCGGCAACACAGCCGTCACGTCCTCACGACAGACGACGTCGGCCGTCGAGTCGACCGGTGTCGATTCGAGGTTGACGATCCCGACGGTCGCCTCCGGCGACGCCGCGAGTCGGGGCAGCGACGCGGCGGGTTCGACCACCAGCGAGGACCCGATCGCGAGGAAGACGTCACTCTCGCGAGCGAGTTCTCGAGCGCGCTGGATGACCGCGCCCGGGAGCTGTTCGCCGAAGAGGACGACGTCGGGTTTGTAGACGCCGCCACACTCGCAGGTCGGTGGCAACTCACCGTCGGCAGCGCGTTCGAAGACCGGATCGCCATCAGTGCGCCGCCCGCAGTCGGTACAGCGCACGCGCCGAGCGTTGCCGTGGAGTTCGAGCAGCGTCGTGCCATCCGTCCCGGTCGCGTCGGCGGCGTCGCCGTGCAGGCCGTCCGTATTCTGGGTCAAAATGGCATCGAGAGTGCCGTCATGGCCCATCCCGGCCAGCGCCTCGTGGGCCGCGTTGGGTTCGAACTCGTCGCCGAACATCGCCCGCTGCAGTTCGAGGCGATCCGCCCAGAACCCTTCGGGGTCGCGCTGAAAGCGCCCGTACGTAAACTGACCCTCGTCGAAGTGCTCCCAGACGCCGTCGTCGCCGCGGAAGGTTGGGACGCCAGAGGGCGCGGAGATCCCCGCGCCGGTGAACGCAACCACAGTGTCTGCACGCCGGATGTCGGCGGCGAGTCGCTCGAGGTCGTCCATACCGGACGATTATCGGTGTGGAGTGAAAACGGGACTGGTGCCAGCCAACGCAGACCGGACAGCCGAGCGGCGTCAGCGACCGGCTCGAGTCGAGCCGTCGTCGTTCGGGTCAGCGACCCTGTGACTGGATCGACGCGGCGTAGGCGCTCGCGAACGCCGATTCGATGCGCTGGAGGTGTTCGGCGACGGTCCCCGTTGCGCAGTCGAGTTGTTCGGCGAGGTCGCGCTGTGTCGTCTCCCGCGGCACCTCGTAGTAGCCCTCCGCGAGCGCCAGCTCGAAGACCGCTCGTTGGCGCTCGGTGAGCGTCGCAAACTGTCGATCTGCCTGTGGGCGGTAGCTGCCGAGTCGGTGGAGTTCGAGGGTGACGCCGTCGGGAAGATCTGTGGCCGCCTGTTCGATCGCCCAGCTCGTCCCGACCACCGTCAACTCGAGACCGCGATCGGTCTCGGTTTCGACGGCCGTGATCGGCCAGTCGACGACGATCTCGCGCTGGTCGAGGATCGAGAGGAGGTCGCCGACGAGCCCGACGGTGCGCCACTGAACGTAGGCGACGCCTCGATGCCCCTCACCCACGAGGTCGTATTCGATCGCGTCGGGCGAATCCTCGAGCAGCGTCCGCGCCCGCTCGAGGTCGCCGCGCAGGTCGAGCAGTTCGACGTACCGGCCGTTGTGGATGGGATTGACGTAGCGGATTTCTTCGAGGGAAACCGCGTCGTCGGCACCGAAGACGTCGGGAATCGGGTTGTCGCGGCCCCTGTTCCACGAGAGCGTCACCGTTGCGGCTCTCATCTCGACACCCCGAGTCGCGCGTGCGGCGGTGGGGTTCGTGCCCGTTCGCTCGAGTGTGCGTGCACGTCGGGAGACGGGGTCGGGTCGCAGTTAAGGGTGCCGAGGATGCTCGGCCGTAGACATAGGTGGCTCGCGTCCCTCGGAACGAGTAGTAATGAGCAGTGACACCCCCGCGATCCGCAACGAGCAGCCGCCAGGTCCCAGTGGGCTGCCGATCGTCGGCAACCAACTCGCCTTCCTCCGCGATCCGTACGGCTTCATGACGAACACGGCCCGAGAGTACGGCGACATCGCCCAGTGGGAGGATCCGGGCGGCCCGGTCTACCAGCTCAACCATCCCGACTACATCGAGCAGGTACTCGTCCAGAACAACCAGCACTACGTCAAAGGCGAACGGTTTCAGACCATTCTCGGACCGGTCACGGGCAACGGCATCCTGAACAGCGAAGGCGCGGTCTGGCGACGCAATCGCCACCTCATCCAGCCCGCGTTCCACCCCGACCGAATCCAGGAGTACGCCTCGATGATGACCGAGTTCACCGAAGCGGGGCTCGAGGAGTGGGACGACGGCCAGACCCGGCTGTTCCACGAGGACATGATGGAGATTACGCTGAGGATCGTCGCCCGGGCGCTGTTCGGCGTCGACATCGACGACGCCGTCGACACTGTCGGCGACGCGCTCGAGGAGTTCATGCTGGCGAGCGAGAGCCTCTCGCATCTGGTCCTCCCGCCGACGATTCCGACGCCGTCCCGACGGCGAATCCAGCGCGCACGCGAGGAGCTCGACGCCGTCGTCTACCGCCTGATCGAGCAACGACGGGCGAACCCGACCGACCGAGACGTCATCTCGAAACTCCTCGAGGTGAGCGACGAGGAGGGGGCCACGCTCTCGGACGAGCAGATCAGAGACGAGGTCGTGACGCTGTTGCTCGCCGGCCACGAGACGACGGCGCTCGCGCTGACGTTTACGGCGTATCTCCTCGCGACGAACCCGACCGCCGAGCAGCGACTCGTCGAGGAACTCGAGGACGTGCTCGGCGGCCGGACGCCGACGATGGCGGACCTCTCGGAGCTGACGTACACGGAGCGGGTGGTCAAAGAATCGATGCGCCTCTACCCGCCGGTGCCGGGGATCGTCCGCGAACCGGTCAAGCCGGACGTCATCGGTGGCTACGAGATTCAGCCGGGATCGACGGTTCGAATGCACCAGTGGGTGGTCCACCGCGATCCGCGCTGGTACGACGACCCGCTCGCGTTCCGGCCCGAGCGCTGGACCGACGAGATGGAGTCCGACCTCCCGAAACTCGCTTACTTCCCGTTCGCGGCGGGGCCGCGCCGGTGTATCGGCGACCGCTTCGCGATGCTCGAGGCACGGCTCATGCTCGCGACGATCTACCAGAATTATCACCTCGAACTCGTCCCCGGGACGGACCTCGATTTGATGGCGACGATCACCGCGCGCCCGAAACACGAGATTCCGATGACGGTCCACGAGCGCTGAAACCGCTGGACAGCCATGGCCTACGGCTCACGGCCCGTTCGTCGACCAGTCACTCCCTCGAGTTCTTTTCGCGTCACGTCAGCAATCGGTCTCGAGCGCACTCGGCCGGCACAGAACGATTGCGCTTAAGTTCCGGCGACGGGAATCGGGTGGTATGCAGGACAGAATCCATACTGCCGACGCCGAGCCGGGCGACGACGTAACCGTCGCTGGCTGGGTGCACGAGATCCGCGACCTCGGCGGCATCGCCTTCTTGATTCTCCGAGACAGCACGGGCAAGATCCAGATCAAGTTCGAGAAAGACGAGATGGACGAGGAGCTCGTCGAAACCGGTCTCGGCGTCTCTCGAGAGAGCGTCGTGTCGGTCTCGGGTGCCGTCGAAGAGGAGCCACGCGCGCCGACGGGCGTCGAGATCACGCCCGAGAGCGTCGAAGTCGTCGCCCCCGCAGACCCCGAACTACCGCTCGACCCCTCGGGGAAGGTCGACGCCGACCTCTCGACGCGACTCGACAACCGCACGCTCGACCTCCGTAAGGACGACGTGCAGGCCATCTTCGAGATCCGCTCGGAGATCCTGCGTGCCGTCCGCGAGCGGTTCCGCGAGTTCGAGTGTACGGAGATCACCACGCCGAAGATCGTCGCCACGGGGACCGAAGGCGGCACCGAACTCTTCCCGATCACATACTTCGGCGAGGAGGCCTTCATGAACCAGTCGCCACAGCTGTTCAAGCAGCTGATCGCCGGCTCGAACGTCGAGCGCGTCTTCGAGATCGGCCCGATCTTCCGCGCCGAAGAGCACAACACGCCGCGACACCTGAACGAGGCGACCTCGATCGACTTCGAGGGCGCGTTCTGCGACCAGAACGACGCGATGGACGTCGTCGAAGGCGTCGTCAAAGCCGCCTACGAAGCCATCGCCGAGAACTGCAGCGACGAACTCGAGGCGCTCGGCCTCGAAGACGAGTTCGAGGTGCCCGAGGAGGCGTTCCCACGCATCAGCTACGAGGAGGCCATCGAGCGCATCAACGCGACAGGCGAACTCGACGAGCAACTCGTCTGGGGCGACGACCTGCCGACCGAGGGCGAGAAGGCACTCGGCGACGACGTCGGCGGCCACTACTTCATCACCGACTGGCCGAGCGAGATCAAGCCGTTCTACATCAAAGACCATGACGACGACGACCAGCTCTCGACGGGCTTCGACCTGATGCACCCGCGGATGGAACTCGTCTCCGGCGGCCAGCGCGAGCATCGCCACGAGAAGCTCATCGAAGGCTTCGAACAGCAGGGGCTCGATCCCGAGCAGTTCGAGTACTACACGAAGATGTTCAAATACGGCATGCCGCCCCACGCCGGCTTCGGCCTCGGTGGCGAGCGCCTGATCATGACGATTCTCGGACTGGACAACATCCGAGAGGCTGTGTTGTTCCCGAGAGACCGACAGCGACTCTCGCCGTAGGCGAGGTCGCTGGGTGACGACTCGAGTCAGTCAGCAACGACGTATTTTCACGATTGGGGAACGGTCCGATACCGCTACCAGTCCCCCGCTCGTATCGACCGTTAGTGGTCGGTGTCTCGGCTTGCGAGGATCGTCCGCTCGAGGAACACGATGAGAGACAAACGCACAATCATCATTGGACTTGTGGCAGTGGTCGTCGTCGCCGCGCTCGTCATCGGTGGGCTCGCCCTCCTCTCCGACTCGCTCGCAGAGGACAGCTATACGAGCGAGTACAGCTACGACGTCGAGGTGTCGACGAACGGGACGTTGACGAACGCGACGATTCTCGTCCCGGTGCCGGCCGCCGACGGCGAGGTATCCGTCGCGGGCGCGCTCGAAGACGGCGACTACTATGCCCAGCCCGAGGCGTTCTCGAGTCGACTCGTCGAGACCGACCGCGGCCCGATGCTCGAGGTGGCCGTCGACGAGTTCGTCGTCGAGCCCGAGTACTACCGGGTCGTCGAAGACGGCGAGTTGGGTCGGACAGAGCCGATCACGGCCGAGGAGTACGATCCGAACGATCCCGATATGTTCGTCAGCGAGCGCGAGCAGTACGAACTACACCTCCGTCTCGAGAGCGACGACCCCATCGAGACGCGCGACCCAGTCGGTACCGAGCCGGTGCTCGAGCCACGCGCCGACGCGACCGAGACGGCGTGTCTCGACGGGATGGACCGCTGTCTCGAGTACACGAGCGTCGTCTACGCCGAGTACGACGCTGATCCGTCCACCGAGGTTTCGATCCGCGTTACCAACCGCGGCGAGAACTCGTGGTGGGTCGGCGGCTGGAGCAGCAACTGGTACACGGACGAACTCGCCGTCGAGCTCACCGGCCCGCAAGCGGACTGGATCGCCGTCTCCGGCGATCTCGAGGCGGAGCAGGGATCGTATCGGTGACAGTCAGTCGAAACTGTGGCGAATCTTCACTGTTATATCGCCGCGGTCGCAAGCATCCCTAATGCGTGAGGAGGCGACCGCGTTCGTACCGGGGCATATCACGGGCTTTTTCAGCGCCCACTCAGCCGAGGATCCGACGAAAGCCGGCTCTCGCGGTGCGGGGCTAACGCTCACCGACGGCGTCGACGTAACGGTCACACCCGCACCCGAGGGCGAGTCGACGATCGTCCTCGACGGCGAGGAACTCGAGATCGATCCCGTCAGAACCGTCCTCGAGACGCTCGAGACGCCAGCCCGCGTCGAGGCCGAATCCGAGATTCCGCTCGGCTCCGGCTTCGGCGTCTCGGGCGCGATGGCGCTTGGCACCGCGCTCGCGGCCAACCGCGTGTTCGAACGCAAGCTCTCGCGCAACGAACTCGTCACAATCGCCCACGGAGCTGAAGTACAGGCCGGAACCGGGCTGGGTGACGTGGTCGCGCAGGCCCACGGCGGCGTCCCGATCCGACTCGAGCCCGGCGGGCCACAGGAGAACAAACTCGATGCGATCCCCGAGCGAGCGCGCGTGGAGTACGTCTCGTTCGGTGAACTGTCGACGGCGGACGTCCTCTCGGGGGAGACCGACCAGTTGTCGGCAGCCGGGAAACAAGCACTGTCCCGCGTCGTCGAGGAGCCGACGCTGCTGTCGTTCATGTACGCCTCGCGGCTGTTCGCCCGCGAGGCAGGGCTGTTGACCGAGCAGGTTGCGGAGACGATCAACGACGTCTCGGAGGTCGGGGGTCAGGCCTCGATGGCGATGCTCGGCGAGACCGTCTTCGCCCTCGGAACGGGCCTGTCGGACGCCGGCTACGAGCCGACCGTCTGTGCGACCCATCCGGCGGGTGCGATGTTGAAGTAAATTACGCTCCTCGACTCTTCTCGAGTATCCGATCGGTTCGGTTCCGTACCACCGGACTGCGTCGTGAGACATCGTCTCGTCATCGACCACCCGACTCTCGACTGTCCGTGCCGCTCGGCGCGATCGGTTGATCGTCCGGATGCAGCGGCGCTACCCTGTCTCGAGCGAGTCATGTTTCGAGCGGCGAAACCACAGCAGGAGGATAACTGGCCGTCGTCACTCGATTAGTCTTCGCTACCGATCGGCCATAGTTTAACGAATATATCTAGAATTTGTACTGTGGCCAGAGGTTTATTATGGTGTATTTCAGTTATCGAGTCAAGTTCACGAATGTCCTCAATAAGTGAAATTCACCACAAACTGTTTCGACTGTACGAACACTACGTCGGCGAGCCCGACTCGAGCACGGACGTCTACGGCTACTGGGTGTTTATCGTCGGCTACATCCTGGGTGCGGCAGGAGTGGCCGTATTCGTCGTCGGCTATGCGGGGAGTGCAGACTCCTATACGCTAATCAGGGGCTCAGGGGTGACAGCGGCGGCGGGACTCGCGCTCTGTCTGTTCGGGATCGTATTGATGTTGCCAGTTCGCAGGATCGGGATTTATGCGAGTGTTCTTGGGCTGGTCGTTGCGCTCTCTGGTGTCGTCTTTTTCGGCTGGGCGTATCCGTACAACTGGCGGGAACTCGGCGTCGACTACAGCGTGCAGGTCATCACCGTGTATACGCTCGGCGTCGGACTCATCGCGGGCGTCACCGCTCTCGTCCCGATTCTGACGGGTCGGAAAGGGATGTTCGTCGACGAAGAAGGTGCAACCGACGACCCGGCTATTCTGACGGGCGATGCCATAGAGGGGGCACAGTTTGCCGTCTTCCGCGACGAACACGGCGATTGGCAGTGGCACGTCTTACACCTCGAGGCGCTCGCGGCAAGCACCGAGAGCGCCGTCACCCGACCCGACGCGACACAGAGCATCGAACGCGTCCAATCCCAGATCAGTTCCGCCGGGCTGATGGAGTTGACCACCTCCGCGTTCCGACTCTACGAGGATCGCGACGGTACGTGGCAGTGGACCCTCGCCCGCGACGACGGCAGCGTCGTGGGTGCCAGCACCGGCGAATTTTCCGCACGTGACGACGCCGAAGCGTCGGTGAGCTTTCTGAAAGATCGAGGCCCCGACGCGGACATCATCGAAATCGACGGTGCCGCCTTCACGTACGCTGAGGACCGCGACCGGTGGTACTGGCAACTGATCGATGACGACCGAACTCCGCTGGCCGGAAGCGAGACGGGTCACGAAACGCAGGCGCTGGCCGAGGACGCCGCCCACCAGTTCGTCGACCGGTTCGGCCGCGCGCGCTTGCTCGACGTCGAACACGTCGGTGTCGAACTCGTCGACCACGCCGACAGCTGGACGTGGCGACTCGTCGACGACCGTGACGACGCCGTTGCCGCCTGCTCGGCGACGTTCGACAGTCGTCGCGATGCCGAGGCCGCCGTCGAGGCGTTGCTCCCGGCTCTCGAGACAGCGTCGGTGACCGTTGCCGGCGACCCGGCCTACGAACTGTACGACGCGGGCGACAAGCGGCGCTGGCGGCTCGTCGACGAGGCTGAGCACGTCGTCGCACGAAGCCCCCGAGAGCTGACAGCAGCCGCGCCCGTCGAGCGCAGTGCCGAGCAGTTCGCCGACCACGCCCTCGAGGCCGACGTCGTCGAAATCGAGGATGCGGAGTACGAGGTCTACCCGGACGACCACGCCGCAACAGCGGCCGCCGGACCGGACGACGACCTGCCGGTGGCGGCCGACGAGCCTGCAGCGAAACCCGACGGCGGTACCACGCTCGAGTACGACGACGAACCCGGTCCCGACTGGCACTGGCGTCTCGTCACCGACGACCGCGAGGTTGTCGCCGCGAGCACCGAGCCCCACCCCGACGCCGATACGGCGACCGAGGCGATTCGGCGGGTCCGCGAGCAAGCCAGCGAAGCCGAACTCATCGAGTTCGAACACGCGGCGTTTCAGGTCTACGAGGCCGACTCCGGCGAGTGGCGCTGGCGACTGATCGACGAGGACGGCAACGTCTTGGCCGACAGCGGCGCAGAACACACTTCTCGCGGGGAGGCCGCGGAAGCGATGATGACGCTCAAAGAGCAAGCCCCCGACGCCGAACTCCTCGAGATCGAGACGGCCGCGTTTGAGCTCTTCGTCGACGAAGACGACGGCTGGGGCTGGCGACTCATCGACGAGGGCGGCCAACTCGTCGCCGAAGGTCCCGAGACCCATCCGACTCGCGGGGCCGCCCGACAGGCGATGAATCGGCTGCTCGAGCATCTCGACGCCGACGTTCGGACGATGGATCGAGCGGTGTTCCAGACGTACGCCGACGACGACTGGCACTGGCGGTTCGTGCTCCCGTCGGGCGACCTCGTCGCGGACGACGCCACGGCACACCCGACGCGGGACGAACTCTTAGAGAGTCTCGATGGCGTTCGCGAGTCGGCCGCTCGCGCGTCCAGTCACACCATCGGCGACGTCACCGTGCAACTGTACGAAAGCGGCGACTGGCACTGGCGGCTGCTCGATCGTGACCGCGAGGAGATCGCCGACTCGACCGTCTCCTACGCCGACCGCAACACTGGGGTGACCGCCGTCGAGACGCTGCAGGCACACGCAGTCGATGCGCCGATTTTCGCGATCGAGGACGCGGTAATCCGGCTGGACAACAGTGACGGCTGGACGTGGGAACTCGTCGACCGCGACCGCGAGGTAATCGCGAGCGCGGCCGAAGCCGTCCCATCGAAAGACGCCGTGCGCTCGACCATCGAGGACGTGCGCCAGCTTGCGCCGATGGCCGGCCGAGTGGACTTCGACGTCGCCTCGTTCGAACTGATCGCGGACGACGAGGACCGCTGGCGCTGGCGGCTCATCGACGAAGACAGGCAGACGGTTGCCACCGGCACCGAAACCCACGACTCGAGCGAGACCGCACGCGCCGCCCTCGAGGACGTACGGACCCTGATCGAAGACGCGAGCATTCTCGAGATCGATAGCGTCTCCTTCGAACTCCACACTGCAGAGAACGGCTGGGTGTGGCGGCTGGTCGACGAACACGGCTCGACGATGGCCGAAAGCACACAGACCTACGAGAGTCGAACGAAGGCTCGGGAAGCGATGAACGACGTGAAATCGCAGGCTCCCGACGGCTGGATCACGTTCACTGAATAAGGCTCGACCTCGATTCGAGCCGTTCACCGATTTTGCGTCTGTTGTGCCGTCTCGAGACAGTCCCCGACTCAACGGGGACGGTCCGGGTCGATTGCGTGTGCCAGCAGTTCGAAATCAGTTTCGGGCGGGTACTCTGCGCTCGAGATGAGCAGCATACTGGCTGTCGTCCGGCTCGAGTTCGTCGCTCGCTGGCGCGGGTTCCCTGTTACGGCTCTCGGTGTCCATACTCGTTGGTGTCTCGAGATCGTAGAATATCCACTCACGAACGCTATCGTGTATTTATAGAACATCCGGCGATAGGGCGATTCCGTCGCTCCGTCTACAGGGGGCTCCCTCCAGCGGGACCCTCACACCGAACGATCGGGCCGTTTTTTATCGACCGAAGCCAGTGATCGATCGTGACCGATTACGACACCGTCTCCGCCGACGTCGAACACGAAGAGGAGATTCCGGAGGATCATCCCAGATACCAGGACCTGCTCACGCGCCACCGCATCGAGAAGGGGGTCGAGAAGGGCATCACTCACCTGCAGGGGATGCACGCTGAGGGCCGTGGAAGCGCCTTCGACTACCTGCTGGGCGAGACAACGATCCCCAGCGCGGACGACGCCGAACGCGCAGCTGCAGCCCACCTCCTGTTGGCCGACCACCCAGTGCTCTCGATCAACGGCAACGTGGCGGCGCTGGTTCCCGGCGAGATGGTCGATCTCGCGGAGGCGACCGGTGCGGACCTCGAGATCAACCTGTTCAATCGCACGCCCAAGCGAATCGAAGCCATCGCGGCTCACCTCCGCGAGCACGGCGCGACGGACGTGAAGGGACTCGAGGCCGACGCGCGGATTCCGAACTTGGACCACCAGCGCGCGAAGGTCGACGAGGACGGTATCTACACGGCCGACGTCGTGCTCGTGCCCCTCGAGGACGGCGACCGCGCGGAGGCGTTGAACGAGATGGACAAAACCGAGCTCGTCATCGACCTCAACCCGCTCTCGCGGTCGCCACAGGTCGCCGACGTCCCGATCGTCGACAACATCATCCGTGCCGTACCGAACATGACCGAGCACGCGAAGGAACTGGCCGACGCAGACGAGTCGGAGTTGCTCGCGATCATCGAGGCGTTCGACCGTGAGGTGGCACTCGAGCAGGCCGAAAACCGGATTCGGTCGGGCGAGTTGTAACTCGATTTCGATCCGAGTCGACAGCCGACTGTGTCATCAAAACTCGTCGGTGATCGTCGGTGAGACGGCGTCTCGCTTTCCGTCGCGGTCGATAATCTCTGCCCTGTCACCGTCGATGACGGGCAGCCGTGATTTGAGTGTGGCGACGCGTTCTTCGACCCGGTAGTACGATACCGAGAGATACTCGCTTGCTTTGCGAGTGAGCGAGCTGTCGATCTCGTAGTCGATCTCGTTGGTTCCCTCGAGGCCCAATCCATCGTCGGCGATCAGCCAGCGTCGGGCCAGTTCGACACCCGTCTCGGCGTCGTAGCCGCGTGCGACGTAGTGGTTGTAGGGGTGGCGAATCCAGGAACACTCCCAGTGGGCGTAGACGTCGACTTTGTCGGCGGCCTCGAGTTCGTGGAGGACGACGTGGAGTTGATGGTCGGCGAGTGGCGACTCCCGCCAGACCCACGAGCCCTCGGCGGTGTTGCCGTCCAGCCGAACTTTCAGCGAGGCGATGGGGTTGCGCGAAAAGCCACGGTTCTCGAGGAGCGTTTCGAGGCGGGCCTCCGAACAGTGTGCGGTCAGCACGTACTCCTCGGCCGTGGTGTGGCTGACGGCGTAACCGTCGAAACTGCCCTGCAGCACGTAGTGCAGTTGGGGAATCACGCTTCGACGGACGGCGTTGACGACGTCCTCCCGATAACCCATGTGGCCGAAACCGTACAGGACCGATCCACAAATCGATTCGGCCGGCAATCGCCACGGGAGCGTACGAAGGGTGCGACGTGATCGCCGCCGACCGACGTCGCGTCTTGGGGCGCTCGCTCGAGAGTCTTTCATCGACTATAAATTCCTGCTCCGGTTTCAGTCCACACATGGACACGTACGACCTGATTATGCGAAACGCCGAGGAGGTCGTCACCGACGAGGAGGTACGCGACCTTGCCGCCGATCCCGAGGGCAAGCGCGTCTACGTCGGCTACGAACCATCCGGCGTGCTCCATCTCGGTCACCTGCTGACGGCGAACAAACTCATCGACCTTCAGGAGGCGGGTCTGGATGTCGTCGTCTTGCTCGCGGACGTCCACGCCTACCTGAACGGAAAGGGAAGCTTCGAGGAGATCCGCGAGACCGCTGAACAGATGAAAGCCCAGTTCATCGCCTACGGCCTCGAGGAGGACGCCACCGAGTTCGTCTACGGCTCCGAGTTCCAACTCGAGGAGGACTACACGCTCGATCTGCACGAACTCGAGCTGTCGACGACGATGAATCGCGCCCAGCGCGCGATGGCCGAACTGCAGGGCGACGAGACGGCGAAAGTCAGCCACCTCGTCTACCCGCTGATGCAGACGCTGGACATCGAATATCTCGATCTCGATCTCGCCGTCGGCGGGCTTGACCAGCGCAAGGTCCACATGCTCGCCCGCGAAAAGCTCCCGGAGCTCGACTACGAGGTTCGACCCTGTCTGCACACCCCCATCGTCGCCGACCTCACCACCGGCGAGGGGAAGATGTCCTCGAGCGAGGGCGTGACGATCTCGATGGAGGACTCGACAGCGGAACTCGAGGAGAAAGTCAACTCGGCCTTTTGTCCGCCGACGCGCGACCCCGAGGGCGATCTCGAGAACCCGGTCCTCGAACTGTTCGAGTACCACGTCTTCCCGCGCTTCGACGAGATCGTCGTCGAACGGCCCGAGAAATACGGCGGCGATCTCACCTACGAGGCCTACGAGACGTTGGCCGACGACCTCGAGTCCGGCGAACTCCACCCCGCCGACGCGAAGGGGACGCTCGCGACCTACCTCGACGAACTGATCGCGCCGGGCCGCGAGAAGCTGCGCGAACTGCGTAACTGAACGATACAGCGAGTCCCCAGCCGTCTCTTTGTTCCACTTACCCCGTGGCGAATCCCGTCGATGCGTTGACGATGGTGGCACTCGAGTATCGTGATATGTCCTACCAACTCACTGCAGAGCACGAGGCGATCCGCGACGCGGTCCGTGCGTTCGGCAGCGAGGAGATCCGACCGATCGCCGCCGAGTACGAACGCGAACAGCAGTATCCGGCGGCCTTGCTTACTGAGGCAGCTGATCTCGACTTCGTCGCACCCCACGTCCCGACTGAATACGGCGGTGCGGACATGGACGCGATCGCGACGGCGATCGTGACCGAGGAACTGTGGCGGGCCGATCCCGGCGTCGGCGGCTCGATCTCTGCGGCCGACTTCGGCACTGGAATGCTTCTCGAGTACGGCGACGAGTGGATGTGCGAGGCGTGGCTGCCGAAGGTGACGGCGGGCGAGACACCCATTGCGACCGGCATCTCGGAGCCGGCACACGGATCGAACGTGGCCGGAATGGAGACGCGAGCCACCCGCGATGGCGACGAGTGGGTCATCAACGGCCAGAAGATGTGGATCACGAACGGCACCGTCGCGGACGTTGCGATCGTCATGGCCAAGACCTCGCCCGAGGCGGACCACAGCGGGATCACCGCCTTTCTCACTCCAACCGACGTCGACGGCTACGAGGCGACGCCCATCACGAACAAGTTAGGGATCAAAGCCCAGGACACCGCCGAGATCGTCTTCGACGATCTTCGAGTCCCCGCCGAAAACGTCGTCGGCGAGGTCGACCGTGGCTTCTACCAGCTGATGGACTTTTTTGCCCCCGCTCGAGTCGACGTCGCCGCGCAGGCAACTGGGGTGACACAGGCCGCCCTCGAGGAAGCCATCTCGTACGCGAGCGAGCGCGAGCAGTTCGATCGACCGATCGCGGAGTTTCAGGCCATCCAGCACACGATCGCCGAGATGGCCACGACCGTCGAAGCGGCGCGATCGCTTGCGTATCGAGCGGCGGCGAGCCTCGAGTCGGGCGACGGCGATCAGGCGACGAGACTGGCCTCGATGGCGAAACTCTTCGCGAGCGAACGCGCCGTCGAGGTCACCGACGACGCACTGCAGGTTCACGGGGGCGCGGGCTACGTCTCCGACCATCCGGTCGAACGGTTCTATCGAGATGCACGGATCACGAAGATTTACGACGGAACGAGCGAGATTCAGAAGAACATCATCGCCGACCAACTCCTCTAGCAGTCGCACAGGTTCTTTATCGATCTGTCGGCGACGATCCCGCCGATTCAAGTACGAGCGCCCCCCTTTCGAGGGCATGAACGAGACGCAGCGGTCGATCCTCGAGGCGCTCGCGGACGGGCCGGTCTCGGGACCGGAGCTAGCCGAGTCACTGGACGTCTCTCGAGCGGCGATCTGGAAGCAGATCGACGGGCTTCGCGACGCTGGCTTCGAGATCGAGAGCGGGCCAACCGGCTACGAACTGGTCGACGTGACGGCCTACACCGGCCCCACCGTCGAGTACGGACTCGAGGCCCCGTTTTCGGTCGAGTACCACGACTCGATCGGAAGCACGAACGCTCGAGCGCGCGAACTGGCAACCGAAGGCGAGGCGGATGTGGCCGTTCTCGCGGACGAGCAGACCGGCGGCCGAGGGCGACTCGAGCGCGCGTGGTCGGCTCCCTCGGGTGGCGTCTGGGTCAGCGTCCTTACCCGCCCGGAGATTACGCCGGCGCAAGCGCCGCTGTATACGCTCGCAGCGTCGGTCGCGATGGCGCGAGCGATCCGCGAAGCCGGCGTCGACGCCCGGATCAAGTGGCCAAACGACGTGGTCATCCCGGTCGGCGAGGACGGCGACTACCGGAAGCTCGCAGGGATTCTCACGGAGATGGAGGGCGAAACGGACCGCGTGGAGTGGATCGCCGTCGGTATGGGGATCAACGCGAACATCGACGCCGACAGCCTCCCCGAAGGCGCGACGACGATCCGCGACGAAGCGGGCGACGTCGACCGACGGCTGTTCGTCCAGCGAGTCCTAGAGGAGTTCGACGCCTATCGGAACGCCCTCGAGTCGGTCGTGCCGGCCTGGCGCGACCTCGCGCTGACGCTCGGCCAGCGGGTTCGGATCGATCGAACCGCGGGCGACATCGTCGGCGAGGCGGTCGACGTCACGGACGCCGGTGCGCTTGTGGTCGCCACAGAGGACGGCGAGCAAACGGTCTCGGCGGGCGACTGTGAACACCTTCGCCCCGTCTGAGACGGACTGCTGTCGTCACTGATCGCCGGTCACCGAACCCGCTCGTGATCGGCGGGACATCGGGACAGGGGATCTGAACGGTCGGCCCGGGTCGCTACTCGGGGGCGACGCGGTGATCCGTCTGGTCTGGTTGCGTTCCACGGTCGTCCGGATTGACGTGGACCGTCAACACCGGCACCGGTGCCTGCCGGACGACGCGCTCGGTGACGCTGCCGAGGAGAAGTCGATCGATCCCGCCACGTCCGTGGGTCCCCATAACGACGAGGTCACACCGGTCGGGCTGGGCCTGCTCGACGATGACACGACTCGGAGATCCCTCGAGAATCGCCGTTTCGACCGTGACGTCCTCGGGTGCGAGCTCCTCGACCCGATCGAGGGCTGCCTCGCCTTCCTCTCGAAGCACGCTACTGATCCCCTCGAGCGCGCTTTCCATTGGGAGCCCCCCGTAGCCGGAGACGTTGACGACGTAGAGCGCCCGGATCACTGCATCGTGTTCACGGGCCAGCTTGAACGCGTGCTCGAGGGCGCGCTCGACGTCCGGCGAGCCGTCGGTCGGAACGAGGATACAGTCGTACATTCGATTCGTGGTAGCGTACGGCATACAAATATAATAGCGTTGCTGTGGCTCCGTCGACCCGTCAGTTCGACTGATAAAAGCGCTTCCGGACCGAAATGACCGGCGGTTACGGGCCGAAGACGACCTCCGCGACGTCGTCGACGCCGGCCCGGCGGACCACAGCTCGAACCGGATCCCGCATGCCCGCGAGATTGTCCGAATCACCGTCGAGCACCAGCAGTCGGGCCTCCCGTCCGGGTTCGACGAGGCCGTACTCGAGGTCGGCGAGCTCGGCGCCGTTGATGGTGGCCATTCGGAGGATCTCCGCGGCCGACAGCTCGGAGAGTTTGGCGAGGAACTCCATCTCCCGGAACATCGTGGGGGAGTTGAGCATCACGTTGTCCGTCCCGAGCGCGAGCGTCGTGCGCTCGTTCAGGTCTGTGTAGGGCGAGAGGCCGACGTCCGTGACGAGATTCGACCGCGGACAGACCACGACCGGGATCTCGCTGTCGGCGAGCCGGTCGAGATGGACCGGCTCGGGGTGGACCATGTGCACGAGAAAGTCCGGCTCGAGATCGAGCGCCGGGTGGATGTCGCTCGCGTCGACCTCGCCGGCGTGGATGCCGAACGGCTTGTCGGCGCGGCGCGTCGCCCGCCGTTCTCGATCGAAGGTGTCGTCGTTCGCACCGCTCGCACCGAAGCCGTCGCCCGCTTCCATCGCTGCGACGGAGCCACGGGCGAACGACTGCGCGTCGATCTCGAGGCCGGACGCGGCGTCTTCGAGCATCTCGACGCCATCGACGCCACCCTCGCGGAAGTCGAGACAGGCCGCGGTGCCAGCCCGTTGCATGAACTCGAGCGACGTGCGCATCGCCGAAACCAGCTCCTCCCGCGAGGCCGCCCGCAGCAGGCGGTGTTTCAGCCCGTCCGGCGGTGCGACCAGTTCCTCGAGCGAGAGGCCGCCGCCGGCCTCTTTGGCGATCGAGTCCCCGATATGGGTGTGGGCGTTGACGAACGCCGGAAGGATGATATCCGAACTGTCGACCGACGTCTCTTCGATCGCCTCGATACGGCCGTCGTCGTCGATGACGACTCGCCCCTCGATGGGGTCGAACTCACGACCCCGCAGAATTGTCCCCGTTCGTTCCATACGACTCTCTTCGTCGTCTTCGCCTTCAACCGTTCGGCGTCTACCGAACACGGCCACCCGGTATCGACCGCTCGGCGACTGTCTGACCTCGAGTGATCGCTGTCGACGCTCGTTCGAGACTGAAACTCACACTCAGACAAATAAATTTCATGTGTGTTTGGGGAACATCTAAGTGTCGAGTTGTGGCAGTTGGGAGGTGCAATGTCCGAGGATAAGCCACACGCTTCCGGGACCATCGATGCTGGAGATACGAGCGAGCGCGTTGGGATGGCAGTGCTTCGAGAACGGGGGCTCGAGCCCGAGGACCTGCGTGAGAAGCTGATCGATGCGATCGGGGCCGAGTTCACCACGTACTACTACTACACGAACCTGCGGATGCACCTCGCTGGCCACGAGGATTACAAAGAGATCACCGAAGACGCCCGCCTCGAGGATCGAGCGCACTTCGAACTGGTTGCACCACGGGTGTACGAACTCGGCGGCGCGTTGCCCAACGACATCCGTGATTTCGCCGACCGCGCCTCCTGTCCCGACGCGGAGGTACCGACGCCGATGGACGACGAGGGTGGCTTCCAGGTCGACGAGTTGTCCGCAGAGGCGATCCTCGAGGTCTTACTCGAGGCCGAACGGTGTGCGATTCGGACGTGGTCGGAAGTCTGTGATATGACCGAGGGCGTCGATCCGCGTACGTACGACATGGCCCAGCGCATCCTCCAGGAAGAGATCGAACACGAGGCCTGGTTCGTCGAACTGCTCTCGATGGAACGCGACGGCGAGATCAATCCGGCCGGCCACTTCGTGCGGGGTGAACCCGGCGACGCACCGCTGTCGACGAACCGCCGCTTCAACGACAGCGCCTGACTCGTTTCACACGGCCGTCCCGGCGTGTTCCACGCCACTGGCTCGGTGGAGAGCGAAGACGCCGCTACGACCGATTTTCGTCGCTGAATCGACCTGTGAACCGCGAGTGACCGATTCGCCAGTCATCGGATAACCGATGATCTGCGACCGATACAGCGATGTCACTCAGGCCCGTGCAGTGCTAGCATGAATCAAGTCGAGGTTTTCGAAGAGATCGACGCGCCACCCGAGGTCGTCTGGGACGTCCTCCTCGAGTTCGAGAGCTATCCGGAGTGGAACCCCTTTGTCCGTGCGATCGAGGGCAAACCGATCGAAGGCGAGCAGCTCCGAGTTCGAATCGAACCGCCCGGCGCTCGAGGGATGACGTTCAAACCGGAAGTCGTCGGCGTTGAGGAGCACCGGCGGCTCGTCTGGCTCGGCCGACTCGTCGTTCCCTTCGCGTTCGACGGCTACCACGAGTTCCACCTCGAGCCGATCAACGGCAGCGAACGGACGCGGCTGTTGCACCGCGAAACGGTCCGTGGCGCGCTCGTGCCGCTGCTGTTCGACGAGGACGCACTCGAGGCGGGGTTTACGGCCATGAACGCTGCCGTCAAGGAGCGCGCTGAAGCCCGCGTCACGGCAACGAGCTAGCGTCGAACCCTGTCGATTCCCGACTGTTGGCTTCGATCACCGACTCGAGTCACAGCGGGACCGGTCCGCAGGTTCAAGTACGGTTAGGCGACCAGCATCGGCGATGGAACGCCAGATCACTCGCCGTCGTCACTCGAGAGACATAGACAGCCAGCTGGTGCAGTCGAGACAGCGGGGCGATGGGACATAGAGCGCTCGTCGCCTACCGGCGGCCGGATCGGCTCTACGACCTTCGCTACAGCCACTGGGGCGGGGAAGACGTCTCGATTGGCGACCGGATCAGCGCCGAGACGTCGCTCGCGTCGGGTGCGGTCGACGCCGACCTGCTCGCGGATTCGGTCGCGCGGGATCACATCCTGACGGACTTCCTCGACCCCTGTATCCACGAGCTACTGTATCTCGTCGCCCCCGGTACCGACTACGACGTCGCTGCCTACCGCGTCTGCTGGCTCGAGTGGGGCGACGGCCGCGACGACGGCCGGGGCGCGATCGTCGCCGTCGACAGCGACGACGCCGACCGACGCGTGCGGACGTGGTTTCGGGCGACCAAGACGACGCTCGCCGATCTCGTCGAGATGGGCGCGCTCTCGCGACGTGCGGCACAGGCGTACCTCGAGTCGCGAGTCTGCGAGGACGAAGACGGTACGGTCTACACCTACGCCGGGGCCGAGGCAGACCTGCCTGACGCGGAGTATACGCCGACACCGGATCGCTGGCTCGAGGACGACTGGTGGCGAGATGTGACCGACGATTGGGAGACGACCGAGACGGACGACGACTGGAAGCCGGATGACGATCAAGCGGGCGGCCCGCCCTAATCGTGCTCGCTCCGGCGTGCGTCGGCCAGCGTTCGCTGGACGACGTCGTTGCCGACCGCCGCCGCGAGCGTCTCGAAGCCCGCTCGCTCGCGCCGGTCGTCGGCGTTCGCGACGAGTCGCGAGATGATAAACTCCGGCGTCGATCGGCCGACAGTGTCGAAGCGGGGCTGGTAGTCGACCTGCAACTCGAGGTTGGGATTCAATCCCTCGGCGAAGATGCCGTCGACGCGCGCTTCCGCCGGGAGCGGCGCGAGGTCGTCGGCGAGGTGCGTGACGAACACGCCGAGCGCGTCCTGACCGACGGCGAGGCGGACGAGTCCGTGGAGCAGATCCGCCGCGCTGCCGGGTTCGGTGATCGCCTCGAACTCGTCGACCAGCATTAGCGTGCGTCCATCGGCCGACAGCGGCGGCACGATCGAGCGCAAGGTCGACTCGAGGACGCCCGCGTTGAAACTCGCGTGTCGGCGGTGGAAGACGAGCGCATCGACGGGCGTCACCTCGGCGCGGTCGGCGGGGACGGGAATCCCCATCATCGCGAGCAGAACGATCTGACACAGCGTCTCGAGCAGCGTCGTCTTCCCACCGCTGTTGGCTCCGGTGAGCACGGAGACGCGTTCCGTGCCGGGAACCGCGTTGACGCCGTTCGGAACGCGATCCACGCCGTGGTCGCCCAGCGCGTAAGTGACCGGCTGAACTGATTCGTCCGTGCCGCCCGTGGCGAGCGCGAGGTTCCGTGCGCCGACGACGGAGACCGCAGCGGCGTCAGCGTCACCTTCGACGTACGCCGGTCGCGTGCAGTTGTAGGCGAGCGCGAACCGCGCGAGCGACAGCGATAGCGCGATGTCGTCGACCGCTGTGACGGCCTGCTCGATTGCCGGCTGAGAAGCCTCGAGAGTTCCCTCGAGCTCGCTCGCGACGGTTTCTTCGCGCTCGTCGATCGCCGCAGTGAGATCGGCTCGCAGCGTGCGGAGGGTGGTGCCGACGAAGTCCGTCGCGTCGGTCGCGTCGGTCGCCATTGCCTCGTGCACTTGGTCGATCGTCACCCCCGTCTCGGCCAGCAGCCGATCCTCGAACGCCTCGCGAAACTGGGTGGCGTCGCCGACGCCGTCTGCGCGCAGGGCCTCGATCAACTCGAGTGCGTTCGCATCCATGTCCTCGACCGTCCCCAACGCGTCGCGGAGACGGTCCAGTTCCTCGTCCGCGCCCTCGCTGACGCGGCCGTCGTCGAGTGCGGCCAGTGCGCGCACAGCCTCGGCGAGTCGCTCGCGCTCGAGGTCGGCGACGGCCGCGAACGGCCCCGAATCGACGCCAGCCTCGAGCAAGGCGAGCGCGGTTTCGACGGCGGCCAGCTCGCTCTCGCCGCGCTCGTCGTAGCGGCTGTACGCCTCGAGGACGATTTCGCGGTCGTCGTCTTCGAGGGCAGCCCAGGCGTCGCGGGCCGCGAGGACATCGTCCAGCCGACTCTCCATGGCGTCACGGCTGGACAGCGGCGTCAGCACTCGGATTCGGTCGGCCGCACGTTCGGTGACGGCGTGTTCGACCACGATATCGAGCAGTTGCTTGTACGCCGCGCGGGCGTCGCTCGTCGCCAGCGTGTCCATCCCGCCGCCACCCGTCGCCCGGCGGAGAATCCGCGTCGCTCGCCCGCGGGCGAGGCCGGCGGCGGCCAGCGTGCGGACGTCGCCGCTCTCGATTGCCTCGATCGCCCGCTCCCTGCCCAGATGCTCGACAAGCGTTGCCCTCGTCTTCGGACCGACTCCCCAGTACTCCTCGAGTCGCATACTGGGAGACTCGAGGGGACGCTCTTGAACGCTCTGGCTCGGTTGCAGTACTGTCGAAGCGAATCGACCGGTCGCGAGTGCATGACTCGAGGCGGTGAGCTCGCCGTCTCGGCGCGGTTTCCGTTTTTATCCATGAATGTGGACATCCTTCTGGTCAGGAGAGAGTCGAAAAAGCACAAACACGGGGATTTTTATCGACTGGGTGCCCTACTGACTCCCATGACTGATGGGCGGGGCGAGACTCCCCGGCGAACAGGGATGACCGAAAAGTGTGGCGTCGTCGGCGTCTCACTCGACGGTCGAGACGCGGCACGACCGTTGTACTATGCGCTCTACGCACTCCAGCATCGCGGCCAGGAGTCCGCGGGGATCATCACCCACGACGGGTTCCAGCAACACAGCCACGTCGAGATGGGGCTCGTGGGCGACGTCTTCGACGAGGGCGACCTCGACTCGCTCAACGGGCCGGCGGGGATCGGCCACGTCCGGTATCCAACAGCCGGCTCCGTCGACTCCTCGTGTGCCCAGCCGTTTTCGGTCTCGTTCAAAAGCGGCTCGCTTGGCCTCAGCCACAACGGCAACCTCGTCAACGCCGACGAGATCCGCGAGGAACTCGCGGCAGTGGGCCACGCGTTTACCAGCGACGGCGACACCGAAGTCATCGCCCATGATCTCGCGCGTAACTTGCTCGAGGAGGACCTCGTCCGTGCGGTCAAGCGGACGATGGGGCGGATTCACGGTTCGTACGCGCTGACGATCAGCCACGACGACACCGTTCTCGGGGTTCGGGACCCGCAAGGGAACCGACCGCTCTGTATCGGGAAACTCGAGGACGGCTACATCCTCGCTTCGGAATCGGCGGCGATCGACACGCTCGACGGCGAACTCGTCCGCGACGTGCGGCCAGGCGAACTCGTCGTCCTGCAGGAAAACGGCACTGGGTTCGACTCGTATCAGCTCGTCAAGAACGAGAACACGGCCCATTGCTTTTTCGAACACGTCTACTTCGCGCGCCCGGACAGCGTCATCGACGAGACGCTGGTCTACGAGGCACGTCGAAATCTAGGCCGCAAGCTCTGGGAGGAAAGCGGCGTCGAGACCGACGTCGTGATGCCGGTGCCCGACTCTGGACGGGCGTTCGCGTCGGGCTACGCCGACGCGGCAACGGAGACGACGGCCGACGGCGAACCTCGAGCCGATGACGACGACGGCGTCGAGTTCGCGGAGGGGCTGATGAAAAACCGCTACGTCGGCCGGACGTTCATCATGCCCACGCAGGACGAGCGCGAACGCGCGGTGCGGCTAAAGCTCAACCCGATCAAATCCACGATCGAGGGCAAGACCGTCACCGTCATCGACGACAGTATCGTCCGCGGGACGACTTCGACACAACTTGTCCAACTGCTCAAAGACTGTGGCGCTGAGGAAGTCCACGTCCGAATCGGTGCCCCGGAGATCGTCGCGCCGTGTTACATGGGGATCGACATGGCCACCCGAGAGGAACTGATCGCCTCGGACAAAACGACCGACGAGATTCGTGACGAGATCGCCGCCGACAGTCTCGCCTATCTCTCGACTGATGCCGTTGCCAAGGTGCTGGGGAAAGAGCGCATCGATCTCTGTTTGGGCTGCGTAACTGGTGAGTATCCCTACGATATCGACGGCGAGGACACCGACCGTGACGTGACTCGTCCCGACCTCGGTGGGCAGCCGGTTCAGGCCAACGACTAAGACGCGCGACAGCCGATTTCTGTGTTTACGATGGCTCGAGCGGGCCACGCGAGCAACTCAGTAGACGGCGTGCAACAGCACGTAAACGACGATTCCCAGTGAAAAGGAGATTAGCCACAGGCTCGCCGCGAGCCGGCCGACGCGGGCGTGGCTGGTATGGTATAGCTCCTCGATGGGCCGTGACGTGGCGAGTAACAACGCGTAGTAGACCAGCGGGACACAGATGACGGCCAGCAAGATGTGAATCGCGAGCACCGGCAGGTACACGAACTGGTAGACCGCGTCGGGGCCGGGGAACGGCTGTGGGCCGCCAGTTGCGACC
This sequence comes from Natronorubrum aibiense, assembly GCF_009392895.1. Lineage (GTDB taxonomy): Archaea > Halobacteriota > Halobacteria > Halobacteriales > Natrialbaceae > Natronorubrum > Natronorubrum aibiense. The sequence goes on along the minus strand of NZ_CP045488.1, from coordinate 204,169 downwards.
AGCCGATACAGATAGAACGTCAGGAAGGCCACGAACAACCCGAAGGAGGCAACCATCGCGACACGGTGTCGTTCGACGTTCCCGCGGCGGATCGCTCGCCAGCCGATCGTGATCGTCCCGATCGCCGTCGCGCTGATCACGACGTTGACGTGGGGGATCGCATCGAGAACGACCTGTGGCACAGTTGGCACCGCCGAGGCCGGAATTCGGCCCCCTGCCGCCGCGAACACCACCGCAAGCGAGACGATACTCAAGACAGCGGTGAGAACGTTGACGCGCTCTCGAGGAACGTACTCCATATGTCGTCGTTCGACCGAGACAGGAAAGGGGTTGCTGTCCACGACGACGCTGCCGGCTTGCGAGACTGTCCGCTGGTGGCCGTCGCTCAGGGTGTGTGGGCTGACTCGAGCACACAACGCTGTTGCTGTGTGGTGTAGTTTCCTCAGAAGTTATGCGTGGGTGATGTCCGCGAAGGGAAATCACCTGCATCGGTAGCGGCGGGAATCCCGCCCATGCGATGCGTGGGACCGGATTTGAACCGGCGGACCCCTACGGGACAGCGCCCTCAACGCTGCGCCGTTGGCCTGGCTTGGCTACCCACGCTCGCGGTCTTTGTCTTACTGCACTCAATCGTAGCCACGGGTATTACAAAAGCCCTTTCTTTTTATCCCGCCCTGCGCTGGGGTGACACGGGACCGATCGGAGCGGAGATTTGAAATGCGGCAGTTGCCAAAGAATACCATGGCTAAGTATTCGACGGGTTCGTCCTCCGGCGGCGGCGGGACGAACTGCGAACTCTGCGGTGCCGAGAGCGATTCGCTTCGACTCGCCTCCGTTGCGGGTGCCGAACTCGAGGTCTGTCCGGACTGTGCACCACACGACGACAATCAGAGTCGCTCGCACGGGAGCGGTGGCCAGCGCGGGTCCCAGGGCGGCCGCGGTGGCTCAAGCGACGAACCGACTCGCAAACAGAAGGCGGCCCAGAACGTCGCCAAGGCGAATCCGGTCTGGGACGGCGACTCGAAACACTGGGAGAAAGAGGGGACGAACTACAGCGACGATCCGCTGCCGTATCTCGTCTCGGACTACGGCGAAACGGTCGTCGAGGCTCGCCGGGACGCCGGCCTGCAGCGCGAGGAACTCGCCGAGGAACTCGGCGCACGCGAGAAAGACCTCCTCGCGGTCGAACAGGGCCGTGCGACCCAGGCTGGCATCGGCGGCGGCTTGATCGCCGCGCTCGAGGAACGACTGGACGTGACGTTGTCCGAGTGACGACGATCCGAACTGCGTCGTCGTCGAACACGCACGCGGCGTCGCCGATCGAGACATAGCGAGTATACTTTTGGTAGCGGCCGAGAGAGTGCACTCGATGACCGGACAACGGGCGGCACGGGAGCCGTACGCCACGCGATTCGAAGCCGAGGTGACGGCTGTCGATGGGAACCGCGTCTGGCTCGAGACGAGTTACTTCTACGGCGCAAGCGGTGGCCAGCCGGCCGACCGCGGCACGATCGGCGGACTCGAGGTCGTCGACATCCAGTACGTCGACGGCGACCCGGTCCACGTCGTCGCCGAGGAACCGTCGTTCAGACGGGGCCACCGCGTCCTGTGTTCAGTCGAGTGGGCGTTTCGGATGTACTGTATGCGGGCACACACGGCGGGCCACATCCTCGCCGGTGCCGTCAAGCGAACGCTCGGGAAGGGGGCCGTCGGCAACCTCGAGCTCGACGAGGAAACAGTCAGTCTTGCACTCGAGGCGGAATCGGTCGACGAGGAGACGCTGCTCGAACTGGACGAACTGGTTAATCGGATCGTCTGGGAATCCCGCCCGGTGTCGTGGGAGGACGTCCCGCTTGCGACGGCGCGCGACCGGGGGCGAATCCGATTCAATGAGGATGACGCGAGCGCCGTCGACGTCGAGACCGATCGCGTGCGAGTCGTCACGATCGACACCAACGACAGCAACGGCACCGGCGCGGTGCGCTCGAGCGCCCGCGGACAGTGGGATATCGCGGCCTGCGGTGGCACACACGTCCGGAACACGCGCGAAGTCGGCCCGGTGACGGTGTGCGGCCAGTCGACCGGCGACGACGGACTGCCCACGATCGAACTCGCCGTCGGGCCGAACGCAATCGAGCGACGAGCGGCCGAAAAGCGCGCCGCGTTCGCAACGCGACGGGCGCTCGCGGTCGACCTCGAGGCCGTTCCCGACGAACTGGACCGGCTGGAGCCGTCGTCGCGATAGACCGGACGGCTCATCCACGGCCACTGCACTGCCGGTGAAACCTATTACTCGCGCGGCGGTGACCGTTCGGTATGGGAGTCGATTACACGCGGCTGCGCGACCCGAACGCGGAGTACACGATGCGAGATCTCTCCGCGGAGACGATGAACGTCACGCGCGAGCGCGGGAATGGCCGCGACGTCGAGATCACGGACGTCCAGACGACGATGGTTGACGGGAACTTCCCGTGGACCCTCGTACGGATTTACACGGACGCCGGGATCGTCGGCACCGGCGAGGCCTACTGGGGCGCGGGCGCGCCCGAACTCATCGAGCGAGTGACGCCGTTCCTGCAGGGCGAAAATCCGCTGGACATCGACCGCCTTACCGAACACCTCGTCCAGAAGATGTCCGGCGAGGGCTCGATTGGCGGCGTCACCGTCACCGCGATCTCGGGCGTCGAAGTCGCGCTCCACGATCTGGCGGGCAAGATCCTCGAGCTACCCGCGTATCAATTGATGGGCGGGAAGTACCGCGACGAAGTGCGCGTCTACTGTGACTGTCACACCGAGGAAGAGGCCGACCCGATCGCGTGTGCCGACGAGGCCGAACGCGTCGTGGAGGAACTCGGCTACGACGCGCTGAAGTTCGATCTCGACGTCCCCTCGGGCCACGAGAAAGACCGCGCGAATCGCCATCTCCGCGCGCCGGAGATCGAACACAAAGCCTCGATCGTCGAGGCAGTCACCGAACGCGTCGGCTCGCGTGCCGACGTCGCCTTCGACTGTCACTGGACGTTCTCGGGTGGCAGCGCGAAACGCCTCGCGAAACGCTTGGAAGAGTACGACGTCTGGTGGCTCGAGGACCCGGTGCCGCCGGAGAACCACGATGTCCAGCGGGAAGTCACCCAGTCAACGAGCACCCCGATCGCCGCCGGCGAGAACGTCTATCGGAAACACGGCCAGCGCCGGCTGCTCGAGGAGCAGGCCGTCGACATCGTCGCTCCGGACATGCCGAAAGTCGGCGGCATGCGCGAAACGGCCAAAATAGCAGATCTCGCGGACATGTACTACGTCCCCGTCGCGATGCACAACGTCGCCTCGCCCGTCGCAACGATGGCCAGCGCTCACGTCGGCGCGGCGGTGTCGAACACGCTCGCCGTCGAGTACCACTCCTACGAACTCGGCTGGTGGGAGGACCTCGTCGAAGAGGACGTCATCGAGGACGGCTACATCGAAATTCCCGAGAAACCGGGTCTGGGAGTCACGCTCGACATGGACGCCATCGCCGAGCACATGGTCGACGGTGAGGAGTTGTTCGATGAAGCGTGAGCTTCGTCGGGTTCGCTGAGCGTCGTTCAGCGGTATTCGACGAAGCCTGATCGGAAGCACACTGACGATTCCGAGTTGCGAGCCGAGATGCCAGATTCCAGAGTCCGTCTCGGCCGTCTACTGGGTGGGCCAACGTGAGACTGCCTTATGATGTATTATTACACCATATATTTACTACGCTACCGTCGATAATCGCACCGTGAACCGGAGCAACGAATCCGAACCGAGCAGCGGACGGCCGGTCACCGACGACGGCGCTCCTGAATCCGACCACGAGTTCGAGAGCGGAGACGGTCACTCTTTGACCGATCGACGACTAAGTCGTTTGTTCTAACTGGTTTTTCGATCTAGAGTAAATTTATTGATCCAGGGGGCGAACGGGCTTCCATGATGGGACGGCAGTCCACAGACTGGCGATCGAGCGGTCAAACGGCGACACCACTAGAAGCACACCTCGCGAAGGGAGGGGTTCGATGACTGACGCACGCAGTCTCAGAGATCGGATCGTCGAGAGTGGCGTCATCGCTGTCCTCCGTGGCGTCGACGAGGACGATATCGTGCCGGTCGCGCGGGCAATTCACGACGGCGGCGTCGCCGCACTCGAGGTGACGGCCGACGGGAAACGCTCGAGCGAGAAGATCGCGGCTATCGACAGGGAACTCGCCGACACCGACGCCATCGTCGGTGCCGGGACGGTCCTCGACGCCGCAACCGCACAGTCAGTGATCGACGCGGGCGCGGAGTTCGTCGTTTCACCACACACCGACGCCGACATCGTCCGCACCTGTAACCGACACGGCGTGCTCTGTGCGGCAGGCGTCATGACGCCGACGGAGGCCGTGACCGCGATGGACGCCGGCGCGGACGTGCTCAAACTGTTCCCCGCCTCGTCGATGGGGCCGGGACACATTGGCGCGCTTCGGGGGCCGCTCGGCGACGTCGACGTCATTCCGACCGGTGGCATCTCGCGTGAGAACGCCGCTGACTACCTCGAGGCCGGCGCTGTCGCCGTCGGCGCGGGCGGTGCGATCGTCGACGACGACGCCATCGCTGCCGGCGATATGGAGCAGGTCCGGGAGACGGCTGCCGCGTTCGTCGACGCCGTCGAAGACGCGCGCAGCGAGTGATCGGCAGGCGACTCGAGTCGCGGTGGACTCGTCGCGGACGCGATCGATCGGTGTTGATTCTCGGTGGCCGGGCATCGGTATCTTCGTCACGAACACGGACTTCCCTTTTTTCGACCGCAACCAAATCCAAGACGATCCTACGGATCTCTTGATCTGCTCGAGCCTCGCTGAAGTAGCGACAGCCTCGACCGAACACGACCACGTGCGCTGGGCGACATACTATTGAATAGCCAATATTTACTACCAGTGTTTTATCAGCGTTCATGAATGGTGACGGCAGCGAACGGATCGGTCGACGTGGACACCTACCCGTTCGATGGCCGTCGGAATCGCCACTGGACCCGACGGTTCGCCCTCGAGAGCGGATGGACGCTCGACCGTGGGGCTGAATCATCCCCTGTGATTACGCATTCGTCCGAGCTGCGCTGCCGGTAGCACCGTTCTCGGCCCTAAAAGCGCGAACTTCGGTGGTCGAACGTGGAGCTTCGTTCGAGTGTGATGATCGATCGTGTCTATTTCTGGAAAGGTACTGTCGGTCGCGCAGCGCTGTTCAAACATTTACTACGGATAGGGTAAATCTTTTATCGGCTGGCAGCCTTGCTCGAGGTATGAAAGCGATCGCTGTCGAACCCGGGGCCGGGGAACCCGTCCTCGTAGAAAAACCCCGTCCCGAACCGTCCCCTGGCGAAGCGCTCGTTCGCACGCTTCGCGTCGGCGTCGACGGGACCGACCACGAAGTCATCGCAGGCCACCACGGCGCGCCGCCCGAGGGTGCAGATCGACTCGTGCTCGGGCACGAAGCCGTCGGCGTCGTCGAGGATCCAAACGGTACCGACCTCGAGGAAGGCGAGTTCGTGGTTCCGACGGTTCGGCGCCAACCGAACGGGACGAACGAGTACTTCGAGCGCGGCGAACCCGATATGGCTCCCGACGGTCAGTATACCGAACGGGGCATCGTCGGCGCGCACGGGTTCATGTCGGAGTATTTCACCAGCCCGGCGGAGTACCTCGTGCGGATCCCCGATCGACTCGCCCCACTCGGCTTTTTGGTCGAACCGATCAGTATCTCGGAGAAAGCCATCGAACACGCCGTCGCCTCTCGTTCGGCGTTCGAGTGGGAACCCGAATCGGCGCTCGTCCTCGGGAACGGCTCGCTCGGGTTGATCACGCTCGCGATGTTCGAGACGGTTCTGGACATCGACCGGACCTACTGTCTCGGCCGCCGCGACCGACCGCATCCGACGATCGATATCATCGAAGAACTCGGCTCGACGTACATCGATTCCCGCGAAACGCCAGTTCCCGAGATTCCGGATGCCCACGAATCCGTCGATCTGATCTACGAGGCGACCGGCTACGCCAAACACGCCTTCGAGACGGTCGACGCGCTCGCCCCCAACGGCGTCGGCGTCTTGCTCGGCGTCCCCGAACCTTGGGAGTTCGAGGTCGACGGTGGCCGACTCCACCGCGAACTCGTCCTCCACAACAAGGCGCTGCTGGGCACCGTCAACTCCCATCGCGGTCACTTCGAATCCGCGGTCGACACCCTCTCACAGCTCCCCGCATCGTTCACCGACGACCTCGTTACCGGCGTCTACGGCCTCGAGGAGTTCAACGCTGCTTTCGAAACCGATGACGACGTCGTGAAGACGGCGGTCGAATTCGATAGCGTCTAATCTCGAGATAAACAGAAATTATTACTACTTTCGAAGTTAGAATCCAACACATGGGAGTCGATTACACGCAATTACACGATCCGAACGCGGAGTACACGATGCGGGATCTCTCCGCAGAAACGATGAACGTCACGCGCGAGCGCGGGAATGGCCGCGACGTCGAGATCACGGACGTCCAGACGACGATGGTCGACGGGAACTTCCCGTGGACGCTCGTGCGAATTTACACGGACGCCGGGATCGTCGGTACCGGCGAGGCCTACTGGGGCGCGGGCGCGCCCGAACTCATCGAACGAATGACGCCGTTCCTGCAGGGAGAGAACCCGCTTGACATCGATCGCCTGACGGAGCATCTCGTCCAGAAGATGTCCGGCGAGGGCTCGATTGGCGGCGTCACCGTCACGGCAATCTCGGGCATCGAAGTCGCCCTTCACGATCTGGCGGGCAAGATTCTCGAGGTCCCAGCCTATCAGCTGCTCGGCGGCAAGTACCGTGACGAGGTCCGCGTCTACTGTGATTGTCACACCGAGGAAGAGGCCGATCCAGTCGCCTGTGCTGACGAGGCCGAGCGCGTCGTCGAGGAACTCGGCTACGACGCGCTGAAGTTCGACCTCGACGTTCCGTCGGGCCACGAGAAAGACCGCGCGAACCGCCATCTCCGCGCGCCGGAGATCGAACACAAAGCCAGCATCGTCGAGGCGGTCACCAAACGCGTCGGCTCGCGCGCCGACGTCGCGTTTGACTGTCACTGGACGTTCTCGGGTGGCAGCGCAAAACGCCTTGCCAAGCGTCTCGAGGAGTACGACGTCTGGTGGCTCGAGGACCCGGTGCCGCCGGAGAACCACGACGTCCAGCGGGAGGTCACCCAGTCGACGACGACGCCCATTACGGTCGGCGAGAACGTCTACCGCAAACACGGCCAACGCCGGCTGCTCGAGGAACAAGCGGTCGACATCATCGCACCCGACATGCCGAAAGTCGGTGGCATGCGCGAGACCCGGAAGATCGCCGACCTCGCGGACATGTACTACGTCCCCGTCGCGATGCACAACGTCGCCTCGCCCGTCGCGACGATGGCCAGCGCTCACGTCGGCGCGGCGATTCCGAACTCGCTGGCCGTCGAGTACCACTCCTACGAACTGGGTTGGTGGGAGGACCTCGTCGAAGAGGACGTCATCGAGGACGGCTACATCGAGATCCCCGAGAAACCGGGACTCGGCGTCACGCTCGATATGGACGCCGTCGAAGAGCACATGGTCGACGGTGAGGACCTCTTCGACGAAGCGTAACTCGGCTGACGGCCGTCAGTTATATCTCCGGTGAATCACCACGGCGAAACAGCGTCTCGACGTTTTCGGGGTCGAAATCCGCCGGCGCGACGTCGCCATCGCACTCGAGCGCCCGCGTCAGGTAGGTCGCGCTGTTTATCAATCCTAGGTGGGAGAACGCCTGCGGGAAGTTCCCCAGCAACTGGCCGGTTTTGGGATCGACCTTTTCTGAGTACAGGCCAAGTGGTATCGCGTGCTCGAGCAAGTGCTCGAAGTACTCCCGGGCGCGGTCCAGACGGTTCGAGAGGACGAGCGCGTCGACGAGCCAGAACGAACAGAGGAAGAACGCCTTCTCCTCGTCCCGGCGGATATCACTGTTGATGAACCGGACGACGAGTCCGTCGTCGGTCGCCAACTGCTCGAGGACGGTGTCGATCGTTGCCTGCACGCGCTCGTCTTCGGGCGGGAGGAACTCGTAGATCGGTATCAAGAGGGCAGTCGCGTCGATCGCCGTCTCGGTCTTGAAGTGCTGGACGAAACTCCCTGCTGTCTCGCTGAATCCGCGCGTCTCGATGGTCTCGCGGACGGCGTCTCGGTCCCCACGCCACGCGTCGAGTGGAGCCTCGAGGTCGTTTTCGACCGCAAGGGCGATACCGCGGTCGAGGGCGACCCAACACAGGAGTTTCGAGTGTAAGAAGTGGCGGCGCTCGTTCCGGAACTCCCAGATCCCGGCGTCGCGTTCGTTCCAGTGGTCACAGACGTAGTCGACGATATCGCGGATCGCGCCCCACTCGTCAGCGGTGATCGTCGTTGCCGGGTCGAACTGAATCGTCTCGTAAACGGCCTGCACGATGGTCCCGTAGATGTCGAGTTGCTGTTGGGGACCGGCGGCGTTCCCGATGCGGACGGGACCCGTCTCGCGATAGCCAGTGAGGTGCTCGAGCGTTCGCTCCTCGAGTTCGTCGCCCGACTCGCCGTGGAGTCCGTAGACCGGTGTGATCGACGCCGGATCGGTGCGGGCGATGTCGGAAAACCACTCGAAGTACTCCCGCGCTTCCTGTTTGTGTCCCGTATCGTGCAGCGACTGGATGGTAAACTTCGCGTCGCGGATCCAGTTGTACCGGTAATCCCATGTTCGATCCGAGCCGATCGCCTCCGGAATCGACGTGGTCGCCGCGGCCGGAATGGAGCCGGTCTCGTGGTGGATCAACAGCTTCAACAGGAGTTCCGAGCGGACGACCATCTCGTGCCAGCGCTCGGGGATCGTCGTTGGTGCACCGTCACGACGACCCACCCACTCGCGCCAGTATCGTTTCGTCTCGTCGAGCACGTACTCCCGATCGACTGCCGAGGCCGGCTCTCGACCCCCGTACTGCACCCAACACCAACATCGCTGGCCTGCTTCGAGCGAGATCGTTCCCGCGGCCGTCGTCGAGGTCGTGACCTCGAGGGCTCGCGCGAATGGGGCGTCGGTGGCGAGATGGAGCCGCTCGCCATCGCCAGTCGCCATCACCCCGTCGTCGGTTCGCTCGAGTGCTGGTTCGGTTCGTGCGTAGTCGAACCGCGGCTCGAACTCGATCTGCAGCTCGACGCGGCCGCGATCACACTCGAGACAGCGATAGATCGCCTGCTGGAACCGGTCGCCGTCCGGTTCGCCGCCGTTGCACAGCGGCATGAAATCGGTCACCGTCGCCTGCCCATCGGCCGTTTCGAACGTCGTCTCGAGGATGTTCGTCCGATCGAGATAGCGGTGGTTCGATTCGTAGTCGGCAGCCGGAGACACGGCGAAGTGACCGCCTCGCTCGGCGTCGAGAACCCGAGCGAAGACGCTCGACGACTCGAGGTGTGGAAAGCAACACCAGTCGATCGATCCGTGGCGGCTGATGAGCGCACAGCTGTCGTCGTTGCCGATGAGACCGTAGTCACGAAGCGGTGGATACTCCATACGAGTGGGCAGTGGCGGCAGGTGACGGTGTCAGTGGTTAGCGAACGGTCCGGATACATCAGTAACACGTACCAGCCACAAGAAGCGTCGGCAGGCAGCGGCCGGGGACGGTCGCGTTCGTCGTCGAGATGGCCGTGCTGGGCAGTGTTTTATTGTACTCGTCGGGGTGGCACTGTACGTGTCACCACCCACTTACCCCCTCTCTCGTCGGCGATACCTGCGACTGGCCGCCGGATCGACCGCGGCACTCGGTTTCGGTGGCTCCGCAGCGGCAGCGACCCAAGACGACCTCGAGTCGGATCGTCGGTACGTAACCGTCTACGAGGAGACCATCGACGACGTCGTGCTCGTCAACGTGTTCGGAACCGACGGCGAGACGGCCGGCGGACTCGGTTCCGGGTTCGTCATCGACGACGAGCACGTCGTGACCAACCAACACGTCGTCCAAGAAGCGAGCGAGGTCGAACTCCAGTTTCGCGACGAACAGTGGCGAACGGCATCAGTCGTCGGGACGGACGTCCACAGCGACCTCGCCGTGCTCGCCGTCGACGAGTTGCCCGACGGGCCCGACGGCCTTGCGTTTGCCGACGGGAAACCCGAAATCGGCGCGGAGGTGCTCGCGCTGGGCAACCCCCTGGGCCTCGACGCGTCGATTTCCCAGGGGATCGTCAGTGGAATCGACCGGTCGCTTCCGAGTCCGACCGGGTTCTCGATCCCGGCGGCGATTCAGACCGACGCGCCGGTCAATCCCGGCAACAGCGGCGGTCCGCTCGTCGACCTCGAGGGTGACGTCGTCGGCGTCGTCTTCGCCGGGGCGGGGCAGGCGATCGGCTTTGCGATCTCCGGGCTGCTCGCCGATCGCGTCGTCCCTGCACTCATCGAAGACGGCGCGTACGACCACCCGTACATGGGCGTGAGCGTCTTCCCCGTCGGGCCGCTGATCGCCGACGCGAACGACCTCGAGGAGCCACGGGGCGTGCTGGTCACCGACGTCGCCCCCGACGCGCCGGCGGACGGCGTCCTCGAGCCGGCAGACGAGACGGAGACCGTCGACGGCGACGCCGTCCCGGTCGGCGGCGACGTGATCGTCGCCATCGGCGATCAGGAGATTCCCAACCAGGACGGACTCGCCTCGACGCTCGCACTCGAGACGGCCCCCGGGGAGACGGTCGCGATCGAGGTCGTCCGCGACGGCGAGCGTGAGACGGTCGATCTCACCCTCGAGCCCCGACCGGACGCCAACGCGCCCTGATCGATCGGAGCACTGTGAATCGCGGATCGACGCAGTTCCGACCGGTTGGTCGTGATCGTCAGGGCTCGTCCGTGTCTGCCGACTCGTCCGCCTCCGTCGGTTCCTCGAGTTCCTCGCGGTCGTCCGCCTCCTCGCGTGGGGCGTTCTGGGTTCCGAGATCGTCGCCGGCGTCGACTGTGTCGGGATCGCGGTCGATTCGCTCGAGTTCGTCTTCGATTTCGGCTTCTCTCTCGGCTTCGTACTCGTCTGCACGGTCGGTGTCGTCTTCGGCCATGACAGGTACGATTCGTCCTTGAGCAGGTTGGGTGGCGGGCCGTCGACTGCAACGCTGGGGTGGGTGGGGTGTGCTCGACTCGAGGCCCAGTTACTCTCGAGTTCCCAGCAGACACGAAAGACAAATAAAAGAAGCCGCGCTGTGAATACATATATATGGACGTTCCGTACGACCTGACCTCGTACGTTCGGGTGTTGAAGATGGCGACGACACCCACGACTGAGGAGTTCCTTCAGGTGTCGAAGATCGCCGGCGCAGGAATCCTGCTCATCGGGCTGATCGGCTTCCTTATCGGAGTCGTAATGCTCGTCCTGACTGGTGGTCTCTAATGGGTATTTACGCAGTCAAGACCACGGCGAGCCAAGAGCGCACCGTCGCGGACATGATCATCAACCGCGAGGAGCCGGAAATCCACGCCGCACTCGCGCCCGATTCGCTGACCTCCTACGTGATGGTCGAAGCGGATGGCGACGCCGTCTTGAACCGTGTCCTCGAGGACATTCCCCACGCCCGGAGTATCGTGCCCGGCACCTCAGACATCTCGGAGGTCGAGCACTTCCTCTCGCCGAAGCCGGACGTCGAGGGAATCGCCGAAGGGGACATCGTCGAACTCATCGCTGGTCCGTTCAAAGGCGAGAAAGCTCAGGTCCAGCGCATCGACGAAGGTAAAGATCAGGTGACTGTCGAACTGTACGAGGCAACGGTTCCGATCCCGGTGACGGTTCGGGGCGATCAGATTCGCGTGCTCGACTCCGACGAGCGCTAACGCGCTCGTCAAGCAGTCAGCGCGGCAAAGCCGTGCTGAATATAGCGTCGAACGGTAGTTCGTCGGACCATGCGAACGGGCGCGTTGCGCCCGTGAGCAGACAGTGACGAACAGTAGAAATCGAAGCACTCGGCTCGAGTCGTCGACGGAGCGGCTGGTATTTTACACTGGATTTTATACGACGCGAGGCAAGACGGCTCGCTGCTCGAGGAAACGCGGTCGCTATCGCTTCAACTCGGCAGCGATCGTCTCCATGTCCGCGACGTCGTCAATCACCTCTAAGAGTTCCTCGCGGGTGCGGACCGCTTCGGAGCTCGCGCCGTAGGCGCGGACGTATTCGGCGCGGCTATGCTCGGTGAAGGCGTGTCGAATCGCGAGGTAGCCGTCAGGCACGACGGTGCCACAGACCTGACACTCCTGTCGGGTGTGTTCCGTCGCTTGATGGACGATCGTCGACTCGACGTCCTCGAACACCGCACCGCAGCCGTCGATTCCGCATTCCCAGGCCATTCACTCTCACTGAACTGTTCGAGTGGCTTGCCTAATGATCCTTTCGCAGCCATCCCCGCCATTCAGTGAGGTATCCTGTGACGGCAGCGGCGCTCCAGCGGGGACGCCAGTGCGCCCGAACCGTCGTCTAACTCGTCGGAACCGACGGCTGCACCAGCGTTCGACCGATCGATTCATAATGATTGTTGCCATCACACGTACCTACGCGATCTATCAATGTCGAGTGAGCCCGCCAACACCGAACAGTTCGAATCAGTGACAGTCAGCCGCGATGGCTACGTCGGACAGATCACCCTCGACCGACCCGAGGCGATGAACACGTTCAGCACGGGCCTCGCGCGGGACCTCGACGACGCACTACACGCACTCGAGGCGGACTCGGAGGTCCGGGCGATCGTCATCGATGGGGCCGGGAAGACGTTCTCGGCTGGAATCGATCTCTCCGAGCACGGCGACCACGAGACCGAAGCCGACTACGAGGAGTGGGTCACGGTGATGGAAGCGCCGTTCCAGACGGTCACGGAGATGGGGACGCCGGTGATCGCTGCCGCCCACGGTCACGCGGCCGCCAACGGAATCGGGCTGGTCGCGGCCTGTGATCTGGCCGTGGCCGCCGAGGGAACCCAGTTCGGGGCAACGGCACCGAAAGTCGGCCTGTTCTGTATGGGACCGTCCGTGCCGCTGATGAAGGTGCTTCCCAGAAAACGGTGTCTCGAGTTGGTGTTGACCGGCGAACTGATCGACGCCGAAACCGCCCTCGAGTGGGGCCTGATCAACCGCGTGGCGCCAAGCGGCGAACACCGAGCGCACGCCCTCGAACTCGCCGAAACCATCGCGACCAAGAGTCCGACGGCGGTCCAGATGGGCAAGCAAGCGTTTTACGAGATGGTCGAACGGGAGTACGACGACGCCCTCGAGTACTCGAACGAGCAGTTCGGGGCGCTCTGTACGACAGCTGACGCGCGTGAGGGAATCGACGCGTTCCTCGCGGGCGACCCACTCGATGCCGACGAGTGGCCCGGCGAATAATCGGGCCCGCGACGACTGCCGTTCGTGGCCGACAAATCAGAATTCATAACTCAACTGTCCCAAAAGAGGTGCCCGTGAGCGACGGTACAGCAGCGGAGACCCGAGTCGACTGTCACGTGAAGGTGCTCAACGATGCGGTCGTCGAGCGAGCCCGTGCTGTCGGACTCGACGTCCTCGTCTACGCCCCGCATTTCACCCGCCTTCCGGAGATCAGACGACAGGCAGCCAGCTACTCGACCGATGACCTCTTGGTCGTCCCCGCGCGAGAGGTGTTTACCGGCTCGTGGCGAAACCGCAAACACGTGTTGGCGGTCGGCCTCGAGGAGCCGGTCCCGGATTTCATCTCCCTCGAGGCGGCGATGGCCGAGTTCGAACGGCAGGGGGCCGCCGTGCTCGTTCCGCATCCCGAGTTCGCGACAGTAAGTCTCGGCGAGTCAGATCTCCGACGGTACGTGGACGTCGTCGATGCCATCGAGGTCTTCAACCCGAAACACTTCCCGGCACACAATCGTCGGGCCCGCGAGCTCGCCGAGAAACTGGCACTGCCGCCGTTTACGTCGTCGTATGCCCATCTCCCGCAGTCCGTGGGTGTTGCACATACCGTCCTCGATCGGACCATCGAAACCGAAGCCGAACTCGTTTCCGCGTTCGAAGACGGCGTTGCCCGTCGAATCGTCTACAACAAGGGGAACGGCCGGTGGCGAACGACGGCGCTCGAACTCGCCCACCTCTGTTATGAAAATACCTGGGAGAAGATCGACCGGCTCTTCCTGTCGGGCACTGAGCCGACTCACCCACACCACATTGCGTACGACGGTCGGTTCGACGACGCCTCCGTCTACTGATCGCCCGTTCGGATCACGGCCCCGTCGACATCACTACTCGTCTTCGAGTGCGTCGGCGATCCGCTCGAGTTGGATTCCAACGTAACAGAGCGCCTGCGTTTGCATGATCGCCGGATCGTTGCTCCACTCGTTGGCGATGTACGCTGCCTGTCTGCCCGCTCGATCGAGATGGTTGTCATCATCCGGCATGAATCCCTATTCGTCGTCGATCGGTGAAATCGTTCGGGTCAGTTCGATGTCGTGAGACCAGCGAGTGCAGTAACGAGCTACTGCTCGTCATCGTCGTCACCGTCGGTCCGATCGAGACTCGAGAGCGTCTCTGCAACCCGCTCCCAGTGGCTGCCGCGCCAGAAGTACTGTCCACAGCGTCGGCAGCACCGAACGTCGACCGTGGCGGGATCGGGCGCGTACTCGGGTGTCGACGCCGACGGCTCGACGTCCTCGAGCGGGCCGTTACACCGGCCACAGAACGCCGGCTCGGTTGCGAGCGTGAAATCGACGCCCGCGGCCGCGAGTTCGGCGAGCTGGTCCTCGACGTCACGTGACTCGAGCAAAATCGATTCGTCGGCGCGGTTCGCGAGGTGGACGTCTCGAGTGATCAGCGTTCGATTCTCGTCTCGAGCCACGTCGAGGAGGTCGTCGTCGGCCTCGAGGTCGCGGTCGCCGGCGTAGACGGTGTCGTGGTTGCACATCCGAAGGTGCGAGACCACGCCGCCACACATGACGTCGAGCAGGAACTTCATTGGGGCTCAGTGCAAGAACGCGCGCAGGTCCTCGAGCCCCCACGTGTTGATCACGTCGTCGGGTTCGGCCCAGCCGCGACGCGCGGTGTGGACGCCCCAGCGCATGTACTCGAGGGTCGACGGCTGGTGGGCGTCCGTGTTGACCGCGATAGGGGCTCCCTCCTCGAGGGCGGCCTGAACGGCGCTGCCCCAGAGGTCGAGCCGTCGGGGATTGGCGTTGATTTCGAGGGCAGTGTCGTTGGCAGCGGCAGCTTTTCCGAGGGCAGTCGCGTCGAACTCGAGGCCCGAGCGTTCGTTGAGCAGTCGGCCGCTTGGGTGGCCTAGCACGTCCACTGCCGGGTTTTCGATGGCGTGGACGAGTCGCTCGGTCGCCGTCTGGGCGTCCTGATCGAGGCCGCTGTGTGGCGAGGCGACGACGACGTCCAGCGCGTCGATCACGTCCTCGGAGAGCCCGATTTCGCCGTCGGCGTCGACGTTAGCCTCGATACCCGCGAAGACGGTGATCTCGTGTGCGGCGGCGACCTCGCGGATCGCTTCGATCTGTTCGATAATCTCGGTATCCGAAAGACCCATTCCGCCGACGATACCGGGCCCCTCGGCGTGGTCGGCGATGCCGTAGTACTCGTAGCCCATGTCCGCGGCACCCTCGATCATCGCCTCGATCGAGGTGTTGCCGTCGGACCACTCGGTGTGCGTGTGGAGGTCACCACGGATGTCCGCTCGCGTGAGCAGATCGGGCAACGCGTCGTTCTCGGCGGCGGCGATCTCCCCGCGATCCTCGCGCAACTCCGGCGGGATCCACGGCAGGCCGAGCGACTCGTACATTCCCGCTTCCGTGTCGCCCGCGACGCGGTCGCCGACGCGCAGTCCGGCGTCGGGGTCGTCGATCTCACTAACGTCGAACGCGCCGTACTCGTTGAGCTTCATCCCACGATCGATCGCGTAGTTGCGAAGCCGGACGTTGTGGTCCTTGCTCCCCGTAAAGTACTGCAGCGCCGAGCCGAACTCCTCGGGGACGACGACCCGCAGGTCGACGCGAATCTCGCCGACGCGGACGCTCGCCTTCTCCGGGCCGGACTCGATCTCGCCGTCGACCGACTCCCAGTCGACGAACGCCTCGACGACGTCCTCGCCCGCATCCGTCGCCGCGAGCACGTCCACGTCGCCGATCGTCTCGCGCCACCGGCGGATCGAGCCCGCGACCTCACAGCGTTCGACGGCCTCGAGCCCCTCCAGAAACGCCAGCACGTCGTCTGCGAGGGGCCGCCCTTCCCCCAGCAGGTAGCGCTGGCCGATCTGGCGGGCGAACTCGAGGTTGTCCCGAATGTTCTGTTCGGTCTTCGGGCCGAATCCCTTAACTTCCTGAATCTCGCCGGCTTCGGCGGCTGCCTCGAGGTCGTCGAGTGTCTCGATCCCCAGTTCGCGATACAGTTTGCCCGCGGTTTTGGGACCGACGCCCTCGATGCGGGTGATGTCGGCGATGTCGATCGGCAACTCGGCGCGCAGTTCCTCGAGTTCCTCGATCTCGCCGGTTTCGACGTACTCGACGATTTTGGCGGCGATAGCGTCACCGACGCCGTCGATTTCCTCGAGGACGGCTTCGTTCCCGCTCGCGACGGGATCGGCGATCGGGACGGGGTGTGCGCGGATGTTCTCGGCCGCCCGGCGATATGCGCGGGGTTTGTACTCGACGTCGTCGGCCTCGAGTAGGTCGGCGAACTCCTCGAACCGGCCGGCGATCTCGGCGTTGGTCGCCATCAGCGCCCCCTCCGTGCTGCGCCGTCGTCATCCCGGCCGAGTGCTTGCTGCAGGAACGACATCCAGCGTTTCTTGTCGGCGGCCTGCTGGGCCTTCTGTTCGCGCTCTAAGTCCGTCGGGCCGAGACTCTCCAAGGCGTTCAGCGCCCGATCGATCCCGATGATGCTGCCGGCGAGTTCCTCGCCCTCCTCGCGGGTGATGTCCCGCTCCTCGATCGCTTCGATGCGCTCGTTTCGCTCCCGCCTGAGGTTCCGTTTGGCCTGCTCGACACGGTCTCGTTCGCCGGCCGGCACCGTCTCGCGGCGTTTGATCTCGAAGACGAACGTCCGGAGATCGATCGCCTCGCCCTGGACGGTGATCGTCTCGGGAATGTCCGCGCCGACGGTCGCACTCTCGCGTTCGACCCGCTCGAGTAACTGCTTGCGCTCGTACTCTTGCACGTCCCGATATCCGGGTTGGGTGGGCAAAAATGTACAGTCCGACGACTCGAGAGTGTCGCCGCGAAAGCGGACCCACGAGACGGCCAGAACCCCAAATCCCTTAGCGGTGCCACACATACCCCCCGGCAATGGCCACGTGCGACGTCTGTGGGAAGGAAGAAAGCATGCCCTACAACTGTCGGCACTGCGGGGGGACCTACTGTTCGGAACACAGACTCCCGGAAAACCACAGCTGTTCCGGGCTTCAGAACTGGAACGATCCCAGCGGCGTCTTCGACAGTGGGTTCGACGACAGCGTCGGGAACAGTGGCAGTACCGCTCGCTCCTCGAGCATCACTGACAAACTCCCGATCGATACGGGGCCCGGTGGCCCACTGGCGTACTTCCGTGGGAACGCGACCTACACGTTTCTCGCGCTGATGTGGATCACCTTCCTGTTACAGTTGGTCGTGCAGGCGACACTCGGCACCGGAGTAATGCGGACGCTGTTCGTATTGACACCGCAGCATCCGGAGTACGTCTGGACGTGGTTTACGTCGATCTTCGCCCACGGGAGCTTCATGCACATCGTGTTCAATAGCATCGTGATATTCTTCTTCGGGCCGCTCGTCGAGCGCTACGTCGGCTCGAAGCAGTTCGCGAACCTCTTTCTCGTCAGCGGTGCGCTCGCCGGACTCGGCCAGATCGCGATTCAGATCCTCCAGGGGCCGATCACCCCGTTCACAGCCGGTGTGCTCGGCGCCAGCGGTGCTGCACTCGCGATTATGGGCGTGATCACGGTCCTGAACCCGAACCTGACGGTCTACCTCTACTTCATCCTCCCCGTGCCGATCTGGGTGCTGACGGCAGGGACGGCGCTCATCAGCGTCTTCTTCATCGGCACCGGCGGCGGCGGAAACATCGCTCACATGGCCCACCTCGTTGGCCTCGTGATCGGTCTGGGCTACGGCGAGTACGTCAAGCGGACCCAGAACGTCCGCACGCCGAGTCAGTTCCAACTCGGCGGCGGCCCGGGTGGACCCGGCGGTCCGGGCGGTCCCGGTGGCCCCGGCGGTCGCCGTCGGTTCTAACGACAGTCCCACAACCCCGTAACTGATTTTCGCCCGCTGCCAATCCTCGAGCAGCTATGGCCCCACCCCGGCCCGACCTCGCACCCGATCCCGGACTCGAGCGCGCGGAGATGGAAGCCCTCCAGCGCGAGATCGCCGACGCCGCCGTCTTCGAAGACGACTCCGCGTTCGATCCGTCGACGCTCGGCGATCCGCTCGCGGCAGCCTCGAGTCCCGACGAGGCCCCGATCGTCGCCGGCGTCGATCAGTCGTTTCTCACCAATGCCGACGGCGAGCAGGACCGCGCGCTTTCCGCCGTCGTCGCCATGCAAGGCGGCGAGGTACTCGAGCGCGTCCACGCCGTGACGCCACTCGAGATCCCCTACATCCCGGGCCTGCTCGCGTTCCGCGAGGGTGGGCCGATCCTCGAGGCGCTCGAGACCCTCTCCGTCGAGCCCGACCTGTTCCTCTTCGATGGCAGCGGGCGCATCCACTTCCGACAGGCCGGCATTGCGACGCACATCGGCGTCGTCCGCGACGTGCCAGCCATTGGCGTCGCCAAGAGCTTGCTCTGTGGGTCGCCCCGGGACGACCTCGAGAACCTCGCGGAAGGCACTCGCGTCCCGATCGACGCGAACACGCGGGTCGACGCGCCCGCTGGCACGCTGCTCGGCTACGCCGTCCAGACGCGCCAGTACGACTCGCCGAATCGGTACATCAACCCGCTGTACGTCAGCCCCGGCCACCGCGTCGGCCCCGACACCGCGGCCGATATCGTCCTCGCGCTCGCCTCGTCGTACAAGCTCCCCGAACCCGTCCGACTGGCCGACAGCTACGCCGGCGAAGCCAAACGCGGCCTCGAGGAGTAACGAGCAGCCGCGTCCGAGAGCGTCCCGTCGCCCCGCGCTCGACAGCTGTTTGACCACCCACCGGCGACGGCTACCTGACAGCCTCCGCGGGGGAGAGCTTTCGGGCCGTTCGGAGCAACACTGGCTCGAGAATTTTCGAGAAACGATACTCACGCCAATTTGACCGTCCGATGAGCGCGACAAACCGTCGATACTTAGGTATCGTCTCTCGAACTGGTCACGTATGGCCACCGCTGAGGACGTCGAGGGAACCGACGACGACGGGCCGGAGGGCACTGTCGTCGAGGACGATCGAGACACCGACCGGACGGACGACCGCTACACCCGAAAGCAATGCGTGCTGATCACCGGCTGTTCCTCTGGAATCGGCCGGGCGACCGCCACGGCGTTCCTCGAGAACGACTGGCAGGTGTTCGCGACCGCGCGCAACACCGACGACATCGCCGCCCTCGAGGAAGCGGGTTGTACGACGCTCGCACTCGACGTCACCGACCCCGAGCAGGTCGCGCGGGTCGTCGAGCGAACCGTCGAACTCGGCGGCTCGATCGACTGTCTGGTCAACAACGCCGGCTACGCCCAGATGGGGCCGATGGAGGACGTCTCGACGGTCGATCTCCACCGACAGTTCGACGTCAACGTCTACGGTCCCCACCGACTCGTCCGGGCTGCACTCCCCCACATGCGCGCGCAGGGCGAGGGTCGAATTATCAACGTCTCGAGTGTCATCGGTCGGATCTCGTTCCCCGGCTCGGGCGCGTACGCGGGCTCGAAACACGCCCTCGAGGCGATGAGCGACTCGCTGCGCGCAGAAGTCGAGGAGTTCGGCATCGACGTCACTGTCATCGAACCCGGGCCGGTCGAGACGAACTTCACCGAGCGCGTCGACGAGGAGTTACCCGGTGACCAGCGAACGCCGGCGTACGAGACGCTGTACGAACTGTACGACGAGATGCAGCTAATCGGCGGCGGCAACGGCGGTCCTTTCGCCTCCTCGCCCGAGGACGTCGCCGCGGCGATCATCGAGGCGAGTACCGTCTCCGAACCGCCGGCTCGGTACCCGGTTGGGGCGCTTGCCCAGTACGGCGTCTACGCCCGCTTCCTGCCGGATACGCTGCGAGATGCGGGCTATCGGCTGCTGCGGAAGCTCGTCTGAGCGCGATCCGTTTTCCGTCTCGAGAACTCACTCGAGCGACAGTAACTCAACGCCGACGAAAAGCAATCAGTCCGCGAGTCGCGTCGGCAGCCGCTCTGCACTGGTCTCGGCGAGCGTATACATCCCGCCCGTACACCGCCGAATCCGCCCGTCCCGCTGGAGCATTCGACAGTAGCGCTCGACGGTCATCGGGTGTGTCTCGAGTGTGGTCGCCAGTTCGGCAGTCGTCGCCGACCTCGAGTCGGCGAGCGCCTCGAGAATCGCGTCGGTCTGGTGCTGTGCTGGGGTGTCCGAGTCTGGCATTCCGTCTCGATTGGTAGTCGTTCCAACACAGATATGAACCTCGAGTCCGGTTCTCAGCCGCTCGGAATCTGATTACCATTACTCATCGAGCGATGCCAATCGAGCAGCAAACGCGGTCGGCGCGGTCAGGGGACGAGCGCTACGTGTTCCACTGCTCGAGGAACTCCGTCGGCAGCGTCCCGAGATCGATACCCCAGGCGAACGGGAGCCACGCGACCGCGACGGCCGTGATCAGGATAATTCCGATGACGTTGAGGCCGGCCCCGACGCGGGCCATCTGGGGCAGCGAGATGTAGCCGCTGCCGAAGACGATCGCGTTCGGCGGCGTCGCAACGGGAAGCATGAACGCGAACGACGCGGCGGTCGCACCGGCGATCATCAGCCCGTAGGGGTGGACGCTGATCCCGACCGCAACGCCGGCGAGGATCGGCATCAACATCGCCGTCGTCGCCGTGTTCGAAGTCACTTCGGTCAGGAAGATCGTGATCATCACGACGGCCAGCAGGATGAGAAGCATCGAGACGCCCTCGAGCAGCTGCAGCTGTTCGCCGATCCAGACTGCGAGGCCGGTCTCACCGAAGCCAGCTGCGATTGCGAGGCCACCACCGAACAGGAGGATGACACCCCACGGGATGTCGACCGCGTTCGACCAGTCGAGAAGGAAGGTGTGGTCGCCGTCCTCGGTCTTCGTCGGTAGGGTAAACAGAACCAATGCACCACCGATGGCGACGATGGTGTCGGCGTCGTCGGGTGGGGTAATTCCGGCCAGCGGCTCGAGCAGGCTGGCGCCGATCCAGGCGGCCGCCATCCCGATGAAGACGACGAGCACGCGGCGTTCCGGCGAACTCATCGGTCCAAGGGCCCGGAGTTCGCGGTCGATCGTGTCGGCACCCATCGGCAACTGGTCGAACTGGGGCGACATCGCAATGCGGGTGACGTAGACGTAGACGGCAGCGAGCCCGACGATCGAGATCGGGACACCGTAGAGCATCCACTCGGCGAAGCCAATCGTCGTATCGAAGAGTTCGCCCGCCTGCCCCGCAAAGAGGATGTTCGGCGGCGTGCCGATGAGCGTCGCGACGCCACCGACGGAGGCACCGTAGGCGATACAGAGCATGAGCGCGATCCCGAACGAGAAGTTGCCCTCGCTAGTGTCGATCTCGAGTCCGGTCTCGTTGACCAGATCCGCGGTCTGGTAGATAACTGCCAGCGCGATGGGGACCATCATCATCACGGTCGCGCTGTTTGACACCCACATCGAGAGAAACGCCGTGGCGATCATGAAGCCGAGAATGAGCCGAGAGGGCTTCGTCCCGACGAGCTTGATCGTCCGTAGCGCGATGCGCCGGTGCAGTCCCCACCGCTGCATCGCCATCGCGAGGAAGAAGCCGCCCATAAAGAGGAACACCAGCGGATGGCCGTACGACGGCGTCGTTTCCTCGACTGGGAGCGCGCCCGTCAATGGGAACAGGACGATAGGGAGCAACGAAGTCGCCGGAATCGGAATCGCTTCTGACATCCACCAGACGGCTACCCACGCGGTGACGGCCGCGACGGCCTGGCCCGCGGGTTCGAGGCCGGCCGGCGTCGGTGCGAGGTAAATCAACGCGAACAGGATCGGACCGAGGACGAAGCCGATCTTCTGGCGCAGCCCGTACGAGCCGTCGACGTCGAAGGGGGAGCTGTCATCGCCGCCTTGCCCGTCACCGTTGTCCCCATTTGGAGCCGACTTGGCGGTCCCATTCGGCGGCTGGCCACCGTCGCTGAACGCCTGCTCCGCGAGTCGCTTTTCCTCTTCGGAGACGCCGTCCATGTCTTTGACCATAGCCGGCCCGTCAAGTGTGAGATACGCCTTCGTCTGGGCGTTGAGCTGCCACAGATAGAGCCAGATGTTCTGAATGAACTTTTGAAGTGTTTTCGAACTATCGTACACCATTTTTCCCGTTTATTCCGAATAGGTCGTATAAATGCTGTCGATTTGCGCGAGTAACTATCACTATCTTTCGAGTGTGAGTCTACATACCGAGTAAACAATTCTCTAGTTTGACTCTGATATGTCGGTATCGTTCCGACCACGAACGACACGAATCGTCGCTCGAGCGACGACCGGTTGTCGGAACCCACAAACCGGCAGCTCGTGAACTCGAGGTATGCCCCTGTTGCAGTTCGATACGACGTTGTCGCTGTCGGCCGACGAGAAGACGGCGCTCGCGGATCGAGTGACAGACCTGTACACGGACGAGATGGCAACGACAGCGGGCCACGTCGCGGTGACGATCCGCGAACACGATCCCGCCGCCCTCCATCTCGGGCGTGCTGTTGAGGGACCGCTGGTGTTTCTCGATGCCGAGATTCGGCAAGGGCGGTCGTTCGACTGCAAGCGCGCGTTCGCCGTCGCCACCATGGCGTATCTCGGGGAGACGTTCGATGTCCCCGACGAGAACATGAAGGTCGTCTTTACCGAGCACCCCGGTGAGGCGATGATGGGTGTCGACCGCGTCGGCGGCGAGTGGGACGGCGAGGAGGGGAGCCACTGACCGTCGCTGCACGCTCATCGTACGACGGGAGTACAGGCCGGAGCGAAGATTCGAGCGAGCACCGCGGACAGTGCGATGGGTGTGTCCATCGGTTCAGTTGTTACTCTGTATCGATGCGTGTGTTACTCGGTTCAGTGCTGTCAAGCGCCCGCTCCCGAAGTGGCACTCGAGGGAGGAAAATCGAATGCCGACGACGGGATACACGTCGAGAAAGAGCCCCTTTTAGGGCCGGAAATGGAACGTCGATCTATGTATCGGATCTTGCTGCCAGTCGATACGAACGAGTCACGAGCGCGTGCACAGGTCGACGCGATACTCGAACTCCCCGCCGCTGCCGAGGACGTGTTCGTCGACGTGGTCCACGTCCACGACGAAACGATGCCGGACGCCGAGTGGGCCGCCGGCGGCTTCTCCGAAACCTACACGGAGGAGTTGGCGGAGAACATCGACCAGCGCATCCCATCTTCGGTGGCGGTCGCCGTCGACGACCTCGAGGCGGCCGACGTCGAGTACGCGGTCCACGAGACGGCTGGCGAACCGGCCGAGACGATCCTCGAGGCCGTGACGGAACTGGACAGCAACGTGATCGTCCTCGGGAGCGGCGACCAGTCGCCGGTCGGAAAGATGCTTTTCGGCAGCGTCACGCAGGACGTCGTCCTCGAAAGCGATCGGCCGGTCACCGTCGTTCCTGCCGCCGAGTAGCGCGGTCGACGCTCGTTTCGAACGATCGTCTCGCTCAGCGAAGACAGGCCGCCACGACCTGAAGCATCTTCTCGCCGCGAACTTCGTGGGCAAACAGCGGGACGCGCCGAACGTCGGTCCCGCGGAAGAGGTCCTGTGCCTCCGCGAGGGCGGACTGTTGGACGTCCCAGCGGCGTTGACAGAACTCGCAGTCGTCCAGATTCGGCTGGAGGAACTCGCCGTCGACGTCGTCGGTGACGTCCGAGAGCGGTTCCATGACGCGGTTGACGACGACGGTGCCGACCGGAATGCCGAACTCGTCGAGTTGCTGGCGCAGGCGTTTGGACTCGAAGACGCTCATCTCCTCGGGCACCATGACGATCCGGAAATCCGTCCGGGCCGGATCGCGAAGCACCGCCCGGAGGCGTTCGATCCGCTCGCGCAGCTCCTCTAAGTCCTCGAGGTCGCCCGCCTCTTCCGGCGGCTCCTGCCCGCCGAATATCCCTTTCATGCCCTCGAGCATTCCGCTGAGTCGCTGTCGGAACGTGAGGATGCGCCCCATCATCGAGTCCATCAGTTCGGGCAACTGGAGCAGCCTGAGGGTGTGTCCCGTCGGCGCGGTGTCGACGACCACGCGCTCGAATCGGGGATCGTCGAGGTACTCGAGTAAGAGCTGCATCGCGGCGGCCTCGTCGGCACCGGGCATCGCCCCACCGAGGAGGGCGTCCATCGGGGACTCTCCGCCCAACATGTCGCCGAGACCGCCGAGGTCGCCCATCGGGCCGGCGCTGGCACCGTCGCCAGCGCCATCCGGGCCACCTGGGCCGGAAGCGCCGCCGAAGAGGCCCGCCTGCCCCTCTTCCATGGCGCGTTCCGGATCGATCTCGGCCGCATACAGCGGCACGTCGTCGCGAATGCGACCGGGTTCGGACGGCACGTCGATCTCGAACGTGTCCGACAGCGAGTGTGCCGGGTCCGTCGAAACGACGAGCGTGCTGGTGCCTCTACGGGCGCTCTCGAGCGCCGTCGCCGCGGCCATCGTCGTCTTCCCGACGCCACCTTTCCCGCCGTAGAGTACGTAGTCGGGACCGTCGAACGGCTCGTCGGACGGCGTTACATCGATCGTTTCCCGCTCGTCGTCCGCGACGGAGTCCGTCGGCGTCACCTCGATGCTGTGTGCACCGTCGTCCTCGCCCGTTGTGTCCTCGCTCTTCTCGTCGACTGGCTCGACGTCGATTCCACTCATATCCGCCGTTTTCCCGTCCTGACACGAGTAGTCGTCGGTCTCGAGCGAGACGGCGATCGATAGCCTAGAGGTGTGCTAGCTCGAGCCAATTTTGAATGTCACCTAGGATCACCCTAATACATACTAGGTGTTCTCGAGTAATCACTACATCATATAATTGTACCACCCCTAACATTAATTAGGAGAACGTTGGCCTTCCAGTCAGACCAACGCGGTAACCCATCACCGTTCCACCGACCCATGACATCCCAGCTCATCCAGAACGACGCCGATACGACGATCGACCGGACAGAGAACACCCGATTCCCCTACGAAGGCGAGCGCGCCGGCTTCCCGCTCCCGACGCCGACTGCTCGAGGCGTCCTCCGGCCGACCGACGAGTCGGGCGCGATCGGTGCCGCCGGTTCGCTTGACTGTCCGGCCTGTGGCAGCGAGACGATCAACGGCGCTGGCCTGTTTGCGTGTTCCGACTGCTCGTGGGAAGGCACGCTGCGATAGCTCGTCGATCGGTCAGTCGAAGTAGGTAGCCAGTCGCTCGGCGGCCTCCTCGACGCGCGGCGTGACGAGCGCGAACCGGAGCCAGTCACGGCGTGAGTTACCGAAGGCCTCGCCGGGCATCCCGGCCACGCCGGCCTCGTCGATCAGGCGTTCGACGTTCTCGAGCGTGCCGGGATAGCCGTCGAAACGCGCCAGCACGTAGAACGACCCCTGTGGGGTCGTATACGACGCGCCCGCGGCATCCAAGGCGTCGGTGAACGTCTCGACGCGCTCGCGGAGGAGTTGGCGATTTTGTTCGTAGTAGTCCGGTCCAGTCTCGCGTAGTGCCTGCAACACGGCGTACTGGCTGGGACGGCTGCCGGCGACGTTGACCAGCATGTGTCGGCTCTTGGCGTCTTCGACGAGTTCGGGCGGGAAGATCGCGTAGCCAACGCGAAAGCCCGTAATCGCCAGCGATTTCGAGAACGCGTTGGTAACGATCCGATGACCAGAGTCGACAGCGAGCGCACTCGAGAATGTCCCCGAGAGATCGTAGTGGTCGTACACCTCGTCGCTGACGAGGATCGCGTCGTACGTTTCGGCGATCTCGACCAACGCCTCGATCGTCTCCTCGGGATAGACCGCGCCCGTCGGGTTGTTCGGCGAGTTGACCACGATCGCCGCCGTCTCCTCACTCGCGGCAGCGCGGACGTCGGCGGGATCGAGCTGGCCCGTCTCGTCCGTCGGGACGAAACGCTGTTGTCCGCCGAGCATCGTCGTCTTGCCGGGGTAGTAGGGGTAGACCGGGTCCGTCAGGACGATCTCATTGCCGCGGTCGCGCTCGAGTGCGCGCGCCATCGCGAGGTAGTTCGCCTCGCCGGCCCCGTTCGTGACGACGACCTGCTCGGGATCGACGCCGCGGCGAGCGGCGATTTCCTCGCGCAACTCGCGCAACCCGTGACTCGGCGGATACTGGAACTGGTCGGGCTCGAGGTCGGCGTACTCGTGGAGCCCGTCGCGAAGTGCTTGCGGTGGCTCCCAGTCGGGGTTGCCGCTGACCATGTCGATCACGTCGCGATCCGCCCGCCCCGCATACTCCATCACGTGAAAGAACAGCGGCGTCTCATACTCCATATGTGGGTGACAGGGGCCACGGACCGTCGTTCTTTCCGTTTTGCGCCGATGGCCGGGATATCGACCCTCGCTTTCACGTCCCCACACCGCGTCGACTCGCATACGAACATGAACGACGACATCGACCGCGACCGTCCGATGGCGGTCGGCGACGCGCTTCGAGACCGCGAGGAGACGCTCGCCGTCGCTGAGTCCTGTACTGGCGGCCTGATCGGCGCAGCGATCACGGCCGTCCCGGGCGCGAGCGACTACTTCGACGCGGGACTGACGACGTACGCCTACGACGCCAAACGCCGCCACCTCGGCGTCAGCCGCGAAGCGCTAGACGAACACGGTGCCGTCTCCGAACCTGTCGCCCGTCAGATGGCCCAGGGCGTTCGAGACGTCACCGACGTCACCTGGGGCGTCGCGACGACGGGCATCGCCGGCCCGACCGGCGGGACCGAAGAAAACCCGGTCGGCACCGTCTACATCGGCGTCGCCTACGCCGGCCCGTGGGGCAGCGAGTCCTCGTTCGCGTCCGTCTCCCGCTACGTCTTCGATGGCGACCGCGCCGCCGTTCGGGCAAAAACCGTCGATCGGGTACTCGAGGATCTGCTCAAAGCGATCGACGCACAGGCAGAACGCAGCGACCGGAACTGATCCGACCGCCGACCGGTTCGGCGTGACGACAGTCTCCGAAAGAAAACTATTCGAGGCTCGCACCGCCAGTAGCGGGTAGATGAACAAGAAGGGACACGTTCTCAACGCTGTGCTTTTGAGTCTGGGGTTGGGGTATTTACTCGATCCGGCGGGGGATCTCGAGACGTTTCGGATGATCGTCGCGATCGGGGTGCCGGTCACACTGGGGGCGATGGTGCCCGACATCGACACCGCGTTCGGGAAACACCGGAAAACGTTGCACAACTTGCCGCTTTTGGCGGGCTTTCTCGCTTTCCCGTACGTCTTCGCCAACCTCGAGTACGTCTGGATCGGCGTGTTGACCCACTACGTCCTCGACATGGCAGGAAGCAGGCGCGGCATCGCGCTGTTTTACCCGCTCACGAAAACGGAGTACGGGCTCCCAACAGGCGTCACCGTCAGCAGCAATCGCGCGGATCTGGTGACGGTGATTATCACCGCACTCGAGTTGCTGCTCGTCGCGTTAATCGTCTACGAGGTCCCCCAGTGGGGCTTCGAGCTGGGACGGCAGGCGGCCGGCTTCTAGATCGGCCACGCGGCCCGTTGTGACGGCCCGAGGACTGTCGAATCGAGAACGTGAATAGAACGTGATCGACGGCTGTGCGGTCGCTTTTCGACGGCGTTACTGGTTGTTCGGCGTCCACTCCTCGCAAGCGTCCATATCGTCCATCGCCGTCTCGTGGTGGGCACAGTAAGGGACCATCCCATCCGAGGAGCGAACGTACTCGAACTGGCTGCAGTTGCCACAGTAGCGATCCGTGGGTTCGGCTGGTTCGTCCGTCGGCGCGTCGACGATCTCTGCGTCGTAGCCGTCGCCGGCGTCGAGCGGCGAGGAGAGATCCGAGGCGGCCGTGCCGCCGTCGCTGGTCGCCACGCCGGCTGCTCGGGCTCGAGATCGGTCCGTCTCGGTCCCCGTTCCGGTGTTGGCTCCCGATTTCGGTACCGACTCGACCGACGCGTCGTCGTACGAGAGCGTGGTGTCGCCAGCGTCGTCCGCATTAGTTTGGGTCTCAACCTCGCCGTCGGGTGTCCCGCCGAAGAAGCCGATGCCGCCGAGGCCGCTCGAGTCGTCGGCCGACTCGTCGGCTTTGACGACGGTGGTGTTGTGGCGGGTGACGTTCATCTCGAGCATGCCACCCGGATCGTTGCGTCGTTTGAACGTCGCGATGGCGGCGAACAGACACCAGATCGCAGTGATGAGTCCGAGCAGGTAGATCACCGAGACCTCGAGGGTGAGTTGGTCGCCGCCGTAGCGCCAGTGCTCGGGGTAGGCGTGCCAGAACAGGGCGACGCCGAGCAGACAGAGGCTCGCGCTGATCGCGGCGGTGGCCTGCACGCGGCGGCTGGCCGGCAAGACGACGAAGACGCCGACGAGAACGATGGGGACGCTGAGCCCGGCGAGCACGCCCGCAGCGCGGACGGTCGCGAACTGGGGTGCCATCCCCTTCGAGAGTGCGAGCGCGTACTCGCCCAAGAGGTCGGTCGTCGCCACGAGGACGGCGACGACGGCCAGAACCGCACCGAGCAGGACGAGTGCCGTTCCGGTGTACAGTCGCCTGGGGCTCGCCACCTCCCGTGCGCTTCCGTCGTAGGCCTCCGTCAGACTTGTCATGCACGGTGATTGTACCTCCCGTCACAAAACGATACGTCAGACACACCTCGCCGGATAGAGAGGTCCCGACCGACCCCCGGAAACGAAAGCTTGAATCGACGTGCTCGCAAACGGGGGGATATGAGCGACGAGGACGACGAGGAGCCGGCCGTCACGCTCGGAGACCAGATCCCTGTCGAGGGTGCCCCCCTTGCCCGCGTCACGTCGCGGCTGACGTGGCCCAAAGAGAAGAGCGAAGTCGACCGCCTCGAGGGCGACAGCGAGATTCGGACGCCTGACGGACCACAGTCGCTGTCGGTGATCCTCGAGGACGTCGACGAGACGTACTTCCAGCGCCATCAGGAGTTCGAAGCCCACGTTCGAGACGTCATCGGCACTGGACCGATTCCGACCGCCGACGAGTAACGACCCGTGGCGACGGAGGAACGACGCAGCGGCCGCCGCTGGGTTCGTGACCAGTTCGATCGACTCTCGTGGGTCCAGAAGTCGCTGCTAACGGGCGCGCTCTTGACGATCGTGTGGATGAGTGTCGTCCCGCCCGACATCGAGCGCCGAGTCGTCGTCGACACCGTCCTGTTGATCGGCGGCCCGCTCGCGCTCGGGTATACCCACGGCAACCACATCGGCTGGACCGTCAACCGCGTCGCCGTTCGCAACACCGTCTTACTCTCGCTGTTCGTCCTCCCCTTCTATCTCGTCGGCTCGACGCTGCCGACGATCCGCACATTCTACCCGATCTGGGAGACCTCGAGTGCCCTGTCGGCGTTTCTCCCACACGCCGTTCAGTTGTTTTTGCTCGCGCTCGCCGCCGAGACCTACTATCGAGGACTGCTCTGTGTCGGCGTCAAGCAGATCGGCTTCAAAGCAGTGCTCATCAGCCCCGTCGTCTACATGTTCCATCACGCGGGCAAGCCGCCGATCGAGTTCCTGCTGTCGGGGCCGACGGACGTGCTCTTTGGAGCCGTCGATTACGAGTCGGACTCCATTCTCCCCTCCGTGGTTGCCCACGGTGCGGGACTCGTCCTACTCGATTGGCTCGTCCTCCACGAACCGCTGTTTGATCCGATGCCGGTGTTGGCTCGTCTCGAGTGGCTTCCGGTTCCGCTCTGATCGTCCAGTGGCCGGTTGACCGGCATTTTAGTACGTCCCGGGCGTTGGCTCGACCATGACACTTCCAATCGACCCTGCGACGATCGACCCGGACGAGTACGGCGAGAAACAGGTCGTCCTCGAGATGGACCACGAGGAGGCCATCGAACACGTCCGCGAGGTCTGTACGGACGTGGGTTTCGGCATCCCCGTCGAGTTCTCCCCATCGGACCTACTGAACGAGAAAGTCGACGCCGACCGCGATCCCTACTACGTCCTCGGTGCCTGCAACCCTGCGATCGCGAACCGAGCGCTCGAGGAGTCGTTACAGATCGGCGGCCTCTTTCCCTGTAACATGATCATCTGGGAGGAAGATCCGGGTCGCCAGCGCGTCTATCACGTCTCGATCATGCGGATCGCTCGTCTGCTGGGAATGGCCCCGGACAACGACGCGTGGAGCGAGATTCTCGAGGAAACCGGCGAACTCACCGAAAAGACGTTCGAGAAACTCCAGGCAGCCGAAACCGCGCAGACGGATTGATCTGCTACCTGCGGTTGTCGAGGCCCTCGACGCTGCGTCCAATCGTCCGCGTTCTCGTCCGACGTTTCGACGCGCTCGAGTCACGATCGTCGCCGAAAGCGTCCGAGCGTCGAAATGTCAAGATTTACGTACAATACGACCCTCCGGTTCGTATGGACGTCCGCACCGCCTTTTTCGCCCTCCTGTTGGTCGTACTCGGCGTGATTGCGACCCTGATGATCGCCCCGCTGTTACAGTACGTGCTGGCCGCGGCCCTCCTCGCGTTCGTGCTCTACCCGGCCTACGAACGCCTGCGGCCGCGGCTGGGTCCTCGACCCTCGGCGCTGTTGTTGACGGGGTTTACGATCGGTGCCGTCCTCGTTCCACTGCTGGTTATCTCGGTGGTCATCTTACAAACCCTGATCTCGTTTCTCAACAGCGTCGACGGAACGTTCGTCCTCGAGACCGTTCGCGAACTGGCACGCACCGAACTCGGCCTCGAGGCCGACCAGTTCGCCGCGCTCGAGGCGGCCGTCCTGACGGAGGTCGAATCGTCGCTCTCGAGTGCGATCGAACTCGCCGTCCTCGAACTCATCGGACTGGTGAACACGAGCGTCGAGATGGGCGTCGGGCTGATCGTCTTCGTCTTCCTGTTGTACTACCTGCTCGTCGACGGACAGCGCTTCGTCGACTGGCTCGGCGACGTCGCGCCGATCGATGCGGCCGTCCGCGAGGAGTTGTTCGAGGAGGTGAGCGTCGTCACGTGGGCCGTCATCTACAGCCACGTGCTCGTTGCCGTCGTCGAAGGACTGCTCGGTGGGATCGGACTGTACCTGCTCGACGTGCCGAACGTCGCCTTCTGGACGATCACCATGATCGTCGTCTCGTTTCTCCCGGCAATCGGCGTCTGGCTCGTCTGGGGGCCTGCCGTGGGCTATCTCGTACTCGTAAACGAGCCGTTCAGCGCCGCAGTGCTCCTTCTCTACGGCGTGACCGTCCTCTCGGTGGTCGACAACTACTTGCGGGCCATCTTCGTCGACCGCGGCTCCGGACTCCACCCGGCGGTCGTCATCGTCGGCGTCATCGGCGGAATCTACCTGCTAGGAATCATGGGACTGTTCCTCGGCCCCGTCCTGCTCGCGGTGTTCAAAGCCGGACTCAACGTCTTCAACCGAGTCTCGCTCGAGGGAATCGATCCAGATCCTACGTCGGCGTCTCGGCCGACCAGCAGCGGCGCTGTCACGTCGACGCCTGAGAAACCGCTGTCCGAGTCCGAAGCCGAGGGGGCCGATTGAACGCGAGCGTTAGCGCTCGTCATCGTTCGGCGGTCGCTCGCTTTCGATGTCTTCGAGGAACGCGTCCGCGTCGTGTTGGATGTAACCCGTGACGACGGCGATCACGGCGAGGGCGAACAGCGGGACGCCGATGAGCACGATGAGCAGTGCGATCGCCGTGAGAAATTCGGCGCTGACGAGCGTGGGGACCATACGCGGACCACGCAGGCAGCGGGCTTAGGCCTCGGGGTTTTCGGCTGCTGGGGCCTCGACTGTCACCATCGTCACGGTCGCGGACGGGGGTAGCCTCGAGCCCGCTGTTCGTTACCGATCCGAGCCACCACTCGAGAAGGCGTTGAGGTTCGACTGAAGCCCGGCCGCGAGTTCCGATTTTCGCTGGAGTCGTGCGTGGGACACGGGGAGCTGTGTCGCGATTTCGGAGACAGCGTCGTGGAACGTCTCGGCTTCGCCGTAGCGTCCCTCGAACGCGTTACGGACGCTTTCCCGCACCTGCCAGACGCCGACGGGGGCCCAGTAGTCGTCGCTCACTTCGCGCAAGACGAGTGACTTCGCTTGCCGGCCGATCGACTCGAGGTGCTCTAAGACCCCCAGTCGGGCTGCGTAGTAGGCACCCGCAGTCTCCTCGACGTAACTCGAGCGGCCCTCGTACCCCTCGCTCGCGCTCTGGAGCCAGACTTCGTCGTTCGGGTTCGGATTCCAGATGCTGCCGGGGGCTTTCATCTCGACGAGTTCGAACTCCCAGGTGCCCGGCGCGAGGACGATCCAGTAGCGATTGCCCATGTACTCGTTGGCCCAGACCTGCACCTCGTCGATGCTCGGCGCGTTGCGGATGCGCCCGCGCAGGAACTGGCCGACCGTGTCGTCGACGGCGGTGATCGACCACCGCGTCGGTACGAGTCGACGCTGTTTCGTCTCGCCGAGGGCGCCCGCAGACAGAATCGAGTTGATCTCGTAGACGTCGAACCCGCGCCGGTAGAGGTAGGTCATCGCCCCCTGAGCCTGCCAGTCGTCGTCCTCCAGAGTCTTCTTGACGGGTTTGGGGACGTAGGGGTTCTCGCGGAGTTCGGCGTTTCTGGCGTTGGCACGGGGGCCACGGGGCGTCGCGACGTCGGTGCCGGCATCGAGGCCGAGGTTCGGCTTGCCTTCGAGGCCGATCTCGAGGTCGACCGGGCGGCCGGCGATGGCGACCTCGCGCTGGACGCCGACGAAGCCGTCCCACGTATCGTGGACCGACGGCGTCAGTCGGCTCGCAATACTGGGCGAGTCGACGTTCGCGCGCTTGCTCGAGTTCAATAGCCCGGTTCGGCGCTGGAGTACGTCGCTGATCCCGTGGCCCTGCTGGTACCAGGTGCCGTCGGTGACGTACTCCTCGGCGGCGTCCTCGTCGCCGACCGGCGAGAGCAACCCGACGGGGATATCGGGGTAGTTCGACCGCCCGACGAAGATCGAGGGTGCCGTCGACCCCACGAGGGAGTCGCCACTGAGCGCGTCGTCGAACCGCCGTTCGAACTCCTCGATGTGGTCCGTGATCGCGTAGGACTTCTCCTTGGCGAGTCGCCGTCGCTCGGCTTCCTCATCCGGCTCGAGATCCTCGATGTAGTCGTCGAGGCGCATTCACCCACAGTTGGCGCGCTCGCCGTTTGAATGTTACACTCGAGCGCCAGAATGTCAGAGGCAAGGACCGGTTGGGCGTTGCCCACCGGCCCTCGATATTACCTTCCACGCGGATCGTAATGTATGTAGACGCGCGTTCTCTCGATCTGAAAACGCTCGGCGAGTCGCCAAAAGACAACGGTTAAAAACGGCGGGCGGGAAAGGGTGGGTATGAGTACGACGGACGATCAAAAGACGCGATCCTGCGTCTCCTGTGGGATCAACATCGCGGGCACGAACGCAGCCGCGTTCAAATGTCCCGATTGTGGCGCTCAGATTTACCGCTGTGCCAAGTGCCGCAAGCAGAGCAACCTCTATGAGTGCAACGACTGCGGTTTCACCGGTCCATAAGGTGTTCGAAGATGGGAAAAGTAGCTGCTAAAATCAAGGTCATGCCGGACAGCCCCGAGATCGATCTGGACGCGCTTCAGGAGCGCCTCGAGAGCGCACTCCCCGAGGGTGCAAAGATCAACGGCGTCGAACGCGAAGACGTCGCGTTCGGCCTCATCGCGCTCTACCCCACCGTGATCGTCCCTGACGGCGCGGGCGGGACGGAGACGGTCGAAGAGAACTTCTTGGATGTCGATGGCGTCGAAAGCGTCGGCGTCGAGAACGTCGGCCGCATCTAACTGCGACGAACCGACTTTTCACCGCGTTTCGAGCCACCACCGCGGAGCTGCCGCTACGGTCCTCTCGACTTCGATCGTGTGTCCAGCATCGGCGTCGTACAGCTTGCCTGTCTCACAATGTTTACCACACTTCTCGAGAAACGTCTCCGGCGTGAACGTGTTGTCGGATCCCACGAAACGACGGTGGCTCGCGTGGGCTGCGTTGGCGACCGTCTTCTTGCTCGTTAACCTCCATCGGCTCTCGACGGCCGTCCTGTCAGGACGTTTGACCGCCGATTTCGGGACGACGGCGTCACAACTGGGGACGCTTCACGCCTCGTTTTTTCTCATCTACGCCGTCATCCAGATTCCGACGGGCGTGCTCGCCGATCGGGTCGGCCCGCGCTACGTCGGCTCGATCGGCGGCGTCGTGTTGAGTCTCGGTGCGATCGGCTTCGCGCTCAGTGAGAGCTACCTCGCGGCGTTCGCCGCACGGGCACTCATCGGCCTCGGGAGCGGCGTCATCTTCGTCTCGATCCTGCGCTTCTGTGCCAACTGGTATCGCGCCGACGAATTCGCGACGATGACCGGGCTGACCGGCAGCATCGCCGGCCTCGGCGCGATCCTCGCAACGACGCCGCTCGCGGTCACCGTCGATCGGATCGGCTGGCGGCCGACGATCCTCGGGCTGGGACTCGTCGGGATCGGTGCCGCCGCCTCCGTCTTCGTCCTCGCGCGCCAGTCGCCAGCCGCTGCCGGCCTCGAGCCGATCGCAGGCGTTCCGGAACAGCCCGCAGTCACGCTCGCCGAATTGGGCGGGCACTTGCGATCGCTCGCCCGAGACGTCGATCAGTGGCTGCTGTCGGCGGTCTTCTTCGCTGGCAACGGTGCGATGTTGACGCTCGTGGGACTGTGGGGCGTCCCGTACATCGTCGTGGTCTACGACTTCGACGTGACGACGGCCTCCTATTTCACGCTGCTCGCGTCCATCGGTGTTCTGGTCGGTCCGATGACCATCGGCTGGCTCTCGGACCGACTCGAGCGACGCCTGCTGCCGATGACGGCCGGGATCGGCCTGTTTGCGGTCGCCCTCGGAACCATCCCCGTCTTTGGTCGGCCGCCGGTTGCGGTCGTCGCCGTCGCCTATCTCGCCTGCGGGTTTCTGTTCGGCGCGGCGATGCTCTCGCTGTCGGTCGTCAAGGAACGGTACCCAGCCGGCGCGAGCGGCGTCGCGACGGCGACCGTGAACACGGCGGGGTTCGTCGGCGGGACGATCCTCCCGACGGTGATGGGGATGGCCCTCGACGCGTACCGGACGGGCGAGACCGTCGGCGGCACCGTCGCGTACACGCAGTTCGGCTACCGAATCGCTTTCGGCATTCTCGCGGGTACCGTCGCCGTCGGATTCCTGTGTGCGTGCTGGCTGGTCGTCCGTGATCGGAACGGGCACGCGGCGTCGTCGAAATCGCTGTGAGACGCCGTCAGCACAGCCTTCCGGTCACTCCACCGAGCGCCTCGAGTCCGGATCGACCGCGGTGAGATACTGCTCGAGCAACTCCGGAAACTCCCGGCCACGAATATAGCGCAGGCCAAAGTCCTCGGTCCAGCCGATGATGCCTTTGTCCTCGGTGACGACGCCGGCCTCGAGTTCGCGCGCGAGGATGAGCAGGTCGAAGTCCTCGCGGGAGTCGAGCACGCCGGTTCGCATCGCCGAGCGGTACTTGTCACGCAGGTTCGAAATGACGGCGTCGACTTCGGTCATGTGCTCGTGTTCCTCGAGCGGGTCGTCCTCGCTTCGTTCGGCCTCGCGGACGGCCTGTTCGGAGACGCGCAGCCCCCGGTCGACCCGGTTGCTCATCTCGTCGACGAAGCTGTAGACGACGTTGGCCGGGATCGACACGCCATACCGGTCGGGGTGTTTGCGGATCACCCACGTGTTCAGCTTCGAGTACACCTCGTCGTCGACGTCGCGGGCCTCGAGCATCGTCGTGAGTTCGTCGTGGATCGTCGGCGGGACGTAACAGGAGATACCGAGGTTGAGCCGCGCGTTCGCGATCAACTCGAGCAAGCGACAGACGGCCTCTTGCAGTGACTCGTCTGGCTGGCGAATGTCCTCGGTGAGAAAGAGCGACGTGTCGAGGACGAACCGCTGTTTGAACGCCTCAGTGGCCATACCAACGCGTTCCACCCGGACGGGCAAATAAGTGGAGTGTCCCGTAGTCGACAGCCGTTTCAGTTCGAGGGCTGGCGCTCGGGGTCAGCACCGAGGCCGGCGTTAGAGACGATCTCGGCCCCTTTCGGCGAGAGGTCGACGGTGACGTCTTCGTGGACGGCTTTGCTGATCTCGTCGACGTTGCCCGCGAGTACCGTCAGAATGTCGTCCGGGTTCGCGTACAGCAACATGTTCCCGTCTTGGCCCTCCGCGACGAGCTGGGTGTCGTTCAGGACGATCTGGTTGTTCTGGATCGTCGCCGCGACGACCGGCAGCGCCTCCGGTTTCCCCTGTTCGTCGTCGCGAACGCGGCGGATGTGGACGGCATCGAGGTCGAGGACATCCTTGTGCTCTCGGATCTTCTCGGCGCAGTTGACCATGTCTTGCAGGAGCAGCGATTTCTGCTCGCCGCCGTGACCGTCGTCGCCCTCGAGACAGTGCTGACAGACGCGAAGTTCGAGTCGCATGGGCAGAGGGTTGTGACCGGACACCGATGAGAATTCCGCTTCGAGCCGTTTCGTCCGGCCATCCCCGGAGCCGTGTCGACCACCACCACTGGACTCCCGTTTCGATCAGTTTGCGTGATGGTTGGACCGTGTTTCTTCCCGCCACGCGGCGTAGTGCCGACGATGAGTGACACCGAGTACCACAGGCTGCTCGGCATGAACCGGGACGCGTTCGCGGACCTCGAGTCCCACCTCGAGGAGCGAACGTACGACGGCCAGTCGTACCGACACGTCCCGGACTACCGTCGTGGGGTCGAGCGCGGCACCGTCCTGATCAGCGACACGGTCGTCCGCGGGTTTCCGAAGGTGCCGCGCACGCTCGTCCTTTCGGAGGGCGTCCCGGAGCGATTCGCGGATCGCCCCGAGGACCGAATCGCTGTCGAAGAGAAATTGAACGGCTACAACGTCCGCGTCGTCCGCCTCGACGGCGACCGACTCGCGTTCACTCGAAGCGGGATGATCTGTCCGTTTACGACCCGCATCCTCGAGCGACTGGTCGGCCTCGAGTCCCTGTTCGAGCAGTACCCCGAGGCGATGGTCTGTGGCGAGATGATCGGTCCCGAAAACCCCTACACGGCCCACGACTATCCGGACGTCGACTCGATCGCGTTCCGGGCGTTCGACTGGCGCGACCGCGAGTCCGGCGAGCCGTTGCCCGTCGAGACCCGGCGCGAGCGCTACGAGACGTTCGACGTTCCGCAGACGCGACTGTTCGGCCAGTTCGAGGTCGACGCGGCGGCGGCCGAGATCCGTCGCATCATCGAGGAGTTAGACGCCAAGGACCGCGAGGGCGTCGTAATGAAATCGCCGGACGGCAAAGCACAGTTGAAGTATACGACGTCGGCCGCGAATCGGGGCGATCTGGCCTACGCGTTCTCGCTGCCCTTCGATTACGGCCAGCCGTTCATGTTCCGTCGACTCCTCCGCGAGGGCTTCCAGAGCGTCGAGTGGGACGAATCCGATACCGTCGCCCGCGAGCGCGCCCACGAACTCGGCGAGGCGATCTTACTGTCGATGCGCGAGACGATCGAAACCGTCGACGCGGGCAACAGCGTCGGCGAGCGCCACACCGTCCGCGCCAGTCCCGAGACCGTCGACGTCCTGCTCGAGCACCTCGAGAGGCAGGGACTCACAATCGAGATCGAGGACGACCGCCGGGAGGACGGCGACCGCGTCTGTACGTTCCTCAAGGAGACTCGATCGACCATCGACAAGACGCGAAACTACCTCGACGGGCATATCGTCAAAGAGTGAGCTGGCACGACGACTGCTGTCCGTCTCAGTCGCGCCGTTGCTCGGAAATTTCTCGGATCGTCTCACTGCCCCGATCGACGTAGCCGCCGTGATGACAGACGACGTGATCGATCTCGAGGGTCGCGAGGTCGTCGACTGACTCGAGTGCGCGGTCCATATCGGGTGTGAACTCGGGTTTCGGGCCGGCAAGCGGTTCGTCGCCGTTTGCGACGAGTGCATCGCCGGCAAGCAGCAGGTTCCCCTCGGAGAAATACAGCGAACAGTGGCCCGGCGTGTGGCCGGGCGTCGCAACGACTTCCATCGGTCCCGCGAGTGTCGGAATGCGGACGCCGTCGGCCAGTTCCAGATCGACCGCAACCGGCGAATAGCGATCGCCGTCGCTCTTGATCGGGTCGCGCTCGCCCGTCACGAAGGGGGCTTCCTCGCGGTGGGTCGCGACGACCGCGTCGACGGCCTCGAGCAAGTCACTGAGGCCGCCCGCGTGGTCGCCGTCGTGGTGAGTCACGACGACGAGCCAGATGTCCTCGAGGTCGTACCCAAGCGACCGGAGGTGGGTTCGAATGCCGTCGACGGCACCCGCTGGCCCGACGTCGATCAGGACGAGACCGCGGTCGGTCTCGACGGCCGTGGGTGTGATCGTCATCGTGCGGCCGCCGTACTCGATCGTCATCGGGAGCGTGTGGACGCCCGCGCCGCGCTCGTGGTCGGAGTGCATGCTCGAGGCGACGAGCGCCACGCTCAAATGGGTATTCGTCCGTCGCCGCGGGGTATCACTGGCGGCTGTGTGCCAGCCGCTCAGGGCGGACGACACTATGTGGAAAGACAAGACGTGCGTTTTATAACCATCACCAAGTAAGAGGGGCGTACGACTATGCCGAACTCTAATGGCCCTCGTCAGGGATCCCGACGAAAGCTCGCGAACAAACCTCGAGACCGCGGTTCCTCGCCGCCACAGCGAGCGATTCAGGAGTACGAAGCCGGAGAGAAAGTCCACCTGAAGATCGACCCAAGCGTTCCTGACGGACGCTACCACCCACGCTTCGACGGCCGCACCGGCGAAGTCGTCGGCAAACAGGGCGACGCCTTCAAGGTCCAGATCAACGACCGCGGCAAAGAGAAGACGCTGATCGTCACTGCAGCCCACCTGCGCGCCCAGAACCAAGAAAAGAGCCGAATCTGAGCCAGGATGACGATCTTCAAAGAGATCGTCGACGAGGAGTTCCTGACGGTCTCGGAAACGAAGGAACTGCTCGCCGACATCGAAGCCGAACGCGCGTTAGACGAGGACCGCGAGCTACGCTACGAACTCGCTCGAGCGATCGAACACGTCAACCGCTTTAGCGTCCTCGAGCCCGAGGAGGCCCAAGCGCTCGTCGACGACCTTCAAGAGGTCGAGAAAGTCGACGAAGCCACGGCGTACAAGATCGCCAACCTCCTGCCGCGCAACCGGGACGAGCTCCGATCGGTGTACGCACAGCAACGGTACTCGCTGTCGGGGGACGAACTCGACGAGATCCTCAACGTCATCGCGCAGTACGTCTGAGCGCGGTTGCGTCTGGAGTACGCTGGTTCTTTCACCGTTGGCGCGCTGGTCGGTTCCGTTTCGGTGGTTCGACTCGAGAACTGATGGTGGCCCGTCTCCGTGACACTGGGCCGACTCTTTAAGTAGGCCGTGGCCGTAGCGTGAGGCAATGAGCGAAGCCGATGGCGACGAGACGGACGTTCGGCGCGCGGTCGTGTTGGATTACCTCGCACACGGGCTCTCGGACGACGGCCGACCGCAGTACGCGAAGTCGCCGGCAGGATACGCTGTCGGTATCGAAGACTTCCAGCTGTATCAGGTCGCGTTCGACGAGGACGAGCGGCTGACCATCGGAAGCGAGGTCGTCGTCGACCCACCCGCCGAACGGGACGTCGTCACCGAATGTCGACGCGTCGAGTATGCCGACCTTTCCTCGGGAGCTCAGTCGGAACTCGAGTACGTCGTCGCCGATCTCGTCGAGGAGTACGAAGATCGCTTCGTCGACTTCTACAACGATGCTCAGCCGATCACGCTGCGACTCCATCAGCTGAATCTGCTGCCGGGGATCGGGAAGAAACTCCGCAACGGCATCCTCGACGAGCGCAAACGCAAGCCGTTCGAGAGCTTCGACGACCTCTCCGAGCGCGTCTCGGGGCTACACGACCCCGACGAAATCCTAGTCGAGCGCATTCTCGAGGAACTGCGCGAGGACGACCTCAAGTATCGGACGTTCGTCGGCCGACGCGAGCAGGAACAGAATCAGTAGTCGGTTTCTCGCGGCCAAGACAGTGCGTTTACACCGCCGCCCACCGTAGCGACGGCAATGAGAGATCCAGACGCGCTGATCGCCCGGGCGGGCGTCCGCGGCGATCCGGACCACGACCAGCACTTTCTCGTCGACGATCGCGTGCTCGATCGACTGCCGACCTATCTCACGGCGATCGACGCCGACACCACGCATCTGCTCGAGATCGGTGGCGGAACGGGCGTGTTGACCGACCGACTGCTCGAGATCGCCGACGAAGTGACCGTCGTCGAGCGCGACCGCCCGTTGGCCGCGTTCCTCCGCGAGGAGTTCGCCGACGAGATCGCCGTCGGCACGCTGACCGTGATCGAGGGTGACGCCCTTGAGGTCGAGCTGCCCGACTTCACCGCGTCGGTGTCGAACCTCCCCTATGGCGTCTCGAGCGAGATCACGTTCCGACTGCTGCCGACGGGCCGACCGCTCGTCTTGATGTTTCAACAGGAGTTCGCCGAGCGAATGGTCGCCGATCCCGGGACCGCCGAATACGGTCGACTCTCTGTGTCGACCCAGCACTACGCGGACGCCGAACTCGTCGAGTCGATCCCGAAGGAGGCGTTTTCGCCGCCGCCGGCGGTCCAAAGCGCCGTCGTTCGACTCGAGCCACGCGACCCCGACTACGAGGTCGACGACGAGGATTTCTTCCTTCGATTCGTCAAGGCGCTGTTCACCCAGCGCCGGAAGACGATCCGCAACGCGATCCGGAACACGGCCCACATCTCGGGGCTCGAGGACCCCGATGCGGTCGTCGACGCGGCCGACGAGGAGATCCTTCAGATGCGAGCCGGCGCGATGGCCCCCGCGGAGTTTGCGGCGCTGGCCCAGCTCGCCGCCGACGTCAGTGACGTAACCGACGGCCAGTGACGGTTCGGTAGGCGGACGCGAACCGTTCGCACTGTCGACCCCGACCGACGGATACTCGTAGCTGCACGGCTCATCGCTCGAGAGACGACCACCAACCGATGCCCGGGACACTGTCTACGCTCAATCGACTGTCGGTGACCGCGATCGATCGACTGTCGGAGGCGTTCGGACCGAACGTCAAGCTCGCGGTGACGATCGCGGCGGTCGGCGTGTTGCTGCTCGTATTGCTCTCCTATCGGCAGCTTCAGGACTGGCTCACCGAGCGAACCAAGCCGCTGTACGGAGATATCATCTCGACAGCGGTGCTGATCGGTACCTGTGCGGTGACGGTGTCGGTCATCCTGGGTGCCTGGGGACTGACCGGGAACGTATACACGATCTACACGGAGCAACTCGATCTCGACGACGTCATCATCGGCCGAGCGATCGTCTCGTTTATTTTGATCGTCGGCACGCTCATCTTCACACGGTTCGTCAAGCGGATACTCAACGAAGTTCTCGGCTCCGCGTCGGCCGTCACAGACCACCAGCGCGAGATCACCCACCGGATTTCGCAGGTCGTCATCTGGGCCGTCTCGCTCGTCGTTATCCTCGGCATCTGGGTCGACGACCTCGGCGGTCTGCTCGTCGGGGCCGGGTTCCTTGGGATCGTCGTCGGTATGGCCGCCCGCCAGACGCTCGGGACGGTGCTCGCCGGCTTCGTGTTGATGTTTGACCGCCCGTTCGAGATCGGCGACTGGATCGAGGTCGAAGACTACGAGGGGATCGTCACCGATATCTCGATCGTCAACACGCGCATTCAGTCGTTCGACGGCGAGTACATCATGATCCCCAACGACGTCGTCTCCTCGAGTCCGGTGACGAACCGCTCGAGGCGGGGGCGCTTGCGCGTCGAGATCGACGTCGGCGTCGACTACACCGACGACGTCGAACGCGCCGCCGAAATCGCACACGAGGAGATCTCGAACCTCGAGCGCTCGCTGAACGGACCGTCGCCGCAGGTCGTCACCAAGGAGTTCGCCGATTCGGCGGTCGTCCTCGGCGTGCGCTTTTGGATCGACAAACCGAGCGCCAGACGACGGGCGCAGGCCCGAACAGAAGCGATTCACGCCATCAAGACGGCGTTCGACGAGGCGGACATCAAGATCCCGTACCCACAGCGCGAACTGTCCGGACGGGCCGAAACGGGCGGCTTTCAAGTTGCCGACGACGGCACTCGAGCGACGACCGATCGGTCACCGGACGAGCGAACGGAATCGCGGGATCGGCGCGGGATGACACCAGAGGACGATTAGATGACACTCAGAGACCAGCGCGACATCGAGACGGACGTCTACCAGCCAGCGGAGGATTCGCAACTGCTCGCCGACGCGGTTTGCGATCGACTCCCCGACGACGAGCAGCGACTCGTCCTCGAGGTCGGCACGGGGTCGGGGTACGTCGCGGGTCGGATCGCCGAAGAGACCCCGGCGCGCGTGATTGCCTCGGATCTGAACCCACACGCGGTTCGGCAGGCCCGCGGCGAGGGCGTCGAGACGGTTCGCGCTGACCTCGTCGCGCCGTTTGCGGACGGCACGTTCGACGCGGTCGCGTTCAACCCGCCGTATCTCCCGACCGATCCCGAAAACGAGTGGGACGACTGGATGGAACACGCGCTGTCGGGCGGTGAGGACGGCCGTGCGGTGATCGATCCGTTCCTCGAGCGCGTCGGCCGCGTGCTCGCACCCGACGGCGTCGTCTACCTGCTCGTGAGTAGCCTGACGGGGGTCGATGAGGTCGTCGAACGCGCCGGCGAGGAAGGCTTTAGCGCCGTCGCCGTCGCCGACGAGTCGTTCCCCTTCGAGACGCTGACCGTCCTCGAGTTGTACCCGTAATCCGCGTCATTTCATCCGAAAATACTTATTGTATGATTGACTGTTGCTGAGATAATGCCCTCCACGAGGCGGACACTATTGACGACCGTCGGTGTGGCGAGCGTCGCGCTCGCGGGTTGTTCGATGCCCTCACGGTTCTCAAAGCCCGACGACCCGTCGCCCTCCGGCGTCGCCGAGTTACCCGATCCCGACGGCCACGTCGCTGGCGCGAACGGTGACTGGTCGACGTTCGGCTGCAACGCCGCCAACACCCGCGAGATCGCGGATGGAAAGGCACCCGTCGATGGCGTCACCGAACGCTGGCGAGTCGAGGTGACGCAACTCTCCTATCAGGAACCCGTCGTCGCTGATGGACACGTCTACTACGTTGACCACCGAACCCTTCGCGTCTTCGACGCGGCCGACGGGACGGAACTGTGGTCGTTCGAGGACGTTCACACGCCGCCGTTGCTCTGGGACGGGATCGCCTATGTGGCTACTGCGGGGACGCTCCACGCACTCGAGGCTGACACGGGTGACCCGGTGTGGAACCGTGAGTTCGAGGGCCCTGGTTCGGTGACGACGCCGGGGACCTACGCCGGCCGCCGGCTGGTCTTCGGGGTTGGAGAGCAGGTGGTCGCGCTCGATCCGACCGACGGGTCCGTCGAGTGGCGACGCGACGTCTTCGGGCAGGTACTCGATCACGTCGCCGTCTTCAGGGGACATTGGTTTGTCATCGCGACCGAGGCCGGAGAAGTCTACTTGCTTGATGAGGAAGGGATCGGTGGACGGCGGTGGCAACTGCCCGCAGCACCGATGGCTCCGCCCAGCGCCGATTCGGATTCGGTCTATGTCACGTGCTGGAACGGAACGACGTACGCCCTGATGGATGATGGGAGTGGGCTCTCGAGTCCGGGAATCAACTGGACCGCCGATACCGGCGGGGTCGAACGCGGGATCGGTGTGATCGATGGGCTCGTCCTCGTCGCAAGCGGTGGCGAGCTTCATGCCATCGATTCGGACTCCGGTGATCGTCGCTGGGAGTCCGCGATCGGCGACTGGCAACAAACGGCCCCGGCAGCCGGCCGCGACACGGTTTTCGTCGGTGGCGACCGCCTTTGGGCGTTCGATCCAACGCCCAGCAACAGCCTGGGTAGCGGACCCGCTGTCCGGTTCGAACAGGAGTTCGCGGGGCGGGTTGGCCCTGGCCCGATTCTGGACGACGGCACACTCTACGTCGTCGCGCAAGTCGACGATGAAACGCACGCGTTGCTGGCCCTCGAGTAACGGCCCGCGCTTGTGAGTCATGTGTCCACGTTCGCTTTTCTCGATGGGGATCGAACTCTCCGATTGACCGACCGCAAATCGGCGAAACCTGCAAAAATTACTGTAATGCATTACTATGGATGGAAAATATTAAGCGTCGGTATAGCCTAGCCGCTTTCACGATGACTGAGTACGTTTCGACCACGCCGGGGCTGTTCCCGCTCCCGGATTGGGCGAAAGACGATCTCTCGGACCTGAAGGGCCACCAGAAACACGACCTCATCAGCGGCGACGAGGGTGAGGAGATTTCTTCGGT
This sequence comes from Natronorubrum aibiense, assembly GCF_009392895.1. Lineage (GTDB taxonomy): Archaea > Halobacteriota > Halobacteria > Halobacteriales > Natrialbaceae > Natronorubrum > Natronorubrum aibiense. Next base: position 159,479 of record NZ_CP045488.1, on the reverse strand, counting down.
ATACGAGCAAGCACGCGCCGAAGTAATCGAGGGCCAACAAGACGCCGGCCTCGACCGCGTCGTCGAAGGACAGCTTCGCTGGGACGACATGCTCGCCCACCCGCTGGCCGTCCACGACGCCGTCGAAACCCGCGGCATCGTCCGCTACTACGACAATAACAACTTCTATCGAGAGCCCGTCGTCAGCGGCGACCTCGAGTTCTCGGGCGACGTCGCAGGCGAACTCGAGGCGGCTGCCGAACTCACCGACGATCTGCAGGCGGTCCTCCCCGGGCCGTACTCGCTGGCCGACCTCGCCACCGACGAACAGTACGGCAACGAAGCCGAGTTCCTCGGTGCGATCGCCGAGTTCCTCGCGGATGAAGTCGACGCCTTCCCGGACGTCGAGACGCTGTTCCTGCTCGAGCCGTCGCTCGTCGAGAACGCGCCCGAAGACGGCGCAGACGAACGCGCAAGCGAGGCGATCGACCGGGTCGCAGCCGCGACCGACGCCGACGTCGTCGTCCAGCCCTACTGGGGCGCACTCGAGGAGAAGGTCTACGCCCACCTGCTCGATGCCGACATCGACGCGGTCGGCTTCGACTTCGTCTCGAATCAGGACGACAACCTCTACAACATTCAGGAGTACGGTGCGCCGGCGGACATCTCGCTCGGCCTCGCCGACGGCCAGAACACGCTGGTCGAAGACCCCGAAGCGATCCGCGACCGGGTCGACTGGGTCGAAGGACAGCTGCCAGTCGCCGAGTTCGAGACCGTCTACCTGACGACGAACACGGAAACGTTCTACCTGCCATACGCCAAGTACGAGGAGAAACTCGCCGTCCTTGCTGAGGCCGCAGACCTCGCAGAGGTGACCGTCGCATGAGCGCAAACGAGAACAAAGACCAGTTCCGACCGGAGGATCACGAAAACGACCACTTCCTGCTGACGACCGTCGTCGGCTCCTACCCGAAGCCAAAGTGGCTCAACCGCGCCAAAGAGCTGTATCAGGACCCCGACCACGGCTTCGACGAGGACGACTATCAGGAAGCGAAAGACGACGCCGCCCGCCTCATCACGAACGAACACGAACGCGCAGGGCTCGACGTCGTCGTCGACGGCGAGATGCGCCGCAACGAGATGGTCGAGTTCTTCGCCCACCGTATCGAGGGCTATGAGTTCAACGGCCCCGTCAAGGTGTGGGGACACAACTACTTCGACAAGCCCTCCGTCGTGAGTGAGGTCGAGTACACCGACTCGTGGCTCGTCGACGAGTACGAGTTCACCGCCGCCGCGACCGACCGTCCGGTGAAGGTCCCGATCACGGGCCCCTACACGCTCGCCAACTGGTCGTTCAACGAGGCCTACGAGGACGACGACGAACTCACGCTCGCACTGGCCGACCTCGTCAACGAGGAGATCGAAAAGCTCGTCGACGCCGGCGCACGCTACATCCAGATCGACGAGCCCGCCCTCGCGACGACGCCCGACGACCACGCCATCGTCGGCGAAGCGCTCGAGCAGATCGTCGCCGACATTCCCGAGGAAGTCCGTATCGGCCTCCACGTCTGTTACGGTGACTACTCCCGGATCTACCCCGAAATTCTGGAGTTCCCCGTCGACGAGTTCGACCTGGAACTCGCCAACGGCGACTACGAACAGCTCGACGTCTTCAAAGACCCCGAGTTCACCGCGGATCTCGCACTCGGCGTCACCGACGTCCACGTCGCCGAGGTCGAATCGGTCGAACAGATCGAGGAGAACATCAAGAAAGGCCTCGAGGTCGTTCCCCCGGAACAGCTCGTCGTCTCGCCGGACTGTGGTGTGAAGCTCCTGCCCCGTGAGGTCGCTTACGGCAAGATGGCGAACATGGTCGAAGCGGCCCGTAACGTCGAGAAGGAACTCGACGAGGGAACGATCGACATCGAACGCGACACGGCCGCGCCTGCGGACGACTGACGACCAGCGAACGCGGCTGTAACCCACGATACGCGCAGCGAGACGCGTCGGGTCGTCTGGACTCGGTTTCTCCGTCTTCTTCGTCTGAACTCGAGCACCCACACTCGTATATTGACATGTAATTCAATCATTAGAGTCGGTGTTTCATGGCGACTGTCGACACGTTCCGACGACATCGCAGTCACCTGGTAACCCATATGTCCGGAAGAATACATATGGGTAGCAGCCATACGAGTGTGTAATGACGCAAGTCCCACCACAGCAGCGTGAACTCGACGAGGACGTCGCCGACCACCGCAGCCCCGACCACGACATCGACCCGCTGTTCGTCAATCGCTGGTCGCCGCGCGCGATGACCGGCGAGTCACTCGAGGAAGACGAATTCCTTCCGCTGTTCGAAGCCGCACGATGGGCTCCATCGGCATTTAACAACCAGCACTGGCGGTTCGTCTACGCGACACGGGAGGACGACGAGTGGGAGACGTTCGTCGACCTCTTGAGCGAGGGGAACGCGTGGGCGGCCGACGCCGGGGTCCTCGCGGTGATCCTCTCGAAGACGACGTTCGATCACAACGGTGAGCCAGCGCCGGTCCACTCCTTCGACACCGGTGCAGCGTGGGAGAACCTCGCGCTCGAGGGAGCCCGTCGCGGCCTCGCTGTCCACGGCATGGCCGGCTTCGACTACGAGCGCGCTGCCGAGGAACTCGACGTGCCCGAGGAGTTCGACGTCGAAGCGATGTTCGCCGTCGGCGAACGCGCGCCGCCGGAGACGCTGCCCGAGGAACTGCAGGAGCGCGAACAGCCCAGCGACCGCAAGCCCCTGTCGGAGATCGTCTTCCAAGGCCAGTTCGAGTAACGCGTCCCGATCTTACCCGCCGTCCCCGTCCGTCTCCACCGCTCGTGGGGATTCGTAACACATTATCCAACGGACGCCGAACGAAGCGGCGTGTCCCACGACGTGCTGATCGCCGGCGAAACGCTGATCGACTTTCTCCCGACTGCTTCAGGCCCGATCGACGCGGTCGAGGAGTTCGAACGACGACCAGGTGGCGCGCCCGCGAACGTCGCCGTTGCCCTCGCTCGTCTCGAGCACACGCCGACGTTCTGGACACGCGTCGGCGACGATCCCTTCGGTCGGTACCTCCGTGAAACCCTCCGCGAGCACGGCATCGCCGACCGGTACGTCGAACTGGATCCCGACGCGAAGACCTCACTCGCCTTCGTGACCCACGACGAAACCGGCGACCGCGAGTTCTCGTTCTACCGCGACGGCACCGCCGACACGCGCCTCGAGCCGGGGCGAATCGACGATGCCACCCTCGAAGCCCACGAGTGGGTCCACGTCGGCGGCGTCACGCTCTCGAGCGGTCGCTCCCGGGAGGCGACGCTCGAGTTGCTCGAGCGAGCCACCCAACGGGACTGTACGGTCTCGTTCGATCCCAACGAGCGCCCGGAGCTATGGCCAGACGACGACACCTACCGTCGCGTCGTCCGCGACGCACTCGCGACCGTCGACGTGCTGAAAGCCACCGCGGGCGAACTCGAGCGCCTCGGTTTCGAGGGCGACAGCACCGAGGCGATCGCTCGAGACGCGATGACAGCCGGCCCGTCGGTCGTCTTCGTCACGCGCGGCAGTGAGGGCGCGATCGCCGTCGCCGACGACGAGACGCCGTGGGCGGGTACGGCCTCCCATCCTGGCTACGAGCCCGACGTCGTCGACACGACCGGCGCGGGGGACGCCTTCGTCGCCGGTGCGATCGCTGGGTTGCGCGACGGTCTCGAGCTGGCCGACACGCTCGCATTCGCCAACGCCGTCGGTGCCGCAGCGACGACGGCCGCCGGAGCGATGACGGCGCTGCCGACTCGAGACGCAGTGGCTGCGGTCGAGGAGGAGTCGAGCGACAGCGCTACCGAGTAATCGGCGAGCGTCGACCCGAGCGCGCGTTACTCGCGGTCGTCGAACGTGAAAAACCGTTCGTTGCAGGCGGGACAGACCAGCTTTTCCGACGGCGTCTGGCCGATCGGCGTCGTTTCGCCACAGCAACTCGACTGGGTGATCGTCAACTCGTCCCCACAGAGTGGACACGCCTCGAGCAGCGAGCGCAGCGGCCGGCCGGCTGCCCGGCGGATCGGGGCCGACTCGACGTGAGACTCGAGGGCGCGTGCGGCCGCGAGTTCGGCGACGGCGACGCCGCGACGAAGCGTGACCGGCACGCCGCCGTCGCGCTCGAGGACGAGCACCGACCGGCCCCAGCTTCGACTCGCTCGCGCGTCGATCGACGCGTCGGTCTGGTCGTCGGCGATCCGTGCGAGCGTTGCCATCTCGGCCTCCCGAAGCGATCGCATCTCGTGTCGCCAGTCGTCACGCGCGTCGTCTGCGAGCCGAATCTCGTCGCCCTCGGGGACGATGACACCCGCCTCGAGGAGCGCCGTGAGGACGGCTTCGCCGGTCGGCTCGGCGGCATCGCCGGCATCGGTGGACGCGCCGCTCGAGTCCGAGAGCGAACCCGTGGCAGCGACCGGGCGGCTGTGGTCGAACGGGTCGATCGGGAGCGCGGCGACGAGTGCGGGCGCGAACCGTGGCGTGTACGGCACGACGTAGCCGCGAAGGGCGATCGCGACTGTGCCGGCGACGGCGACCGCTTTCGCGGCGGTCCGGCGGCCCAGAAGCGATAGGCCACCGACGGCGATCGCCACCAAGACGCCGTTCGTGATCGTACAGGGCCAACACCGGTTCTCGCCGGTGTACTCGCGCCGCCGAATCCACTCTCTGAGATCGGTCATGGACCATGCGTTCCGAGTGCACTGTCTTGAGTGTAGCGCCAGCAGTAGCTTTTTTTGTAACAGGTCTAAGGTTCAGTCAGTGATGAACACACGTGCGATACATCGACCCATACCGAGTGACCGCAAGCAGCGTCACTCGGCGGACTGCGACCGGTCGCCACTTCTCCAAATACCACTGCAGGTGATGATTCCCGATGGACAGTGACGAACTCACCGAAATCCTCGAGGACGCGGGCCTCTCGCCGTATCAGGCCGACGCGTTCGTGACACTGCTCGGCCTCGGCTCGGCTTCAGCGACCGACATCGCACAGGCCAGTTCGGTGCCCGACCCGCGAATTTATGACGTCCTGCGCGATCTCGAGGACGACGGCTACATCGAAACGTACGAACAGGACAGTCTGCACGCTCGAGCGCACGATCCGGCAGACGTACTCGCGGATCTGCGCTCGCGCGCCAACCGGTTCGAGACCGCAGCCGAGGAGATCGAAGATCGCTGGAGTCGCCCGGACATCGAAGATCACAAAGTCAGCATCGTCAAACGCCTCGATACTGTCTTAGCGCAGGCCGACGAGCTGATTCGAGCGGCCACAAGTCAGGTCCAGATCGGCCTGACGCCATCGCAGTTTCGTGACCTTTCGGACGCGCTTGCGACCGCGACGGCGAACGGCGTCAACGTGAAGGTGTGTCTGTTCCCACAGATGGGGACTGAGCCGGAGTTACCCTCGACCGACGAACTCTCCCGGACGTGTACGGAGGCCTGCTACCGTGACATCCCATCGCCGTTTCTGGCGTTGATCGACCGCTCGTGGACGTGTTTCTCACCGCACGGCGGATCGACAAACGAGTACGGCGTTATCATCGACGACCGAACCCACGCCTACGTCTTCAACTGGTACTTCCAGACCTGTCTTTGGGAGGTCTACGAGACGATCTACTCGGCGCGCAATGACGAGCCGCCCATCACGTACGTCGACCTTCGCCAGTGTCTTCGGGATGTCGTCCCGCTGCTCGAGGACGGCCGTCGCGTCGAGATGACGATTCAGGGCTTCGAGACGGACACGGGCTACGAGGTAACCAAACGCGGGACGGTCGTCGACGTCACCTACGCCGGCGTCTCGACCGACGACGACCGCGAGACGCCGCTGACCCAACTGGCCGGGGAAGCCTCGTTGACGCTCGAGACCGACGACGGTACCTACACCGTCGGTGGCTGGGGGGCGATGATCGAAGACTTCGAAGCGATCCAGCTCACTCTCGAGTCGATCGACTGAGCGCGGCCGTCAGTAGACTTCTACCGGGCACATCGTCGCACTGAGCCGTGTGGCTACTCGAAGCGATAGTCGCGTCTCAGCCACCTAGTGGGTGTTCGTAACATGCTCTGTTAACTACACCTGTTGTACTCCATCAGTAGTTATAAATAGGAGAGACTGTCATATTCTTTCCTATGAGTGAGAGAAACTCACAGGGGAATGAGAAGAACGACTCGAGCGTCTCACGGCGGACGTTCGTCAAAGCGGCGGGTGCAGGCGGGGCCGCAGTCGGTCTCGCGGGCTGTATCTACGGCGATTCGGCGTCCGAAGACGCCGTCGTCTGGGGGATCGACCCCAACGCCGAAGCCGCAGTCGGTGACGAAATCGTCGAACTGCTGCAGGACAACGGAGCTGACGGGATCGACATCCAGTTGCAGCCCGGCGACGAGGACACGGGCGAGCGACGGGATTCGTACACAAACCTGCTCCAGGCTGAGGAAACACAGCCGGACCTGTTCCTGATGGACAACGGCTGGGTGAACGTCTTCATCCAGCGCGGCCACATCGCCAACCTGAGCGAGGAACTCGACGACGAGGACCTCTCGCTCGTCGAAGACGAGTATTTCGAGTCTTTTACCGAGACGGCTCGCGATCCGGAGACGGGCGACCTCTACGGCGTTCCGATCTTCCCGGATTACCCGACGATGCAGTACCGCAAGGACTACGCACGGGAGGCCGGCTACGACGACAGCGACTTCGAGGAGTGGGCCACCGAGCCGATGACCTGGCAGGAGTGGGCCGAGCTCACCGAAGAGATCGTCGAGGCTTCCGACGCGGAGTACGGGCTCGCAACCCAGTGGGACCAGTACGAGGGTACGTCCTGCTGTACGTGGAACGAGGTCATGTCCTCGTTCGGCGGCGCCTACTTCGGCGGCTTCGACAACCTCTTCGGTCCGGTTGGCGAGCGCGACGTGACCGTCGACGAACCGGAGTTCATCGAAGGGCTGCAGATGATGCGGACGTTCGTCGCCGAGGAAGCCGACGAGCACACCCTCGAGGACGAGTACCCACTCGGCCTCGCCAGCTCGGACATCACCTCGTGGCAGGAAGAAGACGCCCGTGAAGCGATCCTGTCGGGCGAAGCGGTCATGCAGCGCAACTGGCCATATGCGATCAACACGAACCTCGAGAGCGAGGAAGGCGACGACCTCACGGTCGACAACTACGGCGCGATGCCGATGCCATACGCCGTGACCGAAGACGAGGCCGCCCAGCCCGGAACGGGCGGCTCGACGTCCGCACTCGGCGGCTGGCACATCGTCCTCAACCCCAACTCCCAGAACAAAGAGGAGGCACTCGAGGTTATCCGTGCGACGATGACCGACGAGTTCAACCTCGGCATGTTCGACCTCTACGGCTGGGTTCCACCGAAGCCAGCCCTGTTCGACACCGAGGACGCAGAATCGGTCGAGCCGATGGGCAACTACATGCAGACGCTGCGCGTTGCCGGGGAGAACGCGATGCCCCGTCCCGTGACGACGGTGTGGCCGGACCAGTCCAGTCTCATCGCCGAGGAGGTCAACCTCGCCGTTGCGGGCGATAAGAGCCCCGAGGACGCAGCGGCCGATCTGCAAGACGGACTCGAATCCACGGAAGAGTAACAATGAGTACAGAAGACCGAACGACGGGCCCCACTCGGAAATCGAACCGTTCGGGGCCAGTCGTCGCGATTACACGCTGGATGGAGAATCTCGGCGAGACGGGGTTCGCCTACCTGCTGTTGACGCCGGTGATGATCCTGCTGGGGACGGTCGCGCTGTATCCGCTCTTGCGGACGTTCGAGCTGTCGCTGTATCAGAACGTGCTCTCGGATCCGGAGTTCGTCGGCCTCGAGAACTACATTCAGCTGTTCACCGGCGGCGCGAGCCCGCGGTTCCCCGGCTCGACGACGTTCCTGCCTGACGTGAGCACGAGCGGGAGTTTCCCATTCGTCCACGTCGATGGACTGCTCCGAAGCGCGCTCGCCGTGACGCTGATATTCACCGTCGTGAGCGTCTTCTTCGAGACGATCATCGGCTTCGGGCAGGCACTGGTTCTCGACCAGGACTTCCGTGGTCGGCGCTGGGTTCGCGCCGCGATCATCATCCCGTGGGCGATCCCGATCGTCATTCAGGGAATGATCTTCTACCTGATGTTCCACCCGTCGGCCGGGTTCCTGACCGAGCCGCTGGCGAACTGGGGCATCGTCGCGCCGACGAACACGCTCAACGACCCGATGAGTTCGCTGTTGATCGTTACCGTCGCGGACATCTGGAAAACGACGGCGTTCATGGCGTTGCTCATCCTCGCCGGCCTCCAGAGCATCGACCGGAGCCTCTACGACGTGGCGAAAGTCGCCGGCGCGACCAAGTGGCAGCAGTTCAAGCTGATCACGTTCCCGCTGGTGTTGCCTGCCCTCGGGATTGCAGTGTTGTTCCGTACCATCGACGCGATGCGGATCTACGGCCTCATCGATTCGGTGTCGGGCTGTACGACCGTCCCGTCGCTATCGTGTATGGTCGTCGCGACGTTCAACACGAACCGCGGCCTCGCGGCCGCCGTCGCGTTCGTTACGGCCGGCATCATCGCCGTGGCCGTATTTGGCGTCATCTACCAGCAGTACAAGGAGGGCTTCTGAGATGGCAACTGCACCCGAATCTGCGTCCCAATCGGACGACGATATGGGTCCGCTCGAGCGGTGGACCAACGGCGTCGTCAACGACCGCGAGAAGCGAAAACGCCTGTACAAGGCGCTGTTCTACGTCGCGGCGGCGTTTTTCCTCGTCACGACGCTGTTCCCGTTCTACTGGCTGTTGGTGTTGGCACTGACACCCAGCGTCCGACAGGCGGATTGGAACGTCTCCATCCCCCTGCTGGGCGAGGTCCCGTTCCCGACGCCACAGGGGTTCAACATCGCCGCGTTCGTCGAGGTGTTCCAGCAGGTCCCGTTCCACCTCTACGTGTTCAACAGCTTCGTGCTCGCGACGACGACGACGATCATCGTCCTGTTGCTCGCGAGCCTCGCAGGCTACGTCTTCGGCCGCCTCGAGTTCCCCGGCCGCGGCCTGATGATGCTCGCCATTCTGGCGGTATCGTACTTCCCGCCGGCGGCGTTCCTGATCCCGCTGTTCGATGCGTTCCTCGGGAACGCAGTCGTCGTTCCCTTCCTCGGGATCGAGCTGTTCTCGCCACCGCGGCTCGTCAACACGCCGGGGTCGATGATCATGCCCTTCAGCGCGTTGTTCCTGCCGCTGTCGATTTTCATCCTCACCACGTTCTACTCGCAGATTCCGGACGGACTCGAGGATGCAGCACGCGTCGAAGGAACGACCAGACTGGGCGCGCTGTTCCGCGTGATCATGCCGCTTTCGGCACCCGGCGTCGCCACGGCTGCCGTGTTGACCTTCATCGCCGTCTACAACGAGTACTTCTTCAGCTCGATTATGGCGTTACAGAACCAGCCCCAGCAGTGGTCGCCGCTGGTTGGCGGGATCTTGAGCTACCAGACCCAGTACACGACGGACTTCAACCTCATGGCAGCCGCGAGTATCGTCGGCGTGTTGCCGATGTTGATCATCGTCGTGGTCGCACAGGAAAAGATCGTGAGCGGACTGACCGAAGGCGCACTCAAAGAGTAATTATGGCACGAGTACACTTAGACGACGTAACGAAACGCTATGAAGATATCATCGCCGTCAACGAGATGAATCTCGAGATTCGAGACGGCGAGTTTGTCTGTCTCGTCGGCCCCTCCGGCTGTGGGAAATCGACGACGATGGAAACCATCGCCGGGCTGACGAAACCGACGGATGGAACGGTGACGATCGGCGACACCGACGTCACTAACCTGCCGCCGAAAGACCGTGGGGTCTCGATGGTCTTTCAGAACATCGCGCTGTTCCCCCACATGGACGTCTACGAGAACATCTCCTTCGGCCTCCGGCTGCGCAAGTACGACAAAGACGAGATCGACCGTCGCGTCCAGCGGGCGTCCGACGTCGTCCAGCTCGAGGGGATGTTAGACCGGGAGCCGAGCGAACTCTCGGGCGGACAACAACAGCGGGTCGCGATCGCGCGAGCGATCGTCCGCGAACCTGACGTCTTCTTGATGGACGAACCGCTCGCCAATCTGGACGCGAAGCTGCGCGTTCACATGCGAACCGAACTCCAGCGACTCCACAAACAGCTGGATACGACGATCATCTACGTCACCCACGACCAGGCCGAGGCGATGACCATGTCCGACCGGATCGCGGTCATCAACGCCGGCGAACTCCAGCAGATCGATCCGCCGCTGGTCTGTTACAACGAGCCCGCAAATCGGTTCGTCGCCGGCTTTATTGGCTCCCCGTCGATGAACTTCGTCGAGGGCGACCTGACCGGCGACGGGCTCACGACCGACCACTTCGACCTCGAGTTCGATTCCGACGACCTCGAGACGGTCGACGACGACGTCACGATGGGGATTCGTCCGGAGGACATCTACCTCGAGCGCGAGGCTGACTCGGCGACGAGTGCGTCCGAGACGATCGAGGCACGAACGGACGTCCTCGAGCCGATGGGCGACGAGATCTTCATCTATCTCTCGCTCGACGGCGCGAGCAGTGAGATGATGACCAGCGACGAGGCGTCGGCCGCATCGAACCAGTTGCTGATGAGCGTCGATCCGGACACCGAGATCGGGGAGGACGAATCCGTCTCGGTCGTCCTCGATCGCTCGAAGGTGCACCTGTTCGAGACGGCCTCGGGCGAGGCGATCACCCACGGGATCGCTGACTTCTCGGACGCCACGCCGACGGCGAGTGTGGCACCGGAGGCCGACTCGGGAGGGCAGCATGAGTGAGGTCGTTGCCCTCGTCTACTACGGCGGGCTAACGGTCCTGTTTTTCTTCTGGATCTACGGGATCGTCTCGTTCGCACTCGACATCAAAAACAAGCTCCTCCCCGCGATCCAGCAGTATCGACGCGCGAGTACCCGACGCAGCCGACAACAGGAACACGACAATGAGAGACAAGAACGTGAAGAGCAGTTGTACTGAGCGCAGCATCGCCGCCCGTCCACAGCGAGTGCGTACCACTGCCGCCCCGACGGAGGATCGATGACGTCGGAGCCACCAGCCGTCCGAACCGGCATTGTCGGCCTCGGCAACATCGGCCAGTACCACGCCGATCGACTCGAGGAGCTCGGCGTCCCGCTCGTCGGCGGGATGGATGTCTCAGCCGAGGCTCGTAACCGGTTCGCCGAGCGCTACGGCGTCGACGTCTACGACGACCACAACGACCTCTACGACGTCGTCGACGCCGTCGTGATCACGACTCCGAACAAGTTCCACGAGGCCTACGCCGCCGACGCCTTCGAGCGTGACCTCCATACACTCCTCGAGAAGCCGTTGGCCCACTCCCTCGAGAGTGCCGAACGGATCGCCGCCGCGGCCGAACGGACCGACGGGACGTGCATGATCGGCTTCAACAACCGATTCCGGAATACGGTCCGACTCCTCAGAGAGCGGATCGACAGCGGTGAACTCGGCGAGATCACACACATCGAGGCCAACTACGTCCGTCGGCGCGGAATCCCCGGCCGCGGCTCGTGGTTCACCCAGCGTGAGATCTCCGGTGGCGGCGCGCTCATCGATCTTGGTGTGCACGCCATCGACCTCGCGTTGTACTTGCTCGGCAACCCGGCTGTCGAGGAAGTCTCGGGCGTCACCCGGTCGACGTTTGGCTCCAACGAGGACTACACCTACCTCGAGATGTGGGGCGACGACAGTGGTCCCGATGCGTTCGACGTCGACGACTCCGCCAGCAGCTTCATCCGCTGTGCGGACAACCGGACGATCTCGCTCGAGGTCGCGTGGGCGACGAATCGACCACCGACCCACGAGTTCGTCGTCCGGGGGACGGAGGCCGCGGCTCGATTCAACCTGCTCGAGAACGAACTCACACTCCACTCGGTGAGTTCCAACGGCGCGGATCATTTCGTCGACTCGACGATCGAACCGCGGGAGAACGACCCGCACGCGGACGAACAGCGCGCGTTCTTCGAGGCGATCGACGCCGATCGCGGGATCGGTGGCGGTGTCGAGGAGGCGCTGACGGTCCAGCGGATCGTCGACGCGATCTATCGCTCGAGCGAGCACGGGCAGACGGTTTCCCTGAACGCGCCACCACAGGATCACTAACCGGACCGGCCACGCGCTCGCTCGATTCGACTCGAGTCGGTGGACACCCCTGTACGAGACAGAAATCGGCACGTAGCGACGCCTCTATGATTAAATTACTATATTAATTCGATGAATTTATACTGGGCAAGACCCTCGTGTCAAACGTATGGATATCGGCGTTCACACCCCGCCACTGGCAGACGAATCGCTCGAGGGAGCCCTCGACTATCTCTCCGAAATCGGCGTCAATGCGATCGAACCGGGCGTCGGCGGCTACCCCGGCGATGCCCACCTCGTCCGCCGGGACTACCTCGACGACGAGGACGCCCAGACAGAACTGCACGACCTCCTCGCGGAGTACGACATGCGAATCAGCGCCCTCGCGACGCACAACAACCCGCTCCATCCAGACGACGAGCAAGCCGAAACCGCAGACACCGAACTCCGTGAAGCGATCCGCCTCGCCGACCAGCTCGGCGTCGACACCGTCACCTGCTTCTCGGGCCTGCCCGCGGGCGGCCCCAACGACGAGGTACCGAACTGGATCACCGCGCCGTGGCCGAGCGAACACGCCGACGCCCACGAGTACCAGTGGGACGTTGCGATCGAGTACTGGACCGACCTCGCGGCGTTCGCCGACGACCACGGCGTCGACCTCGCGCTCGAGATGCACCCGAACATGCTCGTCTACGAACCCCACGGGCTGGCTCGCCTGCGCGAGGCGACGAACGAACGCGTCGGCGCGAACTTCGACCCCTCGCACCTGTACTGGCAGGGCATCTCGATCACCGACGCGATCCGACACCTCGGGGACGCGATCCACCACTTCCACGCCAAGGACACGCGGATCTACGAGGAACAGGCCCGCGAGAAGGGCGTTCTCGACACGACCGACTACGACGACGAATCCAATCGCTCGTGGCTCTTCCGCTCGGTCGGCTACGGCCACGGCGAAGACCACTGGAAAGACGTCGTCTCGACGCTGCGAATGGTCGGCTACGACGGCGCGCTGAGCATCGAACACGAGGACTCGCTGACCAGTTCTCGCGAAGGACTGGAAAAGGCGGTCGACCTCCTCGAACGAGCGGTCTTCCGCGAACAGCCCGGCGAAGCCTACTGGGCCGAGTAGCGCGTCGCTATCCCGACCGTCTTTCGAGTCGATTCGTCACGGATCGTGAGACTGTCACTCGTGACGAAAAACACTAACTACACCTATTGTGAACGAGTGTATATGACGCTCGAAGTCGGTGTACTCGGCTACCGGTTTATGGGAAAAGCCCACGCAAACGCCCTCTCGCGGCTCTCGATGTTCTTCCCGGACGCGCCGGACGTCGAGCGAAGCGTGCTCGTCGGCCGCGACGAAGACGCGCTCTCGGACGCGGCGGACCAGCTTGGATTCGAGTCGATCGCGACCGACTGGGAAGCCGTCGTCGACGACGTCGACGTCTTCTACAACCTCGGTCCGAACCACGTCCACGCCGAGCCCTCGATCGCCGCGCTCGAGGCCGGCACATCCGTCTTCTGTGAGAAACCGCTCGCGCCAACGCTCGTCGAGGCTGAACGGATGGCCGACGCCGCTGATAAAGCCGGCGTTCCCAACGGCACCGCGTTCAACTATCGGTTTATCCCCGCGATCCAGCACGCCAAGGGGCTGCTCGAGGCCGGCGAGCTCGGCGAGATTCACCACGTCCGGGGGCGCTACCTGCAAGACTGGCTGGTCGATCCCGAGGCACCGTGGTCGTGGCGTAACGACGCGGAGCTGGCGGGTTCGGGTGCGCTGGGCGACCTCGGCGCCCACACGGTCGATCTCCTTCGGTTCCTCGTCGGCGACGACGCCCTCGCCGGCGAGATGGAACGCGTCAGCGGCCACCTTCAGACGTTCGTCGACGAGCGACCCGTAGAAGGAAGTGATGAGATGCGATCCGTCACCGTCGACGATGCCTACTCCGCGCAGGTCGAGTTCGAAAACGGCGCGATGGGCACCCTCGAGGCCTCCCGATTCGCGACGGGGCACAAGAACGACCACACGATCGAAATCCACGGCTCCGACGGCAGTCTCCGATTCTCCCTCGAGCGGCTGAACGAACTCGAGGTGCTGCGAGCCGACGACAACCGCGGCTACGAGACGATCCTAGTCACCGACGAGGACGATCCGTACGTCGACCACTGGTGGCCGCCGGGACACGTGCTGGGCTGGGAACACACCTTCGTCCACGAGAATTACGAGTTCCTCAGCGCCGTCGAAAGCGACGGCGCGTTCGAACCCAGCTTCCAGGACGGCCTCGCGGCGCAACGCGTGCTCGAAGCGATCGAAGCGAGCGACGAGAAACGCGAGTGGGTCTCGATCAGCTAGACTCGAGTCGGTTCACCATCCCGATTTCGTCGTACCGAACGCTGCCGCCGTCGAGCGGCTGGCCGTCGAGTTCGAGATATGCCGTCTCGAGGGCCGTCACCTCGCCGGTGTGTTTCGGATCGTCGCTGCCGGTTCGGTCGCGATCCCAGATCTCGACGATATCGCCCGGTTCCACGTGTTCACGGACGAGTTCCGCGGCTCGCTTGTCGTCGGCGTCCGGCGGAATCGTGAGTTCGGTCATCGTCGGGAACACGTCCGCGCGGTGCGTAAGCAGTCACTCGTCAACTGACGGGCGTTTTTGTCGCCGTCTGTGATGTCGGCGACAGTTTTTGTGTGACAGCGCCGAACTGACGGTATGAAAACGATCAAGGACAGCGTCCACGACCACATTCGGATCGACGGCGTAGCGCGTGACCTTCTCGATACGCCCGAGCTACAGCGACTTCGTAACATCCGCCAACTGGGAACCGTCTCGCTGGTCTATCCCTCGGCTAACCACACCCGGTTCGAGCACAGCCTCGGCGTCTATCACCTCGCGTGTGAAGCCCTCGAGTATCTCGGTATCGACGGGAGACAGGCCGAACGCGTCCACGCGGCGGCGCTGCTACACGACGTCGGCCATGGCCCGTTCAGCCACAATTTGGAGTCGCTGACTCATCGCCGGACGGGACGGTATCACGACGACGTCCACGAGCTGTTAGCCGACGGCGCGGTCGGGGACGTCCTACGGGACCACGACATAGAGCCGGCAGCGGTTGCGGATCTCGTGGCTGGCGAGGGCCGATTCGGACAACTCGTCTCGGGCGAACTCGACGTCGACCGGATGGACTATCTCGTCCGGGACGCCCACCACACGGGCGTTCCCTACGGCACGATCGATCACGGCCGGCTGATCCGAGAACTGACCTTCGTCGACGGCGAACTCGTCTTAGACGAGGGCAACGTCCAGGCCGCAGAGAGCCTGTTGGTCGCGCGGGCGCTGATGAACCCAACCGTCTACAGCCACAGCGTCGCCCGGATCAGCAAGGCGATGCTTCGACGGGGGGCCGAACGGCTGCTCGAGTCGCCACACAACGAGGTCGACGCTGCTCGACTCCAGCGGATGGACGACCACGACCTGATCGCCGCCCTCCGTTCGTGTCCGGCGACGGATGCGTTCTCGAGACGGTTGGACCAGCGCGATCTGTTCAAGCGGGCGGTGTGGGCCGAAATCGACGACGTCCCCGGCGGGATCATCGAGGCAGACCACGAGTCGATCCGGGCGTTCGAGCGCGAGATCGCTGACGAGGCTGGCGTCGAACCCGAGTGTGTGATCCTCGACGTCCCGAGTCGACCCTCGATGACGGAGTCGACATCGCGCGTGATCGTCAACGGCGACGTTCGGCGACTCGGCGAGCAGTCGCCGCTGGTCGACGCCCTTCGGGCGGCCCAGTACTCCCAGTGGCGACTCGGCGTCTACTCGCCAGCGGCCCTCCGCGAACAGGTCGGCCGTGCCGCCGTCGACGTCCTCGGCCTCGACATCGACGGCGCGCTGGTTAGCGAGGTGCGAGACGGACTGGACGCGACGCTGGATCAGTTCGTCGACTAACGGTTCGCTCGGCGCTCAACTGTCGGTTTCGTCCCGAAGATCCCACTCGCGGTCGCTCGAGCCAGCGCCGGACGGGACGTGCGTCCGACTCGCTTCGGCCGCGAGGTCGTCGAACAGCGCCGCGGCATCGTCAGCGAGCGGGTAGTCGCCGTGATAGGGATCGATCTCGCGGTCCCCACCGACGACGAACTGGATCGCGTCCGCGACGCGCTCGTAGTTCTCGTCGACGATATCCTGAACGAGGGTGGGCATGCCGGCCCGACGGCAGAGTTCGCCGGCCGCCGCCCGACCGGCCCAGACCCGTTCGGCCTCGCCATCGACGAAAAACAGCGCGAACGGCGGCTTGCCGAACTGGACCTCGAGAAACGCCTGAGCAGCCGGGTCGTTCCAGGCGACGGCGCCGACGGTCTCGAGTTGGCGCATCGCGGTCGAGGCGGCCGAACAGAACGGACAGTCGCCATCGTAGAGTAAGACGCCAGTCACTGGCGGCGCATCTGTAGCCGTCATCGGGTCGTCTCGAGCGTCCACGTCATCCCTTGAAAGCGTTGTGTGCACCTCTGTCGGTGATGCGGAGTTGCTACCGGAGCTTCGACCGCCCCGGCGGCTTGTCGTGGTCGGCGCGATGTTCGAGCATGGCCCCGTACTGTTCGACTTCGAGGACGAGGTCCGACCGCGGCTGGGCAACGCAGGTGAGCACGAAGCCGGCAGCCTCGTCTTCGGGATAGTATCGCTTCGCGTGAGAGTGGTCGACCTCGCCCTCGAGGAGCCGCGCCCCACAGGTAATACACCATCCTTGCTGGCAGTCCGCCGAGAGCCAGATCCCTGCGTCCCGGGCGGCGGCGAGGACGAACTCGTCTTCGCGAACCGCAATCGTTCGTGACTCGCCTGCTTGCTCGAGGTCGGCGTCGTCCGGTACTCGGAGTTCGACCTCCCAGGTCGTCGCGTCTGTCACGGGCCGTCTACGGTCGCTCGAGCGAAAAGGGCTGTGCCGGCCTGTTCAATGGCGAAGACAGATGCGATCGAGAATCGGATCGTCTCAGTACCAGGCTCCGCCCGACGAGACGTTGATGTCCTGGCCGGTGACGTGACGAGAACTCGGCCCCGCAAGCTGTCGTGCCGTTTCAGCCACTTCCTCGGGTGGAACCAACTCGTTCATGGCGAAGCTCTCGAGGAGTTCGTCTTTGACGTCTTCGGCGTCGATGCCGCGCTCGTCGGCCTGTCGCTCGAAGACGTTCCTGATGCGCTCGCCCTCGACTGGCCCCGGACAGATCGCGTTCACCGTGACGCTGCCGCCGAACTCGAACGCCAGCGCACGCGTGAGTCCGATCACGCCCATCTTCGAGGCGGCGTAGGGCGTCCGGTTCGGATACGGGCGCTTGCCGCCGATCGAGGAGATGTTGATGATGCTTCCGGCGGCCGACTCCCGGAAGTGTGGGGCCGCTTCACGGACCGTTCGCACCATCCCGACGACGTTCACGTCGAGCGTCTCGAGCCACTCCTCGTCCGTCGTCCGTTCGACGGGTGCGGTCGGACCGGCGATGCCGGCGTTGTTCACGAGACAGTCTAGACCGCCGAACGCGTCGACGGTGGCGTCGACCGCGTCGGCGACCGATTCGGAGTCGGTGACGTCGGTTTCGACCGCGAGCGTTCGCTCCGGTGCGTCGATCAACTCCGCGGTTTCGTCGATCCCGTCGCTTCGCGCCGCGAGCGCGACGTTCGCGCCCGCCTCGGCGAACGTGATGGCGATTTCGCGGCCGAGTCCCTGGCTCGCTCCCGTCACGAATGCTGTGGTACCGTCAAGCATACTCAAGCCGTCGAAGAAGATCACTAAAAACGTTCCTGCCGCGGATGCCCTCGAGTCGGCGGAAAGCCGGAACGCGCCGGCCCGAGCTATTTCCGTTCCGTTGATGTCGTCCGCCCATGACCGATATCGCCATCACCGGGGCGACTGGCCGCGTCGGCAGCGAGGCTATCGAGGCGCTGTCGGACGCGACCCTGACGCTTTTTTCTCACAGCGAACCTGAGAACCTGGACGCGAAACCGCTCGAGATCGCGGATCGAGCGGCGTTTGTCGACGCGCTCGAGGGACAGGACGTCTTGCTCCATCTCGCGGCCAACCCGAACCCGCGCGCCGAGTGGGATTCGCTTTCCGGGCCGAATATCGAGGGCGTCTACAACGCCTACGCGGCCGCCGTCGAGAACGACCTCGAGCGCGTCGTTTTCGCGAGTTCGAACCACGCGGTGAACATGAACAATACGGTCTCGCCGCTCCGGCCGGAGTCGACGGTCAGCACACCGACGGTCGTCCACCCTGACGACCCGATGGACCCGGACACCTACTACGGCGTCACCAAGGTCTTCGGCGAGGCAATGGGCGACTATTACGCGACCCGGCACGGACTGGACGTGGTCAATCTGCGAATCGGCTGGCTGCTCTCACCCGACGAACTCAGAGCGGAGTGTAACGACCGCGACGCCGCCGGCGAGCGATACGCCCGCGCGATGTGGCTCAGTCCCGAGGATTGCCGGCGGGTGATCGACGCCGCCGTGACGACGACGCTCGAATCGAATCCTACGACTGCCCACGGTATCTCGGATAACTCCGAACGGTTTCTCTCGCTGTCGGAGACGATGCTCGAATTGAACTACCGGCCACAGGACGACTCGGCCGCCGTCCTCGACGGCGAGTAGACGACACTCGAGACAGGCTCTCGAATCTCGGACGGGCGCTGGACTGTCGGTCGAAAAACCGTAAGGTCGATTACTGCTAGATTCGTACTGAGACACATGTCTACAAAAGTAGCCGACTCGACGGGCTACGGGCCGAACTTCCAGATGTCGGCGTTCGGGTACATTATGGCGGGGATTCTGGTACTCGTACTGCTGCCGTTGCTCCCAGTGGCGATCCCGGCGTACGTTCTCTGGCGGGTGTTCGCCGCGGACGAACCCGAACATAGCTTCGAGTCGTGGCACAGCGGTCGCTCATCGAACGGATCGTAACGGCTCCGCTTTTTCAATCGTCGGCGCTGGATGGAGCCAGTGCCGACGGCGGCCCGCCCGGCAGGTCGTCGCGGTCGTGTGGCGCGTCGAACGCAAGGTCAGGACCACGAGCGACGATCCGGTGTGGATTCACGCTCGGATGGGTCGTGTAATAGTGTTCTTTGATGTGGGCCATGTTCACCGTCTCGGCGATGCCTGGCGTCTGATACAGATCACGAAGATACGGCCAGAGGTGTTCGTACTCCCGGATGTACTGGACGTTACACATGAAGTGTGTGTGATAGACGGTGTCGAATCTGACGAGTGTCGTGAACATCGCGACGTCGGCCTCCGTCAGCCGGTCGCCAGCGAGATAGCGCTGGTCGGCTAACACGTCGTCCCAGTGCTCGAGCGCCTCGAAGAGGTCGTCGATCGCCGCGTCGTACGGCGCTTGATCGGTCGCGAAACCGGCCCGGTAGACGCCGTTGTTGATCGGTTCGTAGATGGCCTCGAGGATTCGATCGATCTCTTCTCGATACCTCTCCGGGTAGAGATTCACGTCGTGCGTCGTGAGGTCACCGAACGCCGTGGAGAACATCCGCATGATCTCCTTGGATTCGTTGTTGACGATCGTCTCCTGTTCGGTGTCCCACAGCACCGGCACCGTCACGCGACAGGTCGCGTTTGGGTCCGCCTCAACGTACAGTTCGCGGAGGTAGTCGGCGTCACGGATGTGGTCGCGCGTACAGCCGTCCTTCCCTGGGGTAAACTGCCAGCCGTCGTCGCCGCGGTAGGGGTCGACAACCGATACCGAAATGATGTCCTCGAGGCCCAGAAGCGCCCGCGCCACGAGCGTGCGGTGGGCCCACGGGCAGGCGTAGGAGACGTAGAGGTGGTACCGGCCGGCTTCGGGCTGGAAGTCGGCGTCGGGATCGTCCCGGATCCAGTCGCGAAACGGCGTCTCCTGACGCTCGAACGAGCCATCGTCGCCGGTCGTCTCGTATGCGTCGGTTCGCCATTCTCCGTCGACGAGCATGTTCATACTACTCGTAGGGGTTGGCGGACACAAATGATCTCGCTAACACTCGTGTTACCGCCGAACGAGTCGTCGAGACGGGTCCGAACCCGGTAGCCAAGCCGACCGCTACGAACTCACTCACGTGCGACGTACGACTCGATCGCCGTGAGCAGCTCCTGGCTCGGTTCACCGGTGACGTTCCGGACCTGATCCGTTTCGGTATCGTGGACGATCATTCCGCACGCATCCAGTTTTGGGAGATGGATATGATGGAGTGCGGTGCGAACGCGTTGTCGATGTTCGTCGGCCGACTGGTCCCCGTTTTGTACATGCTCGGCAACCCGTTCTATAAGTGTAGAAACCGCCATCACTTCCGAATCCGTGTGGTTCAGTATTCGAAGGACGGCCCGGCGGTGTTCGTGAGCGACGATCGAGAGGGCCACATCAGGAGAGGTCGATCGCCCTCGCTCGACTGTATTGGTCGTCGCAACATCTTCGGCGTTCAACCGGTCTGCTCTCGACGTATGATCCATACCCATCTAGTACCTCGCTAGCTTGGTGTCCTTTTGGCATGGTTCACAATGGAACTACGTATGTTACGTCCCCGAATCTGACGGAAATAGTGTGTGCGTGGTGAGCGCCACGATTGCACGGCGGAGTCGTTCCGTCACGGCCTGATCAGAAATCTCGAGTTCGTCCGCGAGCTCCTTGGTCGTACAGCCTCTCGGAATATCGTAGTACCCATTCTGTACGGCGAGCGTAATCGCTTCACGTTGGGGATCGCTCAAGCCATACCACGGGCCGGCGTCCGGTTTCGTTGGGTTATACACGCGAGTTACCTCCAACGAGACCTGCGCATCTTCACAGTGTGTCGTAAACTCGCTTAGGGCGTTGTGGTCGGGAAATCGCAGCTCGAAATCCCACTTCTTGGGTGTTCCGATGGCACTCAACAACTGTCCGTTATGCTCGCTAATGCCGTTGAAAACGTGATCCTGATTCGCATCCCAATCGAGCGTAAAGAGTGTTCGGTCGTCGAATTCGTCAACCGCCGATGTGTTGCTGACAGTCGGATGGCGTTGGACGGATTCGACGAACGAGTCCCGTGTCGAGTTATGGATCCAGAAGAGTGGAACGGTGGCTTCACCGATCGGGACGAGACTCTCGAGTTCGATAGATGTGATCCCCTCAACACGGAGAATCCGTCCGAGTTCGAAGTCAGCAGATGAGATCCGAAATTCTGCAATTACGCTCATTACTTGCTCGTGCCAGCTTGATTGGCCATGGCCGTACAAAATGGGGTGGCCTGATACACCATGCTTACGCACAACCAGCAGGCAACTGCTCGCTTTTATGCGGTCTGGTGTCACTGTGTTCCGGCTACCGAGATCGAGGCTTGATACACCACCCACGTGGGTTATCGGCCCTCGAGATGAATCGGTCGACATGGCTACCGTGATGGAGTTTACGAGTCCGGCAGACGAGTTTCCACTGGGAACGGTCTTCGAAAACCTGCCGGGGGTGACGATCGAACTCGAGCGACTTATTCCGCACGAGACCCTCATAATCCCGTATTTTTGGGTCCGCGGCGCGGAGGCCGGGGACATCGAAGCCGCGTTCGAAGCCCATGCTGGCGTGGTCAGCATTAACCTCATCGACAGCGTTGAAAACGAGTATCTCATGCGTGCGGAGTGGGAAGAACGGTACTTCGGCATCCTGAGCGCGCTTGCCCAGGCCAACATCGCCGTTCTCTCGGGGGTCGGGACGAAAGACGGATGGGACTTCGAGGTCCGCGGTGAGAGTCGCGAGGCGATCAGCGAGTTTCGGACCAACTGCCAGAACCATGACATTCCCATCGAGATCACTGTCGTCCACGCGTTGCTGCCAATTCAGGGCGACAGCTACGAGCTAACTGACACCCAGCGAGAAGCGCTGGTGTTGGCCTACGAACGCGGCTACTTTGATTCACCACGTGAAGTATCACTCGAGGATATCGCTGACGAACTCGGAATTACTCAACAGTCGCTTTCGTCTCGACTCAGACGCGGGCACCGACGGCTCATTGCCGGGACGCTCATCAGCCAGTAGGGTATTAATACCCTCTGTATAATCAGTAGCCCTGTTAAACCGAGTCTGGCCGCTAAACCGATGTAGAATAGCATGACAGCCAGCATAGCCAGTGTCGAGTTGGAATCGCTCGAGTGCTCTCGAGAGTCAGAAACGTATCGTTCCCGGTACAATCAAGACTCAACGTCTACAAGCATCGCCGTTGTCGCAGCGATAATAAACATTCTGGGCGTCGATCCGCTCGAACTGGACCAACTCAACTACACGGTCGAAACCGATGCCCTCGATAAACTCGGACGGGGTCAGGGGACGCCGAACGGAGCCGTCGACATCTCGTTTGCGTTCGAAGGATACGCGATAACCGTGTCCAGCAACGGAGTGGTGGCAATCTCACCACCGGCCCACGAACGAACAGCCATCCGGGACACAGGAGCCACGAACGAATGACCACCGAAGAGACAGCACTCTCGTCCGAAGCGGAGTTAAATGCCGAACTGAAGGCACTCCTTCGTCGGGCCCACTCCAACGGGATCGACGTCGAAGGGGGATGGGAATGTCGAAACGGTACCGAACACCCGGACTGGGACGTGATCGTTACCGAAGTAGAGAAAAACGGCGAATCGGAGTGACTCGCATCGAGCAGTTGCGATTCTGGCACGTCGCTGACATTGACAACTGTCGAACGGAACGGGCTGACGGATACGTGTTTCGGGCACCCACATCGAGATCGCTGTGGGAGCGTGTTTTATCCCATTCACGCCCGTGTTCCACTGTATGGCAGATACGAAAAAGGGCCGAGACAAGCAAGCTCGTGACGCAGATGACCGCCAGCGGGAGCGGGAACTCACAGAGGCACGTGATCGCGCCGACGAAGCCGAGCCACCATTCGACGAAGGGGATACCGTAGACGAGACGGACGAATCGCTCGAGTCGTCTCGAGAGTGTCATCGCCGAGGCTGCACCGAACCGGCGGCGTTTGTCGTCGTCGAACGGTATCAGGAAGAAACCGGCCACGGCGCCGTTGAAGCACGGGCCGTCTTGTGTCACGAGCATACTGCCGAGGAGAGCCCTGTGAACCTCGACAGCACCGACGAAGATTACCTGTTTCGTATCCACCCCCTCTCGGAGGCAGAGACAGCGAAGTGAGGAGTCGATGAGATTTTCCGTCGAAGTCAGCAGTGACGATCAACAGCGGTCCAGCGCCACGTTGTTCGCGGCCGATTTCGGTCTGCACACCCTGTAGGCCTGCTTTCTGTAACACGGTGGTGGCAGCGACAATGCGACGTCACACGCTCATACGACAGCACTCGCGAGCCAGTATCCGGCCCCGACCACGACGAGGACGACGCCCTCGAGTCGGGTCACGCGGCGTCCGGTCGCGATGAGCACCGTGGCGATGGCAGTCAGCGCGAGCAACCACACCAGACTGGGGAAGACGGCCGGATCGACCGCTGTCGGGCGAACGAGTGCGGCGAGTCCAAGCACGCCGAGGAGGTTGAACACGTTCGAGCCGATGACGTTCCCTGCCGCGATCGTGACGTCGCCCTGCCGTGTGGCGACGACCGAGGTGACGAGTTCCGGCAGCGAGGTTCCCGCGGCGACGACCGTCACCCCGACGAGCCACGCCGAGACGCCGAGCGAGAGCGCGATCGCCGTCGCCGAATCGACCAGCACCCGGCCACCCACGACGACGAGAACGAGTCCGACGAGGAGGCGACCGATCTCGCGACGGAAATCGACGTGCGTATCGACGGCTACCGTATCCGGTTCGGGAATGGTGCCGTCGCTCGAGGAGTCGGTCGCTGGCGACCGCCGAGCTGCGATGCCGAGCGCGGCAATATACCCTACCAACAGGGAGACGAGGACGGCACCCTCGAGTCGCGACACGACGCGATTGGCGAGGGTGAGCGCGGCGATGACGGTTGCCCCGCCCATCGCGACTGCATCGCGTCGGAGCAACGTCTCCGTGACGCGAAACGGCGCTAACACGGCGACGAGCCCGAGAATAAGCCCGATATTGAACACGTTCGAGCCGACGACGTTGCCGACTGAGACGTCGCCCTGTCCTTCGAGAGCCGCCGTCGCAGAAACGGCGATTTCGGGCGCGGAGGTGCCGAAGGCGACGACGGTGAGACCGATGATCAGCGGCGAGATACCGGCCGCAGCGGCGAGTCTCGAGGCTGCGTCGACGAGCCATCGGGCACCGAGCCAGAGGGCGAGTATACCGACACTAAGCAACGCGACGTTCTCGGCGAGAACCATCTAGATGCTTTGTCCCCCGGACGCGACAAAAAGCGTCGGGTCGGTGTGGCAGCCGGACCTGTTGGAAGCGTTACCAAATCTACCCGTCAAAACGGCCATCGAGGTCCGCTCTAGCGGTCGGCTATCGTTCCGCAGTCGGGGTGTTGCGAAGACTTATCAATGAGGGTTTGATTATACGTATAGTGTCTTCAGATGAGTAGTACTAGTGATGATTCAACCGATGGTGACCCGACCGACGCATTCGTACAGGGCACCAGTGATGAAGCGCCACGAATAACGTTTTACGGCGGTCGCGGGATGAGTGCGTTCCCGATCGCGTTTTTCATCGTCTGGGCGATCGCTCAGACCGCGTTCTGGCGGATTTCCGACGAAGGCGGACTGGTCGTCGGTATTTTGCTCGGACTGATCCTCGGGATGTTCTTCGTCCGTGGAGACTGGAAAACGTACGCGAATACGATCTTCGAAGGGATGACCCAACCCGTCGCGGTAACGGCCATCGTCGCCTGGATCTGGGCCGGCATGTTCGCCCAACTGCTCCAAGATGGCGGCTTCGTCGACGGACTGGTCTGGCTGGCCGACGTCGGCGGCATCGGCGCGACGCTGTTCCCGGCGATAACGTTCGTCCTCGCGGCCCTGTTTACGACCGGGATCGGGACGGGATACGGCTCCGCGATCGCGTTCGTTACCCTGTTTTTCCCCGCCGGTATCCTGCTCGGGGCCAACCCCGTCTTGTTGTTCGGCGCGATCCTCTCGGGGTCGATCTTCGGTGACAACCTCGCGCCCGTCAGCGACACCACGATCGTCAGCGCCGTCACGCAGGATTCGGACATCGGGGGCGTCGTCGCCTCCCGATTCAAGTACGTAGTCATCGCCGCGATCATCGCGTTCGCTGGCTACCTCGTCGCCGGTCAATTCATGCCCGGCCTCGAGATCGGCGGCGATGCGCGAGAACTGCTCGTCGCCGAGAGCGAACCGATCGGCCTCGTGCACCTCGTCTCGATGGGCGTCGTGATCGGCACCGCAGTCGCCGGACGACACATCGTCGAGGCGATCTCGTGGGGTATCGTCGTCGCGGCCGTCTCGAGTCTCGCACTCGGCCTGATCTCGCTCGGCGACATCGTCATGTTCAACGCACCCCCGGACGCACCGCTCGCCGAACCGCTCGAGTTCCTGCCGATTCTAACGATCGTCGAGGACCCCAACGCGGTCTCCGTCGGCGGCAGCCTCATCACTGGCGCGTCCGGCTTCTTCGAACTCGCGATTCTCGTCTTGCTGATCATCGCTGCGGCGCAGATCATGATCCGCGGTGGTGCGTTTCAGGCGATTCTGGACTGGTCGATCGACAACCTCGCGACGAACGTTCGCAACGCCGAACTCACGATGGTCGGTTCCTCGGCGCTGATCAACGCCGTCATTACGATCAACACGGCCGCAGAGGTCGCGATCGGGCCGTACATCTCGAAGATCGGCGAACGGTTCAACCTGAACGGCTACCGGCGGGCGAACATCTTGGACGGCCAGACTGCCGCGCTTGGCTACATCTTCCCGTGGTCCGGCGGTGTCCTCGCCGGCTATTCGGCGATGCAGGAGTTGCCTGCCCAGTACGACTGGTTCTCCACCGACATGCTCGTGACGCCGATCGACGTCGTTCCGTTCGTCTTCCAGGGATGGCTGTTGGTCGCCGTCTTCGTCGTCGCCGCGATCACCGGCTTCGGCCGTGAATATATTACCGACCGCGAAACCGAGGAGGTGGCACGAGTATGAGCCTCTTTACGAAGTACTTCAAAGGCTGGAAACTGCGCACGACGACCCCATCGTTCGACGTGGGTGAGGAAATCGACGTCTTCGTCGCGGAATCGAACAGCGACGGTGACGGCCACGCCTACATCGGCGACACGCACCTGATCATCGAAGGTGCTGGGCCGCAAACCGTCGAGAAACGCGTTCGCGTCCGGATTACCGAGTTCGACGAAACGAACGCGACCGGCCGCGGCGACTTCGTCAAGGTCGTCGGCGAAAGCTCCTATACCGGCTAACCGATCAGCGGTCTGTTTTCGGCCGAGAGTGACACACTCGAGAGCCACGAATTTAAGCCCCCGCGGTAGTCACTCGAGATATGGCAGACGACGGGGACCGGCATCGACAGAGTCGCTTGGTGACGGACGAAGACGGCGCGTTCGACGCCGAACGCGCCCGCGACGAGTCCCTTCCGGTTGAGGATGGCGAACTGGTCGACACCGATTCGCTCGCCGACCACCAGCGCTACATCGAGGGGCGGGGGATCTACGACGAGCGAAACCGGGTGAACGATCTCACGGGCAAGGAGTGGAAGTACGCGACGAAATCCGTCCTCGCGGAGGGGTATCCCCCAGCCGTCCAGCACGATCTGCGCAGCGAACACGGCGGCCAGAAGCCGCCGCGACTCTGTGCCGAACTGATCGGCCGGTTCAGCAAGGCCGGCGATACCGTCCTCGACCCGTTCGCCGGCGTCGGCGGCACCTTACTCGGCGCGAGTTTCTGCGAACACGAGGGGACTGGGCTCCGGGACGCGATCGGGTTCGAACGCAACGAGCGCTGGATCGAGATCTACGAGACCGTCCTCGAGCACGAAAACGAGGAGCGACGAGCGCGCGGCGAGGCGCCGCTTGCCGAACAGGAGCTGCGCCACGGCGACTGTGCAGATTTGATCGAGTCGATCGGCGACGACAGCGTCGACCTGTTGCTGACGGACGTTCCCTACTGGCACATGGACGAACTCGAGCAGACGCGAAACGAACGGGAGACACGCGAGAGTAAACTCGGGGCATTCGACGTCGACGACGCCGACAGTGACGGTACTGAGGAGACGGCTCCCGACGGTGCGACACAGACCAAAGCCGAGTGGCTGGCCGACATGGCCGAGAAGTTCGACCGGTTTACCGACGCGGTCACACCGGATGGCCATCTGGTCGTCTTCATCGGCGACATGTACCGCGACCAGTCCTACGAGTTCCTCTCGGCTGATCTCGCACGCGCGATCGAGTCGACCGCCCCGGTGACGCTCGCGGCGAACCTGATCTGGTACGACCCCACGAAAGACCTCCACGTCTACGGCTATCCCTTCTCGTTCGTCCCATCGATGGTTCACCAAAACGTCCTCGTCTTCCGACTCGAGGACGAGCGAAACTGACGGTCTGACCTCCGTCATTCGACTGTCTGACGCGGTTTTATTAGATTCTATGGTGTCGGAATAATTGGCGCGCACTGGCGGAGACCTCCCCATCCCACTCTATCCACCCACTCGCGCGCCAGCAAATCTCCCATTCCCACTCCCACTTTCGGTTCCACTCCCACTTTTGAGTCCCCTGAAACTGCCTCCGACCAGCGTCGGGTCGCCGTGCAAGCACCGCTACAGTAGCCACAGGCAGTGCAGACTCGATCGCACGATGTCCGTCGATGCTATTTAGAGCTCAGTTGGCTCGGTGCTGTAGAACTGACTGACGGTGGTCCGTCTCAGGCCGTCGCGGGCAACAGCCGTCGCCGGACTTCATCCGCCCGCGAGGCTTCGGTGATCACCGCGACTTCGTCGCCGACCTCGAGTTCCGTCCCCGGTAGCGGAATCGTCAGTGGCTCGCGTTCACGGCCGTGGGCGTAGATGCGTGCACTCTCGGGAAGGTCGAGTTCGCTCATCCGTTTGCCGACGGCAGGCGAGCCCTCGGTGATCTCGAGGACGGTCAGTTGCAGGTTCTCGGCGAGATCGGCGACGACGTTGAAGTCGCCACCGAGCATCGCCGTCTTGGCACCCGCAGCGCCGAGTCGTTCGGGATAGATGATCTCGTCGACGTCCTCGGCGTATTTTTCGTAGATGTCCTCGCGGTAGTCTTCGTCGATTCGCAAGACCGTTCGACAGCCGTGATGGGTGCCGACCATACAGGCTGCGAAGTTGACGTTGAGATCGGGTGTGAACGCGCCGATTGCGTCGGCAGTTTCGATCCCCGCGTCGACGAGCACCGATTCGTCAGCGCCGTCGCCATGGATCGCGTCGAGCCCGTCCGACCGGGCCCGTTCGACGCGGTCGAGATCGTTGTCGACGACGACGGTCTCGTGGCCCTCTTCGGCGACGATGCGTGCCGTCCGGGAGCCGACTCGGCCATACCCCACGATGACAATTCTCATGGGACAGTGATACACCCTCCGAGGTAAAATAGACTGTGGGCAGACCGGATCGAGAACGCGACGAGACTAGGGTGGTGACAGGAGATACCCGACAGTGCCGACCGCTGAGTGACGGGTCCGGCGACTCGAGCGAGCGGTCGCTCCGGAAGTGACTTCCAGTAGACCGTCTCGGGTGACCGTGTTACTCGACGACGATCACCCGCAGATCGTTCAGATTCGTGCCGGTCGGCCCAGTCTTGACGAGTCCGTTCCGCTCGGTGAGGAACGGGTAGACGTCGTTGTCCGCGAGCGCTGCTCGAACCCGCGCAGCTTCGTCGACGGTTCCGTCGTCGACGATCCCGCCTGCAGCATCGCTCGAGCCGTCGATTCCGTCGGTGTCGACAGCGGCGACGGTGAGTCCGGCCTCGAGCGAAAGCGCTGCGCTCGTCGCGAACTCCTGGTTCGGTCCGCCCGTGCCGTCGCCGGCGACCGTCACCGTCGTCTCGCCACCCGACAGGAGCACGGCTGGCGGTGAGATCGGCATCCCCGTCGCCAGTGCTTCTTCACCGATAGCGACGTGGGTCGTCGCCGCCTCGCGGGCCTCACCGCGAACCCGCGAGGAGAGGATGAGCGGCTCGTAGCCCTGCTCGGCGGCGACGTCGGCGGCGGCCTCAAGGACGGTCATGCCGTCGGCGACGATATGGTTCGAAACCCGATCGAAGACGGGGTCGTCGGGACCTGGCGTTTCCGAAATCGCGCCGGCCGCGCCGCGCTCGAGGCGATCGGCGACCGCAGCAGGAACGTCGATATCGTAGCGGTCGACGACTGCGAGCGCGTCGTCGAACGTCGATTCGTCGGGCGCGACGGGGCCGCTCGCGATCACGCTCAGGTCGTTGCCGACGACATCACTGAGTACGACGGAGACGACCGTCGCCGGAGCGAGCCGGCGAGCGAGCTGGCCACCTTTCAGCGCCGAACAGTGCTTGCGGACGGCGTTGATCTCGTGGATGTCGGCCCCGCTCTCGAGTAACGCGTCGGTGGTTGTCTGCAGGTCGTCGAGGGAGACGTCGCCCGCGGGTGCGGCCATGAGCGCACTCCCGCCGCCGGTGATCGCCGCCAGCACGAGCGTTCGCTCGTCCGCCGCGTCGGCGGCCGCGAGCAGTCGGCGCGTCCCCTCGACGCCGCGCTCGCTCGGGACGGGATGGTCGCCTTCGCGGACGGCGACGGTGTCGAGGTCGGTCGGGTCGTCCGTGACGACGACACCACGGGCGATCCGGTCGCCGAGAACGGCCTCGAGCGCCGCAGTGACGTGGGCAGCGGCGTTGCCACCCCCGAGGACGACGAGTTCGTCGTACGCGTCGAGGTCGTAGCTCGCGTCGGCCACGCGAAGGGTCTCCCCCTCGAGTGCGACCGCATCGCGGACGACAGCTCGAGGATGACCCGCCTCGATCCCCGCCTCGACGCAGGCGAGGGCAGCGTCGCGCGCGTCGGTCGTCGCCAACTGGTCTCGGTGCTCGATCACGCACGATCACCCGGACGGTTCGGGAGAGTTCGACCGTGACCGGTTGGCAGTCGCTCGACTGACTCGGTGGCGGACGGGTTCCCGTTTTTGAAAGCCATACGGGAGCATGACGCTGAAGCTGCTAAAATCAGCGGGTCCTGACAGTTTAGCGAGCTCGGCTCGAGCGATTCGCAGTTCACGTTGATAGATGCCACCATGGAAGGTACAATACACGAACATGAACAGCTATCTGGCGGACTCGGACGGGAACTTTTAACTAATCGGTCTTGCTATGCTCGAGCGTCCAATATGGGGATGTCCGATACGCTCGAGGAGTATTTCGGGGTTGCTGAACACGGCTCCGACACAAGCACCGAAGTCGTTGCGGGGATCACGACGTTCCTCGCGATGTCGTACATTATTCTCGTCAATCCGTTCATTCTGGCTGACGCGATCGAAATTCCGGGATACAGCTATCTCGAGGTCGTCCAGATGGTCGCCATCGGGACGATCATCGCCTCGGTCGTCGCGATTCTCGTGATGGCGTTTTACGCGAACCGTCCGTTCGGACTCGCACCGGGGATGGGGTTGAACGTCTTTTTCGCGTACACGGTCGTTATCGGGCTGGGGATTCCGTGGGAGACGGCGCTCGCAGCGGTGTTCGTCGAAGGGATCATCTTCATCGCGATCACCGCCGTCGGCGCTCGCGAGTACGTGATTCGCCTGTTCCCCGAGCCAGTGAAGTTCTCGGTGGGGGCCGGGATCGGGATCTTCCTGCTGTTTATCGGCCTCCTCGAGATGTCCATCGTCGTTCCCGATCCGGATACGGCGGTCACGCTGGGGAACCTTGCGACCGACCCGGCGGCGCTGCTCGGCTTGTTCGGCTTGCTCCTGACGTTCGTGCTCTGGGCGCGCGGGATCACCGGCTCGATCATCATCGGGATCGTCAGCACCACGGTCATCGGGTGGCTCACGTACCTGTCGGGAATCGCCGGGTCGTCGGTGCTGCCGGCGGCGCTCGTCGGCGAGGACGGCGGCCTCTCGTTTGCGGTCGTCACGTCGCCGCAGTACGACATCTCGCCGTTGCTGTTCGCGTTCGCCGACGGTCTCCGCGACGTCGATCCGCTGACGTTCACGCTGGTCGTGTTCACGTTCTTCTTCGTCGACTTTTTCGACACCGCCGGCACGCTCATCGGCGTCTCCCAGTTCGGCGGCTTTCTCGACGAGGACGGCAACCTCCCCGACATCGACAAGCCGTTGATGGCTGACGCCGTCGGCACGACCGTCGGCGCGATGGTCGGGACGTCGACCGTCACGACGTACGTCGAGTCCTCGACCGGCGTCGAGGAGGGTGGCCGAACGGGATTGACCGCGCTCGTCGTCGGCGTGCTCTTTTTCATTACGCTCGCGCTGATCCCGCTGATCGCGATGATTCCGGCTTATGCGTCGTTCATCGCGCTGGTCGTCGTCGGTATCATCATGCTCGAGGGCGTTCTCGACGTCGACTGGAACGATCCGGCATGGGCGGTTTCTGCCGGACTGACGATCACGATCATGCCGCTTACCTACTCGATCGCGAACGGCCTCGCAGCCGGGATCATGAGCTATCCCGTGATCAAGGCCGCCACGGGTGAGTTCGACGACGTTCGCCTCGGTCAGTGGGTGATGGCGGTCGTACTCGTCGGCTACTTCTACGTCTACACCAGCGGCATGCTCGGTTAATCCGGCCACATCACGCCGCCCGTTGTGGCTACGCCTCGCCGCAACCACTGCGTTCTTACGACTCGAGGCCTGATCTCTCGTCGATTATGGCCGACATCACGCTGTACGATCTCCCCGGCTGTCCGTTCTGTGGGATGGTGCGCTCGAAACTCGACGAACTCGACCTCGAGTACGACACGATCGAGGTACCACGCGCACATAGCGAGCGGACCGAAGTCGAAGCCGTCAGCGGACAAACTGGCGTCCCCGTCATCACCGACGAAAAGCAGGGTATCGAGGGCATGCCCGAGAGTAGCGACATCGTCGCCTACCTAGAAGAGACGTACGGTGAGAACGGGGCGTAACGCCGCAGACACCTCGTTCGAGCGTTACGCGGCTTCCTCGTACTCCGCGCGCTCGCGGATGACCTTCCGCAACTCCGCGGCGTCGTGGAGATCCTCGAGTTCCTCGCGTTCGACCAGCGCGGTGCCGTCGACCGACTCCTGTTTTGCGCGGTCGACGACGTACACCGACCGGGTGTGGGTGACCTGCCCGATCGAACTCATGATCCGGGCGCGCTTTTCGGCGGCCTTCGTGAACTTCGAGTGGCCGGTCAACACGATACCTTCGTCGTCGGCTTCGTCCTGGCTGACGGCTTTAAACGGCGAGCGAAGCGTCGGGTGGACGCTGTAGCCGGCCCGCGTGAGCACGGCGACGACCTGCTCGTCGTCCGGATCGGCTTCGGGGTCGTCCGGCGTCGCCTCGGTTTCGTGGACCTCGTCAGCACCTTCCAGGACGTCGACAGGACTCGTCAACGGCGCATCGAAGAGATCCTCGAGTTCCATCGCGACCTCGACGGAGGCGTTCATCCCGTCTTCGTACTTCGAGACGGTGCGTCTGGAAACGCCGAGTTCGCTCGCGAGTTGGCCAAGACTCCAATCGCGGTCCTGGCGTTCGTCGGCGAGCAAGTCGCCGTCGATGTTGACGTAGAGGCCGCCGGGTGCGGCATAGATCAGTGGCGGGACGCTCTCGATGAACAGGTTGTACGCCGTGTCGGGACTGAGGACGGGGACACCGTGTCGGAAGTAAACGACATCGGGTTTGAGATCCTCGTCGCGACTTCGCAGACCGATCACCAGCGGCGTCGCCTCGAGGTAGGTGCCGAGTCGACGCATCTCGTGGCCGGTTGCCTCGTTGAACGCGTCGATGTTGCCGAGGATCTTGACCAGAATCAGGTCCTCGCCACGCCGGGCTGCGATGTCGAAACTCTTCGGTCGGATCGCACACCGGTCGCTGACCACGAATCCCGCGTCCTCTAACATCGCGGTTACGTTGCCGACCAGTGCGGAGCGGGACATACGGGGGTGTAAGTGATTCCTCGTATAAGACGTTTTCCCCGGCGAACCGCTTGCTGTGTCGTGGTTCGATACCGTATCGCCAGAATACTTATATACGAGGTCGTTCGCAGCGGAGACGCTACTCGAGAGGCCCGACGGCCGTCCCGAAAGGGGTTACTCGCCGCCGGCCCAACCACCGCCGATGACTGTCGTCGGGATCGACGATACGGATTCCCGCGAGCGCGGGATGTGTACGACCTACGTCGCCGCCACGATCGCCGAGCGACTGTGCCGCGATGGGTCGGCGGTCGATCGACTGCTGCTCGTTCGGCTCAACCCCGCCGTCGAGTACAAGACGCGGGGTAACGCCGCGCTCGCGATCCACACCGACTGCGACCCCGACCGGGCGTTCGAAATCGCCCGCAAGCGCCTCGAGACACTCGCCGAAACGGCCGACGAGCGGACGAATCCGGGGCTCGTAGTGACGGAAAGCGGACCCGACGAAACGCCCGACGACGTGGCCGAGTTCGCGTGGCGAGCGATCCGCGAGCACCTCACGATCGCCGACGCTACCTCGCTCGTCGAGCGCCACGGCTACCGGTCGTGGCACGCCGACGACGGCCGCGGACGGATCGGCGCGCTGGCCGCCATCGGTAGCTGGCGCGCGCTCGCAGACTGGACGTACGAGTACATCTCCTACCGCGAGTCCGAGCGCTGGGGAACGCCCCGGGAAATCGATCACGAGAGCGTCTTCGCCGCAGCCGACTGGGGACGCCCCGAGGTGTGGGATACGGTCGACCGCGGCGAGGACGACACTGTCTGCGTTCCGCACACGCCCGGCCCGATCCTTCACGGGATTCGTGGCGACGATCCTGACGCCGTTCGCGACGTTGCCGAGCGGATCGCAAGCGAACCCGTCGCCTCGAGTCAGCTGTTCGTGACCAATCAAGGGACGGACGTCCATCTGCAGGACGAGACCCTCGAGTCGGTCATGGATGGCCACGCCTACCGCGTCGACGGACGGGTCGCGAGCGAGCCCGAAACCCGGCGCGGCGGCCACGTCTTCGTCGAACTCGAGGGCCTCGAGAGCGAGGGTGAGAGCGACCCAGCACGCCTCGAGTGTGCCGCCTTCGAGCCGACAAAACGGTTTCGCGACCGCGTGCGGGCGCTACGGGTCGGCGACCGACTCACCGTCTGTGGCGAGGTGTCTCGCGGCACGCTCAAACTCGAGAAGTTCGCGGTTCGAGACCTCGTGACGACCGAGCGCGTGACGCCGACCTGTCCCGACTGCGAGCGCCGGATGAAAAGCGCCGGTCGGAATCAGGGGTATCGCTGCCGGGACTGTGGGACCAGTGCAGACGGAAAGGCGACGCGAACTCTCGAGCGCGAGCTCGAGGTCGGCTGGTACGAGGTGCCTCCGTGTGCCCGTAGACACATTTCGAAGCCGCTGATTCGCGGTGGGCTCGATGCGCCGACACATCCCGAACGGTAGCCGCGGCGCTCGGTCGTCGAAAATCGAACGGCGAGACGGAGACGAGCGGGATAACCGCAGGCCCACCCTTACTGACGTTCTGAACTGCGACGTGCCCTCCACCGACCCGGTGTCGATTACCTTGGGCCAGTTCCGCCTTCGAGGCGGTACGGCTGGTTCGTCACCATCGACAGCAGGAGTATGGAGCGTGATTCTCGCTGGTCGCTGCCGTTGCTCACATCGCGACGCGTTCGAACGGCTGACCTGCTCCGAGCTGCTTTCGGAGGTCCATCACCCGTCCGAGGTCGCGTCGAGAGACGGTCCCGATCTGTTCGTCGCCCTCGACGACCAGAACAAGCGGCCCATTACGCATTGCGACGAGGACATCGAACGCGGGCGTCGACGGCTCGACGGCGGGAACATCGGTTTCCATGACCTCGCGAACCGACGTCGTCTCGTAGATGTCACGGTCGATCCGTTTCAACGCCGAGAGGGTCACGAAGCCCACGACGTCGTCTGTGCTATCGACAACTACGAACTCGGTCTGTCGGTCCCGAAGCAGCCGATCGGTAAAGTCGGCGACACTCGTATCCGCGGAAACGGACCGGACCGTCGTGTCCATGACGTCGCGCGCGGTCACGCCGGTGAGAAGTTCGTCGAGCATCGTCGTTCGTGACTCGGTCGTCGCCGTGCCGTACACGAAGAACGCGATGAGAATCAACACCGGGTTCCACGAGAGGACGCCGATGATCGCGAACAACAGCGCAAATATCGTGCCGACCCGCGCAGCGGTTCGCGTCGCACTGGCGTAGCTCCGCGAGCGAGCGAGCAACGCCCTGAGGATCCGGCCGCCGTCCATTGGGAAGGCGGGAAGCATGTTGAAGATCGCCAAAGTAACGTTGATTACGGCTAGCCAGCCGACGACGAACACCACGAGCGGGAGCGAAGCCGGAACAACCTGGAGCGCGCCGAAAAAGACGCCCGCGAGCAGGACGCTCGTGACCGGTCCCGCGATCGCGATCCAGAACTCGCGATCCCACTCCCGGGGCATCGACTCAAGCGAGGCGAGGCCGCCGAAAATCCAGAGCGTGATCGATCGAATGCCGATCCCGTACCGTCGGGCGGCGTAGGCGTGGCCGAGTTCGTGTACGGCAACGCTGAAGAACAGCCCGACTGCGGCTGCGGTTCCGATCAGCCACGGGTTCAGTCCCTCCTGTAGTCCCTCAGCGTCGAGGGGTGCTGACGAGAGCCCGTCGATGATCGACGCGTATACCTCGATCTGGCCAGTCGCCGCGATCAACCAGACGAGGACCGGAAGGAAAATCAGTAGCGAGATGTTGAGCTGGATCGGGATCCCCCAGATGTTCGCAATTCGGTAGTTTCGCATGAGTGTCACAGTAGACGATGTACAGTCACTTGAGGCTCGGGTTTCCGTCCCTGCGGTAATCCACCCGGTTTCGGCACCCTGTTGCTCCATCTCGATGCCACGGCGCGGTCGAGCCCCCTGACGATCGAGCCGTTCATCCAGTCACAAACGGCGTATCGGCTTCAGACGGTCCGTGGCGTCCGAACCGACTACACGCCCTCGAACCAGTTCGATCCGTTCGCCGTGTTGCATGGAAAGTGTTTTTCGGCACGGGCGGTTGGATACAGGCAAATGGGGCTCGAGGAGGAGATCGAGAAGATCGAAGACGAAATCGCCAACACGCCCTACAACAAGTCGACAGAGGCCCATATCGGCCGGCTGAAGTCGAAGCTCGCGGAAAAAAAGGAGAAGCTCCAGAATCAGAGTTCCTCCGGCGGCGGCACGGGCTACTCCGTCGAGAAACACGGTGACGCGACCGTCGCGCTGGTTGGCTTTCCCAGCGTCGGCAAGTCCTCGCTGTTGAACTCGCTGACCAACGCCGAAAGCGAGACGGGCTCCTACGAGTTCACAACGCTGGACGTCAACCCGGGGATGCTCCACCACCGCGGGGCAAACATCCAGATGCTCGACGTCCCAGGGCTGATCGAGGGCGCGGCATCAGGGCGTGGTGACGGCCAGCAAGTGCTGGCGGTCGTTCGCAACGCCGACCTGATCGTCTTCGTCCTCTCGGTGTTCGAGATCGACCAATACGACCGCTTACAAGAAGAGCTGTACGACATCAACATCCGCGTCGACCAGAAGCCGCCGCGGGTGACGGTGCGACCGAAGATCAAAGACGGCATCAAGATCACCTCGAGCACTGAGCAGGACCTCGATGAAAAGACGATCTCGGACGTCCTCCGCGAACACGGCTACGTCAACGCGGACGTCAATCTCCAGGAGAACGTCAGCATCGATCGGCTGGTCGACGGCCTGATGGAAAACCGCGAGTACATCCCGTCGATCACCTGCGTGAACAAGGTCGACCTGATCGAACCCTCCTACAAGGAGACCGTCGACGAGCAGTTGCGCGAGCGCGACTTGGATCCGGAGGAAGTGACGTTCATCAGCGCCGAGAAAGAGAAGGGACTGGACGCGCTCAAAGACCGCATCTGGGACAATCTGGGCCTCATTCGCGTCTACATGAATAAACCCGGCCGCGGCATCGACTGGGAGGAACCCCTCGTCGTCGAGGAGGGGTCGACGGTCGGCGAAGCCATCGAGAAACTCGGCGGCGAGATGGAAGAGCGCTTCCGCTTCGCCCGCGTAACTGGCCCCAGCGCGACCCACGACGAACAGCAGGTGGGGACGGAGCACGTCCTCGAGGACGAAGACGTGCTCAAACTCATTTTGCGCCGATAACCGTCTCGAGGCCGTCGACAGGGTTTTCATCGCCGAACTGTGTGAA
This sequence comes from Natronorubrum aibiense, assembly GCF_009392895.1. Classification (GTDB taxonomy): domain Archaea; phylum Halobacteriota; class Halobacteria; order Halobacteriales; family Natrialbaceae; genus Natronorubrum; species Natronorubrum aibiense. The sequence goes on along the minus strand of NZ_CP045488.1, from coordinate 122,083 downwards.
AACTCTCAGGTATCGAATGGGCAGGATTATCCCACTGCTCGACGATATGTACGGTATGTCGGAATTTGGGGCACTGTCTCTCGTTCCACCGCTGCTCGCGATCGTACTCGCGATCGTGACGCGCCGGCCGATGCTCTCGTTGTTCATCGGGATCTGGTCGGGCGGCGTCATCGCGACCGGGAGTATCGGACTCGGACAGGCGTTTACCTGGATCGCCGAATCGATCGCGGACGTGTTTCACGCACAGATCCTCATCTTCACGCTGTTGCTCGGCTCCGGCGTCGCCCTGATCTGGCGACTCGGCGGGGCGACCGCCGTCCGCAACTGGGCGACGGCGCGACTCGAGACCCAGCGCAACGCCGGGCTGGCGACGTGGGTGCTCGGCATGCTGTTGTTTTTCGACGACTACGCCAACACAGCCATCGTCGGCTCCACGATGCGCGAAATCTCCGATCAGATGCGGATCTCCCGCGAAAAGCTCTCCTACATCGTCGACTCGACGGCCGCCCCCGTCGCGACGATCGGCCTCTCGAGTTGGGTCGCGTTCCAGCTGTCGATGATCGACGACGGCTACTCGAGTCTCGTCGAGAACCGCGACGTGGCGGCGGCCGACACGCCGGGCGTGTTCGAGACGTTCGTCAGCTCGATTCCGTTCAACACCTACTCGCTGCTCGCGATCGTCATGGTGGGGCTCATCATCCTCTCGCGCCGCGATTACGGTGAGATGCTCGACGCCGAGCACCGCTCGTGGCAGACCGGAAAGGTCAACCGCGACGAGGCCCAGCCGTTACAGGAAGTCGAGAAGGACCTGGGCGCACCGATCGAGGACCGTCCGATGCTGCGGACGTTTTTCGCGCCGATCGTCGTGCTGATCGCCGTGACGCTCGCAGGGGCGTTCTGGACCGGCCACCAGTCCTGGCTCGCAGATCAGACCGAGGCGGATGCGACGACATCGCTCGAGGTAGCGATGAGTCAGGACGGCGTCGTGCCAGTGCTCGTCGACGTCGTGGGTGCCGGCGACTTCGCGGCCGCACTCATCTGGGGGTCGTTCGCGATGGTGGCGACGGCGATCACCATCGGACTCGTCTACGACCTCTTCGATCTCGGCACCGGAATCGAAACCGTCCTCGACGGCTTCAACCTGATGCTGACCGCGGTGACCGTGCTGGTGCTGGCCTGGTCGATCAGCGCCGTCGCCGACGAACTCGGCACGGGGACGTACGTCGCCGGTGCCGCAGAGGGCGTCGTCTCGCCCGCGATCCTCCCGATCGTCGTCCTGCTGGTCTCCGCGTTCGTCGCCTTCACGATGGGGTCGTCGTGGGCGACGATGGGGATCGTGACGCCGATCGCGATCACCGTCGCGTACGACCTCACCGGGACGTTCGACCTCATGCCCGTGATGGTCGGCGCGGTGTTCTCGGGGGCGATCTTCGGCGACCACACGTCACCGATCTCCGACACCTCCGTGCTCTCGTCGACGTTCACCGGGGCCGACCTCATCGACCACATTCGAACGCAGCTGTACTACGCCGGGACCGTCATGCTCGTCGTGATCGTCTGCTACGCGCTGTATGGCTTCCTCGGCATCTCGCCGCTGCTCTTTCTCCCGCTCGGGGTCGTCCTGCTGGTCGCGCTCGTGTACGCCTTCTCCGAACTCGATGCCCGGCGCAAAGGCGTCAGTCCGAAACCCTCCACGGTCACGGTCTCGGCGGACGGCCAAGAGTCGGAGCCAGCGACCAGTTCACAGCCCGGGGACAGCGACTGAACTACCGTCTCCGCCACGTTTTTGCCGCCTGCTGGTGTGGTTCCGTGTATGGACGGAACGCTCGATCACACGATGCTTCGTGTCGCCGACCTCGAGGAATCACTCGACTGGTACCAGACCCACCTCGAGTACGAGGAGAAAGACCGCTACGAAGGCGACGGCTTCACCATCGTCTACCTCGGGCCCGAGGAGATGCACGAGGACGGCGCGCTGCTCGAGTTGACCCACAACGAGGGCGAGGACGACCTCGAGGTCGGCGACGCCTGGGGACACGTTGCGGTTCGAGTACCCGAGGGCGAACTCGAGGACTACTACCAGCAGCTCATGGACGAGGGCGTCGAGGACTACCGCGACCCCGAGAGCTGTGGCGGCCGCTACGCGTTCGTCAAAGATCCCGACGGCCACGAGATCGAGATCGTTCAGCGCGACCCCGACCAGGGCGCGCTGTGGTCGCTCGACCACACCATGATCCGCGTCGAAGACGCCGACGAGGCCCTCGGCTACTGGACCCGAAAGTTCGAGTACGACGAGGTCGGACGCTGGGAATCGGACACCTTCGCGAACTACTTCGTCGAGCCCCGAGACGCTGCCGACGAAGCGATGTCGCTCGAGCTGACCTACAACTACGACGGACGGAGTTACGAGATGGGCGACGCCTGGGGCCACCTCTGTGTTCGCGTCGACGACCTCGCCGAGGACTGGGAGACGCTGCTTGAGCGCGAGGCCCCCGACTACCGCGACCCCGAGAGCAACGACGACATGTACGCCTTCACGAAGGATCAGGACGGCCACGAGATCGAACTGCTCGAGCGCGACCCCGACGCCGAGTCGCTGTTCCCGTTCTGAATCAGTGCGGCCCGATTCCGCGGGCTCGAGTCGCTTCCGATTCGATCTCAGCAAACAGTTTTTGCAGCCGGTTTCACAACGAACGAGCCGAGCACCGGCACCTCGAGAACAGGTCTCGTCGTCGGCAAGCGAGTGTCCATCGCCGGTGACCCGATCGTCGATCACCGACTCCGCCGCGTCGAACGACTCGAGGTCCTCAAGGGCGGCCCAGTCGAGAGAGGCGACCAGCAGCTGCTCGTCGATGGTGGCCAGCCAGCGCTCGTAGATCGGGTTGTTCGCACGCGCGTTCGGTGGTCCCCTTCTCGCTATCTAGGCAGCTGGCCAGTGCGGCAATCGAAGCGGCTGCCGTCGTGCCCGTCAGTTGCAACAGTGTACGTCGGTCGGTGTTCAGCCTCCCAGTGTTCGAATCTACCCGCTAAACCAGTTTTGCTCACTGAAACTCACGGCTTATTGATGCTCTATTACGCCTGAGACTCAGTTTAGCCGGACTGTTTCTCGAGCCGAGAGATCGACTCGAGTGTCGGCGACAGTAATTGATTGTTACAGCGAGCGTCGGTTTTAGCGGAGTTTCAGCGTGTTTGAGGGAATGGCTGGTGGCTCAAGGAATCACTCATTATGTACTGGGTGTCCGCCGGTAATTTATGCTTGCGAACGTATCTCACGATATGTTATCAATTTGATCGGATAGCTTCAGAGGCGACGCAATCGTGCGTTTTTGCGTCGATTTCTCAGCGATAGCAACTGTTAAAATATCCAGAAGGCTTATTACGTGATGCTTTATCCGTTTGGATACCCCTACCCGGTGCGAGTCAGTGTGGGGTCCCCACATTGGTACCATGCTCGCACTCCGATCGAATCGTGCGACAACTAACGCAACACGAAATACAAGACAACTTAATGACAAACGAAACTTCATATCGCGAAAAGGGACGCGCACTGTTCCTGGCCGCGCTTATGGTAATGTCTGTCGTTGCCATGTCCGCAGCGTTTGCGGGCGCAGCAGCGGCGAACCATAGCGAAGAAACGACGATTACGGCCACCGACGGTAGCGGTGACCGTGCGTATCAAGGACAGAATGTAACTGCAGAGGGAGTCAGTCCGCTCAACACCGACAATAACACTGTTGATCTCTACTCCGGAGATTACGACAGTGATGATGATGCGGAGTGGATCCGTGAAGTCGACGTTGATACGGACAACAACAACAAGGTTACAATCGAGACAGATAATCTCGAATCGGGTACCTATTCCATTGTCCAAGATGGTGCTACACTCACTTTCTCCGTTCGTGTTCAGGACCTGAGTGCTGATTTCGAGTGGTGTCGTCACGAACCTCGAGGGTGACTCGTCGGAAACGACGCTCGATGTCGACTCCTCGCGCTCGAGCTTCCCTGTTCACATTAGCTCCGAAGATCTCAGCGGGGACGAACTTGTTGACATCTTCGGTGTTGCGGAAGACAGCGACTACGACCACAGCGATGACGGATACGTTGTTGTCGAAGACCGAGGTAGCCACCCTGCTGACTTCCAGAACGTCGAAGCAGGTGAATACAACTTCACCATCGAATCTGGAGACACTGCAGCAGAAACCACTGCTTCGATTACGGTCACTGAAGAAGACATCTCAGTCGACTTCGCTCAGTCGACCTTCGTTGAAGAGCGTAGTAACGTTGCAGATGTGACGGTTGACTTCGACAACGCAGACAACGCTTACCTCGTCGTTGGTGACGAGAGCGAAGTCAACTACGAAGTCGTTCTGGAAGTTACGCCTGACGAGAACGACGACGAAGTTAACGTTTCGATGAACACTGCAACCGCCCACAGCGTTGACAGTACTGGCCAGCACGATGCCTTCACCGCTGACAACGACGCCAGTGTTGAGGTCGTCGACGTTGTCCACGAGAACAACCTCGAAGATCCGCTCGCAGCTGGCGACTACCAGCTAGACATCGCCGGGAACTACGATGCTGGTGAGCTGAGCGAAGAATACGACACAGCATACCTGACGCTCGAAGAGCGCACGGAACTCTCCGAGGACACGGTCCAGACGCACACCGCACCACAGGGCGACATCACGAGTGTTGACGACTTCGAGGATGCAACGGTGACCGAAACCGATCAGATCGCTGTTGGTGACCAGATGCTTGTTACCGTTGAAACCTCAAGCCTCTACGGCTACCTCGGTGACGACGCTGACCTCGCAAGCGATGGTATCTCGCTTTCGGTGACAGAGCAGGACAGTTCGCTGAACGCGGCCCCACAGGTCTGGAGCACCAGCCCTGAGGATGATGAGACTCAGCTTAACGCTGACCTCATCAGCGCTAACCAGTCCGAAGAATACCTGGTCTTCGCGATCGACTACAACAACCTGTACGAAGGAGACGTTGCAGACTTCGATGGGGAACAGAGCTTCGACGCAAACTTCACCGTCTCGACTGACAACGATTACGTCAGTGATGACGATGAGTCTGCCGAGAGCGAGTTCACGCTCGAAGAACGTAATGTTGAATGGGACGACAGCGTCGCAGAAGTCCCTAACTCGGCTGACGCTCTCGTGACCGGTACAACGAACGTTGCACCAGGCACGGAGATGACTACCCGAGCTCGCGCACCAGGTACGTTCGTGACCTTCAACGACGTTGAAGTCTCCGAAGACCGCACCTTCGGTGCTGAATACGACTTCAGCGAATACAACGCTGGTACTGAATTCACGCTCCGTGTTACGGATCCAGTGACCAGCAACCACGTTACGGCTGACTCCACGCTCGTCGAGAGCGAGGAAGAAGAAGAAGCAGAGGCTAACCTCGACTGGAACGTTGACGTCGACCCCGCCGAGCCTGTCGCCGGTGACGACGTTGACGTGACCGTCTCCGCCGAGAACCTCGGCGACGAGACCGGCAACGCGTCCTACGAGTTCATCTTCAACGGCGAAACCCTGCTCGAGGGTGACGACGTCGAACTCGAGGGTGGCGAATCCGACTCGTGGACCGACACCGTTGAAGAAGCCCCAGCTGGCGACTACGACTGGGAGCTCAAGGTCGACGGTGAGGTCGAAGACTCCGGTACGCTGACCGTCGCCGAAGCCGACGAGAACGGTGACGAGAACGGCGCCGAGAACGGCGACGAAGAGCCTGAGGAAGGCGAAGAAGAAGGCACGCCCGGCTTCGGTGTCGCTGTCGCAGTCGTCGCACTGCTCGCAGCCGCTATGCTGGCACTCCGCCGCCAGAACTAAGGCCTAACTAACTACCGGATTTCATCCGGCCCTGCCGCACTTTCCGCACTTTCATTTCTTTCGGACGCTACACCACCCAGCGACAGCACTCGGCGCGTACGTTACCTGTTTTGCCGCGTTGTCTCACAAGCGACTGTTGTGGGATCTCGTTCGTTTGATCCAGAGTGTTCCACGCAACCTTTCGAGAGCCGACAGTGCAGTGCGTCTCTGATCAGCGCAGCCGATCTGCATCGGTGCCTAGCGCGGCGTTACGATTTCGAGACTCGTCGTGAGCTGTGCAGACGGACATCTATGGAATGCTCGAGCCGGTGGCCTCACTGTGATTCTTCCGCACGTGCTCCGGATGAAAACCGAAATAAAACCACCCCGAATCCGGGTGATTCGTCACTCGTCGCCGACTAAACAGTACGCGTGGCCGGGTTCGTCCATGACTGTCTCCTCGTCGTCGTAGTAGTTCGAAAAGACGGCGCGCTCGGCGTAGTAAATCCGGCCGTCGACGGGCACCGGCGCGCTGGTGACACGCCCCCGGTTCTCGACTCGCCAGCACCGATCGCCCGTCTCCTTGTCGAGGGCATAGAGGTGTGAATCGTACGAGCCGACGAGCACCGAACCGGCAGTGACCGACAACGCGCCGATGACACGCCCGTTTACGTCGGTTGACCAGAACTCTTCGCCGGATTTGGCATCGATCGCATAGACGTAGTTGTCGTCGTTACCCATGTAAACGACATCGGCGTCGGGGTCGACCGCGGGGTTCGACATGATCGAGCCGTCGGTCTCGAACGCCCACTCGAGCGTGCCGTCCTCGAGGTCGAGACAATAGAAGATGTCGTCCCAGCTCCCGACGTACCCGAACCCGTCGTGAGCCGCGACAGTCCCCTTGATTTCGGCACCGGCGCGGAACGCGCCGTCTTCTTGTTCCTCGCCGTTCGCATCGGCCTGAAATTCCCACGCGAACTCGAGCGAGGGAAACTCCCAGCAGTAGACGACGCCGTCGTTCGACCCGGCGAGGATGCGTCCTGCCTCGAGGTCGATCGTCGGTGAGGGGTGAGGTTGGCCCCATATACGATCGTCGCTCCAGGTCGGCTCACCGGTTTCGGCGTCGATCGCCCAGAGTGCGCCTGTGGAGGGAGAACCGTACTCGGCGATGACGTAGAGTATCCCGTCGTAGTACGCCGGACTCGATCCGATCACGAGCGTTCCCCCGAGGTCCTCGGATCGCGTTCGCCAGACCAGGTCGCCAGTTTCGATATCCAGCGCGTACAGATCACCGTCATAGCCGCCGATATAGGCCGTTTTGCCGACGATAGCTGCCGAGCCGTGAAACCCCAGCTCGGTCGCACCTGTCCGCGTCGACCAGTGCTTCTCGCCGTCAGGTGCGTACGCGTGCACCCACCCATTATCGCCCGCGAAGATAATCATCTCTCCGTCGGGTGTCGGTACGGGGCTCGACTTGGCTGCGGTGTGGCCGACGTAGTTGATCGGGAACGTCCAGTTGACACTGACTGATGCCGGAACGGTCTCGTCGGGTAGTAGCCGAGGCGACGTAGTCCGCGGCGAAATAGCGAGACGTCGTTGTCCGGATGTGTCGCGTACTCGGAGACGGAGACTGCAGGCTCGGCGGAGCCACAACCGTTGCTGACGCCGTTCGGATCGTCGCTACCGCCGAACATATCGACTCTGTCGGAACAACCGGCCAGTCCGGTGACCGCGGCTGCACTGCCCGCGCGAAGGAGCTGTCGCCGAGTCGGTGCAGTAGAGTGTTCTCGAGTGTGCTCGGACGACGCGAACTGGTTCATCGACCCCATCGGAGGTTCTGTTAGCGTCGAAAAGTGCTGAAGACAAAAGTACCTCGATTTTCATGATTTAACCCGTTTCGACGAACTGGAACCGATATCCCATCGAAAAACGGTCAACGGCCACGACTCACCCCTTGATCCGTTGGTCGTCCGAAGCTGCCCCTCCTCGTCCTCACTCGTTGTCCGCTCGAGATCCTGGATAGACTACGGATTACCAACGAGAGACCGCAGAAAAACCAGTTCTCCTGATTCAGTGACCGGTTAGTCGTCCGCGGCGACAGCTTCGCCCTCACCTGTCGCGTCCGCCCGCTCGAGGTCCTCGAGATACTCATCGGCGTCGAGGGCTGCCTTCGAGCCCATACCGGCCGCGGTGACGGCCTGCTGGTAGTGGTAGTCGACGACGTCGCCGGCGCCGAAGATGCCGGGGACGTGGGTTTCGGTCTGGCCGCCGCCGTCGCCGCCTTTCGTCTCGAGGTAGCCTTCGTCGTCGGTTTTGACGCCGGTGCCCTCAAGGTAGTCGGTGTTGGGGGTGTGGCCGATGGCGAAGAAGACGGCGCCGACGTCGAACTCGAACTCCTCGGTTTCGGGGTCGTCGAGGCGGTCGGTCGGGTGGCCCTTGTCGTTGTGGACGAGGGTGACGTGGTCGATGCCCTCCTCGCGGGTGCCGTGGAGTTCGGTCACCTCTGTGTTCTTCATGATCTCGATCTCGCCCTCTTCGACCTTTTCGTGGACGCGGTCGACCCAGTAGTCCTCCGCGCGGAACTCCTCGCGGCGGTGGGCGATGTAGACGGTGTCGGCGAACTTCGTGAGGAAGGTCGCTTCCTCCATGGCGGCGTCGCCGCCGCCGACGACGAGCATATCCTCGTCGCGGAAGAACGCGCCGTCACAGGTCGCACACGTCGAGAGTCCATAGCCCATGAGTTCCTCCTCGCCGGGGATGCCGAGCGTGCGCGCGCTCGCACCGGAGGCGGCGATGAGGGCGTCCGTGGTGTAGACGTCGCCGTTGGTCAACTCGACGCGGAACGGCTTGCTCGAGGCGTCGACGTTTTCGATGATGCCGTTTTTAAGGTCGGCACCGAACTGCGTGGCCTGTGCTTTCATGTTGTTCACGAGTTCGGGGCCGCTGATACCCTCGGGGAAGCCGGGGTAGTTCGCGACGTCGGTCGTCAGCGTGAGCTGGCCGCCGGGTTCGTCGCCTTCGATGACCAGCGGCTCGTTGTTCGCGCGGCCGGCGTAGATCGCGGCGGTGAGACCGGCGATTCCGGTGCCGGCGATGATGAGCGTGCGGTGTTCGACGACGTCGCCGCTCTCGAGCCCGAGTTTTTCGTCCAACTCGCCCGTCTCGTTGAGGGCGCTGGTGTCGTCCCAGCCGCCGATGAGTTCGTCGTCGATGAACACCTCGGGAGCGGTCTTGCGGCCGTCGGCGCGGTCGACCATCTCCGCGAAGCGCTCCTCGTCGCCCGTGACGTTGTACGTCTCGTACTCGATGCCTTTCGCATCGAAGAGGTCCATCGCTTTGACGCAGTACGGACAGTTGTCCTTCGTATAGATCTCGACTCGAGGCTGGTCGCTCATGCACCACAGTTGGGAAACTGGGCCTAAACGCCTTGCGTTCTCAGCAATCGCGCGGTGGGTTCTACGACGGAGACTGGGGCGAACGCGCACTGTCGACGAACTCGACGACGACGGAGACGTCTCGGTCGGTTCGGTCCTCGAGTCGCGTCTCGAGGTCCGTGACCAGATCAGGATAGGGCACGTCTGCGGGTCGCTGGACGACGACGGTCACTTCCGTCTCGTCGCTACTGAGGATGTCGTCGGAGAACGTTACTCGAACCTCGACGAGTTCGAGCGCTGCGTACTCCTCGTCGTCGAGGACGGTCCGTATCTCGTCGTTGACGGTGCTCTCGTAGACGACGTGCTGGCCAAGGACGACGCCACCCCCGGCAAAAACGATCGCGCCGAGAGACAGCACGATCGCGAGCGTTCCGAGCTGCTCTCTCGAGACGTTGTCTCGGATCGAACCTCGCGACCACCCGTCGGGTCGGTAGCCCAGATACCAGAAGACGGCGAGTCCGGCGAGGAGGATCGACGTGGCGTTGACCGCGACGAGGACGAACGCGCCGAGGGCGACGGGCGCGTTTCCCCAGGCGACGCCGATACCGACCGCCGCGGCCGCTGGGATGAGTGCGACGGCGATCATGACACCGACCAGCGAGACGGGAATCGCCGTCGCGAGGCCGAACGCGCCCGCGGCACCGGCACAGATGCCGACGATGAGCGCGAGTAAGCCAGGCGAGATTCGGTTCTGCACCTGCACGATCGCGGTGATGTCGATCGTCGACGGGACGACCGCACCGGACCGGAGCAACCAAGCGAACGTGAACGCGCTGGTGATCGCGACGACGAGACCGAGTGCGAGCGAAGAGAGCCCATCGACGACCATCCTGCGATCGTTGAGAACGAGCCCGACGGTCCCGGTCAACGCCGCGCTGACCTGCGGTGCGATCACCATCGAACCGACGACGATCGCCGGGGAGTCGAGCAACAGCCCCGCCGTCGCGACGAGCGCGCTCAACACGGTCATCGCATAGTAGGTGACGCGGCCCGGCGTCATATTTAGCGCTCGAGAGCGGATCTCCTCGTGGGCGATGCTGTCGTCTTCAGCCTGTCCGTTGACGTAGCGCTCCTCGAGGGCGTCGATACTGGGCGTTCGTGCGGCCTCGATCGATGAGACGATGACGAAGTCTTCCTCGATTCCGATGTCGCGCAGCGAGGTTAACACGTGCTCGACCGCCTGCGTCGGTACTGGAAAGGTGACTACTTCTCCGTCGAGTCCGTCCCCGTTTTCTGCGGTTCGGACGTAGTCGATGTCCTCGGTATCGAGAACCTCGAGTGCAGTCTCACGTTTGTCGTCCGGGACGAACACCTGGATCAGTCTCACAATCGAACGAACGACACCTGATCCAAATCTATGTAGTTGTTATTGCTGTTGCAGTCTCATCTTACGCGATCGCTATCGTTCTGTCGGCTCCTCGCACGCCGCACGACGACGCACTTACGGTTCCGACGGCCGACCGTCGACTATGGCTGCGGATCTCGAGGAAAAGACGGACCGATACGGAGAACTGCTCGCAGAGGCACTCGAGGCGGCGTCAGTCGCGCCACCGATGGGGACGCCGATGGCCGAGGCGGCCGAGGAGTGTTACGAGATGGCGGCGTCGTACCTCGAGGACGGCACCCACTTCCGCGAGAACGACGATCTCGTCAACGCACTCGCGTCGTTTTCGTACGGACACGCGTGGCTCGATGCGGGCGCACGCGTAGGGCTGTTCGACGTCCCCACTGAGGGGCACCTGTTTACCGTCTGAGAGGCCGCTCGAGCGGCGGCCACGGTACCAGTTTCCAACACCGGAATCAGCAGTGTCTACAGCAGCCACTGACGGTCAGTGCACACCCAATCGCACGATAGCTGTGCGATCGGTGTGAAACCCGTTGCAGTTGTGTCGATAGTGTGATCGATGACTCGATCGGCAGTCGGCCACGGATGTCCGCCTGCCGGGTATAGATCGTCGTCGGATTGGCGATCACGACCGACGAACTCAAATGATTAATCGACATATAATCGGAACATATATAACCCATTTCCCGATTTGTTTATAAAGTAGGCGAAAGCTTTATATGGCTTTCGGCCTTACAATATGTTAGCCGAGGCGACCGGGTTTCTTCTGGTTACCCCACCCGGGAGCCCCGAGTAACCAACCCGATATACCATGACAGACACTCGAATTAGAACCTATACGAACGAAACGGAAGAGGAAGAATCGACCGAGCGGACGGGTGAGAAGGAGTACTGCCCGGAGTGTGGTGGACGACTCGTCTCGGACACGGAACACGCCGAGACGGTCTGTAGCGACTGCGGGCTCGTCGTCGAAGAAGACGAGATCGACCGTGGCCCCGAGTGGCGAGCGTTCGACGCCAGCGAGAAAGACGAGAAATCCCGCGTCGGAGCCCCCACGACGAAGATGATGCACGACCAGGGACTCTCGACGAACATCGGCTGGCAGGACAAAGACGCCTACGGCCGCGCGCTCTCGAGTCGCCAGCGCCAGAAGATGCAGCGCCTGCGCACGTGGAACGAGCGCTTCCGTACTCGTGACTCGAAAGAGCGCAACCTCAAACAGGCGCTGGGTGAGATCGATCGCATGGCCTCGGCGCTTGGCCTGCCCGAGAACGTACGCGAGACGGCAAGTGTCATCTACCGACGTGCCTTAGAGGAGGACCTGCTTCCGGGCCGATCGATCGAAGGCGTCGCAACGGCGTCGCTGTACGCCGCGGCTCGACAGGCGGGCACGCCGCGGAGCCTCGACGAGATCTCGGCCGTCAGCCGCGTCGAGAAGATGGAGCTGACCCGAACCTACCGGTACATCATCCGGGAACTCGGCCTCGAAGTCAAACCGGCCGACCCCGAACACTACGTCCCACGGTTCGTCAGCGACCTCGACCTCTCGGATGAGACCGAACGCATGGCTCGCGAACTGCTCGAGTCGGCTCGACAGGAAGGCGTCCACAGTGGTAAGTCGCCGGTCGGCCTCGCCGCCGCCGCCGTCTACGCCGCTGCCCTGCTGACCAACGAGAAGGTCACGCAAAACGACGTCAGCGACGTCGCCAGCATCTCGGAAGTGACGATCCGAAACCGGTACAAGGAACTGCTCGAAGCCTCCGATTCGGCGGCTCCCGCATAAACGCGATCTGTCGAGTGTCTCGGTAATCGGTGCAGTTCGGTCTCGGATGGACGAGTCGCGGTCGAAAGGCGACAACACTTTTGTCGGATGGTGTGTAATGACGTGTCATGGATGAGACGACCGTGAATCTGTTGTGCCCCGAATGTGCGAAAAACTGGCAGACCTCGCCCGGTGATCTCGATGCGCCCGCGACGATGTTCCACTGTCCCAACTGCCACGCCTCGCGACGACTGTCCGAATTTATGCGAACGGACCGCGATCTACAGACGTTGAAACAACTCGGATAAACACACGTCTCGAGCGCGGCCGTTCATATCGATTTTCCAACAGTATTGTCGGGTTACCTCGGCCGAATAGCTTTATGAGACACCAGAAAGAAATAATACATTATAGTAGTAACAGCATCTTGTAGCGACTCCCTTCTGCCGGTATTTGATCAGTAGGCCTGTCTTTCGATCACATACATTCCGTGACATACAGGGTATCGAACACGGGTTGCATGCTAACGCGACTCAAGATAATAATATAACCCTGCAGTGGGTAGGCTTGCATGGTTATGAAGAAGCAGGAGCTCATTCACCTTCACGGCCTTCTCGCGGAGGTATCGAACCAGTGTGCAGCGTGGGATGACTGTCAGATCGACCTCGAGGAGTACGAGTCGCTTGGAATTCGACCGACATCGATCCACAAATCGAAAACGGACCACAAAGCTGCTGTTTTTGCGCTCGCTGGCGGAATCACGATGAACATGCGCGAAGACGAGCAGGAAGCAGTCGCCGCTACCGCAGACTGAGAAATTCGTCGTCTCCTTCGGAAATCACAGGTCCAAACTGGCAAGACTCGCCATCCGTCTCTTACAGGCCGTTTTCGATCCGTACACTGCACTCCGTTCCAGACAAACTCCTCTTAATCTACGATTCAATCGAGTAAGACGCGAACAACCGCCCGAACGGATCAGTCCCGTTCGACTAAATCCTCGAACTCGGGAAGGATTTCGTCGTCATCGTCGTCGGTCTGGTCGGCAGCCGTGTCGGATGGCTCGTCTCGATCCCCCTCGTCTTCGTCGGTCTCAGCCGCCGAATGCTCATTTTCGTCGTCTTCATCCTCGAGTTCGTCGATCTGGATCACCTCGAGCGGGATGTTCTCGAGGCGTTGCCCGATCTCTTTGCGGGCGATCCGCGAGGCGTGTTCCTCGCGCTCGACGTTGAAAACGGTCATCTCCAGTTCGAGCGCGACGAGTGCTTCGTCGGCGGCGATGAACGCAGGTGGCAACTCCTCACCCGACGGCGACGTGCGCTCGCCCATATTGATCTCGACGTAGTTCAGGTCAGGGTTCAACATCTCGCCCGTCTTCGAGATAGCGATCCGGATCGCCTCGTCTTCCGTCTCGACATCGAACACCGGCACGGCGGCCTCGACGACAACCCTGCAGTTCATACCATGGTATTGTGTTGCCTCCAGTATGAAAGTTCGCCCCATAGGTGAACCAGCCGTCGACAACGCTTCTATACGGCCACAGTGGCGGCCGTTTGCGTCGTCTTCGGTTCGAAACGCAAAAGCCCGTGCCCTCGAAGGGATGGACAGATGGAGACTGGGACGATTCCCGTAGACGAACTCTCCGGTGGCCTCGATCTCTACCGAACGCTCGAGAGCGGCCAGAGTTACTGCTGGCGCCGCAGCGACGTCGAGATGTACGGTGGGTCTCCTGCACCCAACGCGTGGTATCACACCGTCGTCAGCGCGCCAGAAGACGCTGCGGTGTCCGACGCGGTGATCCGCGTCCGCGTTCGCAACGGCGTCCTCGAGTGGGAGTCGACGGTCGACGCCGACTCGATCGTTCGTCGACTGTTACGGTTAGATGACGACCTCGAGGCGATCGTCGCGGCCGCACCGGACGATCCACTACTCGATGAGGCCTACGCAGCCCACCGAGGAATGCGACTGGTCGAGGACCCCGCTTTCCCCTGTCTGATCTCGTTTATCTGCTCGGCCCAGATGCGCGTCAGTCGGATTCATACGATGGTTTCGACGCTGGCCCACGAGTACGGCACGCCGATCGAGTTCGACGGCGACACCTACCACGCGTTTCCGACGCCGGCCCAACTCGCGACGGCAACCGAGGCCGAACTACGCGACCTCGGTCTCGGCTACCGGGCCCCCTACGTCGTCCGCACGGCCGAGATGGTTGCCGACGGCGAGGCGCACCCCGAGGAGGCACGCACCCTCGAGTACGAGGACGCGCGCGACTACCTCACCCAGTTCGTCGGCGTCGGCGACAAGGTGGCCGACTGCGTGTTGCTGTTCTCGCTCGGCTTCGACGAGGCCGTCCCGCTCGATACGTGGATCAAGTCGGCGATCGAGGACTACTACCCCGACTGTGACTGTGGCTCCTACGCGGCGACCTCGCGCGCGATCCGCGACCGACTCGGCGGCGACTACGCCGGCTACGCACAGACGTATATCTTCCATCACTTACGAACCGGAGAGTGAGCCGACGCGTCGGCTCGCTCGAGTCGCACGACTGTTTTGTGAACTGCGTGGCACTATCGGTTCATGACTAGTGGCTTGTTAGTCGTGTTACTCGTGGTTATGGGCATCGTCGCGATGCTGGGTGTCTTGATCGCGTACTTCGGCCACGTCGAGTTAATCGCTGGCTACGATCCCGACCGTGTCACCGATGAAGATGGGCTGGCGACGTTCATCGGGACGAACACCCTGTACGTTGCCGCGCTCATGGGACTCGTCACGCTCGTCAAGTTGCTCGAGTTACTCGACGACACCGAACTCGTCTGGATCGCGTTCACCGTCGGCGTCCTCGGTCTCACCGTTCGGATGGTCCTTGGCAGTCGGCGCTACGAGACACCACGCTGACCGAACGACACAACCAAACGAACACGAAAACCGGCCCTCGACGGAGAGCCGGATTTTTCCCGATCGCACTCGATCATCCAGCCATGGCAGACCGAACCCGTGCACACGTTTTCGTTTCCGGAACGGTTCAGGACGTCTACTATCGTGCGAACACGCGTGATACGGCCCGCGAGAAGGGAGTCGACGGCTGGGTCAAAAACCTCGAGGACGGTCGTGTCGAAGCAGTCTTCGAGGGGCCCGAGGACGTCGTCGAGTCGATGATCGAGTGGTGTCACACGGGCAGCCCCGCCGCGGAGGTCGGCGACGTCGAAGTCGAGTACGAACCGCCACAGGGAGTCGACGGGTTCGAGATCCGGTACTAATCCTCGGCGTCGTTCGTCATCGGGTGCTGAATCGATTCGTTCGGTGGTCGTCACCGCTGCCGGCGTCGCCGCCATCGTTGTTATCGCTGCCGTCGCCGGTCGCCCACTCGCCGCGCTCGTCGTCGTAGATGTCGATGTGGTGAATCGCCTGTGGCGAGAGGAGACGATTACCCTCGAGTTCGATCCAGCCGTTTGCGTGGACGACGATCGGTCCCTCGTAGAGGACGTCGTCCGACGCGGCGTCGCCGTAGATGACGACGTCGTGGTAGGCTCGCGTAAGCGGGTTCATGTCGTCGGTGAGGATCGAGTCTCGGGAGGCGAACGGCGGGAGCATCGGTGATGAACAGTGACGTTGCTACGCCAGATAAATGTGCTGTATCCGACAGTAACTGGAATCGTCGGTGGTCCAGAACGAGCCGCTGTGTTTACACCTGATCCAGCAGGGAGTCCTCGAGCCACGCTGGTTCGTCAGTGTACTTCCACTCGGCCCACTCGGCCTTCTCACCGGCGTAGTAGGCCCGATACGCGCCGACGGGGTCGTCCGGTCGTTTGTACTCGTCGGGCATCGCCTGTGGCCGCGGCGTCGGCTCCGTGGTCGGAAACGTGATCTCGTCGGGGTCGATGCGCTCGATCACCTGCCAACTGGCGTGGTCGTCGTCCTTCTCGTAGCGCTCGGCGAACTCCGCGTTGAGCGCCCCAGCGTGGTCGCGCAACCGCAGCCAGTTGGCTCGTGACTCCGTGGCCCACTTCGTGACCGGGTGGCCGACGTGGGTCGATTCGTAGAGGAACGCTGCCTTGTACCCGTTCTCGCGGGCTGCCGTACAGAGCACCTGTGCGGCCTCGAGCAGCAGCTTGTTTACGTGCTGATCGCAGTGATACCGCGCGGCAAGGCGCGGGTCCTCGTCGAGCCAGAAGACGTTCACACGGTACGATGGTGCTCGAGGGGCGAGACGCTATCGGTTACGAAAGACGGAGGATGACTACTGCTTTCCAGCAGTCTCTCGGTAGCCGCTGGCGAATTCGAAGGCGACGAGCGCGACGAACAGCGCCGCGACGAGTGCGCCGATGACACCTCGCTCGAGTGGCTCGACCCTGCCGAAGCCGAGCATGGCGATCACGATCGCGAGCATGACAGCGATTCGAACGCGCCGTTCGGGAGAGACGTCGGCGTCGGTCACGGCCAAATAGAGCTGTGGGGCGATGATCCCGATTCCAGCTAAAACGACGAACGTCACCACGGCACTTTGTGCACCGATGCCCGTAAGCCCGATGCCGATCACGGCGAGCCAGACGGCCAGAAGCGAGCCGATGAGGACGCGGTTTTCGCGGGAGACCATAGGACAAACGATCTTGTTAGCCTACTTATTTTACGATTCACGATCCGATGTCTGCGGACCGACTCGGTCCGTCTGTCAGTTATCTCGAGAAGTAGGCCACACTCCCGTCGAGACGGAGGTCACACTCCCACACGCTTAACGCGACCGCGGGCAAACCCACCGGATATGATTACAGGCGAGCGGATGGCTGCCGTCGACGAGAACGCAGCCGCACTGGGTGTGCCACGGAAACAGTTGATGGAGTCGAGCGGTAACGCCGTTGCCCGAACGGTTCGCGATGTGGCCGATCCGGGCTCGAGCGTCGTGATCGTCGCCGGCCGGGGCAACAACGGCGGGGATGCGTTCGTCGCTGCCCGCTTTCTGGACGAATACGACGTCACCACGCTCCTGCTCGGCCGGGCCGAGACTATTGGCACCCAAATCGCTCGCGAGAACTGGGCTGCTCTCGAGCACGCCGATTACGACGTTTGCGAGGTGACCGACTCGAGTGCGTTCGAGTTGCCCGGCGCGGACGTGATCGTCGACGCGATGCTCGGGACGGGAATCAGCGGTGACCTTCGGGAACCGGCCGCCACCGCAGCCGAGGAGATCAATGCCGCCGACGCGACGGTCGTCGCGGTCGACGTCCCCTCGGGGTTCGACGCTGACGACGGCGATCACGCTACCAACGGCGTCACGGCCGACCACGTCGTCACCTTCCACGACACGAAACCGGGACTCGAGGCACTCGAGGCCCAAACCACTGTCGCTGATATCGGCATTCCAGCTGCCGCCGAACGGTTCGTCGGGCCGGGCGACGTCGCCCGCGCACGACCCTCCGACCGAAGCGGTCGTGCGTTCGTCGTCGGCGGCGGACCCTACACCGGTGCACCGGCACTCGCCGCCCAGGCTGCGCTCCGGACCGGAATGGAGTTGTCGTTCGTCGCCGCACCCGACTCCGTTGCCGGCGAGATTCAGGGTTACAGCGAGGACCTCATCGTCCAGCCCTACGACAGCGAGGTGCTCACGCCTGCACAGGTCGACGACCTCGTCGACACTGCAGAACGCTACGACGACGTCGTCGTGCTCGGGCCGGGATTGGGCACCGCCGACGAAACACTCGAGGCGGCCCGCCAGTTCCTCGAGTCCTACACCGGCCCGGCGGTCGTCGACGCGGACGCTCTCGAGGTCGTGCCCGGACTCGAGACCGACGCGACGCTGATCTGTACGCCGAATCGCCGCGAACTCGCGCGGATGGGCGGGCCGGACGTGGACTCGCTATCGGGGGCCGCCGCTGAAATCGAGGCCTTCGCAGCGGACCTCGGTCACGTCGTGCTCGCGAAAGGTGTCGACGACGTCGTGACTGACGGCGACCGAACGCGAATCAGCCGTTCCGGGACGGCTGGCATGGCGGTCGGCGGTACCGGCGACACGCTGGCCGGCGTCGTCGCGGCGCTGCTAGATCTCGCTGAGCCACTCACGGCTGCGGCGGCGGCCGCACAGGTCAACGGCCTCGCGGGCGAACAACTCGCCGAGCGAGACGGCAACGGCCTGCTCGCGTCCGAGTTACTTACGGAACTGCCGCCAGTCCTGTGGGGTGAGCACGATGTCTGACGAATCCGAAGGCCGAGCTGACGAACTGACCCACACTACTGACGAGGGCGACGTCCAGATGGTCGACGTGGGCGACAAACCAGACAGCAAGCGCCGCGCGGTCGCGGCTGGTGAAATCCAACTGCAGTCGTCGACGATCGACGCAATTCGCGATGATGGCGTCGGCAAGGGTGACGTCCTCGCGACGGCCCGCGTCGGTGCGATTCAGGCCGTCAAACACACCTGGGAGACGATTCCGATGTGTCACCAGATCCCGATCACCAACGTCGACACCGAGTTCTCGCTCGCCGACGACCGGATCGAACTCGAGGTCACAGTCGAGACGACCGGGAAAACGGGCTGTGAGATGGAAGCCCTCGAGGGCGTGACGACCGGACTCAACGTCGTCTGGGATATGGTCAAAGCCGTCGAAAAAGACGACGACGGTCAGTATCCCGACACGGGTATCGAGAACGTGCGGGTGCTCACGAAGGAGAAACAGCGATCCTAACTGGGGGTCGACGGAGGCAATGGCTTGCAGACGCATTGGTGGCAACTGCGGGCGCTCGAGACGAACCGAGTTTCAAAAAGAGAGGGTGTCCGCGACGTCACGCTCGGGACGCGACCTCGAGATCGACGGGGGCTCTCAGGGGGTGTCGGGCACGCGAAGCTTCCGGACTTACAGGTCCATTCCGCCGTTAACGTCGATCACTTCACCCGTGACGTAGGACGACTCCTCGCTGGCGAGGAAGCGAACAACGGCAGCGATGTCTTCGACCTCCGCGAGTCGCTCGAGGGGGATCCCCGAGATGATCCGCTCTAAGACCGCATCCGGGACGCTCTCGAGCATGTCGGTCGCGGTGAAACCGGGTGCGACGCAGTTTGCCGTCGACCCGCCTTTGGCGAGTTCGAGGGCGATCGTCCGGGTGAAGCCGAACATCCCACTCTTGGCGGTCGCGTAGTTGGCCTGCCCGAAGTTGCCCTGTTTCCCGACAACACTCGAGATGTTGATCAACCGACCCTCGTCGGCGTTCCAGATGTCGTCGAAGAATACTTGCGTGCAGTTGAACATCCCGCCGAGGTTGACGTCCATGACTCGGTCCCACTCCTCGCGGCTCATATCGGTGAACTGTTCGTCGGCCGTGATTCCGGCGTTGTTGACCAGCACGTCCGCCGGCCCGAACGCCTCATGACAGACCTCGAGCATGTGTTCGACCTCGGCACGATCGGAGACGTCTGCACGCGCCGTGATCGCCTCGCCGCCGGCCGATTCGATCGCCTCGACGGCCTCGTGTGCATCGCCTTCCGACGATCGGTAGTTGATCACGACGTTTGCACCTTTTTCACCGAGGTGCTGTGCGATTCCCCGCCCGATACCGCGTGCCGAGCCCGTGATAACGCAGGTGCGTCCTTCCATCGACATGATGCATACCTATTGTAGCTCCGATGGTAAATAACAACCTGTTAGATATTGGAACCGAACCGATTCGGTTTCACGAGAGGTGTCACTGGTAGAGATCGTTGCTGGGCAGCACTGACAGAAGACACGGCGACAACCGAGTGAAAACGAGCCGTGGGCTAGTCCGGCGACGGCGTCAGCGGTTCTGGGCCTGTTCGATCCAGTCTTCGATTCGGCTCGGTGAGATTCCCGTCTCGGTGGCGAGTTCCGCGACGTCGGCCGCAGCGAGTTGGGCAAACGTCTCGACGCCAGCGTCAGCCAAACTGTCCGCGTACGCTTGTCCAACACCGGTGAGGTCGGTGAGGTCGTCCGCGTCTGCGTCAGTTTCCGTGGGCTGGTCGTCTTCCACTTCGCCAACCACCTCATCGTCCCCGTGTTCGGATTCGAGTCCCGTCCCACCGTCGGTGACGTCCTCGAGACTGGATTGGTCGCCGGCGTCAGCAGCGACCGTTGTATCCGTCTGTGGGCCTGTTTCAGCCGTAATCTCGGCGGCGGCTTCGGCCTCGGTCCCGTTCGAGCGCGCTTCGAACCACTCACAGACGTCCGGCCAGAGTTCGTCGTGGCTGCGCGAGGAGACGGACATCCCGATATGACCCGTCGCGAACTCGAGGATCTCGGTATCGTCCGACGAGACGAACTCGTTGAACGGCTTGGAGGCCTCCGGCGGGATGAGGTGGTCGTACTCCGCGACGATCTGGAGCAACGGCATGTCGATGTTCTCGAGGTCGACGTGTTTGCCGTCCAGATAGAGTTCGTTGTTGATCAGCTTGTTTTCCTGGTAGATGTCGCGGATGAACTCCTCGTAGGCGACGCCGGCGACGTCGATTCCCTCGTCGAGCCACCGCTCCATGCGGGCGAAGTTCTCGACGAAGTCCTCGTCTTCCATGTTGTCGTAGAACCGGACATACTTTGTCACGTTGTTCGCAACGGGGTCCATCAGCGCGAACCCGACGTCTAAGAACTCAGCCGGGACGTTGTCGAAGGTGTCCGTGACCGTCTCCGGGTCATAGAAGTCGTCGTCGCCCCAGAGTTCGAGCACCCCACCGTCGCCGGCAAAGCAGAGTCCAGCGGCCATCAAAGCCAGGTTCTGGACCTTCTCGGGGTGTAACGACGCATACATGGCCGACATGGTGCCGCCCATACAGTAGCCAAGGATGTTGATCGCATCCTGTCCGGACCGCTCGCTTACGACGTCAACACAGTTGTCGATGTAGCGGTTGACGTAGTCGTCGAGCGACAGCTTTCGATCGAGCTTCGATGGCTCGCCCCAGTCGATGAGGTAGACGTCGAAGCCGGCCTCGAGCAGCGTCTGAACGACCGAGCGATCGGGCTGCAGATCGAGGATGTACGGCTTGTTGATCAGCGCGTAGACGATGAGGATCGGAATGTCGTGTTGCTCCTCCGTCATCGGCTCGTAGTGGAGGAGCTTCAGTTTGTTCTCCTCGTAGACGACCTCGCTGGGCGTCTGGCCGACCTCGACGTTCTCGAGCGTCTCGGTTCGGTCGGGCGCGACCTGACTCTTCTCGGCCAGATCGGCTGTCGCCTCCCAGGCCTCCCGTTGCAGATCCAAGACGGTTGCGTACGGGTTTTTCATTGTTCGTCGTCCAGATGCTCGAGCACACGATCGAGTTTCTTCTCGACGGCGTGTTGCCGGCGCTCGAGTTCGACGAGGCGGTCGCCGACCTCAACGACACCCTCCTCGGTTGCAAAGCCGAGCGACCGCAGGGTTTCCTGAGACGTCTCGTCGGCCTGCTGTTGGAGTTCGAGCACGTCGCCGACGGTCTCGCCGGTCATCTTGGCGAAAGCAGTCGTCGACATGACGTCTTTGAACGCCTCGTTGGCCGTGTTCAGCCAGATATCACGGAACTCCGCGACGTCGACGTCTTCGCCTTCGAGCGTGTCGTTCATTCGCTCGACCATCTGCTGTGAGGCGTTCATCCACGTCTCGTAGGCGCGAGCATAGCCCTCGACGCCGTCGGAGATCTCGTTGTCGTCGCTGACTTCACCGACGGTCTCAGACCAGCTCTCGACGAACTCCGCTTGGGCTTCCATGTTCTCCTCGAGTGCGTCGAGAAACTGTTCATTCCACTGTTCGACAAACGCGTTCCAGTTTTGCATCTGGGGCTGTGAATCTGTCATTGGCATAAAATTGGGGATCGACTGTCAAAAGGCTACGGCCTAGTCGACGCTCTATGCGGAGACGTCGAACTCTTCGGTGGCCTCTTCGACGTTCTCGGCGACAGCAGTAACGTTCTCTTCCATCTGGCCGTGGGCCTCGAGGAAGGCGTCGAACGAGCTGTCGACCATCTCGGAGTAGCTGGCTGCGAATTCGTCGTAGGCAGCTTCGGATTCATCGAGCGCCTCGAGGACGGCTTCGATCGACTGGGTCTGGGCTTCGGTCGCGGAGTCGAAGCCGTCGTCGACGAGTTCGCGCATCTCGTCGAGGTCGGCGGCGTCCTCGGGCATCGAGGCTTCGAGG
Organism: Natronorubrum aibiense; assembly: GCF_009392895.1. GTDB lineage: Archaea > Halobacteriota > Halobacteria > Halobacteriales > Natrialbaceae > Natronorubrum > Natronorubrum aibiense. The sequence goes on along the minus strand of NZ_CP045488.1, from coordinate 99,619 downwards.
GCGTCGAAGTAGGCGTGGACGGCGCCTTTGGTCATCTCGGCGTTGGACTCGAAGAGCGAACTCGAGGACTCCATCGCGTCGCCGAAGGCGCTGATCGACGCCTTCTGGGCCTCGAGGGCGTCGTGGGTGAAGTTCTGGGACTGTTCGACTGCGGTGCGCTGGGCGTCGAAGACGGCGGTGAATGGGTTCTGGGTCATGGTATTAGTCTCGGTTGCGTTTGACGGGAACGACGATCGTCTGGACGATATCTCCCTCTTCGATGTCGAGGGCTTCCCGTTCTGGACCGGGAATACTGATCCGACCGCCGCTCTGGACGCGAGCTTTGAACGTTGCCGTTCCCATGTTCATCGGCCCGAGAGCCGATCCCGTGTCGAACGGGTTCGAACTCCCTGCCTGCATCATCTTCCGCAACAGCTCCTGCTGGGATTCGGCAACCTGCTCGCCTGCCTCCTGCATCTGTTCGGTGAACATTGCAGGCGGGAACCAGGGCGTTCGGTCGGAGTCGTCCGTCATCACCTGTACCAACTCCCCAGAGGAACATAAGTGTTTCCGTCAAATACCATCTGATACCATCTAATGGAAATACCTGCGTTCAAGCACCACTGAAAGTTTCTGCTCGGTTCGCAGTGCGATCGATACGTTCCGATCCATCCGTATCAATTTTGGCCGAAACCAGCGCTGAGAGCCGTTCTAGTACTAAATTACCAGCAAATATCTAGAGTAACTTCTGCTTGGGTAAGCCAAAGAAGTCATAACCATCACACACCTACAGACAGACTAGATGTCCCACCAGAATACTGCGAAAGGAAATTTCGCTGCGATGACTGACGCGTGGGCGACGATGACACAGACCGTCCTCCAGAGTGCAACCGCGGCAAACCGTGCGGCCATGTCCGCGATGCTGGCGCCGAACCTCTCGAACGGTTCGGAAAGCGAAACCGTCGCGCCGTCGATACCGTCGATCGACCACTCCCGTCTCGACTGGCAGTTCGACCGGACCGTCGACGACACCGACAGTATCAGCGTTGGCGACACTGTCACGTTCGAGAAGGTCCTCAGCGAAGACGACGTTCGTGCGTTCGCACACGTAAGCGGCGACACGAACCGACTTCACCTCGACGAGGCGTTCGCAAGCGACACCCGGTTCGGCGAACGGATCGTCCACGGCACGCTCGTCTCCGGCCTGATCAGCGCCGCACTGGCTCGACTCCCCGGCCTGACGATCTATCTCTCCCAGGATCTCGAGTTCAGCGGCCCCGTCGGGATCGGCGACCGCGTCTCCGCTCGCGTCGAAGTCGTCGAAGACCTCGGCAACAGACAGTACCGACTCGAGACGATCATCCGAAACGAAGACGACGACGCGACCGTCATCAACGGTGAAGCTGTCGTCCTGATCGACGATCTCCCTACGGAGTAATCACCGTCGTATCCCGCTCGAGCGACGGCAGTCAGCTCGACACCACGCAGCCTTCGGTCCGGCATCCCCGCCCGGACCGATACCGATGGGGCGCTACGGCGACCGACAGCCGGCGACCGATCGGTTGCGCCACCAGATTCTGTGTCTACGTCGACCCCATCGAGTAGGATAGACCTGAGAGTGGTTTTCTCCGACAGTATAAGTAGTTCCTCGCGGAACGGACCCGTATGACCGTATTCGGGACTGCAGGGATCCGTGGTCCAGTCGAGGAGGTGACCCCGTCGCTGGCCCTCGCTGTCGGCCAAGCCGCTGGGGAGCCCGGTGAGACGTTCGTCGTCGGCCGCGACGGCCGAGAAACCGGCCCCGCGCTCGCTGCGGCCCTCGAGGCCGGCCTCGAGAGCGCGGGTGCCGACGTCCGTCGGCTCGGCCAGGTGCCGACACCGGCGCTCGCGTTCGCCTCGCGCGGACGACAGGGCGTGATGGTCACTGCGAGCCACAACCCGCCCGAAGACAACGGGATCAAACTCTTTACGGACGGCGTCGAGTACGACCGCGACGCCGAGCAGGCTATCGACGACCGACTCGAGGGCGACGACTGCACGACTGGACTCGCATCGTGGGACGACTGGGGCGAGTCCTCATCACTCGACGTCCTCGAGCAGTACCGCGACAGTGTCGTCTCGTACGTTTGCGAGGAGTTCGACAGCGGTTCCCCAGCGGAGCCGTCGGCGTCGCCACTGGCCGGGCTCTCGGTCGCCGTCGACTGTGGCAACGGAATGGGATCGGTCGCGACACCACAGGTCCTCGACCGCCTCGGTGCCGACGTCGTCGCAGTCAACGCGAACGTCGATGGCCACTTCGTCGCCCGCGAGAGCAAGCCGACGCCCGAGACGTTGTCGTCGTTTACAGCGTTTCTCGAGCAGGGAAGCGAGGAACAGACGAGTGGTGGGCCCGAAAACAAGTTTGATCTCGGCATCGCTCACGACGGCGACGCCGATCGACTCGTCGTGCTCGATTCCGACGGTGCAGTCATCCACGAAGACACGATCCTCGCGGTGGTCGCAGCCCACTACACTGCGGCGGCCGACGTCGACGACCCTGTCGTCGTCACCACGCCTAACGCCTCTGCCCGGATCGACGAACTGGTCCGCGACGCCGGCGGCCGCGTCGAACGCGTTCGACTCGGTGCGCTCCACGAGGGGATCGCTCGAGAGCGGAGCCACGACGACGACACCGAAGTCGTCTTCGCCGCCGAGCCGTGGAAACACATCCACACCGCCTTCGGTGGCTGGATCGACGCCGTCACGAGCGCCGCCGTCGTCGCCGCGCTCGTCGCCGACGCCGGCGGGACGGACGCCCTCCGAGCGCCCGTTAGTGAACGCCCCTACCGAAAGGTCAGCGTCGACTGTCCCGACGACGCCAAGGCCGACGCGATGGCCGCCCTCGAGACGGCACTCCCCGATGCCTTCCCCGACGCGACGGTCGACACCGACTACGGGGTCCGCCTCGAGTTCAACGACGCCTCGTGGGTGCTCGTCCGACCCAGCGGAACTGAGCCGTACGTTCGAATCTACGCCGAAAGCGACACCGTCGACGACCTCGTCGACGCGACACGCACCGTCGTCGAGTCGACGATCGACGACTCGAGGTAGTACGCAGTAGGCAGGTTCTTGCGTTCAGCCCAAGTCACTCTCAGCTATGCACGACCTGATCGATGCCGCTCGTGACGTCCAGTTGACTGCCCACGTCCCCTACTCCGAGTACGCCGTCGGTGCCGCGCTCGAGACCGAATCCGGCGAAATTTTCGTCGGCTGTAACATCGAGAACGCCAACTACAGCAACAGCCTCCACGCCGAAGAGGTCGCGATCGCCGAGGCGGTCAAAAACGGCCACCGCGAGTTCGCCCGGATCGCCGTCAGCTCCGGCCGCCGAGACGGCGTTACGCCCTGTGGAATGTGTCGCCAGACGCTAGCCGAATTTTGTGACGACGACCTCCGCGTCGTCTGTGACGAAGGCGAGGGCGAACCGCCGACCGAGTACACGCTCGGCGAACTGTTGCCGAATACGATCACCGAAGAAACGCTCGAGTAGTCGTCTCCGTCAGCCGTCGCCGTCGTTTCCGACGTGCCGTGAGCGATCACAGCGACCGCGAGGAGTTGAGGACGACCAGCAGGCTACTCGCCGCCATTGCCAGCGCCGCCAGCAGCGGGTTCAGCAGGCCGGCGATCGCGAGCGGGATCGCGAGGGCGTTGTAGAGGAACGCCCAGCCGAGGTTCTGCCGGATTCGCCAGTAGGTTCCCGAGGCGATATCGAAGATGTCGGCGACGGCACCCAGATCGTCGCCGACGATCACGGCGTCGGCAGCATCGGTCGCGAGTTGCGTTCCGCTACCCATGGCGATACCGACGTCCGCGGCGGCCAGTGCGGGCGCGTCGTTGCTCCCGTCGCCGACCATTGCCACCGTCCCACGCGCGCGAAGTCTTCGAACGGTCTCCGCCTTGGCCTCGGGCGGCACACCCGCGAAAACCTCGTCGACGCCGTCGACGGCCCGAAACCGGTCCGCCGACGCGCCCTCGTCGCCGGTGAGCACGACGACCTCCCGACCCTCGGCGAGCGTCTCGACGGCGTCTTCCCAGTCTTCGCGCGGCGAGTCACCCACGACGACGACGCCGTGGGCGCGGCCATCCCAGCCAACGACGACTGGGACGTCACCCGACGCTCGCACGCGGTCGATCCGGTCCTCGAGCGATGACGGGATCGACAGCTCGTGGTCTCGAAGGAGGTCCGGATGGCCGACGAATACCCGCTGACCGTCGACGATCCCACTGACCCCACGGGAATACCGTTCGAACCCGTCGACATCGGCAGTGTCCTCGCGGTCGCGATCGTCGAACACTGCCTCGGTGATCGCTTGCCCGATGGGGTGTTCCGAGAGCGCTTCGACGGCACCGGCACGCGCCAAGAGTGTTGCAGCGTCTGTGTCCGTCGAACCGTCCCCTGTGACGACGTGGACGCCTTCGACCGACATTCGGCCTTCCGTGAGCGTCCCAGTCTTGTCGAGGACGACGATGTCGATATCCGGTGCGTCCTCGAAGATCGTCTCAGCAGCGACGACGACCCCGCGTCGGGCGGCCGTCTGGACCCCGGAGGCGATCGCAAGCGGTGTCGCGAGCCCGAGCGCACACGGACAGGAGACGATGATGACCGTCAGGCCGACGAGAAACGCCGTTGCAGGACTCGAACCGGTCGCAAGCAGGATTCCAGTGACGGCGACCGCGAGGGTGACGACCAGCGGGACGAAGATCGTCGCGAGCTTGTCCGCGAGCCGCTGGACGCCGGGTCGGGCGCTTTGAATCGACCACAGCAGGGAGACGAGCCGATCGTGCGTGCTCTCTGCGTCGTCGCCGACTTCGACGATCAGGGGTGCGTCGGTGACGACCGTCCCACCCCGGACCGGATCGTCCAGCCGTTTCTCGACGGGAAGCGACTCACCGGTAACCAGCGACTCGTCGACGGCAGCCTGTCCGTCGACGACGGTACCGTCGAGTGGCACGCGCTCGCCGGGCTGGACGAGCAGATGCTCGCCGGGACCCACCTCCGAAAGCGGGACGATCTCACCGCCGTCCGCACGACGGGCTTCGTCGACCTGTGACTCGGTCAGCTCCGAGAGGAGGCCGGCGGCACGGCGTTTAATCACGCCCTCGTAGTAGGTCCCGGCCGTGACGACGAGGATGATTGCGACCGTAACGTCGAAGTAGAGATCCGTCCGCCCGAGTACTATCGCAAGCGTGCTGTACCCGTACGAGCCGGCCGCGGCGAGCGAGATGAGCAGGTCCATGTTCGGCATCCCTGCGCGGAGACTCACGTACGCGCCGCGCAGGATCGGATAGCCGGTGTAAAACAGGACAAACGACGTCATGAGCCAGATGTTCGCGGCGATGTAGTAGCCGTCGTAGCTACCGAAATCAGCCAGCGGCTCGTACCCGAAGTACGTCGGGTACAGAAACAGCGCATACCAGATCATAACCATCATCCCGAACATCCCGCCGCCGATCAGGAACTTCACGAGCGCCGCCTCGCGTGGCTCGTCGCTTCGGCCCTCGCCCCGGTCGCGAGCCTCGTAGCCGTATCCCGAGACGAGGTCCGGAAGCGACTCTGCCTCGAGTGACTCGGGGTCGTACACCAGTCGAAGCGTATCCGTGGCGTAACTCGCTTCCGCACCCACAACGCCGTCGGTCGCAGTCGCTCGCGTCTCGAGGAACGCCTCACAGGTCGCACAGTGCATCCCGTCGACGGCGAGAAACGCGTCCTCACCGTCGACGTCGTCTAAGTCGGGACCGTCGTCGTCGAGTCGGTCGCGGACGGCATCAGCGTCGGTGTCGTCGACCGTCTCGAGCGTCCGGTGGACCTCGAGACAGCCCTGACAGCAGAACGTCCCGTCGATGTCGTCGTCGGTGACCGGGTCCGCTGGGGTTGGAAACGAACAGAGCGTACACTCGCCTGCAGCGTCTTCTCGAGCGTCTGCTGGCGCGCTCGAGGCGGGTTCGGCGTCGGATCGTGACTGGGGTCGACTCATGATGTGACGAGACTACGAACGGACCGGATCGCGATGGCTGGGAGAACGATAGTGGTGAACGCTCGAACACCGGACGTGGACATAGCGGCGCTGTGTGATCGAGGACGAGATGGCCGATCCACCCGGGTCCACCCGTTCACTTACGTTTCGGCGGATCCGTGGACGTGTGGCTCCTGTAACGGGCTGAACGCGATGTAGAGGCTCGTAATAATAATCAGGACGTTGATCGCGGAGATCGCACCTGCCGGCAGCGATCCCCACAGCGCGTACGACAACACCGGCAAGAGTGCCAGTAACCCGGCCACGAGTGCAACTCGTGGAGAGGCATCCTCGAGTACCATACTGGCGTATCAGCGACGAAATTGCATAATACCCCCTGCCGTTCCTATCTGCTGGGAATGAGTCTAGACGTTAAGCAATGACTGTCCTAACACGAGCGTATGAGTCAGGCGACAGAAGAGCCAGAGCAACTACAGGAGATCGGACACGATGAGTACGATCCGGTTGGGACACTCGCACTGATCGGGTTGTACTTCCTCATCCTGGTGTTGCTGTGGTTTTTCATGTACTTCGTCGAATTCCTCGGGAATGATCCGACGGTAATCGGCGCTGTACTGACGGTGGGGGAGATGCTATGAAAATTCATGCATACGAGAAATTGTGGCTCGTCGCTGCACTCTTGTTGATTGTTGGGTTCATCGCAACGATCACGTACGGGTCAGTGGGGCTTGGAATCGCGATGCTCGATGACAGCGAAGAAACCATCGAACCAAAAGAGCTCAACGACGACGAGCGCTTCGGCGAACCACGCGTCGAGCAGGTCGGTGAAAACGAGTACGAAGCCTACGTCGTTGCTCAGACGTTCATCTTCCAGCCCGATCCGATCGAAGTACCTGCAAATAGCGAAGTCACCTTCTACGTAACTAGCCGGGACGTGATCCACGGCTTCGCCGTTCCCGGCACGAACATCAACGCGATGGTCATCCCCGGTGAGGTGTCGAAGATGACCGTCGAGTTCGACGAGCCCGACGAGTACGGAATTGTCTGCAACGAATACTGTGGCGACTTCCACCACACGATGGAAGGGCAACTCAACGTCGTTCCCGAAGATGAGTTCGACATGACCGAACTCGAGGCCGAGGCCGACGACGAGGTCGAACTCGGCAACGAGACGACAATCACCGCCACCGTCGAAAACGGCGCGCTCGACGACCTCGAGACGACGGCGACATTCGAAATCGGCAACCAGACGGTCGAAGAGGACATCACCGTCTCTGGGCAGGATTCCGAGGAAGTGACCTTTACCGTCGACTCGACCGAACTCGGTGAAGGTGACCACGACTGGACAGTGACGGTCGACGACTACGAAGAGAGCGGGACGCTCACCGTGGTCGAAGATCTCGAAGAAGAAAACGGAGGCAACAACGATGAGTAACGCGTATATCGACAAGTTCCCTGCGGAAGCGAAAGTTGTCAAGACGGTATTCTTCAGTTCCTTCCTCGCGCTCGCGCTTGGAGGCGTGTTCGGGATCATTCAGACGCTTCACCGAACGGACGTCTATCGGTTTATCGATCCGGCGGATTACTACACCGTCCTCACTGCTCACGGTGTGTTCATGGTGATTACGTTCACGATCTTCTTCCTCGTGGGCGTGTTCACGTGGGCTGTGACGACGAGTCTCGACAGGGGCGTCGAGGATATCCGGTTCACTTGGAGTTGGGTCGCTCTGATGTCGATCGGGACGGTGATGGCCGGTGTGGCCATTCTCGCCGGATTCGTCGACTCGATCGACATGAGCGCTTCAGTGCTGTTTACGTTCTACGCACCGTTGCAGGCCCATCCGCTGTTTTACCTCGGTCTGGTCCTGTTCGTCGTCGGCACGTGGGTCGCCGGCGCTGACTGGTTCCGTTCCTGGTGGGCATGGAAGAAAGAGAACCCTGACGAGCGGATTCCGCTCCCGACGTTCATGGTGTTGACGACGATGCTCATGTGGTACATCGCCACGATGGGCGTTGCTACGTCGATCCTCGTCTTCTTGCTGCCGTGGTCGCTCGGCTGGATCGAGACCGTCAATCCGCTGCTTACCAGAACGCTGTTCTGGTTCTTCGGTCACCCAGTCGTGTACTTCTGGCTGATGCCGGCGTACCTGCTGTGGTACACGATGCTCCCGAAGTTCGCCGGTGGCAAACTGTTCAGTGACCCGCTGGCTCGCGTCGGGTTTGTCCTGTTCCTGTTGCTGTCGACGCCAGTCGGGATCCACCACCAGTATCTCGACCCCGGCATCGCAGAAGGGTTCAAGTTCATCGCGATGACGAACACGATGTTCCTGTTGTTGCCCAGCCTGCTGACAGCGTTTACCGTCGTCGCCAGCATGGAACACGGTGCCCGCCAGCGCGGCGGCACGGGCTACTTCGGGTGGCTCAGAGCCCTCCCGTGGCGTGATCCCGTTTTCGCCGGGATGGCACTCGCTGGCCTGCTTTTCGCCGCTGCCGGCTTCTCGGGCATGGTCAACGCCGGGATGAACATCAACTACCTCGTCCACAACTCCCTGTGGGTCGTCGGTCACTTCCACCTCACCGTCGGCACTGCTGTCGCGCTGACGTTCATGGCCGTTTCCTACTGGTTCATCCCACAGGTGACGGGCAAGGAGCTCTGGAACCGCTCGGTCGCACTGGTTCAGGTCGTCCTCTGGTTCATCGGGATGACGTTCATGACGAACTCGATGCACCGCGCCGGGCTGATCGGCATGCCCCGCCGGACGGCCGAACCGCAGTACACCGGCTTCGAGTTCGAAACCGCAGTCGGCTCCGTCGGTGAACTCAACGGCCAGATTGCGCTGGGTGGCGTGTTGCTCACCCTCTCACTCGTGTTGTTCTTCGCCAACATCATCGGAACGACACTCAACGGCCGAAGCACGAACCTTCCGGACAACGGCTACGCCGAAGCACTGTCCGGCTCCGACGACGCACCGAAGGTGCTCGACAACCTCAAACTCTGGACCGCGATTGCGGTCGTACTCGTGGTCTTCGCGTACTCGCTCCCACTGCTGAGTATCATCGAGCGCGGTGGCCTCTTCGGCCCCGATATCAACCCGTTCCCGGTTAGCCTCGAGTCGGTGCGGTTCCTCGCCTTTGCCGTCGACCACCTCGGAACCGCCGCACTCGAGTCGGCCGGCGACCTCGCACACACTGCGCTCTCGGGGGTGATGAACTAATGCGCATCTCGAAAGCCGGACTGTTGGTCGTGCTGGCGTTTCTCGCACCCGTCCTCGTCGAGTTACGGACGGTGCTCGCCTGGGCGAACATCGAGTTAGGCGTCCTCGAGACGGTCGCACTTGGTAGCGTCATTATCGCCGCGATCCTCGTCTGGGCGTTCCTGCCCGAAGGCGGTGACGACGAGGCGTCCGACCGCGACGTGTCGAACTCGGACCTGTAACCGCTCGAGCCCACGGCGGGCTCGTCGCCGTGGATCGGACTCGCAGAACCGATCGGTGAGAGTACTTTTTTTGGCGTGTCCGTCACAGACGAGTGCGAACGATTCAACCCTCGAGGCCGTCGGTCGTCGCGAACGGTGAGAGCCTGCAGTTATATACCGTGACGGATCGAATCGCCGCTACTCGATGACCGGCGACAGCGAAAACCCGAACGCAGACGTACAGTACCATCTCGAGGTCGGTCCCGACGACGTCGCAGAGACCGTTCTCCTTCCGGGCAATCCCGACCGTATACCGACGATCGTCGCCCACTGGGACGACTACGAAATACAGGCCCACCATCGTGAGTATCGAACGGCGACGGGCACGTACGAGGGAACGCCGATCTCGGTGACGTCGACCGGGATCGGGAGTCCGTCAGCGGCGATCGCCGTCGAAGAACTTGCTCGTGTCGGCTGTGAGACGTTCATCCGCGTCGGCTCCTGCGGGGCGATCCAGCCCGAGATGGCCGTCGGAGATCTAGTTATCACGACTGGCGCAGTTCGTCAGGAGGGGACCAGCGACGAATACGTTCGAGAGGACTACCCCGCCACGGCTGACCACGAAGTCGTCAGTGCGCTCGTTGCGGCGGCCGAACGACTCGGCTACGACTACCACACCGGCGTTACGATGAGCGCAGACTCGTTTTACGCAGGTCAGGGCCGACCCGGATTCGAGGGATTCGAAGCCGCCGGGTCGGCCGACCTCGTCGACCAACTCAAAGCCGCGAACGTCAAAAACATCGAGATGGAGGCAAGCGCGATCCTGACGCTTGCAAGCGTCTACGGGCTCCGTGCGGGTGCCGTCTGTACCGTCTACGCTAACCGCGAAACCGGCGAGTTCCGAACCGAAGGCGAGTCACGCGCCGCCGAAACCGCGACGCTTGCGACACAGCTGCTCGCGAAAATGGACGCCGTCAAGCGCGACGCCGGCGTGGATCGCTGGCACGCCGGCCTCTCGCTCGAGGAGTAGTCCCTCGCCTACTCTCGAATCCGAACGATACCGTTCTCGAACACTTTCCGGTTCGGCACGATGTACTCCTCGGAATCGTCTTCGATCTTCGTCACGAACAGATCGACTTCCTGAACGATCCCCGTCTGGTCGCCAACGCGGACTCGATCACCGATCCCGTAGGGCTGATTGAGCAGCAGGTAGATCCCGGCTGCACTCGAGACGAGGAACTCCTTGAACGCGACGGTGCCGACGACGATGATCCCGACGGCGTACACCGTAAGCAGGATCAACAGCGCCAGTACGTGCACACCGATCTGGCCCAGCGAAATGATGAACGCCACGTACAGCACGGAGTATTTGATCAGTTTCGGTAGAATCGAGACCTCGGGGAGTTTGACGCCACGGAGATACTCGCCGACGACAAGTTCCGCCTTGTCGGCGATGATAAAGCCCAGAATAAGCACGAGAACGGCGATAAATACTTGAGGGATAAACTCAGTTACGCGCAGCCAGAAGGCATCGGTATCGAGCAACTGGGCGATGTGAATCGCCGTCAGTACGGCGATGCCGTAGATGAACCACGAACTCAGTCGGGCGACGATCTTGACCGTCGACGTCCCGATCGACTGAGCGGTCCGCTCGAACGGCGTTCCCTCGACGGCTTCGGGAACCCCAGACGCGGACAGGAGTTCCTCGTTGAGTCGCCCGACCAGATAGCCGACGACGAGTCCGAGCACCAACACCGCTGCCGCGATGACGGCCGGTTCGTCGATGAGGGTCTGCCAGTTCATATCAGTACGCCTCCGGATCGACCTCCAGAATGAGCTCGCCGGCTTTGAACGCCCGAACGAGGCCATCGCTTTCGGAGAGCACGATCGTGATCGCGTTCGTATCACGCGTGATCGCCCCGCCGGCCATGTGGCGTGCGCCCAGCCCTTTCGGGATGTCGACCCCTTCGGCGGACGGCTCGAGGTATCGGTACGCCGAGACGATCTTGCCCGCATCGGAGATGATGAATGCGCCGTCGAGTCGGGAGAACTCCTTCAGCATGACGTTCACGATCGGATCGCCGACGTGAACGTGGGATTTCTCGAAGGGGTTGTACGATAGCGGCCGGGACTTGTTCATCACCTTCCCCGCATCACCGACGACGAACAGTGCGCCCACGGGCTTGCCTTTCTGGCCTTTCTTCCCGAGTTCGATCGCTAGTTCGAGGACTGCCTTGACCACTTCCGGCTCCGCACGGGACTTGACGAACAGATCGTAGATTCCCGTGTGCGTTTCGGCGTCCGCACGGACTCGTGAGACTGTATCGATTCCGTCACTGAAGACGCTCGTCGCACAGACGAGTTCGTCACCGTCTTCGATCAATCCCTGTTCTAAGGCGCCCTCGAGGCCGAATCGGATTCGGTCTCGGATGTCGTCGAATGCGAGTGGCAACTCGACGAACGTCTCCGCGCCGACGGTGTTTTCCGTTCCGATGACGATCAGATCGAGATCCTCGATGTCCGCGAAGCGCTCGTAGTACGAGCCGCTCGGCGAAAAGAGGACGACCGCATCGACACTCCGATAGAGATCCCCGAACACGTCGTCTAACCCGGCCATTAATCATACAAGCTGTGGCCGCGCGAATAAGCGTTGTGGAGCGTCTGACGCGTATCTGCTTTCTCTGTGCCGTTCAGTGCGCGGGACCGGATTCGAACTGAAATAAGAAATGCTCGCTCCAGTTTGTCGCTGCGCGTTCCTTGCAGGGCTCGACTCGGTTCTGCTCCTTCGCTCTCCATTCGCTCACGCGCGGGATCGGATTACGAACCGGAGGAAACCTCACTTCGTTCGGTTTCCAGGGCTCGAACCGCTGACCGAAGTCTCCGCTCACGATGTTGTTCGCGGAGAATGCGCGAGACCGGATTCGAACCACGAGAACGTCGCTTCGCTCGTTCTCTGGGCCACGAATCCAGCCGACAAGTGCTGTCGCTCGCGGGTTTACTCGCGACAGCAATGCGCGGGACCGGATTCGAACCGGCGGACCCCTACGGGACAGCGTCCTAAGCGCTGCGCCGTTGGCCTGGCTTGGCTACCCGCGCTCGTATCCGAAGTTTTCACGAGCCGAGTAAGTACCTGTCGGTCCGCGTCAGCGCTGTTTCACGGGCTCCTCCGGAGACCAATCCGGCGGCACGATAAACGTCACGTGCTCCGAATCGCGAAGCTGGTGGAGCTCCGCCGCTTGTTCGGCCAGCGAACGATCCCGATACGGCATCTCGAGGCCGCAGCCGGTACAGACGAGTTTGCAGGTGGGTTCTTTCATGGACGGACGCTGTCGTGATCCGAAACCGGCCGACGGGCGTCACTTCGACTGTTGGTGGGTCACGGCTTTAGTAGTCGTGTCCTAGTGAAATCGCCGGTGAACGGCCGATTTAGCTAGCCGTTCGTATCGACCCGTTGTCCCCACGTAGTACCGTATTGGAGAACACGGTCTTCGACACGCACATCTCTTCGTTCGATACCTGACAGCACTGCGAGACGATCAACCCCGTGAGTTTATCCATACCGGAACGATAGGCCGTGTATGCACAGCGCCCGGGACCGAATCGAGTACGAACAGTGGCTCGAGGAACTCGAGGTTGTCGCCGAGCGACTCGAATTATCGACTGAGGCGCGGTCGTGTGCGATAGACCTCTTTCTTGCCGATGTCCCCGAAGACGACCGGTCGAAACGAGCAGTGCTCGCGGCGAGTGTGTACGCCGGGTCGCTCGTCGCCGGCGACGGTCGAACACAGGGGACAGTTGCCGAGGCCGCCGACGTATCGCGGCTCTCGATCCAGTCGCGCTGGAAGGACCTGCTCGAGCAGGCCGGACTCGAGCCACCACGCTGGTAGATCCGACTGTTTCAGTCGATTTCTCACCGCAGTGGTAGGCTGTGACAAGGTAAGGAGACGATACGAAACTGAAACCGTCGACAACTGGGGTTTGGCGGTTCGACTGGCGTCGCTTTCGATTCGTTAGGCGTCGTCTGTATCCTCGGTGTCGTCACTCTCGTCCTCGAGGACAGTTCCGTGTTCGTCGATCTCGCCGTGGACGATTCGAGTACTCGAGATGATGTCGCCGTCGTCGGCAAGCATGTGCGGAACGACGACGACGTCGAGCGGATCGTAGCCCCGTTCGCGTCGAATCTCGTTGATCCGCTTGCCACCGTCGCGGGTTTCGGGTGAGACGACCAGATAGTCGAACTGCGGCTCGGTCGCGATACCCGTCGGTTCGTCGAGCCGTCGGATCTCGAACTCGCGGTCCTGTTCGGCGGCGAGTGGCTCGAGTTCGTCCTCGAGCCGTGCTTTGCGTTCGTCGAACGATCTCACGCGCCGTTCGACGTGTCGTGTCTTCGGTGCGAGGTCGTCACTTGTCAGTCCCACAGTCACGTCCCCGAGTTCGAACGCCCGTTCGAACAGCCGGCGATGGCCATCGTGGACGGGGTCGAACGTCCCACCAAGCGCGACGTCCATATCCCACCACACTTGTGCGGTGCGTATAAAACGGTCGAATCCGGGACTCGACTGAGCGGGGGGTGACGTGGTTCAGGGCACCCGTACATTCGACGATTGACGAATGTCACCTTCACATTGTTTTTAGTAGTCCCACACAGTGTCCCCGGTATGGGACTAGACGAGGATTCACTGGAATACCATCGCACGGATCCACCAGGAAAGATCGAGATTTCGACCACGAAACCGACGAATACGCAGCGTGACCTCTCGCTTGCATACTCACCCGGCGTCGCTGCGCCGTGTTTAGAGATCGACGAAGACGAGACCGATGCCTACACCTATACTGCCAAGGGCAATCTCGTCGGCGTCGTCTCGAACGGATCTGCGGTCCTCGGACTCGGAGATATCGGTGCGCAGGCTTCCAAGCCGGTCATGGAGGGGAAAGGCGTCCTGTTCAAGCGCTTCGCCGACATCGATGTCTTCGATATCGAACTCGACGAGGCCGACCCCGACAAACTCGTCGAGGCCGTCAAGATGATGGAACCGACGTTCGGCGGCGTCAATCTCGAGGACATCAAAGCCCCCGAGTGTTTCACCGTCGAGGAACGCCTGCGCGAAGAACTCGACATCCCGGTTTTCCACGACGACCAACACGGCACCGCGATCATCTCCGGTGCGGCGCTGTTGAACGCCGCCGACATCGCGGGCAAGAATCTCGAGGACCTCGAGATCACCTTCTCCGGTGCCGGAGCGAGCGCGATCGCGACGGCCCGGTTCTACGTCTCGCTCGGGTGTAAGAAAGAGAACATCACGATGTGTGACTCCTCGGGGATCATCACCGAAGAGCGCGCGAAATCGGGTGATGTCAACGAGTACAAACAGCAGTTCGCCCGTGACGTCCCCGAGGGCAGTCTCGCGGACGCGATGGAAGGGGCCGACGTCTTCGTCGGCCTCTCGGCCGGCGGCATCGTCAGCCAAGAGATGGTCGCCTCGATGGGCGACAACCCGATCATCTTCGCGATGGCCAACCCCGATCCGGAGATCGGCTACGAGGAGGCCAAAGCGGCCCGCGACGACGACGTCATCATGGCGACCGGCCGCTCTGACTACCCGAACCAGGTCAACAACGTCCTCGGGTTCCCCTTCATCTTCCGTGGCGCACTCGACGTGCGCGCGACCGAGATCAACGAGGAGATGAAAGTCGCCTGCGCTGAAGCGCTGGCCGATCTCGCACGTCAGGACGTTCCCGACGCGGTCGTCAAGGCCTACGGCGATGACCCACTGCAGTACGGCCCCGATTACATCATCCCGAAGCCGGTCGACCCCCGTGTGCTCTTCCGCGTCGCCCCATCGATCGCCGAAGCTGCGATGGAATCCGGCGCAGCTCGGACCGAGATCGACCTCGAGGCCTACGAGGAGGAACTCGAGGCTCGCCTCGGCAAATCCCGGGAGATGATGCGCGTCGTCCTCAACAAGGCGAAAAGCGACCCCAAGACGGTCGCGCTCGCGGAGGGCGAAAATGAGAAGATGATCCGCGCGGCCTACCAGATCCAAGAGCAGGGCATCGCGCTGCCGGTCCTCATCGGCGACGAGAGCGAGATTCGGCAGACGGCGGCGAACCTCGGACTCGACTTCGATCCGCAGGTTGCGGACCCATCCGCCGGCGACTACGAGGCCTACGCCGACCGCCTGCACGAACTCCGTTCGCGAAAGGGCATCACGCGGACCGAAGCGGGCGAACTCATCGAACGCGACTCGAACTACTTCGGGAGCGTGATGGTCGAACAGGGCGACGCTGACGCGCTCCTGACCGGACTGTCCCATCACTACCCCTCGGCGCTGCGTCCGCCACTGCAGGTGATCGGCACCGACGAGGATGTCGATTACGCCGCTGGCGTCTACATGCTCACGTTCAAGAATCGCGTGATTTTCGTGGCCGACGCGACGGTCAATCAGGATCCCGACGAGGAAGTCCTCGCGGAAGTCACGAAGCAGACGGGGAAACTCGCCCGCCGGTTCAACGTCGAACCGCGCGCTGCGTTGCTGTCGTACTCGAACTTCGGCAGCGTCGACAACGAAGGCACCCGCAAGCCGCGCAAGGCTGCGGCCATGCTACAGGACGACCCCGAGATTGACTTCCCCGTCGACGGCGAAATGCAGGCCGACACGGCCGTCGTCGAGGATATCCTCGAGGGCACGTACGGCTTCTCCGAACTCGAGGAGCCGGCGAACGTGCTCGTCTTCCCGAACCTCGAGTCGGGCAACATCGGCTACAAGCTGCTCCAGCGACTCGGCGGTGCGGACGCCATCGGCCCGATGCTGGTCGGTATGGACAAGCCGGTGCACGTCCTCCAGCGTGGCGACGAGGTCAAAGACATCGTCAACCTGGCGGGTGTGGCAGTCGTCGACGCCCAGAAGGAGTAAGAAACAGAGCCCCGAACGGCGACGAGACTCCCCGTCACCACCACACTTGACGGCCCTGACCCAGCGGTCGGTGTCCGATTGGGAGCCCTATGTTTTTGGCACCCGAACACCTCGCCTAGAGAGCACATGCAGCCGACGAAGCAGTCCGGCACGGCCGGGCGCACTCGAGAACCGAACGCGATGCCATCCCGACGACAGCTCCTCCGACTGACTGGCGCAGGTACGGTCACTGGGCTCGCCGGCTGTGTCGAGTTGCCGAGAGCGGACGTCGAGAGTGTTGCCCCAGTTACCACGACCTGTACCGATGTGGACCCGGTCGACTCCGTCTCCGAGTACGCGACCCATCCTGACGACGACGTGTCGCTGTTCCAGCGCGGACTGCGTCGGCTCGGCTACTACCCCGACGAAGTCGTGCCGGCGTCGGTGCGCGTTGACTGGTCGTTCCCGATCAACCGTGTCGGCCATACCGCGGCCAAAGCCAGTCCCGTGCCGACGCCCGATGGGGAGACGATCGTTTTCGCGGGCGACGATGGCCGAGTCTACGCGCGTGCGCCAACGGGCGAGCAACGCTGGTCGGTCCAGACCGACGCGACGGGCCTTGGATTTCACGGCTCGGCAGCTATCGTCGACGGCACCGCCTACATCGGCGGCTACGACGGCGACCTCTACGCACTCGATATCGAGACCGGCAACATGGTCTGGCGAACCCGATCGGCCGATCTCGAGGGGACGCTCGCGATCGGGTCGAGTCCCGCCTACTACGACGGGGTACTATACGTCATCGCCGAGTACGGCTCGCCATCCTCCGGGGCGCTGTGGGCGATCGATCCCGAGACCGGCGAGCCGATCTGGAGCGACGACCGCGTGTGGGGCCAGGCTCATCCGTCGCCGACGATCGACCTCGAGACCGGACGGATCCTCGCCGGGTCGAACGACGGCGTCGTCTACTGCTGGGAGTTCCCATCGCTCGAGTTCGCGTGGTCGTTCCAGGCCGATGCGAACGGCGAGGAACGGGAAGGCGGCGCGTTCCGCGCCGGTGCCGAGATCAAAGGCACCGTCGCCGCCCACGACGGGTTCGGGTACGTCGGGAGCTGGGACGACACCTTCTATTGTCTCGACCTTGAGGACGGCACGCTCGAGTGGGCGTTCGAGACCGACGGCTCGATCATGTCGAATCCAGCCGTCGACGTCGACGCGGACGTCGTCTACATGGGAAGCGACGACGACTACGTCTACGCACTCGAGGCCGATTCCGGCGACGAACTGTGGTCGGCGAACGTCGGCGGTCGCGTCATCGGCGCACTGACCGTTACTGCGGGGACGGTGCTCGTCGGCTCGTACGATTCGTCTCTGTACGCGCTCGATAAGGAGACCGGCGACCGGTGTTGGCGGGTCGAAAACCGGGGCCGCGTCACGAGCGCCCCAGTGCCCGTCGATGGGCGGATCTATTATGCGGAACGAGGTGTGTTTTCGAACTACTACGACGACGACCGGGAGACGAGACTCCAAGAACCGGGTCACGCGTACTGTCTGGTCGAAGGGGAGTAGTTCGCGCCGAGAGCATCCCAACGCGCCTGCTCGCCGGAAAAGCGCATAGCAGTGCATTCAAGTATACGCCAGCAATTTGATCGAGTATGCAAGACCAGGGACGCTCTACGCGAAAGCGAACCGGTGGCCGACTGAAGAACGTACGCAAACGCCGTAAAGACGAACTCGGTCGCCTGCCAACCGAAACGCAGGTCGGCGAACCACGCTTCCGCGTCGTCGACGCCCGCGGCAACAGCACGAAAGTTCGCGCGCTCGCCACGAACGTCGCGAGCGTCAACAAAGGCGGCGAGACGGTGTCGGCAGACATCGAAGACGTCGTCGAGAACGACGCCAACCCGAACTACGTTCGCCGAAACATCATCACGAAAGGCGCCGTCATCGAGACGTCCGAAGGACAGGCACGCGTCACGTCCCGTCCCGGCCAGACCGGACAGGTCAACGCCGTTCTCCTCGAGTAACACTGCAGACAATCGAGCTCCTGCCGTTTTCAGCCCCCTAGCGACCGCGTTTCGGTCCTCGAATCCACCTCACGACTGCCCACGCGTAACTCCGTGGCGTATGAGAGAAGACGACGCCGTTACGCCGAGTGGCTAACGGCTACGGCCGCGGGGCGGCCTTCTGGAGCGCCGTCTCGGCGATGTTCCCGCCGTAGTCGGCACTGCGGGAGAGCGAGTCGACGATCAGGCCGAGCGACTGGGCCTGCACGGGATCGAGTTCGCGGAGCATGTCGTCGATCATCCGGGTGTGCTCGTCGATCTCGAGGACGGCCTCGCGGGCGGCGTGTCCCAGTCGGTTCGCCTCCTCGGTGTCGTCGGCGACCAGCGCGTCCATCGATTTTTCGAGCACGTCCGAGGCGTCCGCGTGCAGATCGATGAGGGCGTCGGCGACGGCCTCGGGAATGTCGTCGAGTTTGAGCGCGAGGTTGCTGATCTTGGCCGCGTGGTCGGCAACCCGTTCGAGTTGGCGGGCGCTCGAGTGGTAGTCGAAGCAGTCCTCTCTGGGGACGCCGAGTTCCTCGGCCGCACGGGGGGATCGAAGCGTCGCACGGAAAATCCGCGAAACGACCAGCCAGAGCCGGTCGACGTCGTCGTCGCGGTCGATGACGTCCGCGGCAATGTCATCGTCGTTTTCGCTCAGCGCGATGACGGCGTCCTCGAGCATCGAACTGGCGATCAGCCGCATCCGCGAGACGGCGTTGACGATCGACAGCTCCGAGGAGTCGAGGAGGTCCTGGATCACGACGGTGTCGGTCGTCTCCGAGAGCACTTCGACGCCGACGAGGCTCTGCGTCGCGTTCCGGATCGCACTGCGCTGGTCGGTCGTAATGCGGCTGGCTTCGAGTCGGATGATGTCGAAGCCGCTGACGTACATCGTCATCACGGCTCGAGTGAGTCGTTCGCCCTCGAGATCCGTAATCTCGAGCGTTCCCTCCTGCCGATCGGATTCGCGCTGTGGCGTCAACAGCAGCGAATCTGACTCGGGGTAGAACTCCACGA
This sequence comes from Natronorubrum aibiense, assembly GCF_009392895.1. Lineage (GTDB taxonomy): Archaea > Halobacteriota > Halobacteria > Halobacteriales > Natrialbaceae > Natronorubrum > Natronorubrum aibiense. Next base: position 80,253 of record NZ_CP045488.1, on the reverse strand, counting down.
TCGTCCCGGCACTGACGTCGTTCGCAGTCGCCCAGGATTTCGGGAGCGAAACGGTATACGTAGAGCCACCCGTTACCTGAACCTTTCGCGTCTCCATATCGCTTGATTTCGAGTGGACATTCATAAAACTACCATTCACTATAGAGATGGGCGTGGACGGATATTCGCCATCGCTCAAACGCTCGAGTTGATTCTGTCGCCGTTTAGCCGTTTCTTCCGTATCGATACTCTCCACGGAATGACTGGGTATGTATATTTGCACTAGTGTATGTAGACCAATCTGTACCGGGGGACGGGAACGGAGATTGACCGGACAGCTGGAGTCGCTGGGAACGTATCGAAGCACGCAGCACACGGGGGTGTCGGGTGTGGCCCCACTGTTCGCGGTGGTTCGCCCCCGGTCGATCGGGTCAGGGGACACAACGGCAGTTGAACCGCCGAACACGGCTTTCTCGGAACTGCTTAATCGTTTGATCTACTTGTTACGTGCCATAAGAGTAATGGTGGCATTATTTGTACCGCCTACCAGGGTACATCTGAATGAGGCTCGCATACCGGTTCGGGATCGTGTTTCTCGTCGTCGTTCTCGTAGCCGGTGGAGTGCTCGTCGTCACGTTCGATGCACACCGAACTGAGGTCGACGAGAACACGGAGACGTCGGTCGCTGACCGGGCAAACATGTCGGCGTCGGTTCTCGATGAGCGACTCAGAGAACAACGTCGAACCGTCGCCGTCGCGGCGACCAACCCCGATCTCGCGGCACACGAAACGGACCGTCAGGACCGAGAACTCGAGGAGTTCGTTTCGACGTCGGCGTTCGATGGGGCGACGGTGGTCGACGAAACGGGAACAGTGCAGTCGTTTACGTCGACGAGGCCGGCACGCGAGACCGATCCAATCGTCGGTACGGACCTCAGCGAGCAGGCGTACGTCGAGGCGGCACTCGACGGTGAGCAGTACATCACCGATCCGTTCCGCGCGCAGACGGGAAACACGATCGTCGTTATCAGTGCGCCGCTCGTCGACGACGGCGAAGTGATCGGCTCGGTAAACGGCGCGTACTACCTCGACGAAACGAGCCTGTTCAACTCGTTGGCCGGCAACGACGACCAGGACGCGATTACCGTCGAGGCGGGTAATCGGACGCTGTATACGACGGCCGATCGGTTCGACGAGACCGTCTCCCACAGCGTGACACTCGAGGTCGTCGATTGGACGGTAACGGCCCACCGTGATCAGGATGCCGTCGACGCACGGATCAACCGACTCGTGCTCTTTCAGGCCGTGTCGGCGGTCGCATTGCTCGGCTCGATCGTGGTCTTCGGCGCGTGGGTGTACACGTCGGAGCTGCGCCACATCGGCCGCCTCGTCGATCGAGTCCGGGCGCTCGAGCGACGCGAGTACGACGACGGCCCGTCGTTCGCTGGCGCGCCGGAGTGGCAACGTATCGACGACGCTCTCGAGCGCCTGTCGATCGCGCTGGCGCGGCGCGAACAGATGCTGCTCGTGTTAAATCGGATTCTGCGACACAACCTTCGGAACACGCTCAACGTCGTCTCTGGGCATGCCGCGGATCTCGAAGCGACCCTCGAGGGCGACGAGCAAGCGTCGGCCCGGAAGATCCGGCTGGCGACGGCGGAATTGCTCGAGTTGGCCGACAGAGCACGGATGACCGAGAATCTGCTCGACCCGGTGGACGATCCGGTCCCACGAACGGACCTCGCAACCGTCGTTCGCGATCGCGTCGCGGAGTGGAGTGCTGCACGGGGTGACGGCGGAACGAATCCGGAAATAACCGTCACGGCCCCAGAACGGGCTGTCGCGGCCTGTGGGCCGGAGATCGAAGCGGCGATCGACGAACTGCTTGCGAACGCCGCCGATCACGCCGGCCCGGAGCCGACCGTCGACATCACCGTCGAGACGACGGCCGACTGCGTTCGCATTCGAATCGAGGACGACGGCCCCGGGATTCCCGTCGACGAAGCCGCCATCGTCACGGGTGACCGAGCGATTTCACAGGTGACACACACCGGTGGGATCGGGCTGTGGCTGGTCGACTGGATCGTGAGCCGGTACGATGGTCGCCTCGTGATTCCACCGGTCGACTCGAGCGACGGCGACGAGACCGACCGCGCGGGAGCGACCGTCGTCCTCGAGTTACCACGAGTCGACCCGGCGGCCACTGGGACGGACTCGAGTGTCGATTCCGGTCCCGACACTGACGACTGATCCGCGACAGACAAACCGGACGACGAGCGGCCGTTTTCCGGTCGTGACCGCCTCGAGACGGATTCCGCAACAGGTAATTGCGTGAGTCCCAAGGCTTAACCACCACATATGACTGCAAATGGCGGCAGCTCACGATCCGTATCGGCGTCCGACCCGGGTGGTTCGCGTTCGGACGCGACGATGACCGACAACGCACCACTGGGCTCGCCACGCGTCGACAATGCCGTCATCAAATCCCGTGACCTCGATGTCTACTACGGTGACGATCAGGCACTCCACGGAGTCGACATGGACATCCCGGAGCAGAAGGTGACGGCACTCATCGGGCCGTCGGGCTGTGGGAAGTCGACGTTCCTGCGCTCGATCAATCGCATGAACGATCTCATCGACATCGCCCGCGTCGACGGCGACCTCTACTTCCGCGATAAGAACGTCTACGACGACGACGTCGATCCGGTTGCCCTGCGCCGGAAAATCGGTATGGTGTTCCAGAAACCAAACCCGTTCCCGAAATCGATCCGGGACAACGTCGCCTACGGCCTCCGCGTCCAGGGAAAAGACGACGGTGACGTCGACGAGAAGGTTCGCACGGCACTCGAGCGGGCAGCATTGCTCGAGGAGGTCGAAGACCAACTCGACTCGAGCGGGCTGGACCTCTCGGGCGGACAACAGCAGCGACTCTGCATCGCTCGTGCGATTGCCCCCGATCCGGAAGTGATCCTGATGGACGAGCCGGCCTCGGCACTCGACCCCGTCGCAACCTCGAAGATTGAGGATCTGGTCGAAGAACTCGCCGAGGAGTACACGGTCGTGATCGTCACCCACAACATGCAACAGGCCGCTCGAATCTCCGATAAGACTGCCGTCTTCCTCACCGGTGGCCACCTCGTCGAGTTCGACGACACGAACAAAATCTTCGAAAACCCCGAAAGCGACCGCGTCGAAGACTACATCACTGGCAAATTCGGATAAGGCGTCCGAACGGCCGATCTCGTTTCGTCTATATATGTCTGGCTGCGCATCGGATAGACGACCATCGTTGTGATTAGTTTCACTCGAGTTGAACGGTCGTAGCGACAATCATTGTCATACATACGGTTTAGCGGCGTGATTTTGCCATCGTCTATCTAGCTGCCGGGTGCGTTGAGAAATATATATTGCTATATAGCAATCATAGTAGTCTACTTACCTATAGTGCGGCTTCGATTCGATGATGTCGAGAGATTCCACGGCGTCGCTGCCGACCGCGGTCGGTCGGCGTGATTTTCTCGCCGCGGCGGGCGTTGCCCTCTCCGGCAGCCTCGCTGGTTGTAGCAGCATTCTCGCTGCGGAGGGTGACCAAGTGAACATCGCGGGGAGCAGTACGGTGTTTCCCGTGACCGAGGCGATCGGTTCCGCCTTCTCCGAAGAACACCCGACTATCAACGTCTCGATCAGTCAGACTGGGACCGGTGGTGGGTTCGGGAACTTCTTCTGTGCAGGCCGAACCGACATTAACAACGCGAGTCGAGAGATCGCCGACGCCGAAATCGAACAGTGTGGGGAGAACAGTATCACACCGATAGAACTCACCGTCGCGACCGACGCGCTGACGGTCGTCGTCAATCCGGACGCCGATTGGATCGACTGCCTCACCGTCGACCAGCTCCGTGAGATCTGGAGCGCTGACGGTGCCGAGCGCTGGAGCGATATCAACGACGACTGGCCCGACGAGGAGTTCGAACTGTACGGGGCCGCGACGACGTCGGGGACGTTCGATTACTTCAACGAGGCGGTCCTCGGCGAGGATGTCAACCACCGAAGCGACTACTACGCAACCGAACGCGACCGAACGATCGTCCAGGGCGTTCGCGGATCGGAGGCCGCGATGGGATACTTTGGCTTTTCGTTCTACAGCGAAAATCCGGACTCGATCAAGGCGGTCTCCATCGACGACGGAAACGGCTGCGTCGAGCCGTCGATCGAGACAGCAATGTCCGGCGAATACACGCCCCTCTCGCGGCCGCTTTTCATCTACGTCGCCAAGGAGTCGCTCGAGAAACCGGCAGTCCGTGACTTCGCTCGCTTCTACATGGAACAGGCCGCGACGGACCTCGTCTCCGAGGTCGGCTACGTCCCGATCACCGAAGAGAAACGCGACGAGAACCTCGAGCGACTCGAGGAGGCGATCGAGGAGGTGACAGCATGAGCCAACCGGACTTCTCCCACGACGGGATCCGGACGGCACGCGGGAAGGCGTTTCGCTACCTCTTCATGCTGTGTGCGCTGCTGTCGATCCTGACCACCGTCGCGATCATCCTGACGCTGCTCGTCGACGCGGTCGATTTCTTCGCGGAAGTTTCCCTCGGCGAGTTCCTCACCGGCACGCGGTGGAGCCCGACGAACGAACCCGTCGCCTTCGGCGTCTTACCGTTGATTTCGGGGACGCTGGTCATCACGGTCGGATCGGCGCTCGTTGCGCTCCCGATCGGCCTGCTGACGGCGATCTACCTGAGCGAGTACGCCTCCGAGCGCCGTCGAGCTTACCTGAAGCCGGCACTCGAGGTGCTTGCGGGCGTGCCGACGGTCGTCTACGGCTACTTCGCGCTCGTCTACGTCACGCCGGCGCTGGATACGTTCCTGCCGTTGTCGACGTTCAACGCGCTGTCGGCGTCGATCATGGTCGGCATCATGATCATCCCGATGGTCTCGTCGATCAGTGAAGACGCGATGAGCGCCGTTCCGGATTCCCTGCGGCAGGCCAGTTACGGCCTCGGCGCGACGAAGTTTACCGTCTCGACATCCGTCGTCGTTCCGGCGGCGGTGTCGGGCATCTTCTCATCGTTCATCCTCGCACTCTCGCGAGCGATCGGTGAGACGATGATCGTCGCCATCGCAGCGGGACAGACCCCGCGGCTGATCGACGTGACTGATCCTGCAGGACTGTTCCTGAACTCGATTCAGACGATGACCGCCGCGATGGTCCAGATCGGGACCGGCGACATCGTCGGCCAGGGAGAAGCGTACAAGAGTCTCTTCGCGGTCGGACTCACCCTGTTCGTTATCACCTTCGCTATGAACCTCGTCAGTGAACTCGTTGCATCGCGCTACCGGGAGGAGTATCGATAATGGCTACTGACACACCCACTGAGACCGACTTCGGACAGGTTAGCCGGACGAAAGACGTCGCCTTCCGCCTACTGGCGCTTGGGGCGACCCTCATCGGGATCGTCTCGCTCGCAGCGCTGCTGGCGAACGTCGCCGTCGACGCGGTCGGCTGGCTCAACTGGGGATTCCTCACGAGTCCGCCGCATCCGGACCCCTACGAAGCGGGGTTCTTGCCGGCACTCGTCGGCTCCATCGCGATCATGCTGTTGATCGCGCTGATCACGTTCCCAGTCGGTGTCGGCGCCGCGGTCTACCTCGAGGAGTACGCCGACGACGGACTCCTAACGCGATTCATCCAGCTCAACATCGCCAACCTCGCGGGCGTCCCCTCGGTCGTCTACGGGTTGTTGGGTCTGGGGCTGTTCGTGGGGCTGCTCGGATTCGGCTACGGGACGGTGCTCGCCGCGGCGTTTACCGTCGCCTTGCTCATCCTACCGATCGTCATCATCTCCGCACAGGAGGCGATCCGCGCGGTTCCCGACTCACAACGCCAGGCCTCCTACGGCATGGGTGCGACGAAGTGGCAGACGATCCGTAACGTCGTCTTGCCACGGGCGATGCCCGGGATCATGACCGGAACGATCCTGGCACTGGGGCGAGCGATCGGCGAAACCGCACCGCTGATCATGATCGCCGCGCCGACGACCGTGTTCGGCATTCCGAACAGCCTCGAGAGCAAGGTCAGCGCGATGCCCCTGCAGATCTACACCTGGGCATCGTACCCCGAAACGGAGTTCCAGTACGGCGTTGTCGCCGCTGGCGTCGTCACGCTGCTGGTCGTCTTGCTCACGATCAACTCGATCGCGATCGTCATCCGGAACCGCTATCAACAGCGAACATGACACTGAGTAACGAACAGTTGCTGTCCTCGGAGTCGGAATCGAGTGACGACCAACCAGCACCGGTATCGGGAGCCGACGGACTCACTGACAGCACCGACACTGGTGAGCAGTCCACAACGGAGCGGACGCTCCTCGAGGCGCGTGATCTGAGCGTCTACTACGGCGAGGAACAGGCCCTCGACAGCGTCGACATCGAGATCCCCGAACAGCAAGTGACGGCGGTCATCGGGCCCTCAGGCTGTGGGAAGTCGACGTTCCTGCGCTCGATCAACCGCATGAACGACCTCGTCGACGCCGCCCACGTCGACGGCGAACTCGTGTTCGACGGCACGAACGTCTACGCCGACGACGTCGATCCGGTCGCCTTACGTCGACAGATCGGGATGGTGTTTCAGTCGCCGAACCCGTTCCCGAAATCGATCCGCGATAACGTCGCCTACGGCCTCCGCGTCCAGGGCAAAGACGACGGCGACGTCGACGAGAAGGTTCGCACGGCACTCGAGCAAGCAGCGTTGCTCGAGGAGGTCGAAGATCAACTCGACTCGAGCGGACTTGACCTCTCGGGCGGACAACAGCAGCGCCTCTGTATCGCTCGTGCGATCGCGCCCGACCCCGACGTGATCCTGATGGACGAACCAGCGTCGGCGCTGGACCCCGTCGCGACCTCGAAGATCGAGGATCTGATCGAGGAGCTCGCCGAGGAGTACACGGTCGTCATCGTCACCCACAACATGCAACAGGCCGCCCGAATCTCCGACAAGACAGCCGTCTTCCTCACCGGCGGCGAACTCGTCGAGTTCGACGACACGGACAAGATCTTCGAAAACCCCGAACACGACCGCGTCGAAGACTACATCACCGGTAAGTTCGGCTGAGACTCGCGCCAATCGAGACACCGCACACCGTAATCGGACTCGCGTGTGACCCCCGCGACGTGAGCCGTTACCGTTTCTGCACAGTTTCGTTTGAGCACAAGTCTAATGACCATCGGGCAAGCTTTCTGCAGTATGGCTCGCAAATCATATCAAGAGAAACTCACGGAACTCCGTGAGGATATCCTCTACATGAGTGAAGTCGTCATGGAGCGGCTTCGAATGGGACTCGACGCGTTAGAGCAGAAAGACACCGATCTCGCTCGCGAAGTGATCGAGGGAGACGGCGAAATCAACCGGATGTATCTCGATCTAGAGCAGGATTGCATCGACCTGCTGGCGCTGCAACAGCCGGTCGCGAGCGATCTCCGATTTATCGCTGCCTCGTTCAAGATCATCACCGACCTCGAGCGAATCGCCGATCTCGCGGCCAATCTGGGCGAGTACACGCTCGACGCCAAAGAGGATCTCTTTCCGGACGTCGACGTTCAGGAGATGGGCGAGCTGACGCTGGCGATGATCGAGGACGCGATGATCGCCTACGACACCGAGGATACCGAGGCCTGCCGAGAGCTTGCTGCCCGTGACGACGACCTCGATCACTTCGCTGAACGCGCGAGCGAGATCGTCGTCCGGGACCTGATCGAACGCGAACTCGAAGCACCCGAGGAAGTCGAGGCTCTCTTGCAGGACGTGTCTCGGCTCCTGTTGACGATCCGCGACCTAGAGCGCGTCGGCGACCACGCGGTCAACATCGCGGCGCGGACGCTGTACATGGTCGAAAACGACGACGAACTCATCTACTGAGGTCGCTGCGCTCGGCACCGATTTGGGCCGTCACGCAGTCGTCGATCGATTTTGGACGTGACGAGCGGATTCAGTACGGTCTCGACACCACGAGAGAGCACTCAGTCGTCGGCGGAAAGTGGTGCTCACCCGTTGGCGTGACTGTGCGGCCGATCCGGGACGCAGGTCAACAGCGCTGCGGTATCGACGATGTTTCTGGTCTCGAGCAAGAGTTCGGCCGCTTCGCGAACCGTAAACGCGGCCTTGAGGTCGACGCCGTAACAGCGGGCGTAACACTCGAGCCAGCGGTTCATCGCCGCTTCGAGCGCCTCGAGTTCGGCCCGTGCAAACGGGACCAGTCGGCCGCCGGTGCGAGCCTCGACGTAGAGCCAGATCGCCTGCCCAGCACCCGCACGGAGGTACGTCGTGGCGTCGTCCGGATCCGTCGGCGCGCGGCCAGCCTCGACGGCGCGTCGGTCGCGTTCGGCGTGGCGCTCGAGGGCGGCGATTCGTGATCCGTAGCGGCTCACGGCTATCCCTCGCGGAACTCGACGCCCTTGCCGCCCCGCGGGTGTTCCCACTCGGTGTCGGCGACGATCGCACAGGTGCCACACTCGACACAGGGCTGGGTGTCGAGGCTGACGAGCGTCTCTTCAGTCCCGTTCGTTTTGACGCGCTCAGTCCGATAGCAGCCGCCGCCGAAGTCCTCAGCGCTGACCGGGCAGGCCGTGACCGCCGCACCGCTGGCCTCGGCGGACTCGTCTCTGAGTTCGATGTGCGGGTTGCCGACGTCCGTGTCGTAGGTGAGGTCACCGATCCGCTCCTCGAGTGTCGGCGGTTCGATCTCGGAGTCCCAGTTGATCGTCCGGCCGCGTTCCTCGCCGATGATCGACGGCAGCGTGACGTAACCGGTTTTCGTATCGGGGAGCATCGACACCAAAAACGGCGAGTTGTACGCCCGCTTCAGCAGGCGTTCCGACAGCGGATTGCCGACTGCGAGCGACCCGATCGGCGACTCTAGGACCCGTTCGACGGCGTTCGTCACCGACTCGCGTTCGCCGACGGAGCGACTCACCTCGTAGCGGCGGGGCCGCAGTTTTGCCATCGTCCCCGATCGCTCGAGCATCTGTGCGTATCGCCGTCCGGCGGCTTCCGGGTGGGCGTTGCCACGCGTGACGACGAACGCATCGGCGGCGAGCGCGCCGGCGGCGACGGCGTGGTTCATCCCCTTGATGATCGGCCCTTGAGCCTGCATCTGGCCGGCAGCGTCGCCGACGAGGACGAGTCGGTCGCGGTAGGGCTCCTCGTGGGCGACCTTTTTCGAGTCGGGAACGAGTTTCGCGGCGTACTCGCGTTCGTGATACTCGTCGCGGAGCCACTGGGCCAGCAGGGGATGGGTGAGCAACGCGTCGAGCAGTTCGTGGGGCTCGGCCTGCTGTTCGACGAGACTGTCGAGATGGAAGACGGTCCCGATCGACAGCGAGTCCTCGTTCGTATAGCAGAAGCCGCCGCCGCGGACGTCGGAGAAGAGATCGCCCGAGAACAGGTGGGCGACGCCCTCGTCCGCGTCGATGTCGAACCGGTCGTCGATCACGTCGGGGTCCATATCGACGACGGCTTTGACGCCCTGGAACCACTCCTCGGGCTCTTCCCAGTCCATCAGGCCCGCCTCGCGGGCGAGTTCGGAGTTGACGCCGTCGGCGGCGACGATCAGGTCCGCTTCGATGGGGTCGAGTTCGTCGCAGGTGACGCCGACGATCTCGCCGTGCTCTCGGAGCAGGCCGTTTACGCGAACGTTCGTCAGGACGCCGCCACCGGTTTCGCTCGTCTTTTCGTGGACTTGTTTCTGAAGCCAGGAGTCCATCCGCCGCCGTAACACCGCGTCACACCAGTCCGTATCGTGCTCGTGGAGGTCCGTCAGATCGAACGTCTTGACCGTGTTGCCCGCGACGTTGTGGATGTAGTAATCCGTGACCGGCCGTTCGCTCGCCGCGTGACGAAAGCCGTCGAAGAGATCGTCGATCGTGTACGGAGCCGACTCCTCGGCGTAGATGAGCCCGCCGGAGACGTTCTTCGAACCCGCTTGCGTTCCGCGCTCGAGGACGAGCGTCTCGACGCCGTGATCCGCCAGTCGGGCGGCGGCCGCGGCGCCGCCGGGCCCACAGCCGACGACGACGGCCTCGTAGTGTTCGTGCTCAGTCATCGGTCTCACCTCCGCGTCCGTCTGCGAGCGCCTCGAGCGTGGTCGCACCCGATTCGACTGCCGCAGTCAGCTGGGGGAGCACGGAAAACAGGTCCCCTTCGATGAAGTAGTCGCTGAAGTCCCTGATCCGGGCGTCCGTGTCGGTGTTGATCGCGATGATCGTGTCCGATTCGTCCATGCCGACCTTGTGCTGGACGGCCCCCGACACGCCGGCGGCGATGTACAGGTCGGGCGTGACGACTTGCCCGGTTTCGCCGATCTGGCGCTCCTCGTTCGAATACTGTTCGACGTGGCCCGCGAACTGGTAGGAGGAGGTGACGATGCCGCGCGTGATACCGAGTGCAGCGTCGTCGAAAGCATCGACCAGTTCGAGCCCCAGCTGCATGCCCTCGGTCGGGTCGTCGGCGATCCCGCGGCCGAGACAGACGATCACCTCGTGGCCGGTGAGATCGACCCCGGCCTCGAGTTGGTCCGACTCGGTGATTTCGACGCGGAACCACTCCGCCTCGAGTTCCATATCGTGCTCGACGACCAACCCCTCTCGGTCGGGGTCGCGCTCGATTGGGTCGAAGCTGCCCGGGATGATCGACGCCCCCTGTGGGTGGAACTCCCGGCCGGGGTTGTCCAGACAGAGGATCGTCGAGTACTCGAAGCCCGAGAAGTCCGGCCGCTTCATGTGCAGGACTTTCTCGAAGGTCTTCTTGATGCCGGGTTCGCCGGTTTTGACCGGATTCGAGATCTCTTCGTCCTCGATGAATAGATCCGAACAGTCCGAGGCGAGCCCAGAGTCGAGTTCGGCCTGCACCTTCGCCGAGAGGTCGCGACCGTTGTTCGTCGCCGGGAAGAGGATGTATCGGGGCTCGTCGTACGCCCGCCAGTCGGTGCTCTCGACGGTCCCCTGCCCGCGGGCCATGTGGGCTGCGATCTCGGTGTAGGGTTTGTGGAGGAACCGCTCGAGGCGCTCGTCGTCGTGATAGACCGCGACGTCGGCACCGTAGGCGATACACTCCTCGGCGAGTCCCTCGCAGTCGTCGCCCATCAGAAACGCGACGACGCGTTCCTCGTCGCCGTAGTCCGCTTCGAACTGGTCCATCAGTTCGCGGGCCTTCCCCAGCATCTCTAGCGAGACGTCGAGCAACTCGCCGCCCTGTGTCTCACAGAACACCCACATGTCGGCGTACTCGCCGTCCTCGAGCGCCCGGACGTGCTTTTTGTCGCGAGTTGGATGTGAAAGGTCGTCGTCTTGTTCGGCAGCGTCCTCAGTCGCTTCTGACTCCGAGTCGTCGGGTTCGTCATTACCCTCGTCCGCCGCTGCCTCCTCGCCTACGTCTTTGGCCGTCTCCTCGTACTCGCCTTCCGTCTCCGTGTCCTCCTCGACACCGTCACTGTCGCGCTCGTCCCCACCGACTTCGCCGATCGCCTCGAGTCGTCGGTGGATCGCCTCGCGAGCCGTCTTTCGATCCTGTCCCGCCTGTTCCGCTTCGAGGATCGTCTGGAGTTTCGCTTCGTCGTCGATCGTCTCGAGTCGCTCGGTCAGTTCGTCGACTGTGTGATCGTTCGGGTCCAGTTCCGACATCTCAATCACCCGTTGCGTACGGCTGTAGTTCCCCGAGGACGGCTTCCATCCCGCGTTCGTCGTCGGGATCAACCATCGTCGCCTCCCGTTCGGACGGCGCTTTCGGGATCGGGTCGACCGAGGAGACGATCGTCGGCGAGCCATCGAGTCCGATGTAGTCGGGGTCGAGGTTCAGGTCGGTATGGTCCCACACGGTCAACCGCTCGTCGTGATCCGCCGCCCGCGCTTCGGTCTCCGCCCGGAGCCGTTTGCGTGTCAGCCGGTGGGAGGCTTTGCGATAGGTCGGTTCGAACTCGGGATCGGTGACGACGAAACAGGGCAAGGGTGCTTCGACGGTTTCGATTTCGTCGACGTTGCCCTCGACGAGTCGCTTGGCTCGAAGCGTCCGTTCCTCGGGATCGATATCGAGCGCGAGCACGTGCGTGACGATCGGCCAGTCCATCGCCCAGCAAGTCTGGGGTCCCGTCTGCCCGGTCTCGCCGTCGGCCGTCTTGAACCCGGCGAACACCAGGTCGATGTCGGCGACGTTCTCACGATACGTCTCGAGACCAGCGCTGAGGGTGATCGCCGTCGCCCACGTGTCCGAAGCGGCCAGTTCCCGATCCGAGAGCAGGTAGCTGTCGTCGGTGTACACCGATTCCATGGTTTCTTGCAAGACGTTGCTGTACCCCGGCGGTCCCATACTCATTCCACTGACGTGACCGCCGTGACGAACCTTCGTCTGCAGGGCCGCCTGCAGCGCGCGTTCGTCGTTCGGGTTCATCACTGTCGGTGTCTTCCCTCGCTCGAGATGGCCATCTTCGTCGAACGACACCGATCCCTCCGAGAAATCCGGCACTCCTTTGGTCAGGGCGATCGATCGCATGGATCCCTCCGTCTCATGTGCGTGGCTTTCACTCGCATGACTGTCGCTCTCTACCCGAGTCTCAGTATTAAGAATAGGGGTAAAAATCGCCTCGAGATAGTGCCGGTATCGACACTGGTCACCGGAAGAAGTCCAGTCCCTCTCCGCCCGTGTCGACGAACGGTGCGTCGTCCACCGTGAGTCTGCGCAGGGCGGCCGTCACTCTTGTTCGCGTTCGGTCGTTCCCATCGTGATCTCGCCGCCGGCACGGATCGTCCCGTCGATTTCGGCGTTCGGACCGAGCTCAAGGTCGGCACAGGAAACGTCACCGAGGATCCGGGCGTCTTCCTCGATAGTGACGTCGCCGTCGCGGGTGGTAACGTCACCGTGGATTCGACTCCCACTGCCGACAGTAACGTCGCCTCGAGCCCGGAGGCTACCGAAGATCGTGGTGTCGGTCCCGACGTCGATCGTCTCGGCGCGGACGTTGCCGTGGAGTCGGCAGTCGTCGCCGATCGTTGCAGGGGTCGAAACCCGCCACGCGTCGTCGCTGACCGTCGCGTTTTTCGGGATAACGAGTGGTTCGACGTCCGCCTGTTCCTCGTCGTCGACGAGTTCGGAGACGAGTTGCTGGGCGGTTTCGTCTTCGCCGATGAGCAGGAGCTGCTTGAGGTAGACGAACAGGAAGACGATCGTGGGCATCGGATTTCGGATCACGATCCAGCCGTTCGCCTCGAATCCCTCGTCGATCTCGACGTCGTCGCCGATATCCAGATCGCCGGCGACTTTCATCTCACCGGCGACGTGGACGCGTTCGCCGATGTAGGCGTCTTGCCCGACGAGGACGTTCTCGGCGACGTCACACCACATGTCGAGTCGACAATCACCTTCGGCTTCGATCGCACCGCCGAACGTGACGTTCTCGCCGGCGAGTACGTTCCGACCGCGGACGCCGAACTCGACAGTCGATCGGGCACCGACGAAGACGTCACCGTCGGTTACGAGATCGACTTCCTTGGCTTCCGTGCCGTCGGGGACGACCAGTTCGTCGAGCGGATCCCTGCTGAAGGCCACATTCCGGCCTAAAGGAGGTATCAACTAATAAACCTCGCGCGTCGTCTGCCGTGCGTCTGACGCCCGTCGCACGGGTTGCCAGTTCAGGTCGCCTCCCTTTTAGGTGCGCGTTGCGTACACGAGTCCATGACAACCCTCGCGTTCGACGACGACGGCGTCGACGTCGTCTACGAAGGCACCGAGTTCCGCCTCGAGCGCTCCCTCATCGAGGAAGCCACGGAGAAGTCCTACTACGATGTGACCGACCACGAAGTGCTGAAAATCGTCGCCGAGCAGCCGAACTTGCAAGGCGAGCCGCGACGGGTCGGCGACATTCTCGACTGAGACGGTCCGCCGTACCGAGGTTTCAGTTCGATCTGTTCTGTGGTCGCGCCAGAACTGACGGACAGCGTTCTGCACGCGCCGTTCACAAATTCATCATCGGTTCTGGGCGACCTCGAGCGGATGTTTTCGACGGAAACGTATTTCTCGAGTCACGACGGTGGACAGTCCGACCGTCGCGTCACGACTGCACCACCGGCTCGAGTCCACACGGATAGTCCGTGACGGAGTCACAATCGCGGAGAAGAATCGAAACGGGTAAAAACATCACCCGGATAGGTATGAGTGAGCCGAGATAGCCTAGCCCGGCCAAGGCGGCAGATTCGAAATCTGCTGTCCTCACGGACTCGGGAGTTCAAATCTCCCTCTCGGCGTTTTTCACGACGCAAAACGAGAAGCGGTGCGACTCGTCTGTCACACAGAAGCTGATTATTGGAGATTTGGATCTTCTTGAGATGGTTGAGACTGCACGCACGTCCCCACGAACTCAAACTGTGACTTCTCGAAACTCGTACTAGCATGTCATTCGCAAGCATGCTTTTTATCGACGTCGGTCGGGTACTGTCACTACTTCACAATGAGTTTCCAGTACGAGCGTGACATGTTCCGGGGGGAGAAATAGTGACGTTCGACGACGAAACGCGTGGCGACGGAGACACGTTCCATCCACTCGGCGAGGCGTGGCAAGAGAATCTCGAGGACGCACTCGAGGACACCGAGTACGACGCGAAGTTGGGTCTCGAGATGGCCAAAGACGCCATGCGTGTTACGGAAGGGGAGCTCTCGGAGGAGGCCTTCTACGACCGGTATCACGAAGACGTCATGGCGGAGTTCGGCGAGGACGAACGACCAGTCGAGCGGCCCGACGACGACGGTCGCCTCGAGAACACCCTCTCGAAGTTCGGTCTCGACGAGGAGTCGCGTCGCGACGTCATGAAGAAGATGGGCGGTGCCGGTGCTGTCGGGCTCGGGGCCTGGGGAACGGCTGCGGGTGGAGGGAACGGAGACGGGCCGGACGACCCCCAGCCCGCCGTCCAGGACGAACACGGCAGGGAGGACCCGGGTGAGGGTGTCCAGTGGGGGATGGCACTCGACCTCGAGTACTGTGATGGCTGTCTCTCCTGTGTCGTCGCCTGTGCCGAAGAGCACAACTGGGATCAGGGCGCAAACTGGATGTACATCCTCGACTACGAGGACGACACGACGAGCGAGGAGTTCACCAATCGCCTTATCCGGCCGTGTCAACACTGCACGGACGCTCCCTGTGAGAAGGTGTGTCCGACGACGGCCCGCCACACTCGCGACTCGGACGGCCTCGTCCTGACCGACTACGGCGTCTGTATCGGCTGTCGGTACTGTCAGGTGGCCTGTCCGTACGGTGTCAACTACTTCCAGTGGGAGGAGCCGACCGTCTCGGAAGACGAAATCGACGACGAACACATCTACGACGAGCGCGACCGTCCGGTCAACAGCCGCGGGCCGCGAGGCGTCATGGAGAAGTGTACGTTCTGTGCGACTCGTCAGGACGGGACTCAGGGCCCGGAACTCGTCGGTCGAACTGCCTGCGAGGATGCCTGCCCGCCCGAGGTGATCCAGTTCGGCGACATGAACAATCCGAACAGCGATCCACAGCAGTACATCGACAACACCGCAAAGAGTCGGTCGATCGTTCGGCTCGAGGCCCAACTCCCCGCGACGGAGGACGTCGAGAGTGCGCTGGGCGGCGGTAGCACCGATCTGGAATCCGTCGTCAACGACGTCGAGGATTTAGACGAGGAAACGATCGCCCTGTTGAAAGCCGTCGAAATCCTCGCCGACGAAGACCAGCCCGAAAACGAGCAAAACAACACGCTCATCGAGCAGGAAACGGCGATCGTCGATCTAGTGGGTGTCCTCCAAGAGCAGGGACTGGACCTCAAGAGCGAGGACGTCCTCGTCCAACTCGACCTCGCCGAGGAGCCCGGTGAGGGCGAGGAGTTCGCGGGGCCAAGCGAGAACCTCGCCCAGACCCGACTCGAGGAGTTCGCTGGGACCCCACACTCGCGGTTCAAACTCCTCGAGGACATCGGCACGAATCCGAACGTCGTCTACCTCGGCAACCAGCCCGGGCCGAACGCCCATCAGGTCGAGGGGCCGGTCTCCTACGATCAGGTCGGGCAGACGGACAACCGAAAGGACGTGCTCGATCAAGGCACCGTCGGACTCGACTTCTGATACGGACTGCTGTCGTCACGTCCCGCCGACCACCGACCCCGCCGCTGGTGATTGGCGGTACATCGGCACAGCAGACCGTATGATCGGGCGTCGGTGATCTCCTCGAATCGACTCGTCGGCTTGATAACGACTGGGACGTACACCCGGGTATGGACACTCGTCAACGACTGATCGTCGGGAGTCTCTGGATCGGAGTCGCGGCGGTGATGGCGACCACCCTCGAGTCGGGTGCGCTCTCCTCGACCAGCGGACTCGCACGGCTGTTCGTCGTCGTCGTCGCACTGTTTCTGGCCGTCGTCTACCTGTTCGACCCGTGGGGGATTCTCAGCCGACAACCGTTCCACTAGCGACTCGAGTGTCGAAAGCGAACGTAATCGAGAGGTTAGTCGTCCGCCGGCGTGAGCGGTTGCGGATCTGACGCGAGCAGTCGATCGAGCGCGTCGACCATCGCCTCGACGCTCGCGCGCGTGATGTCGGCTTCGCTGCGAGCGACCGTAACCGAGCGGTCGTTGCGAACCATCGTCACCTCGACGGTGACGACGGCGTCGGTGCCGCCCGTGACGGCATCGACGTGATAGGACTCGAGTTCGGCGTCGGCCATCGAGCCAAGCGCCTCACGGACCGCGGAGACGGCGGCGTCGACGGGACCGGAGCCGGTCCCGCTGGCGACGCGTTCCTCACCGCCGACGGCGAGTCGGATGCTCGCGGTCGGGACGGCACCGCCGCTCGTAGCGGTGAGATCGAGCAGTTCGACGACACGTTCGCGGTCGTCGCCAGTGACGTCTTCGGCGATCGCGAGCAGATCAGCGTCGGTCACGCGGCGACCGCGGTCACCGAGTTCCGTAACGCGGGTAGCGATTTCGGCAATCTCGTCGTTGCTGGCCTCGACGCCGTGTTCCTCGAGCGTCGCTTTGACGCCAGCCCGGCCCGTGTGCTTGCCGAGGGCGAGTCGGCGCTCGCGGCCGACCGTCTCGGGGGCGTAGGGCTCGTACATCTTGTCGTCTTTGAGCGTCCCGTCGGTGTGGATGCCACTTTCGTGGGTGAAGGCGTTCTCGCCGATGACGGCCTTGTTCGGCGGCAGCTGAATGCCGGTCGCTCGAGAGACGATCTGCGCGAGATCGTACAGCTCCGTGAGCTCGAGCGTCTCGACATCGTAGACGTGCGAGAGCGCGATCGCGACCTCCTCGAGGGCGACGTTGCCGGCGCGTTCGCCAAGTCCGTTGACGGTACAGTGAACGAGGTCAGCCCCGGCGGAGACGGCCGACAGGGCGTTCGCGACACCCAGTCCGAGATCGTCGTGGGTGTGGGCGCTAACCGGGCCGAGTTCGGCGAGCCGGGAGACGGCCTCGGCGGTGCGTTCGGGGCCGGTGTGGCCGACGGTGTCGGCGAAACAGACCCGGTCGGCCCCGGCGTCGAGAGCGGTCCCCATGAGTTTCTCGAGATAGTCGAGGTCGGCCCGTGAGCCGTCCTCGCCGATGACTTCGACCCAGAGGTCGTGGGCCGTGGCGTACTCGACGAGTTCGGCGGTTTTCTCGAGGTTGTCCTCGCGGGAGGTTCCGACCTTCTCTTCGACGTGGCGGTCGCTCGAGGGGACGACGAGGTGGATCCCGTCGACGTCACACTCGAGTGCGAGGTCGATATCGTTTCGAATCCCGCGAGAGAAACTGGTGACGCGGGCGTCGAGATCGAGGTCGGTGACTCGGGAGATTGCCTGGCGTTCACCCGCCCCGGTGCAGGCGCTGCCTGCCTCGATGACGGAGACGCCGGCGCGCTCTAAGGCGCGGGCGATCTCGACTTTTTCGTCGGGTGACAGTGAGACACCCGGGGCTTGTTCGCCGTCGCGAAGCGTCGTATCGAGAAGGCGGACTGTGCGATCCGATGGAATCGTCTGCTCGGCGGAGTGAGTTACAGGCAAGAGTGATACACTACGATTAGTTTCGTCGCGGAATTTCACGCCCAGCCGGGTTGCCCCGACTTCCTCTATCCTCGGACTCCGGCGTTGAGAACGAATCTCGTGCCATGGTATCAGACCCTAATGAATCATGCTGACTTAAATCCGCCGGTCCAGAAGCGCCACCCCGACGCTGTGGGGCACTCGAGAGTCCCCTCGAGTGTGTCACATCGGAACAACCTTTCGCCTCCTCCGCGTAGTCTGACTCGAGTATGGACCCAACGCTGGAGCCGCTGGCGCGATCGCTTCGACAGGCCCCCGTCGTCGATCGAGACGGCTACGAGTATTTCGTTCACGGCGTCACCGACGGGATTCCGCCGATCGAGCCGGCGGTGTTGCGCGCGGTCGCCGACGGCATCAGCGAGCGCGTCGACCTCGAGACCGTCGACAAGATCGTCGCGCCGGAAGCGATGGGGATTCATCACGGGACGGCGCTGTCAGTCGCGACCGACGTGCCGTTAGTCGTCGTCCGGAAACGGTCGTACGGCTTCCCGGAGGAAGTCGCGGTCCATCAGGAGACCAGCTACAGCGAGGGTGAACTCTTCGTGAACGGCGTCGACGCTGGCGACCGCGTCCTGCTGGTCGACGACGTCCTCTCTTCGGGCGGCACGATCGAAGCGGTCTGTGACGCCCTCGAGGCCGTCGAAGCCGAACTCGTCGACATCGTGGTCGTTCTCCGGCGAGTCGACGTCGACCACGCAGACGTCTCTCGGGACGTGACGAGTCTGCTCGACGTTCGCGTTCGGGATGGACAGGTCGAGGTCCTCGAGTGAGGCCGAATCAGGCCGACTCGAGAACGAGCCGGTCGCCCGGTTCGATGTCGCTTCCAGCGCCGGCAGGCAGTTCGACGAGCAGGTCACACCGCTCGCGTTCGAAACTCCGCCACGGCTGCAGGCGCTCGATGCGCTGGACGACGTCGTCGACGATCCAGACGGCGTCGATGGGGAAAAAGACGAACAGCATGTGGACGTCGCGGGTTTTGACGGAGCCAAAGCGGAACGCGAGCGCGTAGTCGTCGGGGATCGAACGCCGAAACATCAGCCCGCGCGTCTGGCACAACAGCGAGTCCGCGAGGTCGACGTCCGTCGCCACCACGCGCCGCTCGGTGGTCGCCTCGCCGTCCGGCCTCGAGTCCCCGTTGTGTCCGGATGTCGGATAGTGGACCAGCCGCACGTTCTCGAGTCGGATTGACGGTCCCAAAAGTCCTCCTATAGTAACAACTGAAACGATTCACACACTGATCGCACAGCCGTCGTGCGATCAGGTGTACATTGACTTTCAGTGGCTACTATACCTCGTCGCGAGCAGCCCCGTGAGATTCAACTGCTCGCCGGCCAAAGACCGAGCAACTGCGCATGGAGAAAACGCCACGGGGAACCTCAGTCGGCGTCGACGACCCCTACGAGTTCGCGGGCCTCTGTGACCATCTCACCGGTGAGGGCCAGTGTCGGTACGCCCTCAAGCACTACGCACACGACCCCGAGTTCGCCCGCGAACGCGCCAGCGAGGAGTACGCCTGTCCCGTCGTCGATCCCGACACGGACAAGACGTGGGCCGATTGCCCGCACTTCCGCTCGCGCAACCGGGACCGCGAGTGCGTCCGCTGTGGTCTCGAGGAAAAACGGTTGGCCCACGACGACGAGCGGCCGCTGCTCGAGGAACATCACCTCTCCTATGCTCGCGATGGGGAGCAACTGAGCCACGAGATTACGGTCTATCTCTGTCGGTGGTGTCACTCGAAGGTCCACACCTCGTGGGCGCGGATCACCGACGACGCGGCCCGCGATCCGGATGCGATCGCCGCCCTCGAACAGCGCCGGGGGCGCGAACACGAGGAACTGGGGTTCGAGTCGGCAGCGGAGCGATACGACACTGACGACGACAGCTGATTATCCCGTGTTCTTCATCCCGGCAGCGACACCTTTGACCGTCAGCCGCAGCGTTCGCTCTTCGATGTCCGTCCGATGGGTTTGGTCGAGCAGGTAGACCTGCAGCAGGTTCAGCGGATCGACATAGGGATTGCGTCGCTCGAGGTTCTCGCCGAGCCAGTCACGCGTGTGTAGCTGGTCGCGCTGGCCGATTTCGGTAATCAGATCGGTTGCCTGCTGGTACTCGTCGGTTATCCGCGGGAAGAAAGTCGCCTCGAGGTCGTCGTCTGCCAGATTCGCGTACTGCTCGGCGATTTCGAGTTCGGTTCGGGACAGCGAGAGCGCGGCGTTGTCGAGCGTCGTCCGGAAGAACGGCCACTCGGCGTACATCTCCTGAAGCGTCTCAATCGAGCCACCGTCGTCCAAGTAGGTCTCGAGCCCCGTCGCGAGGGCGTACCAGCCGGGCAGGATACACCGCGACTGGGTCCACGAGAACACCCACGGGATCGCCCGCAGGTCCTCGACGGTTCGCTCACCGCTTCTCGAGGCGGGCCGCGAACCCAGATCGAGGTCCTCGATGACCGTAATCGGCGTCGCCTGCTCGAAGTACTGGACGAAGCCGTCACTCTCCAAGAGGTCGCGGTACTCCTGACGTGCGGCGTCGGCCATGGTCTCCATGGCGTCGACCCACTCCTCGCGGACCTCCTCTTCGGGCTGGTCCATCGCGTGCAGGCGCGCCCGAAGCTGGGCGTTCAGCATCTGCTCGATGTTTCGCTCGGCGATCCGCGGGTTGGCGTACTTCTCGGCGATCGCTTCGCCCTGTTCAGTGAATTTGACCTGCCCTGTCACCGTGCTGTTGGGCAGCGCCAGCAGCGCCTCGTTCATCGGGCCGCCGCCGCGGGAGATCGACCCGCCGCGGCCGTGGAACAGCCGCATCGTCACGTCGTAGTCGGCACAGATCTCACCCAGTCGCCGCTGGTTTTTATAGAGCGACCAGTTCGCCGCGAGGAAGCCGTTTTCCTTGTTCGAGTCCGAGTAGCCGAGCATGATCTCCTGGGTCTGCCCACGGGCCTCGAGCGCCTGACTGTACGCTTCGTTCTCGAACAGCGTGCCCATGATTCGGCGAGCGCCCGAGAGGGCGTACTCGGTCTCGAGCAGCGGGACGACGTCGATTCCGCAGTGTTCGGGCAGCGAGACGACGCCGGCCTGATCGGCGAGAAAGAGTACCTCGAGGACGTGACTCGGCTCCTCGGTCATCGAGATGCAGTAGGTGTCGATCGCTTCGACGCCGTACTCCGCCTGCCAGTCGCCGAGACTGGCGAACAGTTCGAGGACGCGAGTCGACTCCTCGGAGAGCCCCTCGGTGTCGGTACAGTCGATGATCGGCTCGTCTTGCAAGATCGCGTCGGTGAGCAACTCGGTTCGCTCGTCCTCCGAAAGGTCGTGGTAGTCGATACCCTCCTGCTCGAGTGCAGCCGCGATGGCGTCGGTGTGTTTCGCCTGGTGTTCACGCAGGTCGAGGCTCGCAAGCGAGAAGCCGAAGGTGGCGACCTGTCGGCGAATCGGATCGACGTGGGCTTCGACGACGCTTTCGGCCCCGTTGTTCCGCAGGCTCTTTGCGATGACCTCGAGGTCGGCGAGCAGTTCGTCGACGTCCTCGTAGCCGCCGGGTCGGACGTCGCTGACGCGCTCGAGGCGTTCGCGCATGAGCTTGAGCTTCTGGCGGTAGGGTTCGCCGGGGTACCGTTCTTCGGCAGTTCGCGCGCTGCCGGGCAGTCGGTCGCGGTCGTCCTCGAGCGAGCGCTCGAACGCCCCGCCGGCGTCGATCCGACTGCCGTCCTGACTCAACACGCCCGACAGGCGCTTGAGTTGGTCGCGGTACTTCTCGAGGACGACCTCGCGCTGTTGTTCGAGCGTGTTGGCCGTCACCTCGGGGGTCACGTAGGGGTTGCCGTCCCGGTCGCTGCCCGCCCACGAGCGGAACTCGAAGAGTTTCGGGATCTCGAGGGAATCCTCGATTTCGTCGTCGATTGCATCGGCGAGTTCGTCGTACACCTCGCCGACGACGTCGAACAGCGTGTTCTCGAGGTACCACTGGACGTTTCGGGCCTCGTCTTCGGGTTCAGGCTGGCGATTCCGGACCTGTGGCGTCTGCCAGAGGCTCGTCACTTCGGCGTCGATGTCCCGCCAGACCTGTCCTTCTTCCTTGTCCGTCAGCAGTCGCTCGTCTAGGGTCTCGAGTTGGGTCGAGATCGTTCGCAGCTTCGATTTGACCGTCTTGCGCCGCGCTTCGGTCGGGTGGGCGGTGAACGTCGGTTCGATCAGGACGTCGTCGAGTACCTGCTCGACGGTGTCGACGTCGCTGTCCGCCAGTTCTTCAGCAGCCGTCTCGAGGCTGTCCTCTAAGGTGCCGTCCTGTGAGCCCGTCCGGATCGTGCGGACCCGTTCGCGCTCCTCGGCGAGGTTGATCAGTTCGAAGTACGTCGTGAACGCGCGGGCGACGATCCGCTGTTGGTGTGGTGAGAGTCCCTGCAGATCGGAGATCAGCGGCTGTCGAGAGTCGAGTTCGCCCGAGCGGTAGTCGATCGCGTCGCGCCGACACGACTCGACGGTCCTGAACGCCCGGCGAGAAGTCTGTTCCTCGAGGACGTCTCCAAGCAGCGCACCCAGTTCACGGACGTCCTGTCGAACGTCCCTGTTATGCAATGCCATTTGCCGGCGGTACGTGTCCGACACTAAAAATCCCCGTGTCGATGAGTCACACAGTACTGCATGTTTGTCTATGATAGTTACTGGTGCTCGAGTAAGTTTTTGCCTATGGCGCTCGCATCGGTTCTCCTAACGCACGTCTCCACATGCGAAAATCGGCTGTGTAACACCATGAAGCCCGAATGAACGGCCGTCGGAATGGCGGAGTGAACTTGTGTACTCGACTCACGTTGGAGACCGACAGCTGGAGCGATAGTTACTTTCAGTATTGTTGATCGGTTTTGGATCGGCGATCGACGGCCACCACGCCCCAACGATCACCCCGAATCTGCTCGCGCGCGCTCCAACAACACTTGCCGCACGTCTCTCGAGGCGGTGGCCGATGCAGCGACGTCGAAACCGACCCGAGACTACGTGGAGCCGAACGAAGGCGACAGGGCTAGTCGTTGCCTCTGTCAGTTCGAGTCGACTGGTTCCACGGCCACGACCTCGCCGATCATCGACCACCCATCCTCGTCGGGACCCTGTCGGCCGACGAGAATCGCGTCGTTGTCTTCACTCGAGACGAATCGATACGCGGCATCCTCGTCGTCGTGCGTGCCCTCGGCCTGAAACTCCTGCTGGAAGAACTCCGCGCCGGAGATATGAAAGACCGCTTCGGTGCCGTCCTCGAGGGTCAGTCGAACGGGATCGGGTGAGATGTTGTGAATCCGCTTGCCGATCGGGTTGAGCTCTGCCATATCCGACCGAACGCGTGCGCGGAAGGAAAACGATTCGAACGACATCCACGGCCGGCCCTGTCAGTCGTGTACCGCTGGGGACAGCATAGCTATATGAATCGTCGTCGTAGCTGTCAGTATGGCAACGACAATATCCGCACGCCGGCTGCCAACCAGCCAACTCCTCCTCGGTGCGCTCGTAATCTTGGTCGGCATCTTGCTCTTGCTCGAGACGACCGGCGTCCTCTCGACGCAGGACGCCTTGCTGTACGTCCCGTCGCTGTTCGTGCTCGTCGGCGTCTGGGCGCTCGTCCAGAGTCGCTTTCGAAACATTGTCGGCCCGGTCGTACTCATCGGCGTCGCCGGTGCGGGTCAACTGGTCGCGCTCGACTACGCGACCGTCGACCAGGTCGTCGTCTTCTGGCCAGTGCTCGTGATCGCCTTCGGACTCTCGATCATCCTGGGCCAGTTCCGCTCTCGCGTTCGCGCCACCGACGACGCATTCACATCCGCGTTCGCTGCGTTCGGTGGCGTCGAGAAGCGCAACACGTCGACGGCCTTCAGCGGGGCGGATCTGACCGCTATCTTCGGCGGCACCGAACTTGACCTCCGTGACACCTCACTCGAGGAGCGGCCGGCACAGGTCAACGCCGTCGCGTTGTTCGGCGGCGTCGACATCATCGTTCCTCGCGAGTGGAACGTACAACTGGACGTCTTGCCCGTCCTCGGTGGGGCATCAGACGACCGGCCACGTCGGGAACAGGACCACGACGGCGTCGACCTCGTCGTCACTGGTTTCGCCGCCTTCGGTGGCGTCTCCGTGACGGACTGACTCGCCGTCATCGAGATGACGGTTTTGGCGTTCAAAATGATCGCTGGAACTGAATCGTTTTAGTGATCCCGCCGGTTTTCTTCGAGTTCTCGAGCTTGCTCGTCGATTTTGTGGAGTTCCCGTTGAACGTCGTTGTCGGGTCCACCGTGTGCAAATCGGACCGACAAATCCAGCGGAGACGGGACAAAGCGATCATCTCCTTCGTCAGCGTTTTCGTCGTTCGTTCTGAACGACGACAGAAACACGTCCCAGAGACTTCGGCCCATACCTGTCAGTACACCTCCACTATTGATAAGCGTTCACACGGACTCCGATACTGGCCGTGGGTTCTACGCTCAAAACACAGGACCTGTACTCATGGAGAGACAACTGGAGGGGGTCACACACCGAGCGCACCGCTGTCGTTCGACCGGGTGTGCACTGACGTTCAGTGGTGACGATAGTATTCAACAGCAGCCCCTCGAAACTATTGGCGAACGCTTTTGTCTATTGTTAGCAACCACCAGAACTGATGCCAGGATCACCACCGAACGTGCAACCGCCCACACCGGAGGAAATCCGGGAGTACGCGGCCCACCACCACATCGACCTGACCGAATCGGAAGTCGAAGACTTCGCAGCCGTCATCGCCGAAACGCTCGCCGGCTATGAGCGGTTAGACGAACTCCCGGATTATCGCCCTCGAATCGAGTACACCGACCGCGATCCGGGCTACAAACCGGGACCAGACGAGGACCCGCTCAACGCCTTTGTCACCAAATGTGAGGTCCGGGGCGCAGACGACGGCCCACTCGAAGACTACGACGTCGGCCTCAAGGACAACGTCAACGTGGCCGGCGTCGAGTTAACCCTGGGCTCGAAGCTCTTCGAGGGCTACGTGCCGTTGACCGATGCGACCATCGTGACGCGGCTCCTCGAGGCCGGCGCGACGATCACCGGCAAGCTGAACATGGAGGATATGGCGTTCTCCGGAAGCGGCGAACTCTCTGCGACGGGGCCGGTGTTGAACCCCGTCGACTCGGATTACATCGCCGGTGGTTCCTCGTCAGGATCGGCTGCGGCCGTCGGGAACGGCGACGTCGACGTCGCCATCGGCGGCGATCAGGGCGGCTCGATTCGCATCCCGGCCGCCTGGAGCGGTCTCGTCGGTCACAAGCCGACCCACGGGCTGGTGCCGTACACCGGGATCGCCGGCCTCGGCCGCTCGTTCGACCACGCCGGCCCAATCTGTGACACCGTCGAGGACTGTGCGCGCGTGTTGGACGTCATCGCCGGTGCGGACGGCCTCGATCCGCGGCAGGGGGCCGTTCCCACCGCCGAGTATCACGAGGCGCTCTCGGCCGATCCCTCGGACGTGACCGTTGGCGTCGTCACGGAAGGTTTTGAGCGGGAGACCAGTGAGTCGAGCGTCGACGACACCGTTCGCGACGGGCTCGCGGCGTTCGAAGACGCTGGCGCGACCGTCACGGAGCTCTCGGTCCCGATGCATCTCGACGGGCTGACGATCTGGAACGCCATCGCCATAGAGGAGACGGCCGCGACGGTCAACGGCGAGTGCGTCGGCCACTACGGCAAAGGGTTCTACGACACCCAGCTGGCTGATGCGTTCGGCCGAGCGCGACGTGCGCAGGCCGACGATTACCTGACGACGCTGAAATTCACCCTCGTTCTGGGCCAGTACATGGCCGACGAGTACCGCGGTCGCTACTACGCCAAAGCACAGAATCTCAGCCGGAAACTGGCCGCCGAGTACGACGATGCACTCGCGGACGTCGACGTGCTCGCGATGCCGACGACGCCACAAACCGCACACGAAGTCGACGAGTCGATCACACGGCTCGAGGCGATCGAGCGCGCGCTCAACATGCTCCACAACACGGCTCCGTTCGACGTCACCGGCCATCCGGCGATCTCGGTGCCCGCTGGCCGGGCGGACGGCCTCCCGGTCGGGCTGATGCTAATCGGCGAGCGGTTCGACGACGCGACGGTGCTCTCGAGTGCACACGCGTTCGAACAACACGTCGAATCGTCGTCGTAACCCGCAGGGTAGCCAGCGCGGGGAACGATTGATACCCGTGCCTCGCGAACGTGTATGAGTATGACAAGCGCAGAGTTCACGCTCGAGGAGGCGACGATCGGCGGGATTCACCGCGCGTTCGAGGCCGGCACGCTCACGAGCGAGGCCCTCGTCGACCAGTATCTCGAGCGTATCGACGCGTACGACCGCAGCGGCCCCGAACTCAACTCGATCATCACAGTCAACGACGAGGCGACGGCGCGGGCGGCCGAGTTGGATCAGTCGTTCGCCGACTCGGGAACGTTCGTCGGCCCGCTGCATGGCATTCCGGTACTCGTCAAAGACCACCTCGAGACGACCGACGTGGTGACGACGTACGGCTCGGAAGCGTTCGACGGCTACGTCCCCGAGACCGAGTCGGAAGTCACACGCCGACTGCGTGATGCTGGCGCAATCGTGCTCGCGAAGACGAATATGCCGGACTGGGCCACCTCGTGGTTCGGATTCTCCTCGGTTGCCGGACGGACGAAAAACCCCTACGAACTGAGTCGCGATCCGGGCGGCTCGAGCAGCGGGACGGGCGTGGCCGTTGCCGCCAATCTGGGCGCTGTCGGCATCGGGACTGACTGTGGCGGCTCAATTCGCGTCCCCGCGTCGTTTAGCAATCTCGTCGGGCTCCGCGTCACGCCCGGACTGATCAGTCGTACCGGCGTCAGTCCGCTCGTCTCACAGCAGGATACGGCTGGGCCGATGACGCGAACCGTCCGCGATACCGCGAAACTGCTCGACGTCCTCGTCGGCTACGACGCCCGCGACGACCTCACCGGCAAGACTGAGTTGATTGGGGACCGCGGCTCGTACACCAACCATCTCCTCGCCGATGGCTTGCACGGGACCCGTATCGGCGTGCTTCGGTCCGGCTTCGGTGACGACGAGAACCCCGATGCTGCACCGGTCAATGCGGTCATCGAACGGGCACTGACGACGATAGAGAACCTCGGCGCGACGCTCGTCGACCCCGTGGAGATTCCCGATCTGGAGTCGTCGCTCGAGGAGACGATGCTGTACATCCTCCAGTCGAAACGTGATCTCAACGCATTTCTCGAGGACCGCGAGACGCCCGTCGACTCCGTCGCCGAACTGTACGAAAACGGCCAGTACCACGACATTCTGGATCTGTTTATCGGCTTCGCCGAAGACGGACCCGAGGATCTGACGGATAACCTAGCGTACTGGAAATGTCGAACCGCCCAGCACACCTTCCAGGAGACGATTCTGAACGTGTTCGCGAGCCACGACCTCGATGCGATCGTTTACCCTGACGTGCAAGTCGTGCCGCCAACGGAAGCCGAGATCCGAGACGGCGAGTACGACACGATGACGTTCGCGACGAACACGATCATCGCCTCCCAGTCGCTGTGTAGCGCCGTCTCGCTTCCCGCCGGGTTCACGGACGACGGGTTGCCGGTCGGCCTCGAGATTCTGGGACGTCCGTTCGACGAGCCGTCGCTCATCGAACTCGGCTACGCGTTCGAACAGGCAACGAATCACCGCCAACCCCCGGACACGACACCGCCGTTGTCGGACTGAAAGACGACGACGCGGTCAGCGTCCTGTTCGAAGTTAAGCGACGTCGAAAAAGGATGCTCCGACAGGGATTCGAACCCTGGTCATTGCCGTGAGAGGGCAATATGATTGGCCGGACTACACCATCGGAGCGGGCTTCGTCTGCAATCAATCGTTGTGCGCTTTGCTGTTTAAGGGTTCCGTTTCAATTCGACAGTGTCTTCGAATCTCATGGGTGTTGGGGCCAGTCGCTGTGCTATTCGTCGAACGGCGACTTCGTCGCTTCGGGTTCGTACCCCTCGAGGCTGATGATGTTCTCGCGACCGACGCGGAGTTTGCTGATAGTTCCCTCGTCGGCCATATCCGAGAGGAGCATGCTGACTTTGGATTTTGACCAGCCGGTTTCCTCGACGATGTTGACCTGCTTCATTCGACCGCCGTTTTCGCGGATGAGTTTGACGACCCGGTCTTCGTCGGTGAGCAGTTCCTCGTCGGGCAGTGGCTCAGGCGCTGCTGTGTGAGACTCACCGTGGTCGTCTTCGGCAGGGGCTGTTGGTGCTGACATCGTGTCTGGCCCGTCAGTCTGGGCTGCGCTCGTTCCGTTTCCAGTATCGGTGTCGTCCGATCGTCGTCGGTACCAGAGTCCGCCGCCAGCGATTCCCAGTGCGACGATAGCCGCGACGGCGAGATACCACGATAGATCGCCACGGCTGAGAAACCCGCTACTGTCCGTTGCCCCGTCTTGAACGAGGACGACCCACGGCTGTCCATCGAGGAACTGCTGTTCGCCGCTCCACCGAACCGAATTCGCATCCTCGAGTTCGGTGCGGGAGTACTGGGCGCTGTCTTCGGGTTCAGCGCGGTCGAAAGTGAGCCCGTCGCCGGCAGTGATTTCGATCGACTGATCGGGCCCGATGTACATATCTTGAAAGACGTCGCCGACCTCGACGGTTCCGTCCTCGACGTGGGCGAATCCATGCCAGGTAAAGGACATTTCGACGATCCCGCGAGACCCGAACTGGTCTTCGACCGTTGCGGAGCGCTCGAAATCCGTGGCGTCCATCTCTCGGCCAGTTAGTTCGGATCCGCTGTCGGTCATGGCCTGAGCTTGCTCGACAAACCGGTCGTAGAGCCCGCTTTCCTCCGCTTCGAAGTCGTCGGCGAACTCCTCGAAGGCTTCGCGGTCGGCTGATTCGTTCTCGTCGCCGGTCCCGAAGCGTTGTTCGTAGCGGAACGTCCACGTCGCGCTCCCGTCATCGTGGACGGTGATCTCGAACGTCGTCCGGTCGAAATCGGGGGTATCGTTGGCAGTCGCAAAGGCGATCCTCGAGTCCGAATCCGTCTGGAGTTGCGCGGCGGTGTCGGTCGTAGGCTGTGGCTCGAGCGCAGGCTGGGTGAGCTGGGACGCACGGCTGTCCCCAGCACCAGTCCCGGCGACCGTCATGGGCGCACCGATCGTCGCGATGGACACGACGGCGAGAACGACGAGAACGGCAGCTGCCGACCGATTCATTCGTCTACCCCTACGTGCCGCAGATAAAAATGCTTGTGAATCCGAGGATGGGGTCGAAAACACAGCGACGGCGGCGGCTCACGCCGGCATCGCTGCTCGTCTTCGTGCCGGCGTGTCGATACGCACAAACCGCTTGCCGGCATATCGTGAGTCATGATCGCTAATCTCGCACAGGGTGTGCAGGCGTTTACGAGCAACGTCTATCTCGTTACCGGCGAACGAACCGTCCTCGTCGACGTAGGCGCGAACTTCGACGTCGTCGCGGCCGTTCGTGATCGCGTCGACGATATCGACGCTGTCGTCCTCACGCACACCCACCGCGATCACGTCGGCAACCTCGAGGCAGTCACAGACGCCTTCGACGTCGACGTGTGGGGGTACGACACGTCGGTCGACGGTGTCGACCACGCCATCGACGACGAGGCAACGGTCCAACTCGGCGATTACGAGTACGTTGCGCTCCATACGCCCGGCCACAAAAACGACCATCTCTGTTTCTACTCAGCTGACGCCGGCGTGCTCTTTGCGGGCGATCTGGTCTTCCAGAACGGGAGTTTCGGCCGGACAGATCTCGAGGAAGGAGACCGACCGGCGCTCATCGAGAGCATCGACCGCGTGCTCGGCGTGATCGACGACGATTTAACGGAGATGCACACAGGCCACGGCCCCAGCGTCACGAACCAGCCCTATGGCCACGTCGAACTGTCGGCGCAGATGGCTCGGCAGGCCTGATCACCCGCTCTCGATCACGTGGGCGGCATCCGGTTCGAAGCCGACGGTCACGTCTCCGTCGGGGACGGCCTCGAGCTGGAGGGCGACAGACATCTCGTTCCACCGCCCGTATGCGCGGACGTGTTCGCCGCGGAACTCGCTGGTCTCGATGGTAACTGGGAACTGATTCGTCTCGACGGCTCGAGCGAGCGCGGCGGGCCGGACGCAGAAACTTACTCGCTGTCCCTCGGAAGGGAGCCTCGAGCCTGCGAGTTCGAACGTGGTTTCCCCGACATCGACGTGCGCCCGGTCGCCGTCTCGAGTACGGACGATGCCGTCGAAGAGGTTGTTCTCCCCGACGAACTCGGCGACGAACCGGGTTTTCGGTTCGCGGTAGATCGCCTGTGGCGTCGCGACCTGCTCGATCCGGCCATCGGACATGACGGCGACGCGGTCCGAGATCGCTAGCGCCTCGCGCTGGTCGTGAGTAATGTAGACCGTCGTGATCCCGAGCGTCGACTGGATTCGGGTAAGCTGTCGACGCAGCGACTCCCGGAGCCGGGCATCGAGGGCGCTCATCGGCTCGTCGAGCAAGAGCAGGTCAGGTTCGGGAGCGAGCGCGCGGGCGAGTGCCACCCGCTGTTGCTGGCCGCCGGAAAGCTGGTCGGGGTCGCGCTCGCCCATGCCCTCGAGGTCGACGAGGTCGAGGAGGTCGGCGACTCGCTCGTCGATCGTCGTCCCCTCGGGCGGATCGCGAAACCGAAGCCCGTAGCCGACGTTTTCGGCGACGCTCATGTGCGGAAAGAGCCCATAGCTCTGGAAGACGACGCCGACGTCGCGGTCTTCGGGCGCGACGTTGGTCATCGGCTCGCCGTCGAAGGCGACGGTGCCCTCGGTCGGCTCCTCGAAGCCAGCGATCGTCCGGAGCGTGGTGGTCTTCCCACAGCCCGACGGGCCGACGAGGGTGAAAAACTCGCCGTCGCGGACGGTCAACTCGACGTCCTGTAGCGCGGTCGTCCCGTCCGCGTCCGTTCCGTAGCGTTTCGAGACGCCCTCGAGTCGAAGTTCGGTCACGGGTCCCCCCGTCCGCCGACGCGGTCGATAACGACGAAACTCGCCGCGGTGACGACCAACAGCACGGTTGCCATGGCGATCGCGGGACCGGAACGACGACCGAGATAGCGTTCGACGGCGACCGGCATGGTGTAGCTCTCGCTGCCGCTGGCCAAAATCACCGTCGAAGAGAACTCGCCGATCGAGATAGCAAAAGCGAAGGCCGCGCCGGCGACGATCCCGTGTGCGACGAGCGGGAGTTCGATATCGAGCAGCGCTCGAAGCCGCGAGGCACCGAGCGCCCGGGCAGATTCGACCATCGCCGGATCGAGATTCGCGAGCAGCGGCGAGACGTTTCGGGTCACGAACGGATAGGCGGCGACCGCGTGCGCGACGACGATCGCGACGGCACCCGTGATCTGGAGTCGCCAGCCGCCCGGAAGCGAGACGCCGAAGACTAGCCCCTGCAGGAGCCCGATTCCGAAGACGACGCCGCTGACGGCCAGTGGCAACATCGCGAGGGTATCGATGACCGTGCCGCTACGGCCGGCGCGAACGGTTAGCACGGAGAGCACGACCCCCATCGGCACCGCGACCGCGAGCGTCGCGACGCCGAACAACAGCGAGTTCCGGATGGCGGGCAACGGCAGCGTCTGGAAACTCGCGCCCTCGAGTTGGCGCTCGAGCAAGAACGCGTAGTTGCGAAGCGTCAAGCCGGAGCCGTCGGTGACGCTCCCCACGACGAGACTCGCCATCGGTCCGACGAAGAGGACGAGGGCAACGAGTCCGTAGCCGACGATGGCGAGCCGTCGCGGCGAGCACGCCGTCCGCAGGTCCGGAAAGAGCGCTTCTCGAGCGGGTCGCGACGCTGCCTGCGAAAAGCCGGCCTGTGCGGACTCGTAGCGAAGGTAGGCGTACGTCAGCCCCAGTGAGAGGATCGTCTCGAGGATCGCAAGCGTCGCGGCTTCGACGACGTCGAGTCGCTGGATACGGTCGTAGATCCAGACTTCGACAGTCGCCAGCTGGAGGCCGCCGAGTGCGAGTACGATCGGGAACGTCATGAACGTGAAAATGAACGTTAACAGCGCACCCGTGAGCACTGCCGGGACGAGCTGTGGAACGACGACGTCGCGGAACGCACGCCGCTTGCTGGCGCCGAGACTCCGGGCGGTTTCGACGGTTCTGACGTCGACGGACTCCCAGGCAGCGACGGTGAGTCGAGCGACTAGCGGCGCGTTGTAGAACGCGTGTGCGAGGATTACGACTGCTAACGGTGCGGCCTCGATGAATGCAAACGGTCCGATTCCGACGAGTCCCAACAGCGTGTTGAGGGTGCCAGCGCGGCCGAACATGGCGTAGAAGCCGACTGCGACCATGATCCCCGGCAGGACGAACGGCAGGATCGTCAACGAGCGCAGCGTTCGGCGGCCGTAGAACTCGTAGTTTGCGAGGACGTAGGCGGCCGGCAAGCCGAGTGCGACGCTCGCGGCCGTCGAGAGCGCAGCCTGATAGGCGGTAAAGCCGAACAGCCCCGTTCGAACGTCGGGCATCTCGACCCCGGGCCACGGCACCGGCAGGGAAACGCCGGGGATCGGATACTCGAGCGACACCGAGATCGAAACGGCCCCAAGCCACGCCGCAAGCGAGCCGAGGTGGGTTCGGATCACCAGCGGGTCGGCGAAGACGTCGGCGAGAGCACCGAAATAAAACGGATCGGTCAGTACGGCGGCGACGTGCTCGAGCGTCGGGACGCCGTCCTCAACGACGGCGTTGACGAAGACGACGCCGACGGGGACGTACAACATCACGACGAGCACGGCCGCCGTGACGAGTGCGGTCACCTGGAGGGCGTAGCGCTCGAGCCAGGTGCCGACGCGGGTGCGGTCGACGGGAACGCGATCGAGGAGTGACACGGAGACGACCGGGTTACTGGCCTGCGAACTCGCGCGCCCAGTCGTCGACCCACCCGTCGAGGTTGCCCCGGAGGTCGTCGTAGCCGACCGTCACTGCCTCCGGCGGGACGTGTGCGTACTGGTCGAACTCCTCGTCTAAGTCGACGTACTCGTCTTCGACCGCGGGGAACTGGACGTTTCGCTGGGCGATTTCGGCCTGAGCGTCGTTCGAGAGGACGAACTCGAAGAAGTCGTAAGCGAGGTCGATGCTCGTCGCGTCATCGAAGATGGCCATCCCCTCCGGGTTCGCGTATCCCTGCCCGTTCGGGAACGCGATCTGGTGGCGCGTGAGATCGTTGCCTTCCGCGCTCGCGAACACCTGATCCGTCGAGTAAGAGACGACCATGGGCCGTTCTTCTTCCATGTACGCGCCGTAGTAGGACTCGGTCCAGTCCTCGAGGATGCGGACGCCGTTGTCGTCGAGGTCCCGCCAGTAGTCGAGATAGCCGTCCTCACCGAAGGCGTCGATAGTCCACAGCAGGAACGCCTGGCCGGGATCGGAGCTCTGGGCGTTCTGGGCCAGCAGCGCGTCCTCGTACTCTGGTTCGGTCAGGGCCTCGAACGTCTCCGGTTCGTCGACCTCGCTTTCGTCGTAAACGAGGCTGATGTACCCCGTGTCGTAGGGCAGTACGCGGTCGTGTGGGTCGCCCATCTCGAGTCCGTCACGAACCCGGTCGGCTCGCTCGAGCCGGTCACTCTCGAGCGACTGGAACAGGCCGCCGTCTTCGAGGTTGTCGTCGACGCTGACGAGGTCATCGATGTTCAACCCGAGATAGACGTCGGCGTCGATCCCCACGTCTCGATCGGCTCGCTCGATGTAGTGGTTGATTCCCTGGTCGGGAAGTAACTCCCACTCGAGTTCGGCATCGGAATGCTCGTCCTCGAACGCGTCCTTGAGCCACGGTCCGGCGGGGTTCTCGCCGTCGAGCATCGACTCGTAGGTGACGACGGTGAGCGTCCCGTCGTCGCTTCCCCCTTCTTGTGTCAGACAGCCGGCCAGTCCGAGTGCCGACCCACCACCTAACGTGGCGACGAACGTTCGTCGTTTCATTACCTGGTTGTTACACTGGGTAGTCTTAACCACTGTGATCGAAGCACCCCAGTTGTCATGCCTGTCGCTGTCGATAGCAAGACAGTTCGATTCAGTTCGAACGCGAATCGAACGCAGAACCGAGTAATTGCCGTAGTGGTGCCGATCAGCCGTCGTTACAGCGTGCCGGCGGCATCCAGCACCGCGTCGTAGGCGTCGTCGTACGCACGAGCGATCCGTGCGGGGTCGACACGGTCGTCACTGCCGAGTGCCGGCAGGTGAACGCGCTCGAGCGGCTCGAGGTAGTCCAGAACGTGGGGTACGCGTTTCTCGAGGGTCCCGTCGCTCGGACTCGAGCTGGCGATTTCAGCGGCCCGACAGTACCGATCGCCCGGATAGATGCTCGCGCGGCCGGGCTCGACGGCTGCGACGGCGCTAATCGCTGCGGGATCGAGTGACTGCAATGGCCGGGCGATATCGCTGTAAGACTCGACGATGGCGACCGGCTCCGACTCGATTTCCGCGGCCAGTTCCTCGAAGGCAGGAACGTATCGTCGTTCGGCGAGGTCGTTCCACTCGTCGACGGTTTCGACAGGAATCGCGTCCTCGATCGGGAGCGCGTCGGCGACCGCAGCCGGAATGTCGGCGGTCGCGTTACGAACGAACGTGGGAGCGTCGCCATCGCCGGGGCAGCCCACGCGATCGATCAGGAACTCCCGATCCGATCGGCCGAACAACCCAGTGCCGCCGTCAGGTGCTGGCCGCCACAGGCGGTGGACGGGGTTGAGCGCTTCAGGTAGCCTGCTGGTTGCTTCGGCGTTTGCGAGTTGGGCGGCGTCTTTGCCGTAAAGGCGGCCGTCAGCGAGCGCTCGCTGGCAGTCGTCGTGGTCGAACCAGAAGTCGTTACCAGCGCGGGGTTTGTAGCCGGCCGCGCCGGTTCGCTCGAGTAAGCCGACCGAGAACGTGGTCTTGCCGGCATCGACACGATCGGCACCGACCACGAGGAGGATCATTCTTTCAGGCCGTAGTAGCCGGGCTCGTCGTCGCTTCGTGGCTCGGCGACCACGAGATCGTCGGCGTTGACCATCACCCACGGGATCGCCCAGTCGAGCAGGATATCTTCGGTCTGACGGTCGATATCCGCGTCCGGCTCGAGGCCCTGCAGAAGGCGGGCGATCTCGTAGACGGTGTACATCTGGTCGTCGTCGAACAGTTCGTCCGGCGTATAGAAGTCACAGGGGGGGAGACTATCGAACTCGGATTTGGGAACGGGCATACATCAGTGCTACCGCACTCAGCCGCCTAAATCGTTCGTTTCACAATCAGCGACTGCTGGAGCTGGTGTCCCACAGTCCTGACACGAACTTTCTTATGGTGTGCGTAGCGCGCCCGTTCGAGTGAAGTCCGTAGAGACGCCGCTGGCTCGGTGGGGCAGTCGCCAAAAAAGTCGGGGTTGACTAACTCGTCGCGTCGGCTACTGGCGGTCTTACTCGAAATGGTCGAGGCACTTCTGGTACTCTTCTGCGGCCTTCTCCCAGTTGACGACGTCGAAGAAGGCGTCGATGAAGCTACCACGGTCCGGACCGTAGTCGTAGTAGTAGGAGTGCTCCCAGACGTCCAGTGCGAGAATCGGGTGCGAGCCCCAGAGTGCGCCCTGGTCGTGCTTGTCGACCGCGACGTTTCGCAGCTGTTTGGCAACCGGGTCGTAGACCAACAGCGCCCAGCCACCGGCAGCGCCGGCAGCGGCCTCGAACTCACCTTTCCAGCCCTCGTAGGAGCCGAAGTCCTCCTCGATGCGGTCGGCGAGGTCGCCCTCAGGCTCGCCACCGCCGTTGGGAGACATGTTCTCCCAGAACAGCGTGTGAAGATAGTGGCCACAGCCGTTGTGAGTGACGTTCGAGAGCGCACCCGGCGTCGAGCCGAACTCGCCCGACTCGCGGTTCTCCGCGAGGGTTTCTTCGGCGGCGTTGAGGCCGTTTACGTAGCCCTGATGATGGGTGTCGTGATGCCAGGTCACGACCTGTTCCGAAACCGATGGCTCGAGTGCGTCGTAATCGTATGGAAGTGGTGGGAGTTCGTGGTCAGTCATTGAATTTCACCTGTCTGGTATCTCGGGAGCGATCGTGTTAAGTTTTGAGGAAACAGACGCTATCACACCGCACGACGTGTCTGTCTCCCGTCTCGCGATTCGCCGACCAGTCGACACACCACGCGTCGTGTGTTAAACCTTTCAGCACTCCCACGTTATCTGACAATACCGGTGCGGTCCGTCAGTGTGACTCCTTGTGATGTGCGTGTTCGAGCCACTCCTCGAGCGACGGTTGCGTCCAGTACCTGACCGTCTCACTGCGCTGGTCGTGCTCGAGGATGCCCGCGTCCTCGAGTTTGGGCAGGTGTGTATGCTGGAGTTCCATCTGAATCTGCCCTCGCTGTTCCGAGTCGGGTTCGACGGTCGTTGCAGTCTCCCCAGTCGACTCGGACAGCCGCTCCTGATGGTCAACAACGCCGTTCGTGACGTCCTCGAGCGTTGCGACGCCATCGGGCTGATTGGACAGATAGTACAGTGCGTACCGGCGACGACGATTCGAGAGGAGGTCAAAAATCAGGTCCAGCGACGGGGTTACCTGCGCTGTGGCTGCTGTTGACTCACCCTCGGTTTCACGCATCCACGAACCACCTACCGTATGTTACCATTCGAAACCACCGCCAGCATCTACAGCAGCCGTCACATTAGATGTTACGTCTACCTAGACAAATACATATATTCAATCTGCCATTCTTGGTCGTGTACGATGTCGCCAGCAGGTCTCTCGAGGAGGTCCGTCACGAACGACGGTCGCGTCCCGACACTGACAACTGCGACTGCTCGAGATCAGACTCATACTGCCGGACAAAACGATTCACGCACCGATCGCACGCGAACGCTCGTCACCGGAGGCGACGAGCCGTGAGACGTGATCGGGCGTTTATTGACCGTTGTCCGACAGTATCAAACCAGATAGCGACTCCACTCTCGGGAGAATGGTGTGTCGTAAACGAAGAGTTCGGTGCCGATTCGAGCGACGTTACTCGTAGAGCCACTCGGCGTCGTGCTGATCGTAGTCGATCAGCTCGTCGTCGTCGAAGTGGATCGAGATTTCGCGTTCGTTTGCGCCCTCGTCCTCGTGGTCGGCAGCGTGAACGACGTTGCGACCCAGATCGAGCGCGTAGTCGCCACGGATCGTTCCCGGCTGAGCCTCGAGTGGGTCTGTCTCGCCGATCATCTGTCGGACCTGTCGCGTCGCATCCTGTCCTTCCCAGACCATCGGGACGACCGGGCCGGACGTGATGAAGTCGATCAGATCGTCGAAGAACGGCTTGTCAGTGTGTTCTGCGTAGTGTTCCTGAGCACGTTCTTCGGGCATGTTGATGACCTTGATGCCCACGAGTTTGAGCCCACGGTCCTCGAGTCGGGAAATGACCTCGCCCACGAGGCCACGCGCGAAGGCGTCGGGCTTGACCATCACGAAGGTTCGCTCGTGGTCGCTCATTCTTCGTCCTCTTCGTCGGATTCGGCGTCCTCGTCCACGGAGTCCGCTTCAGCCGCCTCGTCAGCGGCTGGCTCGACGTCTTCCTGTGCTGGACCTTTGTCGCGACGACCTTCTTCGGTCCACTCGAGGTCGCGTGGTTCGCGACCGAGCTTGTAGTTTTTCTCCGCCTTCGAGTCGACGAAGTGGAGCACAGAGCCGTCGTTTTTGACGTACATGATGCCCGTACCGGGCTCGATCTCTTCGCCCGTATAGTCACAGGTTCGTTTCTCGACCATTATTGACCTCCGATGGAGTCCGCCTCACGGGCGGTCTCGCGAAGTTGGAGAACGTCCCCCTCGCGAACCGGCCCGAGGCAGTTTCGGGTAATGATTCGTCCCTGGTTCTCGCCCTCCTTGATCCGGCACTTGACCTGCATGGCTTCACCGTGCATGCCGGTCTTGCCGACGATCTCGATGACCTCGGCGGGCGTAGAGCCGCTTTCTTCCTCTTCAGCACTCATCTCTGATCACCTCAGTCGAGGTCCTCGACCTTGCCGGCGATGTCTTCGACGTCGTCAGCAGCCTCTCCGGCGTCGACGATCGCCGCGGCGGCCGAGCCGACTTCGAGGCCGGCAGCGTGGCCGACGTCGTCCTGCGTTTCGATGAAGATGACGGAAATTCCCTTCTCCTCGGCGAGGTCTGGGATGTGCATGACGATCTCTTCAGGAGAGACGTCTTCGGCGACGTACACGAGATCGGCGTTGCCACGCTCGATCGCTTTCGTCGTTTCGTTGGTTCCTTTCTTTACTCGTCCGGTGTCTCGTGCGACCTCGAGGGCCTCAAGGGCGTCCTCTGCGAGGTCGGCTGGGATGTCGGTGGTTACGTAGACTGACATTGGTTGTTCACCTCTCCTACACGTGGGCTCGCGCTCCCCTGCCGTCCGGAGCACTGGGTACTCCGTGCCGGAACAGATTCCGGCGGAAGTCCTGTAAGGCTAGGAGCATCATCAACCCCGCGTAGGGTGTACTACGCTGTAACGGTGCCCTCCTTAAAAGCGTGTTCAAACGATTGAGGCCGTGCGATGGACCCGCACAGGCGAAAATCGGTCGGATCGCTGATGAGACGGACGGAGCTCTCGAGAGACGATCGAACCAGTTCGAACACTCGAGTATTACGTCGACAGACTGGCTGCTGTGGCCCGGCCCTGTCTCTTAACGTGAGACGCGCGGTTCCGGTGCCTATTACTCTCGAGCCCCTAAGACGTGGACATGAACGAAGACGTCGTTTCGCTCGCCGAGTCGCTGCTCGAGGAAGCGACACGAACGAACGAACGACGGCTGCTCGTACTCGCCGGCGACCGCGACCGCGGCTACGACGCCCTCGAGTCGATCCTCGATTCCCTACCGGTGGCGATCACTGCAACCACGCTCGTTGGTCCCGACGACCGCCTGCGGTGTGAGCAGCTCCCGCAGGCGAACGCGAGCGAACTGCTCGGAACGACGCGAGCGATCGTCGCTCTCGACGCACACGCGGAACTCCGGCCGAACGCGCTCGGCAAAGTCGTCGGCACGGTCGACGGCGGTGGATTGCTGATCCTGTTGACGTCATCGCTCGAGGCCTGGCCCGACCATCGCGATGCATTCGACGAGTCGCTTGCCGTTCCGCCGTTCTCGTTGTCGGCCGTCACCGGGCGGTTTAGACGGCGACTCGTCGAGACGCTTCGCGCACATCGTGGCGTCGGCATCGTCGACGTCGAGAACAGAGCGATCGTCGACAGCGGACTGACGAATCCAGCACCACGGCGGAGCGACGATTCGGATTCGCCAGCGCTCGAGCCCCCGGTGGACAGCCGGTTTCCGCCTGCCACGTACGAGGCCTGCCTCACGGCCGATCAGGTCGACGCCGTCGCTGCGCTCGAGTCGCTTCTCGAGGATGGAGACGGTGACGACGAGCAATCTCGAGCCGTCGTCCTCGAGGCCGATCGTGGTCGAGGGAAATCAAGCGCTGCGGGGCTGGCCGCTGGGGCGTTCGCCGCCGACGGACTGGACGTCCTCGTCACGGCTCCACGGTCGCGCAACGCCGCGGAGTTGTTCGACCGCGCCGCGGAACTCTGTGCGGACCTCGACTGTGCGGCCACCATCGACACCCGCCGAATCGAGACGACCGCTGGCGGTCGAATCCGCTTTCTCGAGCCCGCCATCGCTGTCGAGCGACTCGAGGCCGCGGACGTCGTCATCGTCGACGAGGCCGCGGCGCTGCCCGTCTCGGTGCTCGAATCGCTGCTTTCGGCCAACCGTGTCGCGTTCGCGACGACGATCCACGGCTACGAGGGGGCCGGCCGCGGGTTTTCGGTCCGGTTCCGGGACCGACTCACCGAAAGCGACCACGACGTGATCGATCGGACGCTCCTCGAGCCGATCCGGTATGCGGCGGGTGACCCCATCGAAGTCTGGGCGTTTCGGGCGCTGTTACTCGATGCGCGGCCGCCCGTCGACTCACTGGTCGAAGGCGCCATGCCCGACTCGATGCAGTATCGACGACTCGATCCCGACGCCCTGCTGGCCGACGAACACCTGCTTCGGGAGGCGTTCGGCCTGCTCGTGCTCGCCCACTACCGCACGGAACCAAACGACCTCGCGCGGCTGCTCGACGCGCCGAATCTCGAAGCGCGGGCGCTCGTCCACGACGGCCGCGTCGTCAGCGTCGCCCTGCTGGCTCGTGAAGGCAACCTCGAACCCGAGACGCGAGCGATGATGTACGAGGGTGGCCGCGTTCGGGGAAACATGCTCCCCGACGTCCTCACGAGTCAGCTTCGTGACGAAGCCGCCGGCGAACCAGCTGGCCTCCGCATCGTGCGTATCGCGACCCACCACGCGGCGCGCTCCCGGGGACTCGGCTCGCGGCTGCTCGAGT
Organism: Natronorubrum aibiense; assembly: GCF_009392895.1. Taxonomy (GTDB): domain Archaea; phylum Halobacteriota; class Halobacteria; order Halobacteriales; family Natrialbaceae; genus Natronorubrum; species Natronorubrum aibiense. The sequence continues at coordinate 39,803 of NZ_CP045488.1, read as the reverse complement.
GCATCCGCGAGGAGTTTGAATCCTCGGTCGATTGGCTCGGCACCGGTTTCGGCACAACCCCCGGCCTCCTCGCGTTCTGGCGCGAGAACGGCTACCGAACCGTCCACGTCTCGACGACGCGCAACGACGCTAGCGGCGAGTACTCCGCGCTCATGCTCGCGCCGACGAGTGACGCAGGCCGGGCGCTGCACGACCGCCACGCCGACTGGTTCGCCCGTCGCTTTAGCGCACTCTGTACGGACGCCCTCGACGACCTCGAGCCTGACGTCGTCCGCGCGGTGCTCCGGAGCGTCGACACCGACGTCGACGATGGCGAGTTATCGGCCCACGAGTGGCGACTCGTCGCGGGTGCCGCCTACGGCCCCGGCCTGTTCGACGTCGATCCCGGGCCGTTCCGCCGGCTCGTCAGCCGCTACTTCCTCGAGGACCCGGCCGAAATCGAGCTGACGGCCCGCGAAGAGCGGCTGCTCGTTATGCGTGCCCTGCAGGCCCGCGAGTGGGAGCGGGTGGCGGCTCGTCTCGAATACCACTCGACGAGCCAGTGTATGCGCGCGCTCGGAGATGCCGTCTGCCCGCTGGTCGACTACTACGGATCGGCGGCCGCGCTCGAGGTTCGCGACCGGTTTCGGTAGAGTGCCACTCAGGTGAACAGTCGCTGCAGAATGCGTTCGGGAAGCGCGTTCAGGACCCAAGCAACGAGTTGCCATCGGCGCGTCACGTAGACGTGATCGCGTTCGCGGTCGATCGCGCGCCGGATCTGCCTCGCCGCCGTCTCGGGCGAGCACATCCAGAACTCGCCCATCGCCATGTCGGTGTCGACGAACCCGGGTTCGACCGTCGTGATCGCCACGTCGCTCTCACGGCCGGCCTGCTGATAGCGCAGTCCCTCGAGATACGTCGAGACGAACGCTTTCGATGCGTTGTAGGCGGGTGCACCGCCATTGCCGAAGACGGCTGCGACGGAGGAGATCCCGACGAGGTGTCCCGTGCCGCGGTCGTCGAAATGGGCCATCGCTGCTGTCGCGATCGCCGTAAAGCCGCGGACGTTGACGTCGATCGTCTCGCGTTCGAGGCTCCACTCGAGGTCGCGATTCAGGTGGCCGATGCCGGCGCTGATCACGACGAGGTCGACCGACGGCATCGCGTCGACGAGTTCGTCGAAGCCCTCGCGGGCGTCGTCGACATCGGTGACGTCCATCGTCGCGACGTACGCGTTCGTGGGGAGCGCTGCGCCGATTTCGGTCAAGCGCTCCGTCCGGCGGGCTGTGAGTCCGATTTCGTAGCCCTCGGCTGCCAGTTCTCGAGCCAATGCCTCGCCGATTCCCGAAGATGCACCGACGACGATCGCACCGTCTGTCATGGCTATGCGTTTCGTCGATGCGAGATAATGGTACCGGAACGACAGGTTCTCGCCGACTCGTATCTGTTGGCAACGAGGTCTGTCATCCGGAGCCGAGAGAGCTTATTTGACAGTCGAACTGGAAGTACGCGCAACCGGATGGCCCCGTTGACGACCGGCGCGTTGCTGGTCTTTTTGATCATCGCCGTCGCGCTCGTGTTGTTTGTCACCGAACCCGTCCCGATAGACGTCACGGCGCTCGGAATCATGGTGGTGCTGATGATACTCGGGCCGTGGACAGGGGTCTCGCCGAGCGACGGCGTCGCCGGCTTTTCGAACCCCGCGACGATCACGATCCTCGCGATGATGATCCTGAGCGAGGGAGTACGCCGAACCGGCCTCATTCAACGCCTCCAGCAGCGGGTCGCCTCGTACACCGGCGAGGACGAACACAAGCAACTCGGGGCAACGATCGGCATCGTCGGACCGCTATCGGGACTGATCAACAACACGGCGGCAGTCGCCGTGCTGGTACCGATGGTGAACGACCTCGCCCACGAGAACGGAACGTCCCCCTCGAAACTCCTCTTACCGCTGTCGTACGCGTCCATGTTCGGTGGCATGCTCACCCTCATCGGCACCTCCACCAACCTCGTCGCGAGCAGTCTCTCCGCGCAGTACCTCGATCGTCCCTTCTCGATGTTCGAGTTTACCCACCTCGGCATCGTCGTGTTCGTCGTCGGATCGATATACCTGCTGACGGTCGGCTACTGGCTTACCCCCTCGCACGTGACGCCGCGAAGCGAACGGGAGACGACGGCGAAAGAGGAGTATCTCACCGAACTCGTCGTCCGCAAGCACTCGCCGGTCGTCGGCGCGACGATCCGGGACGCCCTCGAGGAAGTCGACTTCGATGCCGAGGTCACCCAGCTCATCCGGGACGACCGATACATCTCATCACCGCCATTGTCGACGACGGTCCAGCGCGGCGACGTCTACACGGTCCGGCTCACTGACGACGCCCTCCAGACGCTGCTCGACGTCGACGGGATCGACCTCGTGCCCGGAACCACGGCCGAATCCGAGCTCGAAACGCTCGGTCCGGAACAGACGCTCGTCGAGATCGTCCTCACGGCGGGGTCGGACATCATCGGCGAAACGGTCGATTCGGCCGGTTTTTCCGACGGCTACCGGGCTCGAGGGCTCTGGTGAATCGCATGACTGCGTAGACTTCGACCGTTAGAACTAGGGAGTTGAAGCGGGAGGCTCCTGATGTTCCATGTCAAAGATCTCCCGCTTCACTGGGAAAGTAGTTGGCTAAAAGTGCTGTTGGTGGCCGAGGCGAATCCGCCGCCCCGCAGGGTGGCGGCGGATTCGCCGACTACGCCGTCGTTTCGCTGCATTGTCTCCGGATTTACTTGGAGAAATCCTATCGCGAAGCGCTCGATCTCCTGAGCGAGATGCCACAAATACTGGCGGAGACCGGCCTTGAGAAGGCCGATCTCCCTGATCACTCGACACTAGTAAAGGCGTTTGACAGGATCAAGATGGCAGTCTGGCGAGTGCTGCTGCGCCTGTCGGCGCAGTTGCACGAGCCATCTGGTCACGTTGCGATGGACGCAACGTTTTTCGACCGCAAGAACGCGAGCAAACACTACTGCCGACGAACGAATTACCGCGTTCAAACGCTCAAAACAACCGCTCTCGTCGATACAGCGTCACAAGCTATCCTCGACGTTCACTGTACAACCGAGAAACGTCACGACACCCAGATCGGCTGGCAACTCGCCCGACGCAACGCGGGCGAGTTGCACAGCCTCGCCGCCGACAAAGGCTATGACTGGCAACGATTACGTGATAAACTCCGGGAAGAGGACGGAAGACCGCTGATCAAACATCGAGAGTTCCGCCCCATCGATCACGCGCACAATGCGCGGATCGATGGGGCTCTCTACGGCCAGAGAGCGTTGTCTGAGACCGTCTTCTCCGTCATCAAGCGCACGCTCGGCGACGCCGTGCGTGCGCGAAGCTGGTACCGTGAGTTCCGTGAAATCGTTCTGATGTGTGTCGTCTACAACATCAAGCGTGCCGTCAACTAGCGAAATCAAGCGCAGTATGGCGATTCACCACGGCCGGCTCGAGTACTTGCTGTTCGACGCGGCGGCAAGATCTCCCACGAGCGACTTTCCGACTTTCGGTTCCGGCCAGGGGACGCGCTCCTCATCGAATCGGAGGCAGAGACGGTCGACCGTCTCGCCGACGACCCGAACGTCATCGTCGCCGGCGACCTCGCCCTCCAGCAGTTCCGCGGCTCGAAACTGCCGATCGCGGTCGGGGTCGTCCTCGTCGTGGTGGCACTGGCCGCCGTTGGCGCGGTGCCGATCATGGTATCCGCGCTGGCCGGCGTCGTCGTGATGCTTGCGACCGGCGTCGTCAAACCGGCCGAAGCGTACGAGGCGGTCCAGTGGGACGTCATCTTCCTGCTCGCGGGTGTCATCCCGCTGGGGTACGCGATGGCCGAAACCGGCGGTGCTGATGCCCTCGGTGCACTCGTCGTCTCGAGTGCGGCCGTGCTACCCGCAGTCGCCGTCCTCGGGCTGTTCTACCTGCTGACCGCGCTGATGACGAACGTCGTCAGCAACCAAGCAAGCGTCGTGTTGCTCGTCCCGGTCGCCGTCGACGTGGCCTCGAGGTTGGATGCGAACCCCTTCGCATTCGTCCTCGCGGTGACGTTCGCGGCCAGCACCGCGTTCATGACGCCCGTCGGCTACCAGACCAACCTCTTCGTCTACGGGCCGGGCAAGTACCAGTTTCAGGACTTCCTTCGCGTGGGCGGGCCACTCCAACTCCTGCTCGCGATCGTAACGACTGTCGGTATCGTCGTGTTCTGGGGGGTGTAGCCGCTTACCGGACTTCGAGTACCGCTTGTTGGACTCCGGGGAAGGGATGGGTGCCCGGACGCCGGCAGCACGGCTTTGGTGCCGGCACCCTTTCGTGAAGACAATGGTCGACGCGATCACAGTTATCACCATCGCGCTGTTGATCGGCGGCATCGTCGGGGCGGTCGTCCCGCTGCTTCCGAGTGGGCTCCTTTCGCTTGTGGGGCTCGGTCTCTACTGGTGGCACTCCGACTTTACCGAGCCCGGCATCGTCACCGTCGCCGTGCTCGCACTCCTCGGCGCAGCGGCGCTGTTCATCGAGTTCTTCGGCGGGTCGATCGCCGCGAAAGCGGGCGGCGCATCCTGGGGCACGACTGCCGCCGCCGCCGCCGTCGGTATCGTCCTGATGATCGTCACCGGCCCACTCGGACTGCTCGCGGGGCTGTTCGGCACCGTCTTCCTCCTCGAGTTCGTTCGAGACGGCGAACTCGAGGCTAGTACGCGGTCCGCGCTCTACGCGACCGTCGGCGTGCTCGCCTCGACGGCGACACAGGTTCTGTTGACGGGCTCGATCCTGGTTGGCTTCCTCGTGGCCGTCTTCCTGTTCTGATCGCGGTCCGGGGAAACACTCAACCACCGTGTCGCGGTAGCCTGTCTATGGAGTGTTCCGAAGCGGACTGTGAGCGGCCCGTCGCCGTCGAGTTACACATCCCGTGGGCCGAAAACCGGTACGTCTGTGCCGCCCACGCCCGCGTGCTTGGCCAACAAGACGGGGTTGTCCCCGATCCGATCGTGGACAACGGCGACGAACTGCTCGAGAGTGAACGATAGCGCAGTGATCCACTCGGCACCCTGACGGCGGTTACTTATGGGTGTACAGGACGATGGTACTCCTATGAGCATGTTCGAACGGCTCGGCGAGAAAGTCGAGCGGTTGAAACAGGAAGCCGAAGCCGGCCGGGCGGACAGCGTCGAGTATCGGTGCCGTGAGTGTAGCGAAGGCTTCTACCGCGAGCACGAATCGTGTCCCAACTGTGGAAGTGCCGAGGTCGAACGGCTCGAGAAATAGCAGCCGTCCTCACGGTACGATCAGTCCGCTGTTCGCGACTCTTCGAAACGATTTAACGACGTTTAACGAAGGAGTTCAGTGAGCCGCCGGAAACGATTCCGACGGTATCAGGGGTGTGCGTAGTAGGCGACGGTCAGCTCGCCGCCGTCGTCGGACTCGTGGCGGTCGATTCTCGCGAAGCCGACGCGTTCGAACTGGACCATCTCGTCGGCCTCGAGGGCACCGACACCGGGTTCGGCTCGCCCGTTCACGTCGCCGTCCATCGTCCGTAGTCGGACGGGGACGCTCTCGTCGGCAGGCACCCAGTGGATGACGTCGACGTCGCCCTCACGGACCACGTCGATGTCGTCGCCGGTGTACTCGAGCGAGTCGCCGGTGTACTCGAAGCAGCCGAGGCCTTTCAGCCAGACACGTTCCTCGGCCTCGGGAATGTCCCCGGACTCGAGCAAGACAGCGTCACCGGATGGGATCTCCCGGACACCGCGGTCTTCGTGGTTGGGATGCAGCGGTGGGTTGGCTTCAGCCGGCGGGCTGCCGTCGAGAGGGAGCTCGGTGCCCTCGCGGACGAGGAATCGGCGGTCGGTATCGTCGTCGATCAGGTCGCGGTTGTTCGAGTAGATCGCACTCATCGCGAGATCGACGTCGCTGGTCGAGGTACCCAGTCCGACCATCGCGTCAACGATGGCCTCGCCGCGGATGCCACGTCGCCGGAGGCTCTTGAGCGTCGGCGCACGTGGGTCGTCCCAGCCGTCGAGTTCGCCGTCCTCGATCAGCGCCGAAATCGTGGAGGTACTTACCTTCACGTCGTAGTCGTCGAGCTGGACGTGACCCCAGTGAACGACTTCGGGGTACTCCCAGTCGAAGTAGTCGTAGACGAACTGCTGGCGTTTCGCGGAGTCCTGAAGGTCGATCCCGCGGATGATGTGGGTCATTCCGAGCAGGTGGTCGTCGACGCCCGACTGGAAGTCGAGCATCGGCCAGCAGCGGTACTCGCTGGCTTCCGCACGGGGATGGGGCGTGTCGATCATCCGGAAGGCGACCCAGTCACGCAGCGCGGGGTTCTTGTGCTCGATGTCGGTCTTCACGCGGAGGACCATCTCGCCACTGCTGTACTCGCCGTCGATCATGTCCTCGAACTCCTCGAGGACGGTCTCGACGTCTTTGTCGCGGTGTGGACACGACTCGCCGGCGTTTTTCAGTTCACTAAACTGCTCGCCGCTACAGGAGCACGTGTACGCGCCGCCCATCTCGATCAGCTCGCGGGCGTGCTCGTAGTAGGTCTCGAGTCGGTCGCTTGCGCGGTAGATCTCGTCGGGCTCGAAGCCGAGGTAGTCGAGGTCCTCGAGGATCGCGTCGTAGGCCTCCAGATCCGGACGTTTCGTTTCGGGATCGGTGTCGTCGAAGCGGACGCAGAACCAGCCGTCGTAGCGCTCGCGGTACGTGCCGATGACGGCGGGCATCCGCGCGTGGCCGACGTGCCACGGCCCGTTCGGGTTCGGCGCACACCGCATCCGGATCTCGTCGTACTCGTCGGCGTTCGGGAGTTCCGGCAGGTCGTGTTCGTCGTTCTCGTTCTCGGCCTCGATTTCGGCGAGTTCCTCGGGAGCGAGGTCCTCGAGTCGCGCTCGCTTTTCTTCGTATGTGAGCTCATTGACCCGGCCGATGACGCCGCCGGCGATCCCCGGAATCTCGTCGCCGTGCTCGCGGAAGTCGGGGTTGTCGCCCATCAGTGGCCCCATGATCGCGCCGACGGCGGCATCACTCTCGTGTTTGACGGCGTTCAACAGCGCGTGCTTCTCTGCCTCGCGCTCGACGCGCTCTCGTAACTCGTCGTCCATTACCGAGACGTATTCGTCCCCGAACCAAAACCTCCGCGATGTCTGCCCGGGCGAACGGCACATGAGAGCCGAGTTACTGACAACTACAGCGACGGTCCATTCGAGAGCGTTCGAGAACAGATCACTGCATACCCAGACGGCCCAGACACACCCCGGAGTGCCGATGTAAATCGTCCGGGAGTGTACCCAACAGCGATTCTCCCGGTTGAATAAGTATCTCGTTCGACGTTCTTCATACAGCAATACCAAAGCGTATAAATAACCGACCTTCTATATCGGTCATACGAGAGTCACAGCAATTGAGTTGTGACGTTGGTCACAACGCGTCCAGCCGAAACGCGTGTGACTCGTCTTCCAGCTTTCCGTTCGGTTCCACGTTGCTGTATCCGGCATCCCAGCATTTCTCGTGGACACGTTCGGAACAGTTACATCGGCACTCCGGGGTGGGTGTGTTCCGTCCTACCGCGTTACACTGGCACTCCGGTCCACTTACACTGGCACTGGGGGGTGGATGAAATGCCTTTGCAGAGCATGAGGGGCGCATTTCACAGAATTACATCGGCACCACGGTGTGTTTACACCGGCACTGAGGAGTTAGCGTTAAGTAGCCACTCGGACATTGCCGACGTATGTCCGGCTCAGAGTCGTTTTTCGACAACCAAAACTACATCTTCGCGAACAAGGATCTGCTTCGCATCTCTCATCTCGTCGAAGGCGATCGGATCATCGGCCGACAAGACGAACTCAACAGCCTCGCACAGGCACTCAAAGACGCCGTTCAAGGACAGACGCCGAATCACGTCCTGATCTACGGCAAAACGGGAACGGGGAAATCGCTCTGCTCGAAGTATATTACGAAGGATCTCCGCTCGAGTGCCGCGAAAAACGACGTCTCGATCGGCGTCGCCTACATCGACTGTCTGCAGCACGCAACGGAAACACAGGCAGTACGAACGATCGCCCGCGAACTCAACGACGAAGCGGAGACGGGGATCACGATTCCCGCCTCCGGACTGAGCACGGGCGAGTACTACCGGCGGCTCTGGAACGTCCTCGACGGTCGGTTCGATGTCGGCATCATTATTTTGGACGAAGTCGACAAAATCGGCGATGACAACATCCTGATGCAACTCTCTCGAGCCGTCGAATCCGGGAAACTCGAAGAGAGCACGCTCGGGATCATCGGAATCAGTAACAAGATTCGATACAAAGAGGAACTCAACGAGCGCGTCAAATCCAGTCTGAGCGAGCGCGACTACGTTTTCCCACCGTACGACGCGAACCAACTCCGGGCGATCCTCGAGTCACGCAAAGACGCGTTTCAGGACGGTGTTCTCGAGGATTCGGTCATCCCGCGTGTGGCGGCGCTGGCCGCGAAAGAACACGGCGACGCCCGCAAGGCGATCGACATTCTCCGCTACGCTGGCGAGATCGCCGACGAGAACGGTGCAGAAACTGTCACCGAAGAACACGTTAACCAGGCACATACTCGCGAGGAGCAAAATCGGCTGGCTGAACTTATCTCGAAACAGCCACCGCACTCGAAACTCCTCTTACAGGCCCTCGCGTTCCGGACTCAGCAGGCACCCGACGACGACCCGGCGATTCCGACGGCGGATATCTACTCGACGTACGAAGTGCTCTGCGAACAGGAGGGGTCGGACCCGCTTCGAATCCGACGGGTCCGCGAGTTGCTCAGCGAATTGGCGTTTCTCTCGATCATCGAGCAGACCCGAAAAGGACGCGGCCACGGGAAGGGCGCACACACGATCCACGAACTCGTCGACAACCCGGAACTGGTACTCAAAGCCTGCAAGTCGATTTAGCGACGCTCGAATTCAGTTCCGCTCTGTCCGGTTGTGGCGCGGTTGTGCGTTTCTGAACAAGGGCCACGCACAGCCCATCAACCCCAAAAGCAGCACGACGAACGCGACACCGCTCACCTGAATCGGGAGCTCGATGAAATAGAGTCCGGTCGTTCCGAGCAGCGAACACAACACGACGCCCCCGAAAACGAGTCGGATATCGTCGAACGCTCGAGTCGGATCTGCAGCGAACATACTCGATATGCCTGGTGACAATACAAAAGAATGTCCTCGAGCCGCGTGAACGCGAACCGAACCGCGGTTAGTAGCCGCGTTCGATCAGGTAGTCCGCGATCTCACAGAGCAGGTCGCGGGCCTCGTTTTCCGGCAGGACCTCGAGTCGCGCTTTGCCCTGTTCGACCAGCTCTTGGGCTGTCTCGTTCGCGTAGCTGATCGAGCCGGCGGCCTCGAGTTCGGCGACGGCGTCGTCGATTTCGGCCTCGGTGACGGCGTCGACGTCGTTCGTATCGACCAGTCCCTCGATGTCGACGCCCTGATCGCGGGCGTGGACGGTGATCAGCGTCTGTTTGTTCTCGACGAGATCGCTGCCACGCTGTTTGCCGAGTTTCTCGCTCGGGACGGTCAGATCGAGTACGTCATCTTGGATCTGGAACGCACGGCCGATGTCGAGTCCGTAGCCGTACAGCGCCTCGATCGTTTCGTCGTCGGCTCCGAGCAAGATCGCGGGGAGACTGGCCGAGGCAGCGTACAGGACGGCCGTCTTCTGCTCGACCATCTCGAGGTACTCGTCGGGGGAGACTTCTGCGCGGTTCTCGAAGGTGACGTCGAGCGATTGACCCTCGCAAATCTTCGTACACGTCGTCGCGAGGATTTCGAGCGCTTCGACTGCGCGCTCGGGTCTCGCGCCCGTCTCGAGCATGATCTCGAACGCCTTCGAGTAGAGCGTATCGCCGGCGAGAATCGCCGTCTCGAGGTCGTACTCCTTGTGGACGGCGGGGACGCCACGCCGGAGGTCGTCGTCGTCCATGATATCGTCGTGGATGAGCGTAAACGACTGAATGACCTCGACGCTGACGGCAGCGTCCATGATGTCGATCGTTTCAACTGGCTGACCACTCGAGTCGTCTGCACTCGAGTCGAGCGTAGGGAACTCTCGATAGTCAGTCGAAAGCGGTTCGACATCCGCGAGCGATTCCGCCGTCGTGAGTAAGACGCTCGGTCGGAGGCGTTTGCCACCAGCATCCAGCAGGTACCGGGATGCTTCGTAGAGTCGTTCCGGTCGCTGGATCGGCAGTTCCTCGGGGATGGCCTCGTTAACTCGCTCGCGGCGCTTGCGAACCGCCTCGAGCACCGCCTTTTCTCGTGCCTCTGGGGTTGTCATGTCAGTCGACAATCTGGATGAGGTTCCCGTTGCGCGTGACGTGGACGTCCCGTCCGAGCTGATAGCCCTCGTTCTCACAGAGGCTCACGTAGCCGGAGAACCCTTTGAGATCCTGGTGGGCGGGAATAATGTGCTGGGGCTGGAGTGCGTCTAACATCTCGTAGTGGCCCTCCTGACAGAGGTGGCCCGAGACGTGGATGTCGTCGTAGATGCGAGCGCCCTGCATGCCGAGCAGCTTTTCCGCCTGATAGCGCTGGCCTTCGTTGGTCGGCTCCGGAATGACACGCGCAGAGAAGACGACCTTGTCGCCGTCGTCCAGTTGGTACGGCGTCTCACCGCGGGCCATCCGGGTGAGCATCGCTCGTGGCTCTCCCTGGTGGCCGGTGACGACGGGCAAGTAGTCCTCTTTGCCCTCGTTCATGATCCGCTTGAACGTGCGGTCGACGGATTTGCGGTGGCCGAACATCCCGAGATCGTCAGGGAAGTCGACGAAGTCGAGTCGCTCGGCGGTTCCCGAGTACTTCTCCATCGATCGGCCGAGCAACACGGGCTGGCGGCCGATGTCCTTGGCGAACTCGACGAGGCTCGTCACACGCGAGATGTGACTCGAGAACGTCGTGGCGACGATCCCGCCGTCGTAATCCTCCATGCTGTAGAGGACGTCCCGGAGGTGTTCGCGGGCGACGTTTTCGGAGGGCGTTCGGCCCTTCTTGTTCGCGTTGGTACAGTCCTCGATGTAACAGAGCACGCCTTCACCCTCACGACCGATCTCCCGGAACCGCTTCATGTCGATCGGGTCGCCGATGACCGGCGTGTGGTCCATTCGTTTGTCCAGTCCGTAGACGATCGCCCCCTCGGGCGTGTGGAGGACGGGGTTGATCGCGTCGATGATCGAGTGGGTGACGTTGACGAACTCAAGTTCGACCTTTCCGCTGTCGCCGATCGACATCGTCTCGCCGGCGTCCATCTTGATCAGGTCGTTCTCGACGCCGAATTTCTGTTCGCCTTCGATTTGCTGTTTGACCAGTTCGATCGTGAACGGCGTCGCGACGACCGGCGCGTTGTACCGATGCGCGAGTTTGCTGATCGCGCCGATGTGATCTAAGTGGCCGTGGGTCGGGACGATCGCCTGCACGTCGCCCTCGAGGTCCGACATGACCCGGTCGTCCGGGATCGCGCCCATATCGATCAGGTCCAAGCTGTGCATCCGTTCGGTTTCGACGTTGTCGTGGATCAGAACCTGCGAGAGGTTCAGGCCCATGTCAAAGATGACGACGTCGTCACCGGCGCGGACAGCAGTCATCTGCCGCCCGACTTCTTCGTAGCCGCCGATTGTTGCGATTTCGATTTCCATGGTTCGTTGTACTGAAAGCCGCGTCGTGGACTCTCATCGAAACGGTCCGCGGACTCCCGGTTGTGCGGCCCCGGCGTCTTACAGCACGTCGGCCATCCCGCTATGCGCACGAAGAGGTGGGTCCTCCAGCCGGCTCACGACACTCGTAAGCCCCGTACGCACTTGCCCGCGGGTTTCGCTAGTGGCCCATACACGCCCGGGTGTTAAAAACGCAGTGGGTTGGGCGTCCACGCTCGAGGAACGGGTACGAGTCCGTCACGTGGCTGGTCGATTGTGTGCTCGAGGCGGTCGCTACCGGACAGCAGACGTCGCGTTTCGTCCGACCACCGTTGTCTCCGAGCGTCGCGAACGAACGCAGTTACTCGATCGTTGTCCCGGCGTTCTCGCCGTGGAGGAACGATTTCAGCCCCTCGAGGCCGAAAATCGAGGCTTCGGCCTCGAGCGCGAGCAATGCCCGTACCTTCGCTGCCATCCCGCCGGTGACGTCAGTCGTGTCGCTGGCACCGAGAACCGACTCGACGTCCCCGTAGGCCGAGATCCGATTGATAACTGCATCGTCTGCGTCCAACACCCCGGGTACTGTCGAACAGAGACCGATTCGATCGGCCTCGAGCGCTCGAGCCAGTTCGACCACCAGTTCGTCGCCGCTGACGATGGTCGCACCTGCACCAGCGTGGGCGATCACGTCGCCGTGGAGGACGGGCACGAACCCCTCTTCCAGCATCGTTTCGATCTGACCGGTCGGTAACTCGAGGTCGCCGCTGTCATCGCGATGCGCCGTCGAGAGCGGATGGACCGGGACTGCTTGCACGTCGCGCTCAAGCAGTCGGCTCAATACGAACTGGTTCAGGGTTTTCATCGCCCCATGGATATCGAGGAGCGCCGCAGCGTCGTGCGTTCCCTCGGTCGTGCTTACACCGTGTTCGCTGGCGTTGTGATGCCCGAAGCTGCCGCCACCGTGAACGATCACGAGCTTCTCACCGGCGAGTGCGCTCGCGACGGCATCGGTCGCCTGCTTGAGTGAGTCTCCATCGAGCGTTTCCGGCCGCTCTTTGTCCGTGATGACGCTGCCGCCGAGTTTCAGGACGATCATTCGAGGCGCTTCACCCCGGTTTCGGCGAGTTCAGCGCGGAAAGCGTCCGCACAGCCCGGCGTGTACGACAGGGCCGTCTCGGTCTCGTCGGTCGGGTCGAGTGCGACGATACAGCCGCCGCCGCCGGCACCTGTCAACTTTGCGCCGTCAGCACCGGCGTCGCGGGCCGCCCAGACCATCGAATCGAGCGAGCGCGAGGAGACGCCGAGCGCCGACAGGAGTCCGTGATTGAAGTCCATTAGCCGACCGAGTTCCTCGAGATCACCTTCCTCGAGGGCCTCTTCACCGTTTCGAACGATGTCTCCGATCGCATCGACGGTATCCGCTGCAAAGTCGTACTGCTCGCGCAACTGCCGCACGCCCGCCACGAGTTCACCGGTGTCGCCGGCCCCACCGTCGAATCCGATGACGATCGGCAGGTCAGGGGCCTCGATCGACCGGCAGTCGTCGCCTTCGACTCGGACGGCACCGCCCGTCGCCGAACAGAACGTGTCGGCTCGGGAGGCCTGTCCACCTTGTACCTCGTACTCGGTCTGATAGGCTCGCTCGGCGAGTTCGTCGATCTCGAGCGTCGTGCCGAATTCGCGGGTTCCGGCGTCGATCGCGGCAACGACGACGGCCGCGGACGAACCGAGGCCTGCTCCGAGCGGGATCTCACTTTCGATTGTTACATCGAAGCCAACGTCTTCCTCACCAGTGACGTCTCGAACCTGCTCGATCGCTTCGTCGACGTATCCCATCGCCGCAGTCAGCAGCGACTCCGAAACGTCGACGTCGGGCGGCCCATCGGCCGTCCCACCGTACTCCACCGTGAACCCATCCAGACTGAGATCTTCGGCATGAATCCGCAGTTTGCTGTCTGCCCGTTTCTCGACGCCAACCCGCGCCCGTACCTCGATGGCGCACGGAACCGCGGGCTCGCCGTAGACTACCGCGTGCTCCCCAAACAGATACACCTTCCCGGGAGCGCTCGAGACTGCCATATCTTGGCGTTCGTACGAGGACGGTTAATAACTATCTTCTCGAGTGACGCTGGGTTTATTGCTCCACCAACAGTTTATGATCATTCAATTTATCTTCCATCTACTGATGGAACCTTGTATGCGGTTGAAGACGCCTGAATTGGCAGATTAATCAACATTCGCATACACGCATTTATCGTTCAGATAGTGTGTAATAGCTATTTAATTCTCATGGATAGGTTAGCGTCACAAGCAGTCCCCATTTTCTGATCCGTTATCAATTGAACCGAAATTTGGACCAGTATCGCCCCAAAGTGATGACACAACTGACCTGGTGCATCACCACCCTGTTGATTATCACCGACACCGGGTGCGCCCTGTGGTAAGAACTGCGGTGCAGGTACGACGACGAGGATCGTCTGGCTGTTCTCGTAGCTGATTGGATCGGTTGATCCCAACTCAAGTTTGTTACCGTCGGGTGTCTCGAGTGTAACGTGCTTGTCCTCGCGGATATAGGTCGTCGCATCGGTCACCGATGGATCGCCGCTAGTCGCCTCTACTTCGAAGCGAGCGTACTCCCCTTCGAGTTCGATTTGCCACGCGTCCACCTGTAGATAGAACAGCGGTGGCCATGGAATCAATGGGAAGCCCGGGTGACCGATCTCGTTTTCATACCCGGAACCCATCGGTGCGAAATTCATCTCATCGTCGATCTCGAGCGGGCCATCGCCTGCCGCTCGTACGGCCGGCACTTCGGTCTGGTTGACCGCCACCTGTGAGGAGTGATACGTCGGCGAGCCGTCGACAGTGACATGAACATCGTTCAGTACGTCCGGAGTGTCGATTTTGGCATCATCTTCGTCCTGAAGCAGTTCTTCACCGGTGCCCAACATTTCGTCAACGAGGTTCATTGGGCCATTGATGATCTCATTGACGGAATCTAGAAATCCGCCAAGGAGGCTGTCTATGAGATTCCTGCCGCCAGTCGTCACTCTCTCGTGTCCACTGGCGAGTCCATCAACATACTTACACATATTGTCGAAGTACACCTTCCGAGCCTCCATCCTAGCGACATCCGGTGCGTTCTCGAAATTATCACGGTCATCCACGTGCTTCGCTTCCATTTCCGCGATACTCTCGTCCATCTCCCGTATCGGGCTCTCGTCAGCCGTCAGCATCTCCATGACCTCCGCCTCAACCGGTTCAATTTCGGTTACCGTCTCGTTATGCACCTCGAACAGGTCCTCCCAGACAATGTAAGTATGTAGTGTCCCCTCGTTACGCGGTGAGAGTTGAATATCCTCGTCGAAGCTGCTGTCGTAGTTAATAGCATCCCTGAAGTCGTTTCGCGACTCAATATTATTGACCCTTTCACTCAGCCAACGCTCGAACTCGGAGTCGCTGTCGAAGTCCTGTCCAAAGAACGCCCTCGTCACTTCATCAGCGGCGTCTCCCCAGTTGGTTGGTCCGCCGAGGTATGGATCTGGAGAACCACCCTGATCGAGCACGTGCTCGATACTGTTCGGATCGGTCTCTAAACCGGGTGCAAACTCACCATCGAGTTCGAACGAGGCAGTAAAATCCGTATATCGGTTGTCGTGTTCCCAGACATCGACCGAAGAGTTGGTCGTTGTGTTGTTCCACGCTCGATAGGTCTCGTATCTCGTCTCGACTTTGACATCGATCGAGACGAGTGATTGCTTGAGACCAGAACGACTGCTGTCTTCGGTGACTTTGTCGATACTTCCCTCTACATCGGTATTGGTCGTCACGTACACGCGATCAACTTCCGTATGATTGCTGGCGTCGTATTCATCTGGCAGAGGAGGAAGTGGATGCCCAAGACCATCCATCGATGGGGAACTGCTGACGGTTCCGAGCTTTCCATGCACTGTATAGGCATCATTGATAACACTATCTGTATTATCCAAATCTTGAACTGCACCACTCCTGAGATTGTTAAGATTATCTTGGATATCTTGGGTTTCTGCTAATGCGTTTTCATTGTGATTCTTATCATCAACATCTGACCTCTCACTATCACCATAATAATCCTCGAGATACGCCTCATTGAACCGACCTGTCTCGTTGAGCGCTGTTCGCATCTCGCCTTCGAGGTCGTCTTGTCCAAGCCCGGTTTCCATCTCGTACATCGACATATCGGCGAACGGATGGCCCTGGATCGTACCGTCCTTATCGACGTTCTCGAGCATCCCCAGCACGACCTCCTCGACAGTCGGCATATCCGGTAACTCGCCGTCCGGAGTGATGACGCCGTCTGCACAGAGTTCCTCGACGGTACTGACGTTCTCATCGGGATGGAGATCGTCGGCAATAGCATCGAAATCATACTTCTCGCCGAGATCGAGTGCGCTATCCGAGAGGTCGTACGACATACATAGCAACGGCCCCGACATCACGCGGTTACCGTACTCGTCTTGCGTACCGAAGACCTCCTGTTGGGCGGTCAATCGTGCGTCGTTAGCCATCACCTCGGTGTGCTCGTTCGGGGTGACGTTCTCGAACGCACGATCTTCCGGGTCGCCGAGTAGTCGATCGTAGTAGGCCTTACCCCAGACGAGCGGCCACAGGCGTTTTGCGAGATCGTACCCGTATCCTTCCCGCTGGTCGACGCCCTCGAGCATGCCCGTGTTCAGATGCGCTTCGTATGCCTCCACACGCTCGTGGAGGGCCATCATGGTCATCCCTACCGAAACGGTGAGGTCGCGTGAGACGACCGTCTCGACGTCGCCGTTGCCGTCTTTGACGATGAATTCGACGCCTTCGATCGTCACGTCCATGATCCCGTCGCCTTCCGCGAGCGTGACGGACTCGAGCCCTCTCTCGAGGTCGTCCGGATCAGTCCAGTCGTCGACCTCAGGAAGTGACACCTCGACGGATCGACCCTGCCCAACGGCCTGTGTCCGACCGTCGAGTGTTGCAGTGGCTTTCGTGAGAATCGTCAGGCGAGTCTGATCTTCGAAGGCGGTTTTCTCGTCGAGAACGCCGTCCATCCCGGAATCGACGGTCGTCACCGGTGAGCGGACGACCTCGTCGGTAGCACGGACGGTCGCGTGACGGAGTTCGCTGATCGCATACGCTTCGGCGCGGTCGATCGCCAGCTCCGTGCCGCGGTCGATCTCGGGCTCGTGTCTCGTCTGGAGTGTCGCGACGATCAGCACGGAACTCACGAGGAGCAAGACACCGATAACGGCGAAGGGGACCCGTGCTCTGTCGTCGTCCGCGATCGAAATCGTGTGTAGTCGGGTTCGTCTCATTCGTCCCAGGTCTGGATGGTGATCGTCACGTCTTCGGTCGCCACTGCACCGGCGACGAGCTCGGCTTTCCGTTCGTCACGCTCGTCGCCGTCGTAGTGGGCGTCGATCTCGTCGAATTCGTCGGCAAAGGCGCGCGGAATGTTCGCCGCAATCCATGCGGCGAGTGCGTCCGCATCGGTCACGTCGTAACCGCCTTCCTGTCCGACGAGCACCTTGCGGTTCGCTTCGTCGGCCCGTGCTTGCGAGCGAGCCAACGGGCGATGTGTGTCCGCACTTCGGAACGAAAAATCGCCGATAGTCTCGACGATCGACTGGTAGTGATAGACTTTGAGCGATCGTCGGATTCCCTGATCTTCCAGTGCGTACTGGGACGATTCGGGCGGGAAAAGACCATGGACGATTTCGTCGCCAATAACGGTGCCAGATGCCGCGTACGACTTGTTGTCCGATCCTTCCAATCCAGGAACGTCCGACGAATCGTTGATCTTCGGGTGTTCGTCGGCCATCTCGTCGATCCAGCCGTCCCACCAGTCGTCAGCTTCCAGCCAGTTTGCCTCGATTTTACTCTCGTCGACTGCTGAAAACCCGCTTGCAACCGTCGTTGTCGTACTCGAGACGTCCGCAGTGGGAGGTGGTCGTTCGCCGGCTGTCGCCGTGCCATTGATACCAGCACCGTCGTAGGGCTCCCACTCGGCGACGATGTAGAACTCTCGGTCGGCACCGAGCAGGGCGTGTCGAATCGCCCAGTCGACGGCGTCCTCGTACTCGTCGCCGTAGGCCAGCACGGGCTCACCACCGAGCTGGTGGTTCGTGACTGCGGCGTCGGCGACCAGTCCGAGCGCCGAGCCGTGGTCGGTTCGCGTGTACGTGTGCGCGTTCGTGATGATCGGTTCGGAGAACGTGTCTTCATCACGGACGTCCTCGAGACTGTACGTGACAGTGATGGTCGACGTGCTCAGGACCTCGGTCGTTCGGGCCGCTGACCGGCCGTCGATGTCCCCATGAGAACGGGCAGCTACAGTTTGATCCGGCCCGGTGGCACTGCTCGTCTGCTCGTCAGAAGCGGTGGCCAGATACGTGCCGACGACGGCTACGCTTGCACTGATAAGTAACAGTGCCAGCGTGACGTCGACAACGGTACTGACACCACGTTCGGCATCGAATCGACGGCGGTTCACGGTCACCAGACCTCCACGTGCAGCGTACCGCCGCGAACGTCGGCCTTCGCCACTTCGATCGAGATCGGCCGGGTTGCGATCCCGGTCCTTATCGACTTGCCAGCCTCTCGAGGCGGACCGTAGTCGGGATGTGTCGATTCGACCTGTCGTTCCTTCAGATCGTCGCCGTCGGAATCGAAGTGTGCCGACACGAAAACGATCGGTTCACCGTTTTCGTAGCCTTTGATCGCTATGTAGGTGTTCTTGCCGTTCGGGAGTGACTCTTGATCGAGCGCCTCGCGCAACGGTTTGTCCGGATCGGCGGTGTACCTGTAGACGGGAACGGAGCCACGGCCGTCGCCTCGGAGTGCGTCTCTGATGCGCTCGATCGCCGTCTCTTCGATCGTGCGGTCGCTTATACCGGGGAGCACACTGCCGAGATAGACGGTGTACAGCGCGATGCCGGTCAGAAGCGCCATCACGGCCAGCGGTTCGGTCTGGGCTCTAGCTGCCCGTGACATGGTCCTCCGTAGAATCGGCCTCGCAGTCGACAGACGCTCCGGTGCTGCCGAGAGCGATCGACTGCGGTGTCTGGATGGCCACTGGGGACGGCCTCGACACCGAATCCCGTGTGTTTCCTGCTGGGACGATACCGAGGGACGAGACGGAACGCGACGTGTGCCGAGACCTGTGCCACGCCTCGAGCGAGACCATCGGAGTCATGCCCGGGTTGGGCTCGCCTTCGTATTTAAATTCGAACCGGGGGCTGCACGTCCGTTGGTGTGGACAGCGCTATACGCGCTCTATGTCCTACAAAATACTCACGAGAACGCGGTACGGGATTCCGACGGCGAAAATCGCGATCAGTGCCGTTGTCGCGGCGATCACTGGCAGCGGCATCTTTTCTTCTTCGAAGTCGAAAAGTGCATCGAGCATACGGATCGTTCGTGTGGTCCGTACGTAACTTCTTTGCTCGCTGCTCTCCGGTCCAGTATCAGTCGCGTCGAGAAAAACGAACAGCGTCAGTAAACCGGTCTAGACCATGCTCTCGAAGTCCTCGAGCGAGTACGATGGCTCGGCACCGCGGCGGTCGAGGACTTCGTTGGCGAGCAGCCAGTAGACGACCGAAAGGGCCTTACGACCCTTGTTGTTCGTCGGGACGACGAGGTCGACGTTGCTGACCTGGTTGTTCGAGTCACACATTGCGATGACCGGGATACCGACCGTGATCGCCTCTTTGACGGCCTGGGCGTCGCCGATCGGGTCCGTAACGACGAGCACATCGGGCTCAATGTAGCCGTCGTATTTAGGGTTGGTCAGCGTGCCCGGGATGAATCGACCGGTGCGGGCGCGAGCGCCGACGGCTTCGGCGAACTTCTCCGCCGGGAACCGACCGTACTGGCGACTCGAGGTGACCAGAATCTGCTCTGGGTTGTAGTTCGAGAGGAAGTCCGCAGCCGTGCGGATACGGCCGTCGGTCTTCGAGACGTCGAGGACGTAGAGACCGTCGGTCCGGACGCGGTGGATGAACCGCTCCATGTCGTTGGTCTTCTGCTGGGTCCCGATGTGGACACCAGCGCCGAGGTAGTCCTCGACGGGGATGAGCAGGTCGGCCTCCTCGTCGGACATCACGTCGTCGTCGAGGGTCGGACCGGCATCGTCGGCTTCCGTCTCGTCGGCTGGTTCTGCGTCGGCGTCGGCCTCGGTGGCGTCGGCGGGCTGTTCGTCAACTGGCTCGACGTCGTCCGCGGGATCGGCGGCGGGACCAGCCCCTTCGGCTGGCTCCTCGTCGATCTCGTCTTCGGCAGCGTCGAGCCCTTCCTGGGTTGCGTCGTTGTCTGTCATGTCGCGTCGTCTGCGATTCTGATGAGCTCGTTTAGCTTGGCGGTTCGCTCGCCGCCGACGGCACCCGTCTTGATGAAGGGTGCATCGGTTGCGACGGCAAGGTGTGCGATCGTCGTGTCCTCGGTCTCGCCCGAGCGGTGGGAGATAACGGAGTCGTAGCCGTTCTGCGTCGCGAGTTCGATCGCGTCGAAGGCGTCGGTCAGCGTCCCGATCTGGTTTGGCTTGATCAGGATGCTGTTGGCTGCGCCGCGGTCGATCCCGTCGACGAGACGGTCGGTGTTCGTGACGAACAGGTCGTCACCACAGATCAGCGTCTGATCGCCGACCTCGTCGGTGAGTTCGGCGAACGCGTCGTAATCGTTCTCGTCGAGTGGGTCCTCGACGTAGACGAGATCGTACTCGCGGACCAGATCCGCGATGTAGGCGATCTGTTCGTCGGTGTCGCGACTCGTGTCGCTGTACTCGTAGGTCTCCGAGTCAGCATCGTACAGCTCCGCACCAGCGACGTCAAGTCCGAAGCCGATAGAGAAGCCAACGTCGTCTTCGACGATCGAGACCGCTTCGTCGACAATCTCGAAGGCCTCGCTGTCGTCGATCGACGGCGCCCACGCGCCTTCGTCGCCTTTTCCACACGGGACGTCACGGTCCTCGAGGAGGTCCGCGACGGTGCTGTGGACGGCGGCGTTGGCGAAGACGGCGTCTTCGACGCTCGGTGCGCCGACCGGGGCGACCAAAAACTCCTGAATGTCCGTCGCGTCAGCGGCGTGTTCGCCACCGCCAACGACGTTACCGAGTGGAACCGGGAAGTTCTCGCCACGGAACGCACCGCCTAAGTGCTGAAACAGCGGCGCACCGAGCACGTCGGCACCGGCTTTTGCCGCGGCCATCGAGATGGCGACGGCGCTGTTGGCGCCGATTTCGGAGAAATCGTCGGTGCCGTCGGCAGCGTGCAGGATCGAGTCGACTTCCCGCTGGTTGCCCGCGTAGGCTTCGCCGACGAGTCGGGAGACGGCGTGCTCTCGAGCCGCGGCGATCGCCTCGGTGGGCGGTCGCTCGACGGCCTCGTACTCGCCCGTGCTGGCGCCACTTGGTGCCGCTGCACGGCCGAATCCACCGCTTTCGGTGATGACGTCTGCCTCGACGGTGGGGTTGCCACGCGAATCGAGGATCCGTCGGAGTCGAATGTCTGTGATCAGTGTCATTGGCTACCTCGTTTGACGGTGAACGGTAACACCCCGGCGTCGTACTCTTCGGCGGCGATGAGGATCGGTTCGGTCTGCTCCGTCTCGACCAACACCGGCGCACCGTACGACACCTGCAGCGCTCGCGCACCGAGGATGCGTGCTTTCTCGTAGCGGTTGTGACGTTCCTGTTGCATATTACTGGTATGGCGAGACGACGTCGACGAGGTCAGTGTGACTGACGAGCATGCGCCGACAGCAGTAGCGGTCGACACCGAGCTCGTCGAGGACTTTTTGCGGGTCCTCGTCGCCTTCGTTTGCGCGCTCGTCGAACTCCTCCCAGTGCTCGCCGACGACAGTCCCACAGCTGAAACACCGGACCGGTACCATCATGATTGAATCACCTTAGCGGTAGGACTTCTGGTAGCGTGCCCGAGCGCCCGGGCCGCCCCACTTCTTCGGTTCGGACTGTCGAACGTCGTTGACCAGCAGCGAACGGTCGAACTCCATGAACGCGTCACGGAGTTCGGCGTCGTTCGAGTGCTGAACGATCCCGCGTGCGATGGCCGTGCGGACGGCGTCTGCCTGACCGCTGATTCCGCCACCCTCGACACGAACGTCGACGTCCATGTCGCTGCGGAGGTCCTCACCGGCGATGCGGAACGGCTCGAGCATCTTGAGCCGGGACATCTCCGGTTCGACCAGTTCGACTGGCTTGGAGTTGATTCGAACGCGACCCTCGCCTTCGCGAACGGTCGCTCGAGCGACGGCGGTCTTTTTCTTTCCACTCGTATTCGTTACCATGTGACGTTAGCACCGAGTTGTTCGGAAACTTCGCCCAGGTGGACGAAGCGGATGTTCGAAAGTCGATCCAGCGACGTTCCCTCGAGGATCTCGGCCTCGCGGTCGTCGTCGTCCTCGTACGGGTTGCCAAGGTAGACACGAACGTTCGAGAACGCTTCGCGGCCACGCGGCTTCTTGTAGGGCAACATCCCACGGACGGAGCGCTTGAAGATCGTGTCGGGTCGGCGTGGGTAGTACGGCCCGCTGTCGGAGCCGAGCTGGATGCGCGTGCGGTAGGTCTCGAAGATGTCCTCTTTATCGCCGGTGATGACGGCGTCTTCGGCGTTGACGATGGCGACACGCTCGCCGTCGAGGGCGCGCTGGGACACTTCGCTGGCGACGCGACCAAGGATACAGTCACGGGCGTCGACGACGACGTCCGCATCGAACTCTGCGATACTCATCGAATCACCCGTACGTTGGATCCCTGTGGGTTCTCTTCGAGCACCTGCTCGAGCGGTACCGTGTCACCGACGGCGTCGATCTTCGTCTCGGCGGACGAGGAGAAGTCGACGGCTGCGACGGTGACGTTTTTCTGTAAGGCGCCGGAGCCCAGCACTTTGCCGGGAACGACGACAGTCTCTTCTTCGCGTGCGTATCGCTCGATGCGGCCCAGGTTCACCTCTGCGTGGGTGCGCCGGGGCTTTTCGAGTCGGTCCGCAACGTCTCGCCAGACGTCGGCGTCCGTCTCGCGGGACGTCGACTTGAGCTCGGCGATAAGATCGTTGAGCCTCGGATTAGTCTTGCTACTCATTGGTTTCCTCCAAAGTCGGTCGTATCGGGGAGACGAGGAAGCGTCTCACCGATCGTGGAATCGGTTGTGTGTCGAACGAGTCGGGTCGCCACTCGGCCAGTCGTGACCGAACCGCGACTGAGCGTCGATCGACGGTGTAGAAGTGGATGCAGGGAGCAGGATTTGAACCTGCGGACTCCTACGAGACAGCGCCCTGAACGCTGCGCCGTTGGCCTGACTTGGCTATCCCTGCTCGCACTTCTGTCTATCCGTTGCCCCGTAAAACCCCTTTCGATTCCAAGTCGCGAACGCATGCCGGTCTCGTCGCTCACGGCGCCGGCAGCGGCCTCGTAGTGTCGGGAGTTGGGGCATCGGATCATTGTCTATAGCTGTACTGCGTTTTCGAGCTCGGCCGCGCGTGCTTCGATCGAGTCGGCGGCTCGCGTGACCAGTTCGTCGACCGGGAACGAGCCGTCCGTTTCGATGTTGAAGACGAACGCGTTCGGCACGTCTTCGACCTCGACTTGCTTTCCAGGGTAGCGGTTCGACAGATCGTGGTCGAACTCGCTCGTCTGGATCAGTTCACCGTCTACTTCGATGACACCGCGGACGATCTGGGACTCCTGCTCTTCGAACTCCGGCAGGTCGTCGACGACCTTCACGCGCTGGAGGTGTCGATACCCGGCGGAGACGGCTCCCTGATGTTTCGCGTGATTCTTGCCGCGGTTGAAGACGGCGTCAGCCTCGGCCTCGAGGCGCTGGTTGTCCTTGAGGTCGATGATCGGAATCTTCTCGTCTGCGGGTTGCACGAGGTCGTCGCTCGAGACGAGATCGCCCGAGTAGGCGGTGGCTGGTCCTTCGACGTCGATCGAGAGTGTGACGGTGTCGTCCTCGGCGAACTCGGCTTCGGGTGGGGTCGTCAGCGGGACGAGCCCGAGCCGGAGTGCGAGTTGCTCGTCGAACATGACCGACGAGTTCTCGATGAACCGGACGGTATCGATGGCCAACGTCGGGACGTCGGCGAGCATCGCGCGACGAAGCCCGTTGGCGAACGCGGGTGTGACACCGCGGACGAGGAACTGTGCGTTCCGTTCCCCGTGTTCGACGAACTCGACGTCGTAGTCTTGTGTCATGGATCTAGTAGCCGCCCTTGCCTTTCGGTGCGCGCGATCCGTCGTGCGGGATCGGCGTCACGTCTTCGATGCGCCCGATCTCGATGCCCGAGCGGGCGAGTGCGCGGATCGTTGCCTGTGCGCCTGGGCCAGGGGACTTCTGAAGGTTGCCACCTGGGCCGCGGACGCGAACGTGCAGGCCCGTGATACCGGCTGCTTTGACCTCTTCGGCGATGGACTCGGCCATCTGCATGGCCGCGTACGGCGATGCCTCGTCGCGGTTCTGTTTGACCGCCGTCCCACCGGAGGATTTGGCGATCGTCTCCGCGCCCGTGAGGTCAGTCACGGTCATGACGGTGTTGTTGAACGATGCGTGTACGTGGGCAACGCCCCATTTCTCGTCGTCTTGACTCATGTTATTGACCCTCCGCTCGTTCCGGGTGGAGTTCGTCTGCGAGTGGGCTGTTCTCGTCGAACGCGACGAGGTCCTCCTCGTCGACGTCGACGACGTACGATGGGATGCAGTGGCGCTGTTCGCCGACCACGACGTGCCCGTGGATGATGAACTGTCGAGCCTGCTGGGGTGTGTTCGCAAGCCCCTTGCGGTAGGCGACCGTCTGGAGACGACGCTCGAGAACGTCTTCGATCTCGAGGCTCAGCACGTCGCCGAGTTCGTCGCTTTCGTTCAGGATGCCGACGCGCTTGAGCCGACCGAGGAACTCCTCGGAGCGGCGGATGACGGCCTCGTCGTCTTGGGCCTGACCGAGCAGGTCACGAGCCTCGCGCCGGTAGGAGCGAAGCTCGGACTGCGCTCGCCAGAGTTCTTCTTTGTTCGACAGCCCGTAGCGGTCGAGCAGGGAGTGTTCGGAGGCGATGCGCTCACCCTGATACGGGTGATTCGGCGTCTCGTACTGTTTGGTGTCGGTGCCGAGTGGCATTATTCGCCCTCACCCTCTTCGCCGCCTTCGGCCTGTTCTTCGCGGATTTCTTCGACGTTGACTCCGATGGTGCCCTCCGTACGACCGGTGGACTTGGTTCGCTGGCCGCGAACCTTCTGGCCGCGCTTGTGGCGGACGCCTTTGTAGGAGTCGATCATCTTCATCCGGTTGATGTCGTGCTGGCGGGTGAGCTGGAGATCGTTACCGATCTCGTGGGTCGTCTCCCCGGAGTAAAAGTCCGACTGACGGTTGTTGAGCCAGTCAGGAACGTTCCCAGCGTAGTTCTCTACGATGTCGACGACGTTGTCGATGACGTCGTCGTCGAGTCGACCGAACGTCGCTGTTCGGTCGACACCCGCTTCGTCGGCGATGAGTCGGGCGGTTCGTCGACCGATCCCGTTCATCTCCGAGAGCGAGCGCTCGACAGTCTTCGTCCCATCGAGGTCGGTTTGCCCGATGCGGACGAAGTACTGAAGGTCTTCGTCGTCTTGTTGATCTTGAGGTTCTTCCTCGCTCATGTGTCGTGTATCTGTGTCTGGTGTGCGCGCGTTGCAAATTGGACTGACGGAAAAGTCAGCCAAGTGAATCCGACGTTGTGGCGGGGATTCGAACCCCGGAGGCTTGACGCCACATGGTTAGCAACCATGCGCCTTGGGCCGCTTGGCTACCACAACACCGTGTCTCTATCATCGCCCTCTCGGACTCGGGGATCGCTCCCCTGCACGTATTGCACCCGAACCTACCCGCGACGGGTACTTAAGCGCAACGAATGACCGTCGCGACGGCACCGGTTCACACTCGAGTACGTTCGGCCGTCGCTTACTGAGTCTCGAGTGCACCAACTGGCCGAAAAATTCAGATCTCGGCGTAGGTCTCGATGTACTCGTCGTTGATCTCCCACTCGCCGTCGCCGTTTCGGATCATGTACTCGCCGTAGTAGGGGACGCGGTTGGCGACGACTTCCCGAAACGCCTCGCGGATCTCGGGTTTGGTCATCTCGCCCATCGGTTTGAGGTCGTCGTTGCGGTTGAGACAGCCCTTTAGATACCCCTGATGGGTCACCCGAACGCGGTGACAGTTCGCACAGAACGTCGGATTTTCGACGGGGTCGACGATTTCGACCATGCCCCGTCCGTCGCCGTTGTCGCTGCTGACCCAGTACCGTTTTCGGTCGTGCATCTCGCGGTGTTCGATCTCGTCGGCCTGCTCGGCCAGCCAGTCGTGAACGCGCCCGATGTCGACGTTCCATTCGGGCTTGCCCGTCAGCTCTGGCATGTACTCGATCAGCTGTAACTGCATCCCTTCGTTTTCGGCGACGTGGTCGACCATCTGCGGGACGTAGCCTGCCGTGTGCTCGAAGACGACCATGTTGAGTTTGACCGGATCGAGTCCGGCCTCGAGCGCCGCCTCGACGCCCTCGATGACTTTCTCGTACGCGCCGCTTTTCGTAATTTCGGCGAAGTCTTTCGGATCGAGGGCGTCCTGCGAGACGTTGACCCGTTCGAGGCCAGCATCTACGAGTGCCTCGGCCCGGCCGGGCAGGAACGTGCCGTTGGTCGTCAACGAGACTTCCATCTGGTCGGGCGTTCGCTCGATGATCTCCTCTAAGTCCTGGCGCAGCATCGGCTCGCCGCCGGTGAACTTGACCGAGTCGACGTCGAACTCGGCTGCGACCTCGAGAAACCGAACGACGTCGTCGGTCGACATCTCGTCGTCCTGTGGATCCATCGGTCCGCGAGTATCCCCTAACCCCTCGTTGTGACAGTAGACGCAGTCGAAATTGCACCGGTCGGTAAGTGAAACCCTGACCCCGGTTACCTCGCGCCCGAAATCGTCGGCGAGCATGCCACCCAGTAGCAGTCGGATCCGCTTAAACACCCCGGGTAATTTTGGGCATTCGTAACCGATTTCGGTTTCCGACCCGACACGCTCTGGCGATCCGTCACGAGCTGATCACCCTCAAGCACAGCGGAAGACCTACCCGGAATTACCACGAACGGGAGTGTATGGACGAGGATATGCTCGAGGACCAGCGTCGCCTCGTAGAACTCATCGAAGCGGAGGGATGGGACGTCACCGATCTCGAGATTTCGGCCTACGACAGCCCGTGGGCCGACGAGGATACCCCTGAGGCGACGGTGACGATCACGGCACGAAAACCGTACGGAATCGAGGACGAAGACAGCGATGGTGAAGACGACGAGAATCCGTTCCGACTGAAGTGACTGCGAGCGGTCGATGCCGCTGGACGGCAGTTTCGAGCGAAATCGAGACCGATGGTACTCGAACCATCGACCGGGCGTCGAACGGAGTGACTGCCCGTTCGTCTGTAACTGACAAAACCGGTATGTTGTGTGAGCAACAATATAGAACAGCGAAATGCCCCTCTCAACTGATCCCGATCTCATCACGCTGCAGCCGGAGCAGTCGTTTTTCGAGACGCTGTATACGGCGGCTCCGCTGGTGATTGTCGGGACACGTAACGAAGACGGCTCGGAGAACCTGGCGCCGAAGCATATGGCGATGCCGCTGGGCTGGTCGGACCAGTTCGGGTTCGTCTGTACGCCCGAACACGGGACGTACGGGAACGTCGAACGGACGGGGGTGTTTACCGTCAGCTATCCTCGGCCCGATGACATACTCGACGCCAGCCTCGCCGCAGCGCCCCGGGATTCAGACGGGGCGAAACCATCGCTTACGGAAATCGAAACGGTCGATGCCGACGCCGTCGACGCGCCTGCTGTCGCTGGAGCGTACGGAGTGTTGGAATGCGAACTCGAGCGATTCGTCGAGTTCGACGACGGCGAACTCGTCGCCGGCACCGTTGTCGCCAAATACGTTCACACTGATGCCTACCGCAGCGACGACGCCGAACCCGAGACGCTGCTCGAGCGGGCACCGGTGCTAGCGCACCTCTATCCCGACCGGTTCGCTGCGATCAGTGAGAGTCAGGCGTTCCCGTTCCCGGAGGGGTTCGAGCGATGACCGCTTCCGAAAACGAATCCGCCGTCGAACAGCAACTGTTGGACTGGGCCCACGCCCATCGCGAGGACCTAGAGCGGTCTCTTCTCGAGCTTGTCGAGCTGGAGACGCCCACGGAGAATCCAGAAACGTTCGACGCCTTCTTCGATCGGTTGGCGGGCGATTTCCACGAGCTCGGGCTCGAGACTGAGCGCATCCCGGGTGACGAAACCGGCGGCCGGCTCGAGGCCTGGTCACCCGGTCGCAATAACGCCGACGAGATCCAGCTCGTGATCGGGCACGCGGATACCGTCTGGCCGCTCGGGACCGTCGAGGAGGACCCACCCGAGATTCGGGACGATGTCCTCGAGGGGCCGGGCGCGCTCGATATGAAAGGCGGCCTGACACAGGCCGTCTTCGCGCTTCGGGCCCTCGAGGACCTCTCGCTCGAGTCGTCGCTGCCGGTTCACGTTCTCGTCTCGAGCGACGAAGAGATCGGCAGCCCCGAATCCAAACCGCGGATCATCGAACTCGCCAAGCAAGCGAACCGGGTATTCGTGCTCGAGCCCGCCAGCGGCCCGGAGGGAAAGATCAAGACTGCACGGAAAGCTGTCGGCCACTTCACAGTCACGATCGAGGGCAAGGCTGCCCACGCCGGCCTCGAGCCCGAAGAAGGCGCCAGTGCGACGGAGGAACTCGGTACTGTCATTCACCGACTCCACGAACTCACCGACATCGATTCGGGCGTCACCGTCAACGTCGGGCAGGTGGAAGCGGGGCTTCGGTCCAACGTCGTCGCGCCGAACGCACGGGCCGAAGTCGACGTCCGCGCCCCCACCGACGACGCAGCCGAGGCCGTCGCGGCGGAGATCCGCTCGCTCGAAGCGACGACGCCGGGAACCAAACTGACGATCGACGGCGGATTCGGACGGCCGCCGATGGAACCCACGGCAGGGAATCGCCTGCTCTGGGAGCGGATCCAGACGCTCGGGGACCGACTTGGACTCACGCTCGAAGGGACGCGCTCGGGTGGTGCAAGCGACGGGAACGACGCCAGCCAGCATGCCCCCACGATCGACGGGTTCGGTGCGGTCGGCGACGGAGCCCACCAGACCTACGAGTACGTGAAACTCGATGCACTCGCCGAGCGGGTCGCGCTCCTCGCCGCCTGCCTGTACGACGAACCGCTTCCAACCGACCCACACCGTTAGCTTTCACTCATGCACGCAGACGTTCACACCTCAGTGACGCGAATCGCCGATCTCGAGCAGCGCTCGTACGATGTCGAACCCCGGCCCAAGTCGGAGTGGTGGACGGGAGATTACGTGTTCGCTCGGGTGACTCAACGCCCCAACCCTGGCGTCAGAGTCGAGAACCCGCAGGGGAGACGCGTCGAACTGATGGAGGGTGAGACGATCGTCGGCGCGCTTGGAACCCGTCGCGCGACCCGCGAACTGGTCGGCAGCTGGCAGGACGTCGACGACGCCGGACTGCTGGATATTATGACCGGGGGCGGCGTTCTCGGTCGAGTTACCTCGGCCTCACCGTTCAGTCAGACGCCGGTCGAGGTCGAATACGAGGGTCACGTCGTCGTCGACGGCGACGTCGCCCGAATGTCCGACTACGGTCTGACGGCCACATCGGCCACGCCCGAACCCCCGGTCGTCCTCGTCCTCGGCACGAGCATGTCGGCCGGCAAGACGATGACCGGCCGGGTGATCACCCGCGTACTGGTCGAAAACGGGTACGACGTCGCCGCCTGCAAATTGACGGGTGCGGGAACCTATGGCGACGTGTTATCGATGGAGGTCGCGGGCGCAGACCCGATCTACGACTTCGTCGACGCGGGGCTGCCGACGACGGTCGTCCCCGAAGACACCTTCCGGGAGGCCGTCCGACCGGTTTTCGCCCGACTGCAGGAGGCGGACGTCATCGTCGCCGAGGTCGGTGCCAGCCCGCTTGAGCCGTACAACGGGGAAGCCGTTGTCGACATGCTCGAGGACCACGTCGCGTTTACCGTGCTCTGTGCGTCCGATCCCTACGCGGTCGTCGGGATCGAGGAGGCGTTCGGCCACTCGCCCGACCTCGTCGCGGGGATCACGACGAACACGACCGCGGGCGTCGACCTCGTCGAGGAACTCGTCGACTGTTCGGCGCTCAACGTCCAGAACGAGGCGGCCAAAGAGCCCCTCGAGGAGCATCTCCTCGAGGCGCTCACCGACGCTTAGCCTTTGATGTTGCAGACGGGGAACGTCCGTGCGACTTTATCGCCGATGCCGAGTTCGTCCGAGATCCGAACGACTTCGTCGACGTCCTTGTAGACGCCGGGTGCTTCCTCAGCGACCGTCGCGCCGGACTGAGCCTTGACGTAGATCTGGTCCTGTTCCTCGAGTTCCTGTTGGACGTCGCCGCCCCAGTACTCGCTTTTGGCCTGGGTGCGGCTCATCAGCCGCCCCGCGCCGTGTGCGGTCGAGCCAAACGTCAACTCCATCGAGTTCTCGCCACCACGGAGGACGTAGCTGCCGGTGCCCATGCTGCCGGGAATGATCACCGGCTGGCCGACGTCGCGGTAGGCCTTTGGCACCTCTGGGTGGCCGGCCGGGAACGCCCGTGTCGCTCCTTTGCGGTGGACGTAGAGTTCTCGTTCTTCCCCATCAACGTCGTGGACCTCTTTTTTCGCGATGTTGTGGGCCACGTCGTACAGCAGGTCCATCTCCATGTCCTCCCACGAGCGGTCGAAGACTCGTTCGAAGACTTCTCGCGTGCGGTGCATGATCAGCTGGCGGTTGACCCACGCGAAGTTGATCGCCGCGTTCATCGCGCCGTAGTAGTCTTCGGCGAGCTGTGAGCCCGCTGGCGCGGCCGCGAGTTCCTTATCCGGGAGCGTGTTTAGCAGGCCCTGATGCTGTTTTTCGATCTTTCGAAGGTAGTCGTTACACGTCTGATGGCCCAGCCCCCGCGAGCCGCAGTGGATCAGGACGACGATCTGGTCTTCCTCGAGGCCGTAGGCCGACCCCACCTCGTCGTGGAAGACGTCGGTCACGCGCTGAACCTCGAGGAAGTGGTTCCCCGACCCCAGCGAGCCGATCTGGTTTTTCCCCCGGTCCTTGGCTTTCTGGCTGATTTTCGACGAGTCGGCCTCAGCCCGGTGGCCCTCGTCCTCACAGTGACGCAGGTCGTCTTCGACGGCGTAGCCGTTCTCGAGTGCCCAGTCGACGCCCCGCGCTAAGATTTCGTCGACGGTGTCGATGCCGGATTCGACGATGCCGCCTCCGCCAAGCCCCGAGGGGACGTTCGCGAACAGCGAGTCGACGAGTTCCGTCTCGCGGCCTTTGAGGTCGTCGTAGGTGAGGTTCGTCTTCATCATTCGGACCCCACAGTTGATGTCGTACCCGACCGCGCCCGGCGAAATACAGCCGTTCTCGGCGTCGAGTGCGCCGACGCCGCCAACCGGAAAGCCGTAGCCCTGATGCCCGTCGGGCATACAGATCGCGTGTTTCGTGATCCCCGGCAGGTGGGTCGTGTTCTTGAGTTGCTGGAGCGTCTTGTCCTCTTTGATCTCCTCGAGCAGCACCTCGCTCGCCAGTACCCGTGCCGGCGTGTTCATCTCGCCTTCCTGTGGGATTTCCCAGACGTACTCACGCACCTTCTCGAGCGTGATGCCGTCGGCGTCGAACGTAGAATCGCTCATACGAACGACTCCACTCCGAACGATCAAAGATGTTCGTCTCTGCCGGCGACGTCGCGAGTCGCGTTCGCTGGCCATCGCACCCATTGCCAGACGAATGGCCGCTATCGAACGGGGCTCTTCGAGACCGATCGACGTTAGCCACCGGAACGGCTTTGTTCGCCCCTATCGTATTGGAAATATGAACAGACGGGCGCTGCTTGCGAGCGTCGCGGGAAGCGGCCTCGGCTTCACCGCCGGCTGTCTCGGTTGGCTTCCCGTCGTCGACTCGAGCGAGTGTGGGACGGTCGAGTTGGCACACGCCGCCTACGAGCGCTCACAGGAGCGACTGGATCTGCTCGTCGTCGCTGCGGACGACTCGAGTATCCCCTCTAGTTGCTCCGACGATCTCGCCCAGGCCGGCTATCGCGTCGAAGCGACCGTCGACGGCCTGCTCCGGCGTGTTTCCGTGACCGAACACCACGTCTTCGGCGACACGTACTCGACGACCCTCAGCGGATTCGAGCAGTGAGCCGACGAGACTCCGTCTCAGACATCGAAGACGACGTACGCCTCCCACTCGTCGTCGACGCGCTCGAGTCGCATCTCGGAGTAGGTCACGGCTTTCACCTCGCGAGCGTCGATCTCCGTGAGGGGGACGCCGCGGGCGCTGGCCTCGAGTGTCCACCTGTCCGCATCACCGTTTTCGCTGTCGTCGATCCGGTCCACGCGATGGTCGACCGGAAGTTCGACGCGGACGTCTCGCAGGTAGATCAGTTCGTCGAGGTAATCGAACAGCAAGGCCTCGCGGCTTTCGGCGGTCACCGAAAGCGAGAATCGGTCGCCGATCTCGGCGGGGACGTCCTCACAGGAGGCGGCTGCAAGTCCGTCGGCGACCGCCGCGAAGACATCCTCGAGCGAGTCGCCGGCGGCTTCGACGGCGATGTCGGCGGTGTGCTCTCGAAGTTCGAACCGTTGGCCCCGTTTCTGTGTCATAGCGAACTGCATAGCTGTTCACCGGTGATCGACCTATGTTCGTCGGTCGAGACCGGGCCCCGCGGGTGAATCGACGGGGTGCCGGTGGAATTATATTGGCCACGATGCTACGCTATGATAGTGAGCGTCAACATCGACAGTCGGGTCGTCACGCCGGGGAGTGACGACCTCGTTGAAGAAGCCTGGCAGCTCAAAGAGGAAATCAATCGCCAGGAAGGCGTGCTCAAACAGCGATACGACTTCTTTACTGACGCGTATCGTCGCTCCACGGTCCACTGTTACGTCCAAGACGGTTCGTTGGTGGGGTTCGCCGCCGTTCGCCGCGACGGCTACATTCTCTTTCTGGCAGTCTCGCCAGACCTTCGGGGCGAGGGAATCGGCAAACAACTCGTCGCCCGCGTCGCTGAAGACCACGATACAGTTACGTGCCACGCCCGCACGACGAACGAAAACGCCCTCCAGTTTTACGAGCATCTCGGCTTCGAGATCAAACGCCGCATCGACGGCTACTACGAGGACGGCGGCGACGCCTACTATCTGAAACTCGGTGCCGACGTCGGAATCGCCGACAAAATCTCGGATCTGATGCGGCGCTGAGCGCCGCCAACTGTCGTTTGCTATCCCGTCACAGCGGTCGCTGGCGGCCGTAGTTCGGCACATCTATAGTCCCACACCGACGAGAAAGCGAGGTGCATGGAGGAGCGAACGAGGGCCTATCTTCGGGGACGATTTCGTGATCACTACCGGCGGACAGAGATCACACCACCGCCCGGGGCCAACGAACGCGAGTGGGGGTACATTCCGTGGACTGCGGGCCCGGAGACGACGATGGTCCGTCACCGTTCGCTGCTCGAGTTAGGTGAACTCTCGGAGTTTCTCGTCCGGAAACGACCACAACACGTCTACTTTTCGGCGGGACGGTTTCGAGACCCCGGCGCGAGTTCGATGCACGAGAAAGACTGGCAGTCAGCGGATCTCGTCTTCGACTTAGACGCCGACCACCTGCCGAGTGTCACGCTGGGCGAGGACTCCTACGCCGAGATGCTCGCGAAGTGTAAGCAGGCGCTCTTCCGATTGCTCGACTTTCTCGAGAACGATTTCGGCTTCGAGGACCTCGAGATCGTTTTCTCGGGCGGCCGCGGCTACCACGTCCACGTCCGCGACGAGAACGTCGTCCACCTCGAACGGGAACACCGCCGGGAGATCGTCGACTACGTTCGGGGGATCGGACTGGATTTCGAGTCGCTGATCGAGACCGAGACCGTGGCCGGATTGGGCCGGAAGACGCCGACGGAGCGCCGAACGCTCCAGACCGAAGGGGGATGGGGGGCGCGCACACACGCCCACCTGATGGCATATCTCGACGACCTGCTCGCGCTCGACGACGAGGACGCTCTCGAGCGCCTGCAGGAGTTCGACGGGATCGGCGAGGGGAAGGCGACGGCGACGCTCAACGCCGCCCGCAACAACCGCGAGCAACTCGAGGCGGGCAACGTCACCGTCCATACGGCGATCGCCCAGCTGGCAGAACGGTTCGCAGACCGGGCAGTCGAGCGGGACAACGCGCCGATCGACGAACCGGTCACCACCGACACGAACCGGCTTATCCGCCTGCCGGGCAGTCTTCACGGCGGCAGCGGCCTCGAGACGGTGCGCCTCGAGCGCGACGAGATCGATGACTTCGACCCACTCGACGACGCCGTTCCGGACACGTTCCGCGGTCACGAGATCACGGTCGACGTCACCGACGGCGGCGAGGTCGAACTCGGTGGGCATAGCTTTACGGTCTCGGAGGGAGACCAGTCATTACCAGAGTACGTTGCCGTGTTCCTGATGGCGCGCGGCCGGGCTGAAAAGGAGAAAGAATGAACTTAGACGAGTTGCGGTCGGTCCAGAGCAAGGAGCGAAAGAAAGACAGCCTCCAGAACCTTCGCCCCTCGTTCTACCAGGAGGTCGGCGAGTACATCGCCGACCTCGAGGACGAACGCGAGCACGTGGCCGAGCAGGTCGACGATCCGTTTTCGTCGCCGGAGATCGGCCACCTCACCGACGAGATCGAGACCGCCAAGGATGTCGTCGAGGCGATCTACGAGCGTCGGATGGGGAAACTCGTCAAACAGGCCAGCCTCGCCGCGGCCGGGATGGCGGCGGACGACGAAGGTCTGACGGCCGAGGAGGCCGATCTCTTCGACGACCTCGTCGACCGTATCGGCGCGAACAAATCCCGCGTGCTCGACGTGCTCGAGGGTGTCGAAACCGACGTAGCGTCCGAAGTCAACGCCAGTGCCGCGACCGAGGCAGGTCCCGATGATGTCGACATGCCCGACGACAGCGAGGCAGCCTCGACTCGTCCTGTGCCCGACGACGGCGTCGATGACGTGCCGCCGGACGAGCCCGAAATCGGTGCCGAGCCACCGTCACCGGCTAGTGACACGACCGACGACACACCGCCGGTGCCACCACAGGAACCACCAGCGGACGCCGCGTCGTCAGCCGGCGCCGATGGGTCGGCGAGCGAATCGACCGGCCCCAGTGGCGTCACGCCTGCAGACGTCATGGGTGGCGACGGACCGACGGTCGACGACACGCCGCCGGAGCCGCCGTCGGACAGTCCACCCACCAGTTCCGAGTCGGAGTCGGAGACGGATACTAAGACCGACGATGACGACACCGACGCTGTCGACCGCGTCACGGTCAAGATCACTCAGGATATCGGCTCGATCCTCGGCGTCGACGACCGCGAGTACACCCTCTCGACCGACGACGTGGTCACGCTGCCGGCACAGAACGCCACACCGCTGGTCGAGCGGGACGCAGCCGAACCGCTCGAGTAGACGCTTTGCGGCTCGAGCCGGCTCGAATCACAACACATACAACAGCAGTCGCTAACAGACGGCCATGCTCGACGTAGGCGACGAGGCACCCGAATTCGCGCTCCAGAACCAACACGGCGAGACGGTTCGCCGATCCGACTTCGACGGCCAACGGCTCGTGGTGTACTTCTATCCCCGTGCGAACACCGACGGCTGTACCACCGAAGCCTGTGCGTTCAACGACGCCCGGCCGCAGTTCCACGACCGAGACGCCCGAATCGTCGGGATCAGCGACGACCCGGTCGACGACCTCGAGTCGTTCGCCGCGGCATACGACCTCGAGTTCGACCTGCTTTCCGACGAACTCGGTGAGGTCGCGACGCTGTATGACTCCTACGGCGAAAAACAAATGTTCGGGAACACCTTTGATGGCGTCTTCCGCAACACGTACGTCGTCGGCCCCGATGGTCTGATCGAGGCCGTCTACGAAGGCGTCACGCCAGAGGGACACGCCGACGAAGTCCTCGAGGGACTCGGTGAGCAGTCGGCCAAACGCACGTTGTAGTCGGTCGGTCATGACCGCGGGAGACTGCGTTTCGAGAGCGAACGTTTCCGTATTGATAAGTAGCCGGCGTGGAATCTGTCAGTATCGACGGTCGAAACTGAATGTCACTCGGGAATAACGACAAGGCAATTGCGACGTTTACGATGCTCGCCCACGCGATCGTTCACTGGTTCGAACTCGCGATTCCCATCTTTCTGGTCGTCTGGCTCGACGCGTTCGACGTTAGCGTCGCCCTCGTCGGACTCGTTGTCGCGCTTGGGTACGCTCCGTTCGGACTGGGTGCACTCCCGGCGGGATTGCTCGCTGACAGATACGGTCCGAAGCGGCTCATACTGCTCTGTCTCGCCGGCATGAGTGGCTCGTTCGTCACGCTCGCGGCTGCGCCCTCGATCTACGCCGTCGCGGCCAACCTGCTGTGCTGGGGAATCATCGCCAGCATCTACCATCCGGCGGGACTGGCGCTCATCAGCACCGGTGTCGAAAACCGCGGCACAGTCTTCGCCTGGCACGGCATCGCCGGCAACGTCGGCATCGCGCTCGGCCCGTTCGCCACCGCGACGCTGTTGCTCGTCTTCGAGTGGCAACTCGTCGCCGTCGCGCTCGCCGTGCCCGGTCTGGTAGCGACGATCTACGGGCTTCGACTCGAGTTCGATCCGACCGCTGCACTCGACAGCCGGTCACGGACGACCGATGCTGACGCAACGACGGACTCGGCTGCAGGATCGGCGTTCGTCGCGAACTCCAAATCATTGTTCGCCAGTTCGTTTCTCCTCGTGTTCGCCGTCGTCACGTTCGTCGGCCTCTACTACCGCGGCGTGCTCACGTACCTGCCGGAGTTGCTTCACGGACTGCCGGCGATGGCCGGCATCGAATCGCCGGGTGGGCTCGAGGAACTCTCGCTCGGCGATTACATCTACGTCGGCTTGCTCGTCGCCGGCATGGCGGGCCAGTACGTCGCCGGCAAGTTGACCGCCCGCGTGGCCGTCGCTCGCGGGCTGGTCGTCGTCTTCCTCGGCCTCGCAGCCCTCGCCCTCGCGTTCGTCCCGATCTCCTCGATGGGACTCGGTGCGATCGTGTTCTACTGCGGCGTCCTCGGGTTCTCGCTGTTCGCGATCGAACCGTTCTATCAGGAGGCTGTCGCCGTCTACACGCCCGCCGATACGCGCGGGCTCTCCTACGGCTACACGTACCTCGGGATGTTCGGGCTGGGCGCGCTCAGCATCTCGTTAGGCGGGTATCTGCTGGATCACACGACGATGGGCGTCTTTTTCGCGACGCTGTCCGTGATCGCGCTGCTCGGTGCCGGAATCTCGGTTCGGCTCCTGACGAAGCCGGACCCGCGTCGTGCGCAGTCGGCGGCGTCGGCGACGACGGCCGACGACTGATCCGGTCTGCTGTAACTGGTTCCCGGCGCACCCGCATGACCGGGTGCGGCGGAACTGACGGACAGTAGTCCGTATAACGCGCTTACAGTCGGCGCTTTCGAGGGCTGCGACGCAACGTGGCCCGACGAACGCATGCACCAGTGCAGCCGCTGGTCGACTCGATGCCGTCAAAAAACACCGTTCACTGCCGCGGGCGCAGCGTCGCGCCGGCGGTCGTGGCTGCTTACTGGAAGGTGCGACCGAGCTGGTCTTCTTCCGGGGTCGGTTCGGCCTGCTGGAACTCCTCTTCGAGTTCCTCGTAGCGTTCGCGCGTCTCGGGCGTCACGCTCGGCCCGACTTCCTCGAGCGCGTGGTCGAAGTGCTCCGTACTGATGCGGACGTTGCCGACGGAGTCTCCGATATCCTCGGGATCGACCGAGGTGATGAACTCGCGGCTGGCGGCCATCGAGGCCTCGCGGGTGACGGCTTCGATGTCGGCACCGACGTAGCCCTCCGTTCTGGCAGCGAGGTCGTCGAGGTCGACCGTATCGGCCAGCGGCTTGTTGCGGGTGTGGACCTCGAAGATCTTCTTGCGGCCCTCCTCGTCGGGGACGGGAACGTGGACGTGACGGTCCAGCCGGCCGGGACGGAGCAGTGCCGAGTCGATCAGGTCGGGGCGGTTCGTGGTCGCGATGACGACGACGTCCTCGAGTTCCTCGAGCCCGTCGAGTTCGGTCAGCAGCTGGGAGACGACGCGTTCGCCGACGCCGGAGTCACCCTGTCGCTGGCCGCGTTCGCCGGCGATCGAGTCGATCTCGTCGAAGAAGATCACGGTCGGTGCGTTCGACCGCGCCTTCTCGAAGATCTCACGGACGCCCTTCTCGGACTCGCCGACGTACTTGTTCAGCAGTTCGGGGCCTTTGATCGAGATGAAGTTCGATTCGGCCTCGTTGGCGACGGCTTTGGCGAGCAGCGTCTTCCCGGTGCCCGGCGGGCCGTACATCATGACGCCTTTGGCGGCGTCCATGTCCATGGCCTCGAACACCTCGGGGTAGTCGAGTGGCCACTGGATGGTCTCGCGCAGGCGTTCTTTGGTGTCGCCAAGGCCGCCGACGTCGTTCCACGTGACGTCGGGGACTTCGACGAAGACTTCCCGCATCGCCGAGGGCTGGATTCCCTTGAGCGCTTCCTTGAAGTCTTGCTTGTTGACCTGCAGGCGGTCGAGCACGTCGGCGTCGATCTCCTCGGACTCGAGGTCGAGTTCCGGGCGGATGCGACGCAAGGCGTTCATCGCGCTCTCTCGAGCGAGCGACTCGAGGTCGGCACCGACGAAGCCGTGGGTGTTGGACGCGTAGTGTTCCAGATCGACCGAGTCAGTCAGGGGCATCCCGCGGGTGTGGACCTGCAGGATCTCCTTGCGCCCTTCCTTGTCCGGTACGCCGATTTCGATCTCGCGGTCGAAGCGACCGCCACGCCGGAGCGCGGGGTCGATGTCGTCGACCCGGTTGGTCGCTGCGATGACGGTCACACGACCGCGCTCCTCGAGGCCGTCCATCAGGCTGAGCAGCTGGGCGACGACGCGCCGTTCGACGTCACCGCCGGCTTCTTCGCGCTTTGGTGCGATGGAGTCGAGTTCGTCGATGAAGACGATCGAGGGGGCGTTCTCTTCGGCCTCCTCGAACACCTCGCGGAGTTTCTCCTCGCTTTCACCGTAGTACTTCGACATGATCTCCGGGCCGGAGATCGTCTCGAAGTGAGCGTCGATCTCGTTGGCAACCGCTTTCGCCATGAGGGTCTTCCCGGTGCCCGGTGGGCCGTGCAGGAGGACGCCCTTCGGCGGTTCGATACCGAGCTGTTGGAACAGTTCGGGGTGGCGCATCGGCAGCTCGATCATCTCGCGGACCTGATCGAGTTCGTCGTCTAAGCCGCCGATGTCCTCGTAGGTGACGTCCGGGACGCCTTCCGGGGACGCGCCCGGTCCGGCGCTGACCTGCTCGGCCGGCGTCTCGGAGATCTCGATGTTCGTCGAGTCCGTGATGACGACCGTGCCCGAGGGCGAACTGCTCGCGATCTTCAGCGGGACCGACTGGCCGGAGCTGGCCATCGGGCCGAACGACAGCGAGAACGGTACCGTCTGGCCCTCGGTGACGGCCTGCCCGCTGAGTTTGTCGCGCACGAGCGGCCCGATGTCGCCACGAATGCGCAGGTTCTGCGGGAGCGCGACCGTGACCGATTTCGCGGGATTGACGTCCGCGGCTTCGATCTCGACACGGTCGTCGATCCCGACGTCGGCTTCCTGTCGCAGGCGGCCGTCGATCCGGACGATCCCGCGGCCTTCGTCTTCGGGATAGCCCGGCCAGACGCGGGCGACGGACTGGTTGTCACCTTTCCCCTTGATAACGATGTAATCGCCGTTTTCGAGGTCGAGTTCGCGCATCGAGACGCGGTCGATCGCGGCCAGTCCACGCCCTGCGTCCTTCTGTTTCAGTGGTTTGACGGTGAGTTTCATAGATCGCCCTCCATCTCGACAGTCAGGACGCCGTTTTTCATAAACGTGTGTGCGTCATCCACGCCATCGGGAAGGTCGATCTCGTACTGGTGGCCGCCTT